>CAJXLK010000001.1 GCA_913055635.1 uncultured Bacteroidota bacterium
AATTTTAAAAACTTTGCCATATGCCTGATCAAGCCAGCTAACATCATTCTTAATGTCTTTTGCTTTCTCAAATTCATAATATCCTTTCGGGTTGTTTTCATCAGCCTTTCTGACAAAATCTGTAAGTACATCTATTCCCCCCGCTTCAAGCATTTTCATCATCATAGAAGTGCCGCTTCGGGGTAATCCACTAACAATATATATAATCTTATTTTTCATGAAACGAGGAATATTTTCGAGTATTAATTAAAAACTCTAAATTATAAAAAATATTTTTTCCAAATCCTATTCATCTTCAAAATAATAATATTTTTTTTTATTGAATTTCAGCTGTGTTTATGCTATGAGGTGAGCTTTAGTCTAAATAGTAGAAGATGTTCTGTTAATCTAAAAAGTAAGAAATTACGCTTTGAATTTTAATGGATATAAATTATTATTTATTGTTTTTTGTCCGCGAAATGTTCTTTAACGGATTTATAAACGGTATCAGCTAATTCTAAGAATTCTTCTACTTCTTCTCGGTATAAAATTCGATCCTCTGATTCAGTAAAATCTTCTTCTGCTAATTTATTTAGCACGTGATTATTAATGTTGATTTCAATCAAGGGCTTCGCATCTCTATATAAAGATAGGATACTGTTTTGATCTTTTGTTTTATTAATATTTTTTTTGTTTACTGCTGTTAAGCTTTGTTGCACACTTTCCTTAGCAAGTTGAGCACTTGCATTAAAAAGAAATTCATCATCAGCTATTAAAGACGATTTTTCTAGATTGTTTTTAGCATTTTTAAGATGATTACTAGGTTTCATAGATAAAATTAATTTTTAAATTAATGTTGCTAATTTTAATGGCCAACATTTAATGTATTCGAATTTGTTTTCATTCCTTTAAGTTGAACTTACTACCTTATCACTTTTTCCAATTTGGTAAACAATGAAACCAATTTTACTCAATTTATTGGCATCTAATATGTTTCGACCGTCGAAGAGGAAAGCAGGCTTTTTCATATTGTTGTAGATCCTTTGCCAGTCGTAGTCTATAAATTGGTCCCATTCAGTTAGAATAGCAATGGCATGAGCTTTCTTTGTGGCTTTATATGGATCTTCTTCAACTTTCAAACGTCCTTTATTTTCTTCTTCACTGCGAGTGTTCAAATGATTTAGATCCTCGTACATTTGTTTTTCTGTAACCTTTGGATCGTAGGGGTGGATGTTGGCATGGTCTTCGATAAGATGATCGGCCACATACATGGCAGCCGTCTCGCGGGTATCGTTGGTGTCCTTCTTGAAGGCCCAGCCCAGGAAAGCGATCTTTTTATCGGAGACGGTATTGTATAGGGTGGTGATGATGTTTTCGGCAAAACGACGTTTCTGATAGTCGTTCATGATGATCACCTGCTCCCAGTAATCGGCTACTTCCTCTAGTCCTAAAGAACGGCAAATGTACACCAGGTTCAGGATGTCCTTCTGGAAGCAGGATCCGCCGAATCCAACCGATGATTTCAGAAACTTGGGCCCAACACGGCTGTCGGTACCTACGGCGCGGGCTACTTCGTCCACATCGGCACCGGTCTTTTCACAAAGGGCACTGATGGCGTTGATGGAGGAGACGCGTTGGGCCAGAAAAGCATTGGCGGTGAGCTTGGATAGCTCGGACGACCATACATTGGTCTGCAGGATCCGTTCACGGGGCATCCAGTGGGCATAGACTTCTGTTAAGGCATCCATGGCTGCCTGGCCTTCGGGGGTGCTGTGGTCGCCACCGATCAGTACCCGATCGCCATACAACAGGTCGTTGATGGCCGTACCTTCGGCCAGGAACTCGGGGTTGGAGAGGATCTGGAAGTTGATGCCGTTGCCCACATTGTCCAGGATGGAGCGGATGGCCTCGGCAGTGCGTACCGGCAGGGTGGATTTTTCCACGATGATCTTATCGTCGGTGGCTACCTCTGCTATTCTGCGGGCGGAGAGTTCCACAAACTTCAGATCAGCTGCCATGCCCTTGCCTTTGCCATAGGTCTTGGTGGGGGTGTTCACGGACATGAAGATCATCTCGGCATCGCGGATGCCCTGGTCGATTTCAGTTGAAAAGAACAAGTTCCTGCCGCGGGCTTCGGCTACCACTTCTTTGAGTCCCGGCTCATAAATGGGAAGTTTGTCCAGGTCTTCATCGTTCCAGTCGGCAATGCGCTGTTCGTTGATGTCTACTACGGTTACATTGATCTCGGGGCACTTTTGTGCAATCACAGCCATGGTCGGTCCGCCTACATAACCGGCTCCGATGCAGCAGATGTTCCTGATGTTATTGGATTTCATTCAGTTTAAGTATGTAATATGAGATTTTCTTGAAAATTATCGGAATAGCTTATGATATAAAGGAATAAAGTACCATTCCCGGTGCGGGTTTCTATAGGAGGGGTAATGATGGAATAAATCAGGGAAGAATTATACTTCCATTTCCGAATACTGTTTCTGCTTTGCTTCTTCTTTCCAACTGTAGCTTTGGCTCATGGCTGCTTCGATGTCTTCTATGGCTGAATAGGGGATGTTCTCCATCCGGGCTTTTCTGCGAATCAGCATAACAGGTAAATAGGAGAAGAATCCCGCAACCGCGAGTTCTACGGCCATTAGCTCAATGATGTGCAAATGCTGAAGTAAAAAGACCATTGCAATAAATACTACATTAAAACCTATGATGATGCCGGCAGTTCTTAAATGGGACTCGTGCATGTGCAACAAGCGGTGATGGACATGCTGTTTGTCTGGGTTGAAAGGTGATTTGCCCCTTAATACCCTTATCAGAAAAACCCGGGCGGTGTCGAAGAGGGGCACGATGAATATCCCGAAAGAAACAGCCGGTGCAGAGGCTACATTCATCTTCTGGGGCACCAGGTTCAGCTCATTGAAATGGATGATCAGGAAAGCCAGGGTGAAACCGAGGACCAGGGATCCGGTATCTCCCATGAAAATCTTGTTGTTTCCCTTGGAAACATTAAAGTAAAAAAATCCGATGTAGGCACCTGTAAAGGCCAGTGCAATAACGGCCAGCTGGTACTGCCCGATGTGGTAAAAATATACGCCCAGGAGAAGGGATATGAGGATGCCCACTCCGGCGGCCAGTCCATCGATGCCATCAATCAAATTGAAACTGTTGGTGATGACAATGATCACGAAAAGTGTCAGGGCATAACCGGCAACGGGGGGGATCTGGTGTATTCCAAGAAAACCATGAAGACTGGTGAAGTAAATGTCTCCCAGGAATATGACCAGGGAAGCGGCGGCTATTTGCGCCAAAAGCTTTTTGTAAGGGTCAATCACCAGGATGTCGTCCTTCAGACCAATGAAAAAGATGATCATGAGCCCCACCAGCAAATACTGAATGCTGGGGTTCATATGAAGGTTCGCAAAGGTTAGCAAGGAAACAGAAATGGCGATGAAGATGGCAAATCCGCCTAAAGATGGGATCATGCCACTGTGAGAGGTTCTGCCGTTGGGAATGTCAACAAGCTGCTTGATCTTGGCAACTTTGACAATCGTGGGGATGGATATCGCCGTAATGGCTGCGGAAAGTAAGAAAACAAGCACTGTTTGGGTTAGCGGGTCAGTAAAATGCATACAGTCAGGTTTATTCGTCAACGAAGATATAAAATATTTTTTTAAAAATGCAAGAATTCTCAGGCTTTTATGTGGTTTCTATTGATAAGGACCTATTTTTTGTTGACAGATTCGAGTTTTTTACGTTCGGTTTTTCATTTTGTTCACCATTGAGAAAATCATGCCAAAAACTGTTGAAAGGTCTTTTAGTATTGCCTGGATACAGCTCCGCCTCCTCAGTCACATGGGACCGCCGTTTTTTCGCTTCCTAAAATGGCACCACGAAGATAAAACAATAACTTCTGTGGCAAAATAATTCGCAACTAAAATTATCAACCGATTCCTGCAAAAAAAAACAAATTGTTCCACAAACAAAACAAAATGCTTTCCAATGGCGGTGATTGATATCAACTTTCAGGCTGATTTTTTCATGGCCCATGAATTCAATTATTTATCGGTTGTTTTGTCTCAAAGGGCCCTAACGGCTTTCGATTTTTGAAACTTTTTCTGTAGACGAATCAAACAGGGAAATGGTTGCGATGGGAAGGAATACTTGACGTTGGGTCGGGCCTGAAGATCCTGGTGTGATTTAAGAACCGGTTGCCTCAGGAGCTTATCATCCACTGGCGCGGTTATAGCCTCTAATATAACTGAACCCATTATACTTCCATTTCCGAATACCGTTTCTTCCTGGCTTCTCCTTCCCGGCTTGGGTTTTGACCCGGGACTGTCTCTATTTCTTTAAAAGTAAAATAAGGAATGTTTCCTGTCCGCGTTTTTCTGCGAATCAGTAAAACAGGCAGGTAAGTAAACACACCGGCTATAAAAAGTTCAACGGCCATTAGCTCAATGATCCTCAAATGCTGAAGCACCATCACCATCATAATGAATGCCATATTGAAGCCTATGATGATGCTGCAGGTTTTTAAATGGGAGCCGTGCATGTACAATAACTTGTGATGAACATGCTGTTTGTCGGGGGTAAAAGGTGATTTTCCCCTTAAGACGCGCAAAAGGAAAACCCTGGCGGTGTCGAACAGGGGTACAATAAGCAATCCAAAAGAGACTGCCGGTGCGGAGGCTATGTTCATTTTCTGGGGTGTAAGGTTCAGCTCGTTAAAATGGATGATCAGAAAAGCCAGGGTGAACCCGAGCATCAGCGATCCGGTGTCGCCCATGAAGATCTTGTTGTTGCCTTTGGAAATGTTGAAGCAGAAAAAACCAATGTAGGCCCCTGTAAAGGCCAGGGCAATGACCGCCAGCTGATGCTGGCCGATGTGAAAGAAATACACCCCGAGAAGAAGGGAGATCAGAATGCCCGTGCCGGCTGCCAATCCGTCGATGCCATCGATCAGGTTAAAGCTGTTGGTGATGACAATGATCACAAACACGGTCAGCAGATAACCGGCAACGGGAGGCATTTCATTGATGCCCAAAAATCCGTGTAAACTTGTAAAGTGCAGATCACCCAGGAAGATCACTGTTGAAGCAGCTGCAATTTGGGCCAGCAGCTTTTTGTAGGGATCAATCACCAGGATGTCGTCCTTCAGGCCGATGAATAAAACAATCACAAGTCCCACCAGCAAGTATTGAATGCCGGGATTCACCCCGAAATCCACAAAAAGAAGGAGGGTGAAGCAAACGGCAATGAAAATGGCAAAACCCCCCAGCGAAGGGATCATACCACTGTGGGAGGTTCGTCCGTTGGGAATGTCTACCAGCTGCTTGATCCTGGCAACTTTGACAATGGTGGGGATCGATATGGCTGTAATGACCGCGGCCAGGATAAATACCAGAAAAGTGCGGGTTAGTGGGTCAGTTGGTGGCATACAGTCAGGTTTATACGTCAATGATGATATAAAAGGATTTGCTCATCTGGCCAAAATCACCGGGCTTTAAACCCTTGGAGTTTGGCTTGATCTTTCGTTGATCCATATGTTTGGTTCACACGCATGAAAAGATCGTGCCAAAGTGAAAGGTTAAAGGGAGGAATTGAAGGGGTGGTTCGTGAAAAATTTTATTGAATTTTCGGAGCGTCCAATTTTATTGGACCGAGTTGGGCTAACTTATACCTTCATATTGAGGTAGACTCAGCATGAATTGTTATGTGTTAAATTATATGAATGATCTGATTAATATCCAGTTATGGAAACAATTCCTTTGGAAAAAAGTCAACCCGGGTGGTTTCGTTACCTGGCCAATGTACATTTTGGTTGGTTTTGGCTGATCTTTTTCCTGGCCCAGCTAATGGTGGCTTTTCCCCCTTTGCTTTTTGATTTCCTGCCGGAAGGGGCCCTGGAAAATACGGCGGTTGATATGCTTCGGGCCCGGGGCAAGACAATGGTGCTATACAGCACGGTGATATTTGCCCCCATCATCGAGACTTTTATCTGCCAGTTTTCGGTGATCAAGCTATTCCGATTGATGACGAAGCGGTTTGACCTGACCCTTTTTATTGCCGTCCCGCTTTCGGCTTTTCTTTTTGCCATCGGCCATTGGTTTTCGATTTATTATGTGGTGGCCATGTTTCTGGCGGGTATTCTTTTAGCCCTGGCTTTTGTGGTTGGCATGTACCGAAGGGATTTGCCGGCCTTTTTAAATGTTGCCATTATCCACGCTTCCTGGAATTTGTTTGCGTTTGTGGCGGAGGAAGTTTTTTAGCTAGGACAATCAGTAAATTAGTAGGGAGTAAAAATATAGTAGATAGTAGGTAGTAGGGAGTAAGCAGTAAGGAAATAGTAGGGAGTAAATTAGTAGGGAGTAAAAATATAGTAGATAGTAGGTAGTAGGGAGTAAGCAGTAAGTAATTAGTAGGGAGTATTTAGTAGGGAGTAAGGTAGTAGGGAGTAAGTAGTAAGGATATAGTAGGGAGTAAATAAGTAGGTAGTAGGGAGGAAAGAGAAGAAGATTGGAGGATTGGGGCAATGGGAAAAATCATGAACAGGGGAAGGGGAGAGGTTGGGATTCGCAAGTTGTGCCTGGAGGTGGACCGGAAGCAGGAGAGTGATCCCATACGCAGGGAGCTGGACCGGTACAGCAGCCTTTTTTATTTTGAACCTTCAGTGCTGGGCGCCGGAGACTACCTTTTGGACCACCAGCTGCTGATCAAACGAAAGCGGCTGCCATCGTTCCTGGAAGGGATCAAATCGGGCCGGTTGTTTCAACAGGCCCACCTGATGAGCCAAACCTCTTACCAGCCGGTGATGATCATCGAAGGCAACAAGGCCGATATCCTTCAAAGCCAAATGAAGCGGGAAGCCATCCAGGGAACACTCATCCGCCTGATGCTTACCCTGGGTATACCCGTTTTGCGCGCCCGCGATTCAACTGAAACGGCACGCCTCATTAACTATATGGGCATGCAGATCAGTCCCCGGCATCAATACAAACGCAACCGTTCCCTGATCAAATACACCAACGTGAAGCTTTCGCCTTCTCAGCATGATGCGGTGGGCGTTTTGTTGGGCATCCCCGGTATAGGCTGCGAAAAAGCCATTGCTGTTATGGAAAAATTCCAAAGCCTCAGACGCCTTTTTAATGCCGATGCCGATCAACTTCAGTCCGTCAAGGGCATCGGCCCCAAACTGGCCGAAAATATCCACCTGCTGATGAATTGCCCCTTCGGCAATGGAAAAGAAGGATAATCGGCCATTTTCCCCTTATGGCCACCTTTATTTTCTTCACGGACTTATTTATTTTCTTCGCGACCTTCTTTATTTTCTTCGCGGCCTTCTTTATTTTCTTCGCAGACTTCTTTTTCGAAAGAACCCTTCCCTTCTGTCAATGAATTTTTCCGGGATGGAAACGGATGGCAGATCTTTTTCGGTGGATGATGGTTGATCTTTTCCGGCTCCATTTTGGTCCTATTTTTCACCGTTACCATGAATCCCTTATCATCCAGCTTTACGGTATCTTCTGCTCCGTCGGGGGTACCGCTGAAGACCGATTTCTTGAATCTAAGCAGGTGAAAGATCCTGTTCGGCGGCGAATTGTTTTCTCAGGGCAAATGGAAGGCTGTATGCGCCGTGTGGGGATTTTCGGAGACGCCTTCTCACCGTGTCCGGCTTTTGACGGATCCCCCGATATAAACTTTGCTAAAGCCGACAACCAAAAACGCCCGAAGCCCACCCGCATGGTGTTTGCAGCATATTAGACGCAAGTGGCGTCATGCCAAATTCAGCTCGTTATCTTTTGTCTCAATTTTAAACTTGATATCTGCTTTTAAAGCTCTGAATACCTTTAATACGGTAGTTATTGTCATATTCCTGGATCCCCTCTCCAGTTTTGAAATCTCGGATCTTTTTACTCCTATCATTTCACCTAATTGTGACTGGGTCAATTTTTTTTCGTTGCGCAATCGTTTGATCATATCACCCAACACATCCAGCTTTAAATCAAATTCATATTGATCTCTTTTATTAGTTCCTTCTTTACCAAGATATTTGTCTTTAATATCATCAAATCTCTTAAACTTGATGTCCTTTGTTGCCATGGCTACTTATTTTTTGAAAAATAAAACTCTCTGATCTTTATTGCTCGATCAATCTCAGACTTTGGTGTTTTTTGAGTCTTTTTAATAAATCCATGTGTTGCTATCACAAGTGTGTCTTTATTATCCCTCCTATCCCAAAATGCCAAAAGTCTATATTGAGTCGATCTATAGTTTTTCTAAACTGCCCAGATCTCTTTTGTCAACTTCACGGATAAAAATACAAAAATGTTTCCATATATAGAAACAATTTTGCATTTTATTTTTCGAATAGCTATTGCGCCCAATGCCCTTATAAATGGCGTGTAACATACAGAGATATCTCCGCTCACTAATACAAGGGCTGGTCTTTTCTTATTCCCAGCAAGGTCTGTAAAGATGCAAACACCATTGACTTTATAACTGGCATTTTTATAGGGAAGTAGTTTTACTTAAAGATACAGCAGCATGTATTTGATCAGGGTCGGCACGTCGAAGTGTTGCTCCTGATCGGGTATGGTTGGATGGCGGATGTATTGAAAAAAAGCAGCGTACATGGTGTGGCCTCATGCTCTTTGTTGTTGTTCTTGCGTTTCAGACTTTTTTCGGGGATACACGTAACGGCCCATCAGCAGGCTAATGGCGGTGCCTACGGCAACGCCTGTCAGGTTGGCGGCCCCTTCGATGGTGTCGAAAAAGATCAGATTGATGGCGTTGAACAGGGCCAGGCCAAAGGCCCCGTAAAGGCTCGTCTGGCGCATCCGCTTCCAGGTGCGTTGCCGCTGAAAAGTATGAATAAGAAGCAGGATGGTGCAGGTGAATGCTGCATAACTGGCTGCGGTCAGTCCAAAAGCCTGGTTCAGCCACAGAGGATCTTGTCCGCGGGTGATACGGCTGGTCAGAAGAGTCAGCCCCACAGTGAGTGCGGCAAAAACTGCGATCAGAAAGATGAGCTTGTTTTTCATGACAGTGTATTAATGGGTTAATGCGTGAATGCCTGCCCCGCTGAAATGATGTCAAAGCGGAGGATAAATGCCTGCCCCCGCTAAACAAAGTGGAAGCGGGGATTGAATGATTCAATGATTCAATGATAAAATGATAAAATGATTAAATGAGTAAATGATTAAATGAGTGAATGAGTAAATGATTAAATGACAAAATATTTGACTTTTAAGGTTTTAGTAAGACAGGTTTTTATGCCTGGCCTTTTAGTCTGATTCACCTTCCTCGGGGAAGGTTAAGCAGAATTCGGCGCGCACTTCCACCGGTTTTATATAGGTATAGGATCGTTTCCATTTGTTGAACCGGATACAGGCCCCACGCACCCGCAACTCTTTCAGGCAATTGTAAAGCTGGCTCCTGGATATGCCCAGTTTGCGGGCAAAATCACAGGGCGGTCCGGTGCTCTCCAGCCTGATCATGCTGTCCATTTTCCTGTATCTCTCAAGGGTGCTTTCTAAATCCATACAAGAAACTTTCTGCGTTTTTACTTTATTTGTTGCATTTAAAAACCCGCCCTCCGGATAACTTTATAAATCTCTACCAGCAATTTTTTCCAATTTGAATTCCTGTCGGATAAAGAACCCCCCCTCCGGATAACTTTTACATCTATGCCGGAAATTTACCCCAATGGCACTTTCGTAAATTAAAGTTACGCATTTCTCCATTTCTGTTCAAATTTTTTTGTCCCCTGGCTGGTAAATTTTAAGAAATTTTCTGGAAGGTTGCTTGTTGTGTTGTTGGATGGGGATTTGGGGGAATTATTGGTAACCAGGATGGCTAAGGGTGCTGTGGTAGGGTAAGGAGGAGTTGGAGTTTTGGCTTTGGCGCCATCAATACCCGCCAGGTGGGGCATCAGGTAGGCACCCGAAAGCATCCGACCAGTTGCCGGCTTGCTTAAAAAGAAGCAGGAATGCACTAATCATGACCGCCACAGATAAAACCCCGGAATTACGATAACGCGGGGCAACGAATTTCATGGTCAGGATAAAATAAAACAGCCCGGTCAGCATGACTGCATATCCAAGGGTCAGGACATGAGCAACAATCTGGTATCCCCTCTCGGAGAAACCTTGTTCCATTCCGACATAATTTTTGAAGGTGGCGTTTCCAAGTTCTTTCATGGTAAAAGGCTTTTAAATTTACCCGTATAACAAAGGTTAAAAACCAGTTTTTTAAAACATTGCTTAAAATTTTAAAAAAAATGGCAAGAGTCCAGTTAAATTAGACGGGGATGGTCTATATTGATCTATGGAATCAGTAAAGGCCTTTATTGAAGCGATGGTTTTATGTAAGGCGGATGCCGAAAAGCCTGAAACGAGTAGGTTAATGTTAAAACGGAAATGAACGGGATGCATCTTTGTCCCAATTGTAATGGAAAACTTCCATTGAGGAAATTTTTCCTGGTCAATAATTTCAAATCGGTTCGATGTCCCCATTGTGGGGCGAGGTTGGTTCCTGATAAAAAGACGAACAGCCTGATTGGTGGAATAGCAGGATTTTCCACCGCCCTCACCGTGGGATTGGCAACGGTGGTCTATTATTTACTGGGAGAAATGTATGGTACCCTGATCGTCCTTATTACCTGTTTGTTGGTAATAATGATCTATTTGGCTTCTGTGTTAATTACCCGGAATGTTGTGGATTTTAAAACCAAAAACTTTAGCAATGAAAAAAACTAAAATTTTGGCCATTGGTATTATTCTTTCTATGACATTGTCATTGTCTATAGTAAAGAATGTTGATTCAAACAATCAGAATATTGGTGTAGGCGTGTGTTATTTAGCAGCAAAAAATGGAGCAAGTGATGAAGGTACAGCTCTGCTTGGAGGTGCATTTGCTGTAGAAAGCGCTGCACAAGGATTGCTATGGGGTTCTGTCTTTGGAGGTCCTGTAGGAGCTGCGGTAGGACTTGGAATAAGTCTTTAAATTTTAGTCTTTATATGGGGAGTCGCTTTTCTCCCCATATAATTTATATTTATGAGATCTACCTTTTATATTATCGTTCTAATTATATACTTATCTTCTTTATTTGCAGGCTTTTATTATGAAGGGGAGATATACTCTTCTCATTTTGAAATTTTTGAAAAACAACAGGAGGGCTCTTTTAAACTTATTTTTTCCGGATTATTGGAAAATAATCTTTTAGTAATTTTGACTAATATATTGAGTTTTTGCTCATTTGGCCTTATATCTTTCTATAACTTAATTGCTAACGGGTTTAGTCTGGGTATTGTATTATCCCGTACAATTAATACTATTGGAATTAATAAAATGATTATAAATATATTACCTTATGGTTTATTTGAGATTATGGGGCTGTGGTTATCATGTTTTGCAGGGTTTTTGGGTACTATAATTATTTATAGATTGATTACCAAAAATATCCTATTATTAAAGGATATAAAAATATATCTGTTTTTTTCCTTAGTTTCGGTTATTTTAACAATATTATCGTCATTCCTTGAGACCCTTATCATAATAAATATGTAATAATGAATCGTTTTTATACAATTAATTCATTTATAGTTGTTTTTTTGACAGCTTTCTTAGTAGCATTTTGCAAATTAGAATTGGCTGGTCATTTTCCCATTGATCTTTATAGTTCTTCCTTTAATGAAATGTTAAACTATGTAACGTTTTCATTTTCATTTTTTAGTGTTATTGTTTCCTGGTTTTTTATAACAATTTTATTTCATTATACTACTTTCTTTTTTGATGCTCAAGGATCTTTTTATAAACTCCTAATTCATTCAGGATATGGTTATTTTCCATTAATGATTTATTCTTTTGTTTTATTTTTCTTAATTGAAGATATTTCCGGTGATTATTTATTTTTAAAAAGTGGTGAATATTCTGTTCCGGAAATTAAGAAATTTTTATCTGAGGACAATAAAATATTATTTTTAAGATTTTTAAGTCGATTTGCTCAACTTCTTTTGTTGATATGGGTAGTTTGGGGGATAAAAAAATATTACGGTTTATCTGTTTCGAAGTCATTAATTTGTGTTTTTATTCCTTTAATTTTAATTGGTATATTTTTAAAATATCTATAGCTACAATTAAACTGTTTTTCTCAGTGCTGCAACCAATAGCCATATTCTATCATGCGATTCCTGCTCTGGATTCATTACCTTTGGGAAGGGGTTCAACATTCAAATATTCTATCCCCGTCCTTGTTTCAACGGATCGGGCCAGGCATTTTTCCCCGCCTTTGTTTCACTGAGTCGGAGCAGGTTTTCACCTCTCGTTTTTACTTCATTTTAGCGGCCCAGGTATTGTCTTCCCGCCTTTGTCGGGGCAGGCATTCTATCCCCGCTTTCACTTCGTTTCAGCGGGGCAGGCATTAGAACGTAAGGGTAAAGGTGGTGCCTTGTTCGGGTTCGCTTTTGGCGGTGATTGAGCCGCCGTGCAGGCGCATGATCTGCTTCGAGAGGCTCAGCCCGATGCCCGAGCCCTTGGGCTTGGTGGTGAAGAACGGGATGAAGATCTTATCGAGCACATCCTGCAGGATACCGCGGCCGTTGTCGGAGACGGTGATGGTGGGCCGGCTGCGGCGGCTGCGGAATGCTTTCAAATCGATCCGCCCGTCGCGGCGCTCCTCGAGGGCATGAATGGCATTGGTGATCAGGTTGATCAGCACCTGCTCGATGAGCTTGTGGTCGGCATAAAACTCCAAATGTTCGGGATCGACCGTGGTGACAAACCGGATGTTGTTGTCCACCAAATCCCTCTCCATCAGGGGCTTGATGTTGTCGAACAGCTCCTGGGCCCTGACGATCTCAAAATTGGGCTTGGGGATCTTCGTGAGGCTGCGGTAGGTGTTGACAAAATGCAGCAGTCCCTCGCTGCGCTTGTGGATGGTGTTCAGGGCTTTCTGGATCTCTTCGGTCGACTCCTCGTCGAGCCGGCCCCCGTGCTCTTCCTTGGTGTCCTTCACCATCAGGCTCAGGGTGGAGGTGAGTGAAGCCACCGGGGTGATCGAGTTCATAATCTCATGGGTCAGCACCCGGATCAGCTTCTGCCAGGTCTCTGTTTCCTGCTCTTCCAGCACATACTGGATGTCTTTGATGGTTACCAGCATGATGCGCTTGGTGTGAAGCCTGAATTCCGACCCGTATACGGCCAGCTGCAGTATATCATCTTCCTGTTTGATCTTCAGTACATAGTTCTTGCCCGGCTCCAGCTTCATCAGGATGTCGGCCAGCTCCTGGTTCACCTGCTGAAGCTGCTCGATGTGTTTGAGGTTGTAAATCTGAAACAGGTCCTGGAAGGCCTTGTTCACCATATCAACCGTCCCGTCCTTGTGGTAGGTGATGATCGAGATGTCGATGTTGCTCACAATGCTGTTCAGGTACTGGTACTGTTCCTCAAGCTGCTGGCGGATCTTCTGAAAATCGCCGATCACCTCGTTGAAGGCTTTGTTCAGCTCGTCGAACGACTGGCCCATCCCTTCAATGTGGAAGGACCGGGTGAACTCGGAGAAGCGGATGGACTCGAGGAAGGTGGCCAGGTTGCGGTTGGTGATGTCTACATACCGCACCAAAAGAACGATCTGGAGGATGATCAAAACCCCGATCAGGAAAGGGGTGATGAAATAGTCCAGGGTAAGGGTGTAGAAAAAAAGAAATATTGTTGCCGCCAGCAACAATATTCTGAAAGAGATAACGAGTCTGAAATTCTTATAGATCATACTTTTCCATTCTTCGGTATAGGGAAGTGCGGGTCAGCCCCAGCTGGGAAGCAGCTTTGGTGACGTTGCCCTGGTTTTGTTTGAGCACTTTGCGGATAACGTTCTTCTCGATGGTTTCCAGGTCGTAGCTCTCCAGTTCAAGTTCCTCCTTTTTCTGGCCGGTGGAGGAGAGGATGAAATCGTCTTCTTCCAGGGTGGTCGAGTCGCACATGATCACGGCCCTTTCGATGGCATGCTGGAGCTCGCGTACGTTGCCCGGCCAGGAGTGCTGGTTGAGCTTCTTGAGGGCTTCCGAGCTGATTTTTTTGATCGGCTTCTTGTATTTTTTGGAGTACTGTTTGAGGAAATGGTCGGCCAGCAGGGGGATGTCGTCGGTGCGCTCGCGCAGGGGCGGCAGCTGTATCTCGACGGTATTGACCCGGTACAGCAGGTCCTGGCGGAAATCCTCATTGGCCACCATCTTGTGGATGTCGTTGTTGGTGGCGCAGATCAGCCTGACGTCGATGGTGCGGGTCTGGTTGGAGCCCAGCCGGGTGATCTCCTTGCGCTCGATGGCCGTCAGCAGCTTGGCCTGCAGGGGCAGGGTCAGGTTGCCGATCTCATCCAAAAAAAGGGTGCCGCCGTTGGCCACCTCGAACCGCCCGGCTTTGTCCTTCTTGGCATCGGTGAAGGCCCCTTTGACGTGGCCGAAAAGCTCGCTCTCGAAAAGGTTCTCGTGGATCGAACCCAGGTCAACGCTGATGAACACCTCATCCTGGCGGGTGGAGTTGCGGTGCAGGGCGCGGGCCACCAGCTCCTTGCCCGTGCCGTTCTCGCCGAGTATCAACACGTTGGCATCGGTCTGGGCCACCTTGTTGATCGTCCTGAATACCTCCTTCATCTCAGGCGACTCACCAATGAACTCATGGAAAGGGCGGTCCTGGATGTCGCTGATCTCCTTTTGCCGCTCCTTCAAATCGCCAGCCTCCCGCTTGCTCTGGCGCAGCTTGATGGCCGAAGAGATCGTGGCCAAAAGCTTCTCATTCTGCCAGGGCTTCAGCACAAAGTCGGTGGCCCCGGCCTTGATCGCCTTTACCGCCTTCTCGGCATCCCCGTAAGCCGTGATGAACACCACCACCGCATCCGGGTCAATATCCAAAATCTTGTTCAGCCAGTCGAAACCCTCCTGCCCGCTGATCGCATCCTTGGTGAAGTTCATGTCCAGCAGGATCACATCGTAGCTGTCTTCCTTCATCAACTGCGGGATCTTGTCGGGCGAGGTCTCGGTGGTGACCTTCTCTACATGGTTCTTCAGCAAAAGCTTCAGGGCAAACAGAATGTCTTCATTGTCGTCAATGGCCAGTACTTTACCGTATTTCTTTTCCATGGCGGGCGGTTTTAAAAATTGACTGTCTTGTTTCTCCCGGTAAATATAAGAAGAATTCCGATACGATGTTCGATTTCGTACTATAAATGTTTCATTATCGAACAACAAAATGGGGGAGATTCCCGGTGAAGTGAACCTGCAAGTCGTTGTATAATAGATGTTTGTGTATTTTGGCATGGATCATGATACAATAGGGCAAACGCATCATAAAATTCAGAAGTATGGACCGAGTCATTGAAAAAAAGAACAAACTGCTCAGTAAACGAAACATTTGGTTCATGGTAGGAGGCATACTTGCAGCCCTGGTCATTTATAACATTTTCTTCGGTGATAAAAGCTCGAAGCTCAATGTGGAACGGGAGAAGATTACCGTGGAACCTGTTGAAAAGGACGTTTTCAAGGATTATATTGCCGTGATCGGCACAGTTGAGCCGATCAAGACCATTTACCTGGATGCCGTGGAAGGCGGCCGTGTTGAGGAGATCCTGATTGAGGAAGGCAATATGGTTCAAAAGGGCGATGAGATATTGCGCCTGAGCAATACCGACCTGATACTACAGATCTCCAACAACGAAGCGCAGGTGGCCCGGGCGATCAATGAGCTGCGCCAGGCCCGTTTGCAGATGCAGCAGCAACAGCTGAACAACGAAAGCGAGCTGATCGACCTGCGGCGGGAGTTGGACAAGCAGCGGCGCAATTACCAGAACAACAAGAAGCTTTATGAGAGTGAACACATCTCATACGAGGAATATAAGCAAAGCAAGGAACAATATGAGGCCACCGTCCGGAAGTTTGAGCTGTTCAAGAAGGCCCAGAAGCAGGATTCCATTTTCCGCGCGATCCAGATCCGGGGCCTGGAGAAATCGGTGAACCGGCTGGAAAAATCGGTAGACGTGGTACGCGACAAGCTGGAGAACCTGCACGTGAAGGCCCCGGTCAACGGTGAGCTGGCCAACCTGAACCCCGAAGTGGGCGAGGTGATCAACTACGGCAACCGCATCGGCAAGATCAATATACTGGACGACTATAAGATGAATGTGGAGATCGATGAGCACTACATCGCCCGCGTCAGAAGGGGCCTGCCCGGTTCATTCGACTATACCGGCGATACCTATAATCTGAATGTGACCAAGAAATATCCGGAAGTCAACCAGGGCAAATTCACCGTCGACATGGAATTCTCCAACCATGCGCCCAATGACATCAGCATCGGCCAGACCTTCCGCATCAAGCTGGAGCTGGGTCAGTCGAAACGGGCGGTTCTGATTCCACGGGGCGGTTTCTATCAAAGTACCGGCGGGCAATGGGTCTACGTTGTGGATGAGTCGGGCGATTTCGCCACCAAGCGTGACATCCGCATCGGCCGCCAGAACCCACAGTACTACGAGGTGATCGAAGGCCTCGAGCCGGGCGAGAAGGTGATCGTCTCCAGCTACGACAACTTTAATGAAGTGGATAAGCTGATGCTGAAGAAATGAGGGAATGTTTAAATGAGGAAATAATAAAATGCTTAAATGACAAAATGAGGCAATGCTTAAATGAGGAAATGATAAAATGACAAAATGCTTAAATGAGGAAATGTTTAAATGAGGAAATGATAAAATGCTTGAATGATTGAATGCTTAAAGAAAGAAATGAACAATTAACAATATAATAATCACTAAACCTAGAGATCATGATACGTACGAAAGAATTAGTCAAAGTTTTCAGGACAGATGAGGTAGAAACCACCGCCTTGAACCAGGTGAACCTCGAGGTCGAATTCGGCGAGTTTGTCGCCATAATGGGTCCTTCGGGATGCGGCAAATCGACCCTGCTCAACCTGCTGGGCCTGCTCGACAATCCATCCGGGGGTGAGCTTCACTTCATGGACCATGAGGTATCGGGCTACAGTGAGCGCAAGCGCACCAACCTGCGTAAGGCCAACATCGGCTTTGTTTTTCAGAGTTTTAACCTGATCGATGAACTGAATGTATATGAAAATGTAGAATTACCCCTGTTGTATCTGAACAAGCCCAGTTCCGAGCGCAAGCAGCGGGTGGAAGAGGTGCTCGAGCGCATGAAGATGTCGCACCGCAAGAAGCACTTCCCCCAGCAGCTTTCCGGCGGTCAGCAGCAACGCGTAGCCATCGCAAGGGCCGTGGTGGCCAACCCCAAGCTCATCCTCGCCGACGAGCCGACCGGTAACCTGGACTCCGCCCACGGCGAAGAGGTGATGAACCTGCTGCAACAACTCAACAATGAAGGCACCACCATCATTATGGTGACCCACTCACCGTCCGACGCCGAGAAAGCTCACCGCATCGTGCAGCTCTTCGACGGGCAGATCGTCACCGAGAACATCAAACAGGTGCTCTAAATGATCGAATCAACCAACATTTAGAATTTAACCTCTTTAGTTTGAACCGGTCCTAAAAACCAATCATTATGAAAACCAAAGGATTTCTCTTGAGCCTGATGATGATCCTGGCAGCCGGCCTTATCCAGGCGGGCACACCAACAACGGGCTCTTTCAGCAGCGTCCAGGATTACGAAAAAGATATCTCCGTAAAGGATTTCAACTCGATCGACATCACCATTGCCTGCGAGCTCTACCTGCGGCAGGGCGATCAGGAGTCGTTGCGGGTGGAGGCCGAAAAGGATATCTTCGACAAACTGGAGATAGACGTGCGCGACAGCACCCTTTATTTGGAGACCGACCGGGACCGGAACTTCAAGGACTGGGATGTGGAAGTGTATCTGACTGTCAAACAACTCCAATCGATCGACATTGGGGGTGCCGTCAAGTTGCGCACCAATGGTACCCTTACAGCTGACAGGCTGGAGCTGGATGTCTCAGGCGCGGCCGATCTGGAGATGCGCATCGAGGTGGATAAGCTCCTGGCCGATTTCGGCGGGGCGGTCAATGCCGAGCTCGAAGGCAAGGCCCGTTACGTGGTGATGGACATGTCGGGGGCTTCCAACGTGGAAGCCGATGAGCTGATGACCGATGCCTTCTACCTGGAGTTCAGCGGTTTCGGCAAAGCGGGCATCTATGCCGAAAAAGTCCTCAAGGTCGATATGTCGGGCATGGGCGTGGTCAAATACGGCGGCGAGCCCAGGAAAGTCAAGACCAACTCCTCAGGCCTGGGGATCATCAAGCCAAGGTAAGGATGAACAACACACCCCGCTTAGCGGGGTTCAGCCCCCCGCTTAGCGGGGTTCGACCTCCCGCTTAGCGGACCCTGTCCGCTTAGCGGGGTCATTTGGTACGCCCCCCCCGCTTAGCGGGGTTCAGCCCCCCGCTTAGCGGGGTTCAGCCCCCCGCTTAGCGGACCCTGTCCGCTTAGCGGGGGCATTTGGTACGACCCCCCGCTTAGCGGGGGCATTTTTCATCAATGCCTGTTTTTTTCCAGGTTAAGAAAAAATTTTCCCTCCCTTTGCAGCACATGATGGCTTTTTATCGTAAGGGTTAGAAAAAGCTGTTATTATGAAAAAGATACTCACCCTTACCCTCGCCCTGATTGTTGCAGGAATGCAATGGTCCTGCGAGAAAGAAGAGACGCCCCAGCCGGTATTGGATCCCAAGCCGATTGAAGTGACGCCCCAGATCCGTCATTTGATCGGTTCGGACAATCAGTTCGGTCTGGAGCTTTTCCAGCGCATCCACAACCAGCAGGATGAAACCTCCAACACGATGATATCACCGGTCAGCGTGTCGCTGGCCCTGGCGATGACCTACAACGGCGCCGGCGGCGATACCCGCACCGGTATGCAAGAGGCCCTTTACCTGGGCGGTCTTTCCACCGGTGAAATCAATGAATCGTACCAGTCCCTGATGGAATCGCTCATCACAGTGGATCCTAAAGTGACCATGGATGTGGCCAATTCCATCTGGTACCGCCAGGGATTCCAGGTCGAGCAGGATTTCCTTGATGTGAACCGCCAGTACTATGATGCCCGGGTCGAGGCCCTGGACTTTGATTCCCCCGAAGCCCCTAAAATCATCAACAACTGGGTGGGCGATAACACCAATGGCAAGATCCCCAGGATCATCGAGCAAATTGATCCCCTGACCATGATGTACCTGATCAATGCCGTCTATTTTA
Source organism: uncultured Bacteroidota bacterium (assembly GCA_913055635.1). GTDB lineage: Bacteria > Bacteroidota > Bacteroidia > Bacteroidales > UBA12077 > JAGXLC01. The sequence continues at coordinate 19,208 of CAJXLK010000001.1, forward strand.
ACGGCAAATGGACCTACCAGTTCAACCAGGAAAAGACCGCCAGGGAGCCCTTTTATTTGTCCGATGGAAGTGAAATACAGGTGGATATGATGCAAACTGAGGCCAGCCTGGGATATATCAGCAATGACCTGTTCACGGCAGTACAGATGCCTTATGGCCGGGGCAATTACAACATGGTGTGTATGCTTCCCGGGGAAGAGCTGCAGGTCGATGGCCTGATTCAGCAGATGAACCGGGATAACTGGATTCAGTGGATGGAATCGATGGACACTGCCCACGTGCAAGTCCACCTGCCCCGCTTCACCTTTGAATATGAGCAAACATTGGGTGAAATGCTGAAGGCCATGGGCATGGAGGAGGCTTTCGATCCCGATGAGTCGGATTTCAGCGGCATCAACCCGGAAAGGAAGGATCTGCATATCTCCCAGGTGAAGCACAAGACCTTTGTGGAGGTGGACGAGAAAGGCACCGAAGCTGCTGCGGTTACTTCGGTCGAAGTGGGGGTTACCAGCGCGGATCCCGCCCAGCCCGCTGTGGTCAGATTTGACCGGCCCTTTGTCTTTGCCATCCGGGAAGCGACCACCGGGACGATCGTGTTCGTGGGAAAGGTCGAGAAGCCCGGGGACAATGCGTGAATGCCTGCCCCGACGCAGGCGGGGAGTGAATGCCTGCCCCGCAGGAACAAAGTGAAGGCGGGGATTGAATGATTGAATGATTGAATGATTGAACAACAAAGGGGCATGAGAATAAAAGTTGTGATAATAGGAATCGTCCTGGGCCTGATGAGTTGCAGCACAGAGGATGATGCACAGATCAGGCATGCAGACCTGATTGGAGAGTGGAACTGGGTCCGGACCGACGGAGGTATCGGTTTTCATATTCATGAAACACCCGAAACCACCGGGAAGAGGGTTCAGATCACCCTTAATGGCGACGATACCTATTCCCTGTTTGAAAATGAGCAGGAAGTATCTTCCGGCATATGGCAGTTGTCCATGAAGGAATCTATCTATTCGGGGGAAGAGGAGAGGTACATCGAACTGTCAGGAGATTATCAAAATCAATACCTGGTTCTGAAAGGGATCATTTATGGCCTTGAGACGGATACCCTGAGGCTCGGTGACAATTACCATGATGGGGTGACAAGCAGATATGCCCGGGAAGGATCTGATTCAATAGAACTGTAAAATTTTAAAAACCAAGACATGACAAGGAATATTCTAATCACTCTGGTCCTTCTTGCAGGCCTGGCTTTTGCGTGTGAAAAAGAGGATGATACCCCGGCTGGAAAAAGAGTCGATATATACCGGCTGGCGGATTATAAGACGGCCGTGGGCAGTGCCCGAATCATCGATAGTACAGTGATGCTGGATGAGGATGTGCTTATCCCTTTTAACGAGATGATCGCTTATAATAAAAAAAATCATACCTTTACAGTAACCGAACAGATCGCAGAAAAACTGAACGATACCGGGGAAAATCCCTTTCACCGAACAGGCTTTGCGGTGACAGTAGATCAACAGGTGATCTACACGGGTTATTTCTGGGCGGGCTATTCATCGGCCACCTGCGACTGGGTGATCATCGATCCGCTCAATTACGCGAGCAAGGATGACGGGGCAGGCAATAAGCTGGAAGTCCGACTGGGTTATCCCACCGCCTTTGAAGGCGTTCCCGACCAAAGAAATGACAGGAGAATCCTGGAGGTCTTCCGCCTGCACGAAAAACTGAAACCATTCTGAGGGATTTTTCAGCATCGTTAAATGAGGAAGTACACTATCACTTGTCAAAACGATCAGGTTCCGGGAGCCAGAGATAAGGATAAATACGGGAAAAGATTGAAACTGGCCAATAACAATTGTCAAAACGCGCTGGTTCCATTAGGCATCGATGAGGGTTGATCCGGGTTCAATGAGTTGTATTTGAACCCTGCCAATAAAACACGTTACGGATAAAACATCCCGCCCTGGCGGAGAAATTCACCAGAAACCAAATAAACCTGAAAAAAACCATAGACCCTTAAACCAAATAACTTAACGACCAACCATAGACCCTGAAACCAAATAACTTAACGACCAACCATAGACCATGAATTGCATAAAGCCCTTGAGTGTCCTTATTTTTGCCGCCGGAATGCTTTCAGCAGGCTGTGAAAACAATTCCGTAGCCCCCGACTTCCCCCTGGAAACACCCGATCCCATTGACAGCACGGATTATGAAATTTATTCCCTTATTCTCAATGAGACCTTTTCCTCGGAGAAAATTGTGATTGCCCAGAAATCGATCGATCATATCCGGGTGACGTTTGATGACGATTACATCGATCACTTCACGGAAAACTTCCCCGATTTTGATACCACCCTGGTTGAAAACCTGTGCGAGGTTAATGATACCACTTATTTATTCGCCGATAAGTTTCATAGTGATGACAATCAGCTGATTGTAGTTTCACCGGATGAATTGGCTCATATTTTTGACAGCCGGGATGTCAACAACAACTGGCAGGAGTTTTACCAAAAATATAAAAATGCCGTCGGGTACATCCGGTTCTCCCGGATCGGTTATAATGATGATAAAGACCAGGCCATACTTGATACAGGTTACTATTTTGGCAGTTTGGGAGCGGAGGGGAACATCATCTATCTTGTCAAAGAAAAAGGACAATGGGTGATTAAAGATCGCATGATGACCTGGATCTCTTAATGCTGTGACCTGGATTTCTTAATGCTGTGACCTGGGTCGCTTAAATGCTGTGATCTGGATCTCTTAATGCTGTGACCTGGGTCGCTTAAATGCTGTGACCTGGATCTCTTAATGCTGTGACCTGGGTCGCCTAAATGCTGCCGATCAAGGTCAGTACCCTTTAAATGGAAAGGCGAATCTGCCCCGGATGGCGAATCTACCCCGGATGGTGAATCTGCCCCGGAAAATTGATCAACTGTTGCAGCACAGCAGATGAATTCATCGTACAGGTTAATGCGCTTTATTTATTGGAAGGTGAATCATCACCCGCGGAAAAGGTTCACCGGAAAGAAGGATCATGAAAAATCATTTATCTGGAAAATTGAATCGTTTATTTGAATAATAGAATCGCTTATTTGGCTATTGTATGAAAAAATCACCAATTTAACGTTTTACAATATGAGGGCATCAAACAGATAAAGCAAAAGGCTATCGAAAAGCGGATTTTAGAAGGCTGCAGGAAAGGTAGGCGCAAGCATCAAAAGATGCTCTACGAGCTTTATTATGCCTATGGAATAGGGATATGCTACTGTTATGCCTATTCGCGGGAGGATGCCCTGGAGATTCTGAACGACAGTTTTATGAAGGTCTTTGACCACATCGGGCAATATGATCCGAGCCGGCCCTTCAAGCCCTGGTTTCGCCGGATCATCGTCAATAAGGCGATCGATTATTACCGGAGGAACCTGAAGAAATTTCCCGGTGAACCCTTGGAGGAGGGGACGGTTGAGGTTTATCAGGCGGAGGGTGTTGATCAGCTGGAGATGGAAGATTTGAAGCAACTGCTGGATCAGCTGCCGGAGTTGCACCGCATGGTTTTCAATCTGTACGAGATAGAGGGCTACGCCCATGATGAGATCGCCGGGATGCTGGGGGTCAGCGTCGGCACCTCGCGGTCCTATCTGGCCCGCGCCAAGGAGAAGTTGCGGGCCAAATACAAAGCATTATACAAGGACGATTATGAGCAGATCATTTGACAGGATACTGGTGCGGCGCATCCGGGAGGTTTTCGACAACCACCGCGAGCCGGTGGATCCGGGTGCGTGGAAGGATATGGAGCGGCGGCTCAATCAGAGGCGCCGCCTGCGGGTGGTTCATATCGGCAGGGTTGCCGGGGCTGCCGCCCTGGTGCTTGCTTTGCTGTTGGTTTTCAATCCTTTTGGGTTGCAACGACAAGGGGCTTCCTCCACGGACCAGGTGGCCCGCTCACAGGGTGAGGCTTCTGCTACAGGGGAAGCTGCTTCATCGGGGACTTCCGCTTCATCGGGGACATCCCCTGCAGAAGGGACATCCATGGGAGATAAGGCTTTTATAGGGGACTCCGCCTCCGGTGGCCCGTCTTCTCCAGGGAAGCTGGCATCTGGCGGTGAATCTTCCTCAGGGCAGTCTTCTCCAGGTGATTCCACCTCTGTTAGTCCGTCTTCTCCTGAGAAGCTGGCATCTGGCGGTGAATCGGAAATGATCGCAGCCGCCCGTGAAGCTGATACGGCAGAAGGGGAGGCCGAAAGGGCTCGTTCCACCACAGCTTCCACCACCGCCGAGGGGCGCCATCCCATGGAAGGGGATCAGCAGGCTATGTCCGCGGAAGCCGGTAAGACTGGTCGTCGGAATTCTGAGGCAACAACGGTTTCTTCACCGGTTTTGGCCCGGTTGGAGAAAAAGTCCCGGTTACATCCGGGCATCCCGATGTCTTCGCCAGGCACCCCGGCGCTGGTTCGGGCGTCCGGGGCAGGTTCACCGGGTAATAACCGGGTTCAGACGGAAAACCTCGGCAATGCTTCGCTCTGGGAAAAACTGCCGGACCGGTCCACTGCCAGCAAAGACAGAAAGTCGGTGGAACTGAACGTGGCGTTTTCCACCTTGTATAATTACTCTTCCTCGATGGTCTCCAGTGAGGCCAATTTTGCGGGAGGGATTGTTTCAGAATTTCGGGTGCTTCCCGATCTCACCGTGAGTACGGGGGTGATGGTCTCCCGCCAGTATTTCACGACCCGCAAGCAAAGCAGGGAGCTGGCCAGCTATCTGAGTGCGAACACCCGGGTTGACAAGGTGGGCGAGCTTGCTTCTTTTGGCGGGTTTTACCCTTATTTCCGCGACATCAGCAACAAAGTGAAACTGATCGGGGTAGACGTGCCGCTGAACATCGAATACCGGTTCGACAGGCTGTCTGTCTCGGCCGGGGTATCGTCGTTTACTTATCTACAGGAAAAATACCGCCATGATTATACCAGCCACTATGTGGTCTATGAGTATGACGGGGAGGATAATATCGTAGGCAGCGATAAGATGGCCCGGAGCGAAACGCTTCGCGAGTCATACGATCCCCTGGGCAAGGTGGATCTGGCCAGTGTGCTGAATGTGGCGGTGGGCTATCGCTTTGATGTGGGCACAGCCCGGCTGGTGATAGAGCCGTACATGAAGCATCCCCTGGGCGATCTGGCCAGCCGCGACCTGCGTTTCGGGTCCCGCGGCCTTCGCGTGAGGCTGGGGTTTTGATGATACAGACCCCGCTTAGCGGCCCCCGCTTAGCGGAGGGGGATCTTCGAACCCCGCTTAGCGGGGTTGGACGCGGAGGTGGAATTTCGAACCCCGCTTAGCGGGGTGGTAAAAACAACTTTTTGAACAAGTAAAACAGATGCCATATGAAGAACAGATTTTTCAGTTATGTAATTTTAATTGCGTTAATCGCTCTGGCCTGCTTCACCGGATGTGAGGAAGAGAAAGGCCAGCAGTATGATTACTATCGCATCTCGGTGGACAGTATAGAAGTTCCTGACACGGCCACCGCGCAAAAGACTTTTAGCGTTCGGTTTTACGGGACTGTAGGAGAAGACGGCTGCCATAGCTTTTCGCATTTCAACACCCAGCGATCGCCCGGCAATCTGGACATTGAAGTGGTGGGTCAGGTGGCCACGGGCGATGACCTTGCGTGTCCGGATGAGATGGTTTACCTCGATGGAGAACCCCTGGAAATGAGTGTCTCGGAGCCGGGTGAATTTACGATCAAGGTTTTTCAGCCCAACAACACCATCTTCCGAAGGGTGATTCAGATTGAATAATGCCTTGAAAAACCCCGCTTAGCTAACCCCGCTCTACCCCCGCTAAGCGGGGTCCCATTTACCCCGCTAAGCGGGGTAGTTTGCTCCCGATTTAGACCCCGCTAAGCGGGGTAGTTCACCCAAGGTAAAATAACCCCCGCTTCAAGGCACAGCCTTGGGCGGGGGTTTTGCGGGAGTTATGATTTGGCAGAAGGTTTATTTGCGGGAAGGAGGGGCCATGAATTCGGGGCCTACCGGTTTTTTAACAGATTCTTCCAGTATCCGGTCGATTTGTTTCATGGCATCTTCCTCAATCTTCCATCCGTAGACATCTTCGATGCCCTGGACCTGGTCGGGTCGGCGCAGTCCCCACAGGGCCACACTGGCTCCTTTATCCAAAACCCACCGTACGGCCAGGTCGCGCACGGTCTTGTTGTAATTCTTCTGGGCGAACTCATCCAGCTTATAGGCGGCTTCCAGGTATTGGTCGAAGCGGTCGGGCTGAAACTTGGGATCCATCTTCCTGAGGTCATCGCCTTTGAATTCGCGGTCTTTGGTCATCTTGCCCGAGAGCAGGCCACGGCAAAGCGCACCATAGGTAAGGGTTTTGATGTCGTTGTTCTGGCAATAGGGCAGCACATCTTCTTCTATTTCCCGTTCGAAAAGGTTGTAGGGCGGTTCATTCATGTGAATGGGTGCTGTCTGGCGGAACCTATCCATCTGGTGGGGTGAGTGGTTGCTCACAGCAATGGAGCGGATCTTGCCTTCGTCCAGCAGCTGCTGCATGGCTTCGGCTGTCTCTTCGGAAGCGACCATCGGATCGGGCCAGTGGACCATGTACACGTCAAAGTAGTCGGTATCCAGTCGCTTGCGCGATTCCTCGACCTCCTGAAGGATGTATTCCTTTGATGCATCGCGTTTGACGTTGCCCTGCTCGTCCCAGCGTACGCCTACCTTGGTGACCAGGACAATGTCGTCGCGGTTTTTGTGTTCGCGGATGGCCCGGCCCACAATCTTTTCGGATGTGCCAAAGCCATAAATGTCGGCCGTGTCTACCAGGTTGAGCCCCTGATCAAAAGCGGTACGCAGGGTTTTTACCGATGTTTCCTCATCGGTGCCACCCCACATCCATCCGCCGATGGCCCAGGTGCCTATGCCAATGCGATTAACCGGTTGCTGCAGGTTGTGTAACTTTATTGTTTCCATAGAGATTTGATTTTTTGGGTTTTGTATTTTAACGTTTGATGCTCCTTATGTTGTCTTAATGATCTCTGCTTTTTATTGTGTTCCAATGATCGCTGTTCCTTATGATGTCTGAGTAATAGCTGCTATGTATGATGTTTCAATGATCGCTGCTCCTTGGTGTAACTAATTATTAAAAAGCTATGTGCCGGTAAAGCAAGCAAACCAGCCCCCTGCTGATTTGACGAGCAGGGTTGCTTCAAATGGTTTATTTCGTTGCCATTGATCCTGGAGATGAAGTACCACACTGTTGATTTTACGATCAGTCTTACTTCAAATGATTTGGCTTTTTAACAGGACAAATAAATTGCCCTACTAAGATACAATAAGTTTGGTTTGTTGTTTGCCTGCCGGCTGTTAAATCCTGTTAAACGGATTGAATCCCGATCAATGGGAAGGGAGAATCGGGGGTGTCGAAACCTGACCCCGCTAAGCGGGGTCATTTACCCCCGCTAAGCGGGGTACCCGGGGTTGGATTTTAATCCGGATAAAAATGCTACCTTTGTTCTACACTCAACGTTATGCCTATGAAGTGCAGGAAACATTGCGGGGCTTGCTGTATTGCCCCATCCATCAGCTCACCCATTCCCGGGATGCCCAATGGCAAACCCGCCGGCGTTCCCTGTATCCACCTGACTGAAGATTACCTGTGTGATCTGTTCAATTCCCCCGAGCGCCCTGAGGTATGCCGGGGTTTTGCCGCAGAACCTACGATATGCGGAAACAACCGCGAAGAAGCCCTCCAGAACCTCCGCTGGCTGGAATCCTTCTCGAGCGGATCCATCAAATAAAATGCATCCCCCCAATTGTTGTAGTCGACATGGCAAGGGTTACATAAGAACCTTGAATCAAGCCATTTCACCCTGCAGCTTCCCGGGTATGAACCGTGATCAACAGGTTAACAGCCGGAAAAGTGCATTAAAACACGTTCTAACCCCAGCGCGCTGCCCATGACTTTGCTTGCAGGCATCTTAGGCGGCGCTTTGGGGTCGCTTATGGGCACTTTATAAACACTTCATGGCTACTTTATGGCTGCCTTTTTTGGGGAAGGCACTTATTATAGGCCACTTTTATGAGCCTTTTGGAGACACTTTGGGGGCGCTTTTATCCTTTGCATATCTCCCGTAATATCCGCCTTATCGTATAAAATAAGAATATTGGACCTTTTATTCAGTAAAAAGTTTTTAGTTTTATCGCTTCAAACTTAAATGTGTAATCTATATGAAGAAGGTTTTTCAGAAGCTTTTTACCAAGTTCCTGAATGGCGTTGAACGGGTGGGCAATGCGTTACCGCATCCGGCGACCCTTTTTGCCATTTTTGCTTTGCTGGCGTTGTTGTTTTCCGGACTGGGTTCCTGGCTTGGCTGGTCAGCGGTTCACCCGGGTACGGAAGAAGTGGTTAAACCGGTGAACCTGCTCTCCGAGGAGGGATTGCACAAGATCATCCTCAATTTGGTGACCAATTTCACGAATTTTGCGCCTTTGGGGATTGTGCTGGTAGCCATGCTGGGTATCGGCATTGCTGAAGGCAGCGGTTTGATCGGTGCAGTGATCCGGGCCCTCGTGTTGTCTTCCCCGAAGCGGTTGTTGACATTTGTTATTGTTCTGGCCGGTATCCTTTCTAATTTGGCGAGTAATGTAGGTTATGTGTTGCTGGTGCCGTTGGCCGGGGTGATTTTTATGGCGGTCAAGCGCCACCCGGTGGCGGGTATGGCGGCCGCATTTGCAGGTGTTTCGGGCGGCTACAGTGCCAACCTGGTGCTGGGCTCGATCGATCCCTTGCTGGCCGGTCTCTCGCAGGAGGCTGCCCGCATCGTTGATCCCAACTATGTGGTCAATGCCACGGCCAACTATTATTTTATGGTGGTCTCTACTTTCTTTATTGCCATTGCCGGTACCTGGATCACCGAGCGGATCGTGGTACCGCGCCTGGGAACCTATAAACATGAAGGGGAACAGGAAGAGCTGGAGCGGCTCTCGAGGAAGGAGAAGAAAGGCCTGCTGGGGGCATTCATCACGTTTTTGGTGATGACCGGGCTCATCCTCTGGGGCATGATCCCGGAAGATGGAATACTGCGCGGTCCGGATGGAGGCATCCTTCAATCGCCCATCATTAAAGGCGTAATCACGGTGATCTTCGTACTTTTTGGGGCCACCGGCCTGGCCTATGGCCTGATCACCGGCAAGTACACCAACGATGAACAGGTAATGAAAGGCATGGGTGAGACGATGAAAACCCTTGCCATGTACATCGTCCTGGTTTTCTTTGCCGCCCAGTTCGTGGCCTATTTCAAATGGAGCAATTTGGGTATGATCCTGGCCATTAGCGGGGCCAAGTCCCTGATGGCAACCGACCTGGGTATCATTCCCCTGATGATCCTTTTTGTGATCCTTTCGGGCGGCATCAACATGCTGATGGGCAGTGCCTCGGCCAAATGGGCCATTTTGGCACCTATCTTCGTGCCCATGTTCATGTTCCTGGGCTACTCGCCCGAACTCTCGCAGGTGGTTTACCGCATCGGCGACAGCGTAACCAACATCATATCACCGATGATGAGCTTCTTCGCCCTGATCATTGCCTTCATTCAAAAATATGATCCCAAAGCCGGTATCGGCACCATCATATCCACCATGTTGCCTTATACCGTGGTGTTCTTCCTTTTCTGGGTCATATTGCTCATCGTGTGGATCCTCCTTGGATTGCCACTCGGTCCGGATGCCGGATTGTATTACTCGATGTAGCCGGGAGAATGAAGAAATGAGTGAATGCCTGCCCCGCTGAACGGAATGAAAGCGGGGATTGAATGAGTGAATGGCTGGATGGCTCAATGTTTAGATACACGAAGAAGTAGAAGGGTTTGGATGTAAAGCGATCAATGTCTGTTTGATTGGATGTAAGAAAGAAAGCGCCAGTGCCGCATAGTCGTGCATTTGCGCTTTCTTTTCTTCGGGAGAAAATTCGACCAGGTTTAAATCCAACATCAGTCTAAATCCAACATCGGTCTAAATTCGATATCGGACTAAATCCAACATCAGTCTAAATCCAACATCGGTCTAAATTCAATATCGGACTAAATCCAACATCGGGCTAAATTCAATATCGGTCTAAATTCAAGATCGGTCTAAATCCAATATCGGTCTAAATTCGATATCGGTCTAAAACCAAAAGATTAAATATTTCAGGCTGCAACTATCGGGTTGGTTCTTTCAAGCTGAATTCATTCGTATAAATTCGCCGGGATAGATTCCCCGGTTGAGTCCATTAAGCTAAATGTATCATAATGAGGCCATTGTATTAAGTTATCAGACTCAATTCATCAGGCTGCATCTATCGGGTTGGGTCCTTCTGGCTGAATTCAACGGGTAAAAAATGACTTATTCGAAGGCTCGTTTAAAAAAAAAGTGTAATTTAAACAATTGAACGGGAAGCGCGTATTAAAAGAAAAACACGGTATGATATACCTAGACAATGCAGCCACAACACGGCCTTTTGAGGAGGTGATCCGGGAGACCGAACAGGTGATGCGCCGGACTTTTGGCAATCCTTCCGCCGTGCATCAGTTGGGGGTGGAAGCGGAGGAGAAGCTGGAGGCCTCACGCAAAGCCGTGGCCGACAGCCTCCAGGTAAGCCCCGATGAGGTGTTTTTTACTTCCGGGGGAACAGAGACCAACAACCTGGTGCTAAAAGGAATAGGAGAGCGGTACGCCCGTAAGGGCAAACATCTGGTAGCGACGGCAGTAGAGCATAAATCGGTGCTGAACGTGCTTCGGGCCATGGAAAACCAGGGCTATGAGGTGACTTATATACCGGTTGACCGGCGGGGCATCATTGACCTGGAAGCCCTGAAGCAGGCTTTGCGTGAGGATACCCTGTTGGTCAGCGTGATGCATGTGAATAATGAAACGGGCGCCGTGCAGCCCATCGACGGGGTGGCTGACATACTGCGGAACCAGGACCATCCGCCGTTGCTTCACGTAGATGCGGTGCAGTCCTTCGGAAAAATCCCGGTGCATCCCAAACAATCCAGGGTCGACCTGCTGACGGTCAGTTCCCATAAAATACACGGGCCCAAAGGCATAGGTGCCCTCTACAAACAATCCCAGGTTGATTTGAAACCCCTGATTGACGGGGGTGGCCAGGAAAAAGGGCTTCGGTCGGGCACGGAGAACCTGCCGGCTATAGCTGGTTTTGCCCGGGCCGTGGAGCTGAATTTTGAGGATGTGATCGCCCAGCAGAACCATATGCATCACCTGAAAGAATTGCTGAGGGAGCAGTTGCACCATTCAATCCCGGATGCCGTGGTCAATACACCCGATGATCCCCACGCAGCCCCCCACGTCCTGAATGTATCTTTTCCCGGGGTGAAGGGGGAAGTGCTTGTCCGCCAGCTGGAATCGGCCGGGATCTATGCATCAACCGGTTCGGCCTGCACTTCTTCCCGGGAATCGGTCAGCCACGTGTTAAAAGCCATGGGACTGGCGAAAGACCAGCTGGAAGGGGCCATGCGGTTCAGTTTTTCTTCCCTTAACCGGGAAGAGGAACCGGACCAGCTGATGGAGAAGCTTGTGCCGGCCGTTAAAAGACTTCGCAGACTTGGCAATATCCAATCTTAAAACAGAGCTATGGAAGAACTGCTGATCGTAAAATACGGTGAAGTTGTGCTGAAAGGCAACAACCGTAGGGAATTTGTCAATACCCTGATCCGCAATATCCGCCAGGTGTTGGCTGGCCTGGGCCGATACCGTGTTCACAAGGCGCAGGCCATGCTTTATCTTGAGCCGGAAGAAGGCTTTGACCTGGATGAAGCGGCCCGGCGGTTGGGCCGGGTCTTTGGCGTGCATCTTTTTCACCGGGCGAAAAAAGTGGAAAAAAGCCTGGAGGCGATCCGCCAAGACACGGTCGACTATTTTTCGGACGATCTGAACCGGAGCAAGACCTTTAAGATCGAGGCCCGGCGTTCGGACAAACAGTTTGCCCATCGTTCGCAGGAGCTCAACAATATTTTGGGCAGGGATGTGGGGCAGGCCTTTCCGCATCTGAGGGTGGATGTCCACCATCCGGATATCACATTGTATGTGAACATTCGCAAGGAAGGTGTTTACATTTACCGCAACCAGGAGCGCGGTCCGGGCGGCTTGCCGGTGGGAACCGGCGGCCGGGCTACAGCTTTGCTATCGGGGGGCATCGACAGCCCACTGGCAGCCTGGCTCATTGCCCGCCGTGGAGTGGCCATTAATGCCCTGCATTTCCACAGTTATCCCTACACCAGCGAACGCAGCCGCAAAAAAGTCGAGCAGCTGGCCCGCATCCTGGCCCGTTATACAGGCGCTTTCCGCTTGTATGTGTTCCCCTTTACAGAAATCCAGGAAGCCATCGCCGATTATTGCCCCAAAGAACAGCTGACCATCCTGATGCGCCGGATGATGATGAAAAGTGCCGAGAAGCTGGCTGCCCAGAACCAAAGCCAGGCGCTGGTCACCGGCGAAAGCATCGGGCAGGTGGCCAGTCAGACCATGGAGAGTCTCTCAGTGACCGATGCCGCCGTTAACCTGCCCGTCTTCCGGCCCCTGATCGGAATGGATAAGGAGGAGATCATCCGTTATGCCCGGCATATCGGTACCTATGAAACATCTATCCAGCCCCACAGCGATTGCTGTACCCTTTTTGTGCCCAAACATCCCCAAACCAAACCCAAACTTCACCATATAGAGGCTTCAGAAAAACGGGTCGATTTTGATGGCCTCATTGATAAGGCCCTGGAGAAACTGGAGGTGGAGGAGGTGAATTAGTAAGAAGAAGTAGGGAGAAGTAGGGAGTAAATTAGTAGGGAGTAAATTAGTAGGTAGTAGGGAGTAAGGGAGTAAGGAGTAGATTAGTAGGGAGTAGGAAGAATAAGTAGGGAGTAAGGGAGTAGGTAGTAAGTAGAAGATTAGTAAGGAGAAGATTAGTAGGGAGGAGATTAGTAGGGAGTAAGGAGTAAATTAGTAGGGAGTAAATTAGTAGGTAGTAGGGAGTAGATTAGTAGGGAGTAAATGATTTATGGATCATGATTGGTAAAGAGGTTTTGAATTTTTTGAGTGATTTGAAGAAGAACAACCACAAGGAGTGGTTTCACCGGAATAAACCGGTTTACCAGCGGGTACGCCGGGAGTTTGAACAATATGTTGGCTTTTTGATCGCCGGTCTTGCTCAGTTTGACGATGCGGTGCAAAACCTGGAGGCCCGTGACTGCATCTTCCGCATCAACCGGGATATACGTTTTTCCAAAGACAAATCACCCTACAAGACCAATTTTGGCGCTTATATTGCACCCGGAGGAAGGAAAGGCGGTTATGCCGGCTATTACATTCATCTCGAACCCGGTGCCTCGTTTGTCGCCGGGGGCATTTATATGCCATCATCCCCGGCCCTGAAAGCCATCCGCAATGAGATCTACCACCACACCGATGAGTTTCTGGAGCTGCTGGACGATCCTGATTTTAAGAAGCATTTCGGGGGGCTGGACAACATCGAGAAGCTGAAAACGGCTCCACAGGGATTCCCCAAGGATTTTGAGCACATCGGCCTTTTGAACCACAAGCATTACACGGCCTCCAAGCCGCTGAGCGATGAAGACCTGGCCGGCGAGACCCTCATCGATGATGTGCTGGAAGCCTACGAAGCTTTGTATCCCCTGAACTACTTTCTCAACGAAGCCATTGACGCCACCCAACCCGGGTAACCCAATCCGATGCCTCTTAATAACACCCAAGACCTCCAGGGGCCATTATCAGAAGCACTCTCAATATCTATACTTCAAAAAATAGATATCCAACCTTATCCTTTTTCTTCCCATTATCATTAGCCTTCTCCATATCATTAGCCTTCTCCATATCATTAGCCTTCTCCATATCATTAGCCTTCTCCATATCATTAGCCTTCCCCTTATCATTAGCCTTCTCCTTATCTTTCTCCTTTATATCTTTCTCATTAGCCTTAGTCTTAGTCTTAGCCTTAATCTTAACTTTAGCCTTCGCCTTCGCCTTCGCCTTAAATTTGGCCTTCGCCTTAATCTTAACCTTTAGCCTTCGCCTTCGCCTTAGCCTTAAATTTGGCCTTCGCCTTAATCTTAACCTTCCCCTTCAACCAACCACCTATTCATCCCTCAGCGAATGTGCCGGGTTCACGTTGGCAGCCCGGAAAGTCTGGTAACTGACGGTGAGCATGGCCAGCAGCAACGAGCCCACCCCGGCCAGCACGAACATGCCCCCTGTCAGGTCGATCCGGTAGGCAAAATTCTGCAGCCAGTCGTTCATAAAATAGTATGCCGCCGGCCAGGCGATCAGGTTGGCGATCAGTATCCACCGGGTGAACTGCCTGTTCAAAAGCAGCAGGATGTTGGAGACCGTTGAGCCCATCACCTTGCGCACGCCAATCTCTTTGGTTCGTTGCTCGGTGATGAACGAGGACAGACCAAACAGGCCCATCGATGCAATAAAGATGGCCACCACCGAGAAGATGCCCAGCAGCTTACCGGTGCGCATCTCGCTGCGGTGCAGCTCATCGAAATGGTTGTCCATGAAGAAATAGTCGAAAGGCTGGGCGGGGAGAAACTCCTTCCACAGGTTTTCCACCTTGCCCAGTGAGCTGTTGATGTTTTGGCTGTTTACCCGCACCGCCATGTAGGATGGCCGGTAGTTGCCGGGGTAGCGCATCACCACGTTGGGTATCTTCTCATGCATCGACTCGGTGTGGAAATCTTCCATCACACCCACGATCTTGAGTTTGACTTCGACTTCGCCGCCAGGACCGTAGCCCATCAGGTGTCTTCCCACCGGCTCGTCGTATCCCAGGGCCCTGACAGCCGATTCGTTGACCACCACGCTGGAGCTGTCTCCCGGATAGTCGCGCGAGAAGTACCTTCCCTTCTTGACGTCCATGCCCATGGCCTGGGGAAAATCGTAATCGGCCGTCATGGTGCGGAAATGAATCATCTCATCGGATCGGGCGCCTTCGCGCTGAAAGACGGCACCTCCAAAGCCTGTTCCGGGTACCTTGCTGGATGCTCCCACCGCCACTATTTCCGGGTTTCGCAGCAGCTCCTCTTTGAAGGCCTTCATCTGGCCGCCCAGGGCGTGGGGTCTTTTGATCACCAGGACATTTTCCTTGTTGAAGCCCAGCTTCTTGTTTTGCATGTAATCAAGCTGTTGGTAGACCACAAAGGTGGCGATGATGATGGCCACCGAGATGGCAAACTGGAAGACCACCAGTCCGCTGCGGAACCAGGCCCCCTTGCTGCCTCCGGTTATCCGGCCTTTCAGCACCGTGATGATGTGGAACGACGACAGCGATATGGATGAATAGCTGCCGGCTATCAGTCCGGTGATCAAAGCCAGCACCGCCAACACCGGGATGAACAGGGGTTCGGAGCCATAGGGCAGGCTCAGGGTTTTCTGGGTGATCTGGTTGAAGACGGGCATCAGCATATGCACCAGCACCAGGGCGAAGGCCAGGGCGATGAAGCTCAGGATCACTGATTCCGAGAGAAACTGGCCTACCAGCTGCCGACGGCGCGCCCCGGCAACCTTGCGCATGCCCACCTCACGGGCCCTGTTGGATGCCTTGGCCGTGGTAAGGTTCATGAAGTTGACGCAGGCAATGATCAAAATGAAAAGGGCCACCAGGGAGAAGATGATCACATAGCGCTTGTCGCCCACAGGCTCCATCTGCATGGTGGCCTCCGAGTCGAGGTAGATGCCGGTGAGGGGCTCCAAAAAGTAACCATACCGGTTCCCTGACGAGAGCCACTCTTCCATGCTGACGCCCAGGGCTTCTTTGATCTGCGGACCCATGTGTTGTTTGAGAAAACCGCCCAGCTTGGGTTCAATGCTCCCCTCGGTGAGCCCTTCCTGGAGCAGGAGGTAGGTGGCATAGCGGTCGCTCATCCACGATTCGCTCCTGCTGTGCGGATACGACGAGAGGGAAGCCAGGAAGTCGAAATGGAAATGGGAGTTGTGGGGCACGTCCTCCATGATGCCCGTGATCTTGTATTCCGTTTCATTGTCAAAAGTAACGGTCTTGTTCATGGGATCTTCGTCCCCAAAATACTTCTCCGCCATGCTTTGGGTGAAAACGATGGAGTGGGGCCGGGCCAGGGCTGTTTGCGGATTGCCGCGGAGGAGCTTCCAGGAGAAGATGTCAAAAACCGTGGAATCGGCATAGTAGATCCCGTCTTCGATGAAACTGCGGTCGCCGTGGCGTATCATCGTGTTGCCGACGGATTTGAAGCGCACACCATTTTGTACTTCCGGAAATTCTTCGATCATGGTCCGTGCCAAGGGAGCGGCACTGGTGTGGGTCTTCATCTGCCGTTCACCGATCTTGCCATCGATGCCGGCCCGGTAGATGCGTTTGGCTTTTTCGTGGTAGCGGTCATAGCTAAGCTCGTCTGCCACATACAGCATGATCATTATGCATCCTGCCATGCCTATGGCCAAACCGGCCACATTGATCAGGGTAAAAACGCGGTGGCGGGCAATGGTGCGAAGGGTAGTCAAAAGATAATTTCTGAGCATGGCGTAAGAGATTTTAGTATGTGAATAAGCAGAAACAGCTCATTCCGGTCTTTATAGAATGACCAGATCAAATATCAGAAGATGTTTGATAAGTAGGACGCCTGATTAACTGGTTTTGTTACAGGCAGGTTAGAAAATTGATGCTTTTTTCAGCCCGGGGGAACTGATCAGCGATGTTCTGGTGAGCACTCCTGCAGCCACCGCTATGATATGGTGGGTGAGGACCAGGTGGACCAGCAGGCAGTTGTTGATCAGCAGGAAGTTGTTGACCGGCAGGCAGTTGATGACCAGCAGGCAGTTGTTGATCAGCAGGAAGTTGTTGACCGGCAGGCAGTTGATGTCCAGCAGGCAGTTGTTGATCAGCAGGAAGTTGTTGACCGGCAGGCAGTTGATGACCAGCAGGCAGTTGTTGATCAGGCACTGGCACCCGCTTTGCTGAGGCGCTTGCGCTCGTGTTCATCCAGGATGATCTTCCGCAGGCGGATTGACTTCGGGGTGACCTCGATGTATTCATCCTTGTTGATGTATTCCATGGCTTCTTCCAGCGAGAATTTGGTAGCCGGGGTTAAAACCACTTTTTCATCCGATCCGGCAGCCCGGAAGTTCGTCAGTTTTTTGGTTTTGGTTACGTTGACCACCAGGTCATTCTCCCTTGAATTCTCGCCAATGACCTGACCGGCGTACACCCGCTCATTGGGTTCAACGAATAGACGGCCGCGGTCCTGCAGTTTGTCGATGGAGTAAGGCACAGCCGTTCCTGTTTCCATGGCGATGAGCGAGCCGTGCTGGTTTGGGTCCATATCGCCTTTCCAGGGCTCGTAGGCATGAAAGCGGTGGCTGATCACCGCTTCCCCGCCGGTGTAGGTCATGATCTGATTGGTCATCCCGATCATTCCCCGGGCCGGTATTTTGAATTCCATCGCCGTGCGGTCGCCCCGGTTTTCAATGTTGATGGTTTCGCCCTTGCGTTGAGAGACCAGCTCTATGACGGTACCGGCATAAGATTCGGGCACATGGATGGTAAGCAGCTCCATGGGTTCATGCTTGCGGCCTTTTTCCTCCTTCAATATGACCTGGGGCTGCCCGAGCTGGAACTCGTAGCCTTCGCGGCGCATGGTTTCCACCAGGATGGAAAGATGAAGCACACCCCGGCCGTATACGTTCAACTTTTCCGGCGATTCGGTCTCCTCAACCCGCAGGGCCAGGTTCTTTTCCGTTTCCAGGAAAAGTCTGTCCCTCAAATGCCGGGAGGTGACAAATTTGCCTTCCTGCCCGTAGAAAGGTGAATCATTGATGGTGAACAGCATGCTCATGGTGGGTTCATCAATGGTAATGGGGGGAAGGGCTTGCGGATTTTCTGGATCGGCAATGGTATCGCCGATCTCAAAGCGCTCGGGCAGCAGCACCGCCACGATCTCGCCGGCATCCAGGGGTTGGGTTACTTTTTCCTTACCCAGCCCTTCAAAAGTATAGATGTCCTTGATCTGGGAAGTGAACATCTGGCCGTTGCGGCGCACCACAGACACCTGCATACCCGGTCGCACCCTGCCGCGATGGACCCGGCCGATGGCAATGCGCCCCAGGTAAGGGGAATAGTCGAGCGAGCTGACCTGCAGCTGCAGACCGCCCGGGTTATCCTGGGGTGCAGGAATCTGCTCCAGGATGGTGTCCAGCAAATAGGAGACATCCGGGGCGGGCTGGCGATAATCGCCTGCCATCCATCCTTCCTTGGAAGAACCAAAGACGGTGGGGAAATCAAGCTGCTCTTCACTGGCATCCAGGGTATACATCAAATCGAACACCGCTTCCTGAACCGCTTCCGGGGTGCAGTTGGGTTTGTCAACCTTGTTGATCACCACGATAGGTTTGAGGCCTATCTCAAGGGCTTTTGCCAGAACAAAACGCGTCTGGGGCATGGGCCCTTCAAAAGCATCGACCAACAACAGAACCCCGTCGGCCATGTTCAGCACCCGCTCTACTTCACCCCCAAAATCCGAGTGGCCCGGGGTGTCAATGATGTTGATCTTGGTCTCCTTGTAGCGAACCGAGATGTTTTTCGATAAAATGGTGATGCCCCTTTCCCTTTCCAGGTCATTGGTGTCAAGCACCAGGTCCTGTACTTCCTGATTCTCGCGAAAAAGCTTGACCTGTTGAAGGATCCGGTCAACCATCGTGGTTTTGCCGTGATCCACATGGGCAATCAGGGCTATATTTCTGATGTTCTGCATGATACGATTGAATTCGGTGTTCGATAAAGATCTGCAAAGATAAGAACTATTTTGGATTGACAAGAGGGGGGATGAATAAATGATTGAATGCCTGCCCCGACGTAGGCGGGGATTGAATGGGGAAATGCTAAAATGCCTGCCCCGACGTAGGCGGGGATTGAATGATAGAATTGAAGCATATAAATAAATAAAGGAGGTGGGGGTGGCGCGAAATTTAGGGGATTTTGGGATTTTGGGAATTAGGGTGGATTAGAGGAGATGATTTACTGCAGGGATTTGTGGAGGGTATGGCCGCCGGTGCTTCCATCGGTATGGCTGAAGTTCTGGTCGCCGGAGCTTTCATCAGTATAACCCAGTGACTGGAGGTACCTCTTATAACGGCGATTGAACACGGGGACCATGATTTCCCGGTATCCCTGGTCTTTCCATTTCTGCCGGTAGTTGGCATATAGTGAGGCGATGCCTTTCAGGTCTTTGTATTTCAATGCCATATAATCCAGCTTGATCTCGACAATGTCCGGGGCCTTCACCTCATAAAGGCAAATGCCTACCGGTTGCAGATTGTGCATGGTGAAGATGGCCTGGCAATTTTCCAGGTTGATGGATCGCCAGTGGGGATAATATTTCTCGATGTCTTTGTGGTAATGGTTGAAAAAAGCCTTTACAAATTCAGAATGGTTGGCAGGGATTTCCAAAAGGCTGAAAAATCCCCGGTGAGACATCAGGCGCACCAGGTGATAAACATCCACCAGGGCAATGAGGGCGTTTACGATGCATACCGGGTAGGCCTGGGTAAGATAGCCATATACCGAGAACGTAGTGGCCCCCATCAGGTTGAGCACCCTCAACCGGAAAGTGTTGCTGACCGTCAGCGAGATCAGCCAAAGCAGGGAGCCTGTATATCCGATGTATTCTGCTATCATAGCGTCCCGTCCATGAAAAACCCGCGCGAAATTAATAAATCTTACCCCTGTGGCAAATACCCCTGACATGAAATGGCCCCACCTCTTCATAATTTTTGATGACCCCGCTTAGCGGGGTAAGATTGAACACTTGCCATGGAACCTTCCGGGAAAAAGGGAAGGCGGATGTTTGATGGATGGAGATTGTATTGGATTTTTCATGTGATTTTTTTTATTTTATTTATTCTTGTGGAAGTTTTCCCGGATGAAGTTTTTTCCGGTTGAAGTTTTCCGGAGGAAGTTTTATCCGGTGAAAGTTTTTCCCGGTTGAAGTTTTCCGGTTGAAGTTTTTCCCGGTTGAAGTTTTCCGGAGGAAGTTTTATCCGGTGAAAGTTTTTCCCGGTTGAAGTTTTCCGGAGGAAGTTTTATCCGTTGAAAGTTTACCGGATGAAGTTTACCGGATGAAGTTTTATCCGTTGAAAGTTTTCCCGGTTGAAGTTTTCCGGATGAAGTTTTTCCCGGAGGAAGTTTTGCCCGACGAGTCGGGTCAGGATCCGCGAGGGTTTAAAGAATTTGAATTATAATGGGCCGGCCCCGGGTTTTCAGGGGCGGCAAAAAAATACCATCAGCCATGAGCAAGAAGAACAAGAAGAAGAACAAAAAGAAGCAGGGGAGTGGAGGAATGGTTTACTCGACCGATCCCAATTTTGACCCTTCATCTGAAGAAGCCGGGCAGGAGGAGACCCTCCCGCCGCAGCAGCAGGATTTGAGGGTCAGCCTGGACCGCCGTCAGCGGAAGGGCAAGGAAGTGACCCTGGTCACCGGATTTGTTGGCAACAGCGAAGATTTGAAGGATCTGGGCAAGGAGCTCAAGACCAAACTGGGCGTTGGAGGTTCGGTGAAACATGGTGAACTGTTGATTCAGGGCGATTTTCGCGATGATGTGCTGCAATTGCTTTCCGAGAGGGGCTATAAGGTGAAGAAGGCCGGAGGCTGAGTTTTCAATCACCAAACAAAATAGGTCGCTCCCGGAATGAATGGGCTTTAAAGGATTAGAGGGACCTGGTGAAAATCCTTGCCGTTCAGGTGTTCAACAAACTGAATACATGGCGTTTGACCCGGTCCTCAAGCACACCGGGAAGAATTTTTTGGCAGAGAATGTTCATCAAGGCAGGGAATCTCAGAAAATTGTTCTACTTTTGCGGCTCATTAATTTAGAGTCCTACCAACAGTGAAGAATTTATTCAGACAAGCCGGACTGGATGAACCAATTGTTCATGCCCTCGGCGAGATGGGATTTGAAACGCCCACCCCTATACAGGAAAAAGTCATCCCCCATATACTGCAATCGAGTGAAGATCTGATCGGCCTGGCCCAGACGGGAACCGGCAAGACAGCGGCTTTTGGTCTGCCGGTAATCCAGCAATGCGATTTGGACAGCCCGCAGACCCAAATCCTCATTTTGAGTCCCACCCGTGAGCTTTGCCTGCAGATCACCCGTGAGTTGAAGCATTATTCACGGTATCTGGGGACCCTGGGGGTAGTGCCCGTATATGGCGGGGCCAGTGCCCAGGAGCAGATCCGGGCTTTGAAGTCGAATGCGCAGGTGGTGGTTGGCACGCCGGGGCGGGTGCTTGATCTTTTGAACCGGGGGAAGCTCAGGATTGGCAACATCTCCCGCCTTATACTGGATGAAGCCGATGAGATGCTTTCCATGGGTTTTAAGGATGAGTTGGATGCCATCCTTGAAAAGGCCGGTTCCGACCGGCAGGTGTTGCTTTTCTCTGCCACCATGCCAAAAGCCATTGGGCAGATTGCGCGCCGTTACATGAATGCCCCGGTGGAAATTTCGGTTGGGCGGAAAAACAGTGGCGCTGAAAACATTCAACACATCTGTCATTTGGTTCGTCCCCGTTACCGCTACCAGGCCCTTCGCCGGGTGATCGATGCCCACCCGGGCCTCTCGGGCATCATCTTTTGCCGCACCCGCCGCGAGACCAGGGAGGTGTCAGAACAACTGATGCAGGATGGCTATAGCGCCGATGCCCTGCATGGGGATCTTTCCCAAAGCCAACGCGACATCATCATGCATAAGTTTCGCCTGGGCCACCTCAAAATGCTTGTAGCCACAGATGTAGCCGCCAGGGGCATCGATGTGAACGATTTGAGCCACATCATCAATTACAACCTTCCGGATGATCCCGAGGTGTATATCCATCGCACGGGACGAACCGGGCGGATCGGAAAAAAAGGCATCGCCGTTTCACTGGCTCATCCCGCAGACACCGGCAAAATAAAAGCCATTGAGAAACTGGCCGGCAAAACCATGGAGATGCAAAAATTGCCAGATGCCCGCCAAATCGTGGAAAACCAAATATTAAACTATACCGAACAGTTTGCCCGGGCCGGGGAAAATCAGCAGGGCCAGCCCAACCTGCAGCGTTTTCTTCCCCAGGTGATGGAAAAGCTCCAGGATATGGATCGGGAAGCCATCATCCAGCGGTTGATTTCCCTGGAGTTTAATCGCCTGTTGAGCGACTATGAGGATGCCCCCGACCTGAATGCTGACGCTCACCAAAATGCCGGTAAGCGCAAGAACGGGAAGGACCCCTCGGGCAATAAAAATGCTTCCCCGGGGAAATCTCAAAGCAAGACCCAGCGCAAGAACCGCTCCCGCCGCAAGGAAGCCAGAGAAGGAATGCAGTTTGCCCGCCTGTTCATCAACAAAGGCAAAAAACAACAGCTGGATAAACGGGGCCTTATGACCATGATCGGCCATAAGGTGAACAACCATTCCATCGAGATCGGTCACATCGACCTCCAGAACAATTTCACCTTCTTTGATATTGATGCCCGCTATGAAAACCAGATATTGAAGGCATTCAAAAATGCCCGCTTTAACGGGACCCCCCTGAAAATTGACCGGGCGAAACACCAACCCCATGCTACATAGCACGATTTTTTGATTTCCTTGTGGTTTTTCATTGATTTTTAGTCAAATGGAAAGAAAATTGGGTCAATTGTAGTTATTTTGCTGTGGGGTTGCTATTTTTGCCGGATATGGACTCAATTGAACGCATCACACAAGAAGCCAGCACCTATTTCAGCCAGGCCCATGCCAGCCACCGCTGGGACCATACCCTTCGGGTTTACCGTTTAAGTCACCAGATTGGGGAAAAAGAAGGGGCAAATCTGGAGATTCTTCTTCCTGCTGCCTTGTTGCATGATATAGCGAGGGCACGGGAGGATGCCTCGAAAGGCGGGCTTTGTCATGCCCGGGAAGGGGCCCGCATGGCTGGTGAAATGCTTCGCGGGCTGCAATGGCAGGAACGAAGCGTAGAGGCTGTGGTCCATTGCATTGCCGCCCACCGGTTTCGCAATGAGGTGACCCCCCAGACCCTGGAGGCCAGGGTTTTGTTTGATGCCGATAAGCTGGATTCGATCGGGGCAGTGGGCATCGGGCGCGCCTTCCTTTTTGCCGGTGAAACGGGCGCCCGCCTTCACAACAAAGACATCAACCCCGAAGATGCCGCGGCTTACGGCCTGGAAGATACAGCCTACCGCGAATACCTGGTCAAACTAAGCCGCGTGAAAGACCGAATGATGACCCCTACGGGCAAAGACATGGCCCTGGAGCGCCATCAGTTCATGGAGAAGTTTTTCGAGCGCCTCAACCACGAATACGATGGTTGGGTTTGATTCTTGCGCCTTTAAATCGGTTATGCTGAATGAAACCCTCATGCACCGACTAGCACAAAAGGTAATGAATAAAACATGAGGGTTCCATGGCGGCGATCTACATAGCAGCGGCCCACCTGGCAACGACCCACCTGGCAGCGATCTACCTGACATCGAACTACATAGCAGCAACCCACATAGCAGCAACCCACCTGGCAGAGACCCACATAACAGCGATCTACATAGCAGCGGCCCACCTGGCAACGACCCACCTGGCAGCGACCGGCAGTGCTGAGGCATATATAGCAGCGACATACATTACCTGATGCTGGTTGAAAATTTTTGATTTTATTCTAATGGGTGGTTGATCATAATAATTATATATTGACGATCAATCAACAATTAAACAATGTTGCTCTTTTACTGGGATTGATTTGACAGAACAGCTTGGTCAAAATCAACCAACATTTAGAGTTTAACGCTCGACCCCTACACAGGCAAAGAAGCTACACAGTCTTCGTCAAAATCAACCAACATTTAGAGTTTAACCCAATTTTTTACAAATTAAAATATTGAATATTAGGCATTAGTGTATTTTTGCATCATTTAACTAAAATTATAGTTGCATAACTAAAAATTTAGTTGTATAATTGTATGTAGAGTGAATGAAAAAATGCCTGCCATTCATTGAGCTGGTAGGTGGGATGGTGGAATTGAACCACAATTAAAACCAACGATATATGAAGAACAAAGATATAAAGTCGCTTACCCGGTCGGAGGAACAGGTTATGCAGATATTGTGGGACCTGGGCAAGGGGTTTGTCCGGGATATCCGCGAGCAGATGAGCGCCCCCCGTCCGGCATACAACACAGTGTCCACCATTGTGCGGATCCTGGAAAAGAAAGGCTTTGTGTCGCACCAGGCCTATGGCAATGCCCATCAGTACTTTCCGCTGGTTACCAAAGCTGAATATTCAAAAAACCGCATCAAATCGCTTTTAAAAAATTATTTCAAAAACTCCTACAGCGAGCTGGTTTCCTTCTTTGCCCGGGAGCAGAACATGTCGGTTCAGGAGATGGAGGAGATCATGGAGATCATGGACCAGCAGATCAAAAGCCAACAGAACCAGGGCAGCAGCGGAGAACAGAAATCTGAATAGGCAGCACCCCATTTTGGCAACGACATACAGAAAATCAAATCATTATGACAAATATTGTAAATTATCTTTTGGAATCGGCAGCAGCCCTGGCGTTATTTTATCTTGTGCACCGTTTGTTCATCGCAAACCGGACGCCCTTCGCCTGGCAAAGGCTGTTTTTATTGGGCGGCATATTTTTCTCAGCCCTGCTGCCCCTGTTTCACATCTCCCTGAGCCCGGAATCGCCCCTGGCAGCTTTTCCTCATTTGTTGCTGGATCCTGTGGTGGTTTCCGCCGGATCAAACGTCGAATCGGCTACCGGGGCTTTCTCCGGATACAGCCCTGCAGATGCCGGGATAATCCCTTCTATGTTGTATTACACCTATTGGGCGGGTGTTTTAGCCGTAACAGCATTGCTTTTTCACCGCATCTTCAAAATCATTCAAATGCGAAGGGTTGGCCGCACACACCATCATGGCCAATACCAGCTGATAGCCCTGGACAGGGATACGCCTACCTTTTCCTTTTTCAATCAGATCTTCATAAGAAAAGAGGAAATGAAGGACCCTCAGACCCGTTATTACATCCTTTCGCATGAGCTGGTGCATGTCAGGCGGCTCCATTCTCTGGACAACCTTTTCGCCGAGATGGTGTCTGCCGTCCAGTGGTTCAACCCTTTTATCTGGCTTCTGCGCAGGGAGCTGAAGCAGGTACACGAGTATGAAGCCGACCGGGCTGCCCTGGACCGGGCCGGCAATGTCCATCAATACACTTCCCTGCTTTTCCGCCAGACATTCGGCATACCCCATATATCACCCGTCAACCATTTCCATTCTTCCATTAAAAAACGATTGCTTATGTTACGAAAATCGAAATCCATTACCGATCCAACCAGGGCCCTGATTTTTATCCCTCTGGTGGTTGCTCTGATCCTTGTCTTCGCCTGTTCGGAAAAAACGAACAAGAACGAACAGCCACAGAAGCAGGAAACCGTCACCAGCAAAGAAGCCGGGGCAGTATCCCAGCAGAAAGACCAAAAAAGCAAAGGCCAGATCGATACCGATGATGTGTTCATTGCTGTTGAAGAGATGCCTGAATTCCAGGGAGAGGGAGTGGCTGGCTTCAGGAGATACATACAACAGCAGGTTACCTACCCTGAGGAAGCTGCGGAAAAGGGCCTGGAGGGAAATTCTTTCATCAAATTCATTGTGAACACCGAAGGTGTGGTGGAAAATATTGAAGTCGCCCGAAGTTCGCACGAGATGCTGGATCAGGCTGCGATTGAGGCAATAGAAGGCGCTCCAAAGTGGAAGCCAGGCAAGCAGGATGGCCATAAAGTGAAGGTCCGGTTTACCATGCCCGTTGCCTTCAGGCTGTCTGATAAGCAGAATAGATAATTCTGTGACCAGCCGGAAGCCTGAATCCTTTCAGGATCTTATTGATTCCCCTGTTGGCGCTGCCATCAGGGGCTTGTTTTTTGCTTTTAACGGGGGGTGGCGGATGTTTTTTTATTTGGCGTTTGGGAGTATGTTTGAATATTGGCACGATGCTTTATATTTGTCATTGGAATCTGTAGTGGGTTTGTTTCCCGATGAATTCATGCCAGCTTACGGGGTATGTTGGTTTCCGCCCGTATTCCGGGCCTCCGAGACAGCCCCGGAGATGCCCTGTTTTTTTCAGTGTCCCACTGAGACAGCCCGGGAGGTGTGGCGGTTTTCCTCAGCGACCGGTAAACGTCAGTAATGTAGATATCTATCAAAGAAGGAACAGGTCTATGCAATACACCACGCGCCAGCAAGATGATGACAACCGAGAGTTGATATCCACCCGGACAGGAGCTTCATACCCTTTTGCCCGACTGGAGGAATATTCAGAGGATGGAGGTTCTCTGGAGGTATGGCATCCTGATCAGGATAAAGTCCGCATCCGCAGTGGCTCCAGGATTTTCGAGCGTTTTTCCGGTTTTTTGCCTTTTGAGGCCCCTGATCCGGCGTTATCACTGGGTGAAGGCCATACACCGCTTTTATCGGGTGGTTCCTTATTGAATGATTACACCGGCAGCCGCGGGCTGCTGCTCAAGAATGAGACCCAGAATCCCACGTGGAGTTTCAAGGACCGGGGCACCCTGGCCAGCATTTGGATGAGCCGGGAGATGAACGAACAGATGGTAGCCACCATTTCCACCGGGAATATGGGCCATTCGGTGGCCGCTTATGCCGGGCGGGCCAACATGCGGGCCCTGATCTTCGTGCCGGGATTTACCCCGCGCGAGAAGATCATGCCCATCGCCCTGCATGGAGGGGATATCATCCGGGTTGAAGCCCCGGACTATGCCGCCATGAAAAAACAAATCCTGGAGATGGCCGGCCGCCTCGGTTTACGGATCGTCTCGGGCAACGGCCCCCTGCGCATCGAAGGATATAAGCTCACTGCCTTTGAACTCTATGAACAGATGCAGGGCAACATCCCCGATTACATCGCTGTGCCTGTCTCTGCCTGCGGCCATATACGCGGCATTTTTAAAGGTTTCCGCGAATTGCACCAGGCCGGCTACATTGATCGCCTCCCCACGATGGTGGTGGTCCAGGCTGCCAACAATGCCCCCCTGGCAAAACCCCTTGAAAACGGCAAATACCAGGTGGAGCCTTTTACCCATGTCGATACCCTGGCCGAAGCCATTACCACCGGCAATCCAATGGGGGGGGCGGAAATCATGGAGAAAGCCGCCCGATACGGGTGGCTGGGCGCAACCGTTTCCGAAGAACAAATACTGGAGGCCCAGAACATGCTCGCCCGTGCCGGTTTTTTCGTTGAACCGGCCTCGGCCACCAGCCTCTATGCCGTTAAAAAACTCATCGGAGCCGGACAAATCAACCCCGATGCCCGCGTTGTGGCAATGCTGACCGGCAGCGGCCTGAAGGATTTTGATGTTTTCCGCCATCATTCCATCCAGGTCAGCGATTACCCGCTGGAACAGCTCGAAAAAAGCTTGTGGCAAAATCATTTGCAAAAGCAATAAGACCGGACTATTTTCGCAGCATTGATCCGTTTGGATGCCCGGATCAGGTGATTGAAATAAACCATAGGAAAAAATACATCACTGAAGTTTTACCAGGTTAAATCCCCATTTCATGCATAGATCTAAACTTTTCAGGATATTGCTTTTTCTGGTGGCAGGGATCCTGATTTTTATTTATATCTATAAAGATTTAAAGTTCAGCAAAATACAGAATGCTGTCAGCACCCTGCATTATGAATGGATTGTGCTGTCGGGGGTTTTTGGATTGCTGAGTCATTTTATAAGGGCTTTGAGGTGGAATTTGCTCATCGAGCCGCTTTCCCACCGGCCCCGGGTTTACAACACCTACCTGTCGGTTTTGGTGTTGTACCTGTTTAATATTTTGATTCCCAGAGGCGGAGAAGTGGCCCGTTGTTCTGTGATCACCCGCTACGAAAAAATACCTTTCACCAAGCTGCTGGGCACGGTCGTTTCGGAACGCCTGGCTGATCTGGTTACATTTTTGCTGATCGTAGGCGTGCTCCTGGCCTGGGACATGTCCTATTTTCGCCGTCTGATCAACAACAACCAGCATCTTTCCTGGGATATTGGAGCCGTTGGAACTGGCGGGCTGATTGCCGTCGGCATCATGGCCATTGTGATTGTGGCCCTGGTGGTGATATTTAAACGCTCATCCTCCGGCAGCAAGTTTCGCAGCGTGGTGTTCAAACTGCTCGGGCAATTCCGCGAAGGCGTGCAGACCATCCGTGGAAGCCGCAACAAATGGCTGTTCATCTTATATACCTTTCTGATCATCTTCCTCTGGCTGATGATGCTTTATGTGGTCTTTTTTGCCTATGAGCCCACCAGCCACCTTACTTTCAGCACCGCAGTGATTACTTTTGCCATCAGTTCATTTGCTTTCCTTTTGCCCATACAGGCAGGTCTGGGCGCCTGGCACTTTATCGTGATCCAGTGCCTGTTCCTGTTTGGTGTCGACATGGACCATGGAGCCGTTTTTGCCCTGGTGGCCCATACCTTTACCAACCTGGTTTTCCTGGCTGCCGGTACACTGGCGTTTATGCTTTTGCCGGTGGTCAACCAGCGCCGCGTTAAGAAATTGAGCTTTAAGGAGATGGCCGCCCGGGAAGAGGAGACCCCCCAAACCCCCTGGCCCGCCGAAGAAAGTGATCATTCGAACAAAACGATTGACTGAGATGATTTACCCATGCATTGGGGTAAACGATTGGCCCTGCAGTTCAAAATCAACCATCTATTGGAGTTTGTACAATATTATTTCCGGTGAAGCAGTTGCAAAGGGGAGCGGTTTATGATTTATATGACTTGAATGCATATTTTAAACGGTTATCCCGGTGAAGATTTTGTAAATGAGGAGAATAATATGCTATGTGTCTGTTAATGAAAATTTTGAATTGAAATTATTCGGTGAAGCAGTTGCAAAGGGGAGCGGAATCTGTTAAAATGGTTTTCCTGGTGAAGAAGTTGCAAAGGGGAACAGGTTTTCTTCAAATGACTTGTGTTTTTTTCGGGATTGCCATACATTTAAATATGGCCCAAACCCTATAGCAGATCTCAGACTTACTGACATTCAATCATTATAATCAGAAGGCCATCTTGATGAAAAGTGAAAATTTTGCCTAAGGGCTTTTCTGTCAGGACATTTAGAAGTTGGACTAAATTATGGCCGATATTTTTTTAGCTTAAAGCGATGTATACAGAGGAATCTAATCGCAGCACCGGGGCAAAAATATTTTTAAGGTTTCCCAGCTTGAAGCCATTGGTGGTGATGGTGTTTATGATTTGTTCCCTCGGCGCTGGGGCGCAGGTTTTTTCGGTATATGACATCAATACCGGCGATTATCCTATTGTTGAGGCCCGTTTTTTGTATTTGGATTCTTCCGGCCGCCAGGTGTTGGATATGGAGCCCGGTGATTTGCAGATCACTGAGAAGGGGAGGTCGGCCCGTGTTTTGGATATTGCCCCGCCCGGGCGCCAATCCGGCCGGAAACTCTCCGTGGTATTGGCTTTTGATGTCTCCAGTTCGATGGAACAACAGCGCCTGGGTATGGCCCGTTCGGCAGCCCTCAAATTTCTCCGCCTTTTGCCGCTTGAAACTTCCGAGTGTGCTGTCTCCAGCTTTGACCAGTTGAATTACCTGAATTGTGATTTCACCCATAACCCTGAGCGCCTGCGGCAATCGATCCGCTCTCTGCGGGCACGCGGGGGCACCAATTACAATTCCGGTTTTATTACCCCCTATTCGGGTGCTTTGAAAATAGCCCAACAAGGCCGGTTCAAAAGGGTCGTGATTTTTCTCACCGATGGCCTGGGCCGGGGTGACCGCAAGAAGATCATCCGCCAGGCCAACCGCCACAACATTACGGTTTACCCGGTCACCGTCAATATGGCCACCCCGCAGATATTGAAAGACATTGCCCGGCAAACGGGCGGGCGTTATTTTGGGAAGGTCAACAGGGTGAGCCGGGCAAAGGCCATCTATGATGAGATTTTTGTTCATGCCAGCTCCCTGGAGGCCGGCACCCTCACCTGGAAGAGTCCCAACGCCTGTTCGCGGAAGATTCCCACGGTCTTTCAGTTGCTGGGCCAACGGTACAGAACCCGTTATCGCCTTACCCCTGACCAGCAGGTTAGGTTGGAGGTGGATCCGCGTTATGTAAGATTAAGATCAACGGCTTCGCTTGATGCCGCTCCGACCCGCGATGCAGGCCCCTCTCAGGAGGCTGCTTCATCCGGGAAAACCTTTGCCAATGAGGATACTTCAGCTGGTCATGCCATTTCTAATAGGGATACTTCCTCCGGGAAAACCTTTTCTCCCGGAAATGCTTCGCCTGGTCCAACCTTAACACCCGTAGATAGTTCTCCTGGTCAAACCATTTCCAAGGGGGCTGCTTCATCCGGGAAAATCCTTTCTAAAGGTTTCCTGCGGTTCAACCGGAAAAACAGCCGAAGCGTGATGCTGCGGGCTGTTCATGGGGGGTTCACCATTGAAGGTTTACACACCGGTCAAAAAACCGGTTTTACCATCCGGCCCGGCCGGAACCTGCCTTTTTACCTTGAGCAGGGTGCACAGATGCGGGTAAATATTGCCCCTGATTCGGGCCGTGGTGGGAGTAGCTACGGCCGGGTAGCCATAAAGAACGACCGGTGTCCGGATGCCTATTTTTATGTGAAGGGGCCAGGCCGGGATGATGGGCGGCCCCTGAAGCTGGTCACCCCCAATGGCGGGGAGGTCTTCACCCCGGGGATGCAGGCACCCATAGCCTGGGAAGGGCTGGCCGGGGAGGACAGCGTAAGGTTTTATCATTCGGGCGATGGTGGTGATCACTGGCAATTGATCGGCAGCAGTGATGGGTTAAAGACAAGTTGGGAAGTGCCGGCCGATACCGGCGACGAGAATTTGATCCGCCTTGAGCAGGGTGAGGCCGCAAGAGGTCAACTTACGGTGGATTCGCTGATGAGTCCGGCAGGCAGGGATTATAAAGCGCATAATGCCCGATTTGTAGGTTCGGGACAGTATATGGTGACCATGGAAGATGATCACCGGCTGAAGTTTTGGGAGGGGGGAAGTGGTGCTTTTATCCGTTCACTGCCGTTGCACCGGGACTGGATTTATAACATAAGCCAGAGTCCGGGCGGGGGTCGCATCGTTACCGCCAGCGATGACGGTCAGGCCAAAATTGTGCGGCTGAAAACGGGCAAGGTGGAGGAGACTTTATACATCAACAGCTGGGGTTTGAACCAGGCCGTTTTTCATCCCTCGGGCCGAAAGATCCTGACAGCAGGCGATGATGGAGCTGTCCGGGTATG
Source organism: uncultured Bacteroidota bacterium (assembly GCA_913055635.1). Classification (GTDB taxonomy): domain Bacteria; phylum Bacteroidota; class Bacteroidia; order Bacteroidales; family UBA12077; genus JAGXLC01. The sequence goes on from CAJXLK010000001.1 coordinate 50,579, forward strand.
GGATGCCGCCACGGGCAAACACCTCTATGGGATGTTGGCCCATCAGGGATGGGTGATGGATGTGGCGGTCAGTCCCGATGGCCGGCGCATTGTCACCTGCGGGGATGACCGCCAGATCAGGATATGGCAGATGGGCAGCGGGCGTCATCTGAAGACCTTGTCTGCCCACCGCAACTGGGTTTACGATGTGGAATACAGTCCCGATGGCCAGCGCATCCTGAGCGCTTCCAAGGATTCAACTTTTCGCCTGTGGGATGGTTCCAGCGGGAAGTTGTTGGTGACCAACCGCCGGCACAGCGGGAAGGTATATCAGGCCACCTTCAGTAAGTCGGGCAAGCGGATTTTGACGGCCAGCCGCGATGGTACGGCCCGGGTCTGGGACAGCAGCGGGAACAAACAGCTGGCTGTCATCGAGGCCCCGGGCGAGAGTTGGTTCCACCGGGCCCATTTTGCCCCCGACGGCCAGCGCATCATTACGGCCAACAGCCGGCGGAGAGTTAACGTTTGGCTGAGCGATGCCTCAAAGCCCTTTCGCAGTGATGTTTCCGACGGGCCTTTCCGCATCATTGCACCCCGGCCCAAGCTCAAAAAGGCCTCAATGGGCCGCAGCCCGGTCGGCCACCCTGTGGATGCCCTTATTGACGGGTTCTTTACCAATCCTTCTGAACATCCCATTCAGGTTCAGTCGGTGGAGGTCACCGGCCATGACCGGCAGGATTTTCAACTTGTCTCGGGTTTTCAGCCTTTTCAGTTGCCACCCGGGGAATCGCGGGATCTGGAGGTCAGCTTCAAACCCTCATCCATTGGCCAGCGGAAGGCCCGGATCCGGGTCATTACGACCACCGATACCCTTTATGCCCGGGCAACCGGCCGGGGCATAATACGGGATTATGAGCTGCCCCATCAGCGGATGCACCTGGGCAAACTGAAGTTGGGCAAAAGCAATGATTCGGCCTTTGCCGTGATTAAAAATACCGGCCAAACATCCCTTTCCCTGAAGGATATACACATTGACGGGCCCGGTAGGCAGGCTTTTGCATTGAAAGAAGGTGGCGATGATCAGAAGGTTTATCCCCATGGAAACCACCAGGTGCGGGTTGTTTATCAGGCAAAACAGCGGGGCCGCTCCAGTGCCCGCCTGTATTTTAAGACCGGTCAAACCATCCATTCCATTGACCTGATGGGCGAGGCAGTGGCACCGGTGCGTATGGTCCTGCGCGGTCAAATCTTTGACCGGCAAACCCGCCAACCCCTGAAAGCCCAGGTAACCTGCGCGGACCTGAAATCCAACCGGACCCTGCGGAAGGCCCGTTCATCCCCCACCGGTCGTTTTGTGATCAAACTCAATACCGGCCGACGTTACCGGGTGGCCGCCCATAAAGAAGGTTACCTGCCCGCCGGCATCAGCCTCGATCTTACTGAACCTACCCTGAGCGATACCCTTACCCGCCGGATTTATCTCTCGGACGTTGAGGTGGGTTCCTCGGTAACACTCAACAACATCTTCTTTGAGTACAACAAAGCCACCCTTACCCCCGCTTCCAGGGGCGAAATAAAACAGCTCGCCGGGTTCCTCCGCCGCCATGATTCACTCTATGTTGAAATCGCAGGCCATACCGACAGCATCGGCACCCGGAAAGGCAACCTGCAACTGTCCCGGGCCCGCGCCAGGGCCGTCTGCGATTACCTGACCAACCTGGGCATTGCCGATCAACGCCTTATCCCCAAAGGATACGGTGAAGAAAAGCCGGTGGCCGATAATTCTACCCCCAAAGGCCGCCGGAAAAACCGCCGGGTCGTCTTTACCATCATCCGCCAACCGGAGCATTGACGTTTGCTTTTACTCCGTTCAGCGGGGCAGGCATTCAATCATTGTTCCCTGCCCATTCCCACATTTCCTTATTCACTTATTCACTCATTCACTCATTCACTTATTTAATCATTTACTCATTCACTTATTCACTCATTCACTTATTCACTCATTTAAACATTCACGCATTCTCTCATTTAATCATTGCTCATCCAATCACCGCCTACGTCGGGGCAGGCATTTACTATTGTTCCCTGCTCATTGGCGTAAAAAATGTTTAATTTTAATCTTTGAGTGATTAAACAAAAGCGGACTTTTGCTGTAATACCTAAGGTTTTCATATGAACCGGTGGCTGAAGCGGCACCATTCTTTTTACAGGTAAGGCGGTGGCCGGCCAGGTGTAAACAGCACCACTCAGAAGAAAGCAGAATAACCGGACCTTTTTCAGGATCCGGCGAAATGTAGAGTTTAACCCCAATCACCGGAATGCATATGGTTTGGCCACAATGCATATGGTTTAACCCCAATCACTGGAATGCATATGGTTTAGCCACAATGCATATGGTTTAACGCCAATCACCGGAATGCATAGGGCTTAATGACAATCACAGGAAAATATATCGTTTGACCACAATTTTAAATGTCAAAACAGCGACCAACGATGGAACATACCGTAAAGATTTTACAGATCAACCAAATCACCCATGATGTCAAGGAGTTTATAACCGACAAGCCACAGGGCTATACCTTTGAGCCGGGCCAGGCCACGGTGGTGGCGATCAACAAAGAGGGTTACGAGGGCCAGAAGCGGCCGTTCACGTTCACCTCGTTGAATGATGATGAGAACCTGGGTTTTACCATCAAGATCTATTCGGATGCACATGGGGTTACCGATGCGATGGATGATTTGAGGGAAGGCGATGAGTTGATCATCAACAATCCATGGGGGGCCATCCGCTATAAGGGGCCCGGTTACTTCATTGCGGGAGGCGCCGGTATCACCCCGTTCATTGCCATTTTGCGGCAGCTTAAAAAGGACAACCAGGTGGACGGTAACATGCTGTTCTTCTCGAATAAGACCACCCGTGATGTCATCCTGGAAGATGAGCTTCGCGACATCCTCGGGGATAATGCCCTTTTCACCCTGACCCGCGAAGACAAGCCCGGCTATCTGAACGGGCGCATCGATGAGGCGTTTCTCCGCAAACACGTCAGGGATTTCAGCAAACCTTTTTATGTATGCGGCACCCCCGAGATGACCCGGGAGATCAACCAGGTGCTTGAGAAAATGGGCGCCCCATCGGATTCAATCATCTTTGAAGGAAAATAGGCCAACGGCCTTCGCCCTTAAAATGATGCCCCTTCATTGACCCTTAATCGTGTGGACCGATGCCCGCCTTCGGGCTACATTGGTTGACATTGGGATGGGGCTGAGGGCGTTTTCAATAATCGATGGTATTGGAGTTAATCAGGGTATGGCCGATCAGCCGGTCATACCCTTTTTGATGGTCGCGGTAGTAGATGTAAATCAGGTAATCGTTCTCGGTTTGAGGATGGTTCCCCGAGATGCGGTAAGGTTCAAGGGCATTGCCCTTGCGAAACACGTATTTGTAATCATAATAGCCCTGTTTCAGCAGCAGGCGCTTTTGGTAGGCCTTGTCATCCTGGTTGTAACGCATTTTATTGTTTGGCGTATATTGCCAGTTGTTGAAATTCCCTGCGACATAGTAATTTCCTTCCGGAGAAAAAGAGACGCCTTTCAGGGTGAAGTAGACGTAAACATAATCGGCCTGGGTGTGGGGATTGTCAACATTCTCCTTGTCGATTTTAAACCGCCCGTTGACGTCCTTATCCCTTTGATAGGATTTGAAGGTTCGGTCCTGGTCTTTGTTGAGTTGAAAGTGGAAGTTGTTGCGGGCAAACCGGATGTTTTTGATGTGTTCACCTGGATATTCGGTGTTTTTGGAGTTGAAATGGTGAAATTCATTGCCGCCCTTGAAGGCCATTTTCCGGTTCATCTGGTAAGAAATGATGTTGCCGTTAATCGATGAAGGGCTAAGGCTGGTCAGCAACCTTTGGCGGTGGTAATTTTTAACCAGTGCGATTTTGATGTTGCTGTAAGGGTTGCGGATATTGTTGCCGCTGGTGTTGACCTTGAGGTTGATTTCCTGGTTGGGCTTTTTCCGGGTCAATTGGTTGATGCGGTTGATCTCGGCCTGTATCCGGGCCGTGTTTTCCGAAATCCTGAACCGGCGGGTGAGCACCGTGTCCGAAGGATTGTAATTGCGGTAAACGTGCAGGATGTAATTGCCCGATTTGGTTGGCCGCATGGTTTCATTGGGAATGTTTAGCCAGTAATGGGTATAGGAGCGCAGGGTATTGAACGAACTTTCGTGGTTGTAAATCTCTCCGCTGGTTTGGCCCGAGAGGTAGTTGGAAGAAAAAAGGGAAGAAGGTTCCCAGTTGGCATTGCAGTGAATCAGCTGATAGGAATAAGATTGGGTGCCCCCTTCCATATCGTCAAAACGCAGGGTGATCGTTGCCCCTGAATTTAAAGCCATCACCGGTGCCGACAAGGGTTCTCCTTTTTCATGGATGTGGGCGGTTTTGATGTGGGAGGCATGAATTTTTTCCCGGATGGGCTGTCCCTGACCGGAAAAAGCCAAACTGGTGAGGAAGGCAGCCGTCAATACAATCAGAAGGTATGGTTTCATTTTTTTATCTTTTTTTAATGACCAAACGGAATTTATTCCCCAGGGAGGGAACGTTTAATTTTAATATAGACTTATTAAAGATTATCAATCAGCATCATACGATACCATTCTCCATTTTTATCGGAACCTCTACCATGAAACCCACCTGTTTTATGCCTTGCTTCGTTGTATAGATTCTTCTCGGGCTTTATTCTATGCATCGCTTCGATGAATAAATCATCGTGCAGGGCTTCCTTTATACATCGTTTCGTTGTATAGATTCTTCTCGGGCTTTATTCTATGCATCGCTTCGATGAATAAATTATCGTGCAGGGCTTCCTTCTGTTTTGTGCCTTGCTTCGTTGTATAGATTCTTCTCGGGCTTTATTCTATGTATCGTTTCGTTGTATAAATTCGTGTTGGGTTATTTGGTTAAAGATTCATACACCAATAAAGGCTCAAAGATACAAATTCGCATTGTTCCGCCAATTCCATCGGTTATGAATTGACCATGAAGATTTTATTGTGAAGGTTTGTGGCTTCGAATTGGCGGGTTTTTTGTACAAAAATGGAATTTTAAAGTACGAAAAAAGAAATATTAATGGTGAAACCCGCACGAACCATAAATTTTCCCTTTGAGGTGAGAGTTTTTCGTGAGGCTGTATCATATTTTTTATTTCCCATCAACCGTCGCAAATTTACTTGCACAACCAATAAAAAGCTTGGGAAAAGCTGATGAGTTCTTTTATAACGAAGCAATTCATTTTCACGCCAAAAGATCGAATAAACCCAATCGTGAAGCATGATGTGGTTGTAGAAGAACTTTATGAGGCGTTTTCCAGGCGTTAATACAAATGATTTATGCCTACTAATTTTTAACCCTTAAATGATTCTTTATGAAGAAGTTATCTTTTTTAATTGTACTGATGCTATTTGTCGGATTTCAGGCAATGGCACAGATGCAGATTACGGGGAAGGTCACCAATGCGGAGACGGGTGAGCCGATTCCCGGCGTATCGATTTTTCTAAAGAGCCAGCAGACAATCGGTACCACCACCGACATGGATGGCAAGTACAGCCTGGAGGTGCCATCTGAAGGTGAGACGCTTGTTTACACCTTTGTCGGCATGCAACAGCAGGAGGTCGACATCCAGGGTCGTTCGACCATTAATGTACAGATGAAACCGAGTGTACAGGAGATGGAAGAGATTGTGGTTACGGCCTTCGGAACCACCAAGAAAGAGTCGTTTACCGGCTCGGCCGACGTGGTTGATGCTGAAAAGATTGAAGAACAGAACGTCTCGAACATTACCAAGGGCCTTGAAGGTATTGCCCCCGGCATTCAGGTGCAGAATTCTTCCGGACAGCCTGGTGCCAGCAGTGAGATTCGTATTCGTGGTTTTGGTTCAGTCAACGCCTCGAGCGATCCGCTGTATGTAGTGGACGGTGTGCCCTATTCCGGTTCCATGAATGCCATCAACCCCAATGATATCAAGAATATCACGGTATTGAAGGACGCTACGGCTACTGCCCTTTATGGTGCACGTGGTGCCAACGGTGTGATCAACATCACCACTAAGAGCGGTTCCGGTGTGGAAGAGTCTACCATTTCCTACAATTATGAGCAGGGTGTTAGCGCACGTGCCTTCCCGGAATATAAACTGACCGGCAGCGAAGAGTACATGGAGCTGATGTGGGAAGCTTACCGCAACTCGCTCTATTATGGCGGTACCATCGGTGATCTGGAGCAGGCCGGGCAGGTTGCTGCCAAAGGCGGCCCCAATAACCCCAGCGTGATAGAAAACTTGGGCGGCTATAATCCCTTTGATGTGGAAGCCTCCAACCTGATCACTCCCGACGGTAACGTCAATCCCAATGCCAATCTGCTTTATGGCAACAACTGGCAGGATGAGATGTTCCGCCTGGGCGACCGCAGCGAGCACAACCTGAGCTTTGCCGGAAGCAAAAAGAAAACCGACTATTACATGTCGCTGGGTTATGTCACTGAAGATGGTATTGTTAAGAACTCCAACTTTGAGCGTTTCAATGCCAAGCTGAACGTGACCAGCCAGATCAAAGACTGGTTGGAAGCCGGCGTCAACATTGGCGCATCCACGGCCGATCAGAACTACCTGATGGCTTATGGTACTTATACTTCCAACCCGTTCTATTATACCCGCTTTATGGGTCCGATCTATCCGGTGTATCAACGCGATGCCGACGGAAACATCAGAACCGACAATGAAGGCAAAAAACTCTTGGATTATGGTAACCGCCCTGATGAGGGCAAGGTAAGACCTTATGCCGCCAACTCCAACATTGTCGGTACCACCGGGCTGGATACCCAGAATGAAAAAACCGAAAACGTCAACACCCGCGCCCATGTCAAAATTGACATTATTGATGGGTTGACTTTCAAATCGACCCTGGGTGCCGACTATATGAACCGCCATAACCATGACTATCAGAACTCCATGCATGGGGATGCCGCTTCATTTGACGGCCGTACTGAAAAGATCAATGAGCGCCAGGTTTCGGTCAACCTCAACGAGATTTTGACCTACGACCAGCAGTTTGGCGATCATGCCATCAATGCCCTGGTGGGTCATGAGTCGTACAAGATGAACAACAACTACATGACAGCCACCCGCACCGGATTCCCGTTCTATGGCGTAGAAGAGCTGGCCATGGCATCGGTTGGGGAAGGTTCCAATTCTTTCCGGGATGAATACCGCATTGAAGGCTATTTCTCCCGCGTCAAATACAACTTTGACAACCGTTACTATATTACCGGTAGCTACAGAAGGGATGGCTCCTCAAGGTTCCACGAAGATACGCGTTGGGGTGATTTCTTCTCCATTGGCGGTTCCTGGAGGGTCAGCGAAGAATCCTTCATGACCGGCATGAACTGGGTACAGGATCTGAAGGTGAAGGCCAGTTATGGTGAGCAGGGCAACGACCGCCTGCTGGATAACAATAACAACCCCATGTATTATGGCTACAACTCCTTCTATTCCACTCTGAACAACTATTCCTACAGCGGATTTTACATCACCCAGCTGGCCAACCGGTCACTGCAGTGGGAGGTCAGTGAAAACCTGAACGCTGGTGTCGAATTCAAACTCTTTGACAATACACTGAGCGGTGAGATCAACTACTTTGAAAAGGGATCCTCTCAACTGCTCTTTGACAATCCACGGCCTATGTCAACCGGTATTTCCTTTGTTAAGGACAACGTAGGTGCCATGGAAAACAAAGGCATTGAGGCTTCACTGAATGTTTTCATCCTCAAGGGCGATGAAATGCGCTGGAATGTAGGTGGATCTGTGACTTCTTTCAACAATGAGATCACCGAACTGCCGAAAGAAGAGATCATCTCTGGTTCGAAGAAGCTGATGGTTGGGCATTCCCTGTATGACTATTACATCCGTCAGTATGCCGGTGTGGATTCTGAAACGGGTGAAGCCCTTTATTACAAGGATGTGCTTAACGATCAGGGTGAACCTACCGGTGAGCGCACCACCACCACCAGCTCCGGTGAAGCCACCAAATATTACAGTGGCAGCGCCATTCCTGATATGACTGGTGATTTCAATTCCAGCTTCTACTACAAAGGTTTCCGTTTCTCCTTTATGCTGACTTACGGCATTGGCGGAAAAATGCTGGATTATACCTATAGTAGACTGATGCATGCCGGCGATTATGGCACCAACTTCCATACCAACATCAAGGACCGGTGGCAAAAGCCCGGTGATGAGACCGATGTACCCCGACTGGAGAATGGCTATGACGATGCCAACTACACCTCAGACCGGTTCCTGATCGACCGTTCTTACCTGAACATTAAGAACGTCCGGCTCAGCTATACCGTACCGCAAAAACTCCTGAAACGGGCAGGCCTGGGTCTGGTCCGCAAATTCCAGGTGTATGTATCCGGAAACGATCTGTACCTTTTCTCCAAGATGCAGGGCATGAACCCGCAGGAAAGCTTTGCCGGCGTCACCAACTATCAGTATACCCCGACTAAAACCATCATGGTGGGTACCAATATTAAATTCTAAAAAACTAAGCTCATGAAATTAACCAAGAAGATATATGTATTTTTCTTATCGGCATTCCTGTTGATGTTTGCCGGATGTGAACAGGACTTTCTAGAGACGAGTCCTTCGGACCAGCTGGTCACCTCGAACGTGTTCACAAGTTATGATGGCGCACTATCTGCCTTAAATGGTACATATCGCCTGTTCTATGCCTTTGCTATTGAAGGTTATGATGACCACAGTGAATTCGGTCAAAAATCGGTTGATCTTGTTATGGACCTGATGGGCGAAGACATGGCCATCCATTCACAGGGTTATGGCTGGTTTACGGCCGAATATGGTTACAATGCTCACAGTGCCACCAAAGGCCTGACCGAGTACATGTGGGATTATTATTACAACCTGATCAACAACTCCAACAACATCCTGGCCAATATCGATAATATTGAGTCCACAGATAAGGAGTACAATTATATTAAAGGTCAGGCACTGGCCATTCGCGCCTATGCCTATTTTTACCTGGTACGCCTGTATCAGCACACCTATGTAGGCCATCAGGATGCCCCGGCGGTACCCCTTTATACTGAGCCAACCTCAGAAGGCAAGCCAAGGGCTACGGTGGAGCAGGTTTATACCCAGATTGAGAGCGACCTGAATGAGAGCATCAACCTTTTGGGCAACACCATGGAGCGAGTTCACAAGAGCCACATCAACCAGAGCGTTGCCCAGGGCATTATGGCCCGTGTCAAGCTCACCAAGGAAGAGTGGGGCGAAGCTGTAACTTATGCCCAAAATGCACGTGAAGGTTATGCCCTGATGGACAGCGCCACTTATGCATCTACCCCCAACGCCAAGAATGGCTTTAACAACATTGGCAATGGCGAGTGGATGTGGGGCTTCCAGATTAACTCAGAGCAGTCTACCATTTACGCTTCCTGGTTCTCCCACATGGATCCCTTGTTCATGACCTATGCATACCTGGGACTGGCCAAGGAGATCTATACGCCCTTGTACAACCAGATCCCCAACCCCGGAAGCGATGCCCGTGCCTATAACTTCGATATGACTGGTGCCCGCAGCGGCTGGCAGTATTCCCAGCTGAAGTTCCTTGCTTCCGACCAGGGTTCTTTCCTCGGCGATTATCTGATGATGCGCGCCGGTGAGATGTACCTGATTGAAGCCGAAGCACAGGCTGAACTAGGCAATGATGCTGAAGCACAACAGGTGCTCTATGACCTGGTCTCCACCCGTGATGACCAGTATACCAAGCCATCGGCTACCGGCCAGGCCCTGCTCGACGAGATTTATCTGCAGCGCAGAATATCCCTCTGGGGTGAAGGTTTCCGTCTGCTCGACCTTAAACGGCGCAAGCAAGCCCTTGACCGTACCGGCGGCAACCACATTCCTTCACTGGCCAGAGAAATGCAACTGCCGGCCGAAAGCGACCTGTTCATCTTCCAGATTCCCGAAGAGGAAATCGACGTGAACTCGAAGATTAACTCTGGTGATCAAAATCCATAGTCGATCGCTCGAGTCTGAATCATATAACAAAGGGGCACCCTTCCGGGGGATGCCCCTTTTTTCGTTCCTGCCTGGTGATGACCTGTACAATACCCACTCGTAATAAAATCAAAACAAATAAAGCATAGCCTATTTTTTGTTGCCCCTTCATTTTGCGCGTTTTTTTCCCGCAAGGATGAAGCACTTTATATTTTTCCCAACGGAGGACAACCAGTTGCGAAAAATGGAGGCTTATTAATAGCCCGGTTATGAACCTATTTTTAGACATGGGGAATAACGACAGGGGGTATGTTTGAACCCTCAGAAGCCTTGATCGCTTATGGAAGCCTTTTTATTTTTGATTCAGTAATAAATCCCTTTGGGTCAGATAATTGAAAAAGTATTCCTTGTAGCTTTCCCCGATCGGAATGTGGTCATCTTTGATGGTCAACTGATTTTTCCCAATCACATCGATTTTATCGATGGCCACCATGTAGGATTTGTGAACCCGGATAAAATTTTCTTCCGGCAATACCTTGCTGATTTGGTTAAAGCTCTGGATGGTGTAAAGGGTGGTATTTTTAGTTTTGAAAATCAGGTAGTTGTTTAATCCTTTAATGTAATAGATGTCATTGAAGTTGAGTTTTTGCATCTTATATTTGGTCCGCACAAAGATGAATTCTTCCCGGTTCTGGCGCGCAGGAGGCGCAGGATGATACTCTGCCTGAGGTTTATCCTGAATCTGGCCGTTGATCTTAACGAATTTATCCACGGCCTTCATAAACCGTTTAAATGATATGGGCTTCTGAATGTAATCCAGTGCCTGGAGTTCAAATGCCCTGAGGGCATAGCCATCATAGGCGGTTGTAAAGATGAAGAAAGGCTTATAATGAAGGGATTCAATCAAATCCACACCGGACAATTCTTCCATCATAATATCCAGAAAAATCAGGTCAACGTGGTGGGTGGTTTTGAGGTAATTCAGGGCATCAAACCCATTGCTGAAAGTGGCTTCAAGCTGTAAAAAATCCACCCGGTTGATGTAACCGGAAATTTTTTGCAGGCTCAAGGGTTCGTCATCAACGGCTATGCACTTGATGGTTTTCATTTCTTAGTTCATTAATGGACAAATCTACAAAAAAATATCCTTTTTGGGTATAGATGTCCAACCTGTGCTTATTGGGATAGATTAAATTTAATCTTTTCCTGGTATTCTCAATGCCAATACCTTTCCTTTTGTGGGAGGTTTTCTTTTGATTATCGGGCATTTTGTTTTTAACCAACAAATGAAGGCTGTTGTCTGCTATGTGGATGTTGATTTGAACGGCCGGATGGTTCGAGGTTTTCGTCTTATTGGTGCCATATTTAAAAGCGTTTTCGATGAAGGGAAGCAGCATCATCGGGGCAATGTATTTGGTTTTTGGGGAACCCTGGATATTCAGCTCAACCGCTTTGTCATTGGAAAAGCGCAGGCGTTGGAGGTCTATATAATTTTCCAGGTAAGCCAGGGCTTTTTCCAGCTCCAGCTTGTTGTTTTCCACATCGTAGGTGCTGTAACGCATCAAATCGCCAAATTCGATCAGCAAATCATGGGCCCGCTCCGGTTCATCCTCGATCAGGGTACTGATGTTGTTGATCGTATTGAGGATGAAGTGGGGGGACATCTGGTTTTTAAGGTTGGAAATCTTGTTGTTTAGCCGCTGTTGCTCAAGCTTCTCCACATTCTGCCGGTATTTTTTCCGGTATTGAAGCATCAGGATGATCGATGCCCCTGCAATGCCTGCCAGAATCAAATGTATGACAACTGCGGAATTCATGAATATGAAGGCTGTTTTAAGTTAACGATCCGTTGAGTATCGAACGCTTTCAAATGGTTTTGTATTCCTCACCAGGTCCTGCATCTTTTTTGCATTGCCTTGTTGTGTGAACCAGTGCATTTGGGTTTCATTGGTATTAAGGCTTATTAAGGGTGATCAACCAGTATAATAATACAACATCATCAATCTTAATCGGGATGCGCACCATATAACCCACCTGCTTTAAGCATTGCCTTGTTGCGTGATTCGGTGCATGAGGGTTTTATCCGTATATAGTTGTATTTTAATGTTGTAGAATGATATTATACAGCAGCCCCCATTGCTTGTTACCGGAAGCTTCGCTATGGAATCGGCATAAGAATCTTCTGATGCCCTTAAAGATTCTTTGTATGACCTTTAAAATCGGATGAAGTTTAACCGTGTTTATTGACTCCTTTTAAATGGAACAATACCGACGTGTTTTTAGTTTATCACAATCAATGAATCATCTTTTTGGCAGGCTCCGGATTGGTAGAGGTGGAATCAATTTCGTTTTATGTTTGCTATTTCAATGGACCTGTTACCCCTGTTTTTTATTTTGGTTAAATACTACATGTTGGTTGATTTTGATGAAGCTGCTCTGTCAAATCAACCCAAGTGAAAGGGGCACGTTTTTTAGGAGGATCGACCATCTTTTGGAATAATGTCTTTATTGTCTTAATTGTTCGATGAATGCGGTTGAGATATAGTATATGTCCTTATTCCCGTTTTTGGGCCGGGTATGGTGGCGCAGCAACCGCGGGTAATTCACCGGTGTGGTTTTCAGGGCAGGTGCTTTCCGGCTGCTGGTAAAAAACAGATACTGACCATCGGGGCCCAGGGCCGCATCCCGCTCATTCATACCCGTTGAAATCACCCCAGGGCCAAATAGCCTGGCCTGGTTTGCGGTTTCCAGCGAATCACACCCGAGGGGCATGCCTTTGACAACCAGGCTGGCTGCCAACAGAAGAAAGGCTAAAGGGACTGATCTTAATAGAGTTTTTACCATAAACAAGGATTAAACATATGGCATGATATTGGCTGATGAAATATTACCGATCGGTACTGAATTCTGAAGAATCCGGTGCCGGCCTGTTGATCTCATTATCCGGGCCGGCCCGTTGTGGCAATCCTTTTGATTGTGAGCAACGCGCCTTTTCCATGTTTTACGGGTGAATGAATGCATCAACCTTTTAAGGGTGTATAAATTTTTCAAAGTTAACCTTTTTTATTCAATTCTAAATATTGGTCCAGATCAATGCAGCCCTTTTTTTTATTACTTTTGAAGAGTTTTTGTAAATTTGGTAGATATATGAGTATCCAGAAAAACATTCAATGGTTCAGCCAGGAGGTTTTACCGGCGGGGGTTCAATTGGTGGCCGTGACCAAGACCAAACCGCCTGAAGACATCCTGGAGGCATACCATGCGGGCCACCGGGATTTTGGGGAGAACAAGGTACAGGAGCTGGTGGACAAGTACCATCAGTTGCCCCAGGATATTCGATGGCATATGATCGGTCATCTGCAGTCCAACAAGGTCAAATACATCGCCCCCTTTGTTCACCTGATTCATGGGGCGGATAAGCCTAAACTTTTGAAGATCATTGATAAGGAAGGGAAGAAGAACGACCGGGTGCTGGATGTTTTGCTGCAGTTTCACATAGCCCGGGAGGAGACCAAATTTGGGTTTGATGAACAAGAAGCGCGCCAGATGCTCGATTCGGATGAATTTCGCGGATATAATTTTATCCGGGTTCGCGGTGTAATGGGAATGGCCACCTTAACCGGGGATACCGGACAGATCAGGTCTGAATTCCGGCATTTGGGGCAAATCTTCAAGGAGCTGAAATCCGATTATTTTGCCGACCAGCCGCATTTTGATCAGATCTCCATGGGCATGTCGCACGATTATGCCCTGGCCCTTGAGGAAGGCTCGACCATGGTGCGCATAGGCAGCATGATCTTCGGCCCCCGAAATAATCATTAAATTTGTCAAACAAAACAACACCAAGCATATGTTAAATCTGGAAACCAATTATTTAGGTCTTAAGTTACGCAATCCAATAATAGTCAGTAGTTCCGGGCTTTCGAGCAGCATCGAAAAAATCAAAAAGATCGAAGAAAACGGGGCCGGGGCGGTTGTTTTAAAGAGCCTGTTTGAAGAGCAGATTAATTATGAGGCGATGACCCTGGCCAAGGGCACGGATTATCCCGAAGCCATGGATTATGTCAATTATTATATCCGCAACAACTCGGTGGAACAATATCTTAAGCTGATCCGCCAGGCCAAACAGGAGGTATCCATCCCGATTTTTGCCTCGATCAACTGCATTTCATCCAGCCAGTGGGTGGATTTTGCCAGGCAGATCGAGGAGGCCGGTGCCGACGGGCTGGAAGTCAATGTGTTCGTGCTGCCTCTGGACAAGAATGCCCGCGGTGAAGTATATGAAAACATTTACTTTGAGCTGGCCGATAAGTTAAAGAAGACCATCCGCATTCCTTTTGCCTTTAAGCTGGGCAGCAATTTTTCCAACCTGGTGGGTTTTGTTGAGCGGCTCAATGCGGTTGATGTCCCCGGTGTGGTCTTGTTCAACCGTTTTTATGAGCCCGATATTGATGTAAACCGGATGAAATTTACGGCAGCCGAGGTATTCAGTTCGCCTGCCGACATTCGTTTGTCTTTAAGGTGGGTGGGGATCATTTCCTCGAAGGTTCAACCCATCCACATAGCAGCCAGCACTGGGGTTCACGACGGCAAGGCTGCAATTAAGCAGTTGCTGGCCGGGGCAGAAGCCGTACAGGTTTGTTCAACCCTTTATAAAAACGGCTTTGTTCAGATTCATAACATTTTGGAAGAAATGAAGGAATGGATGAAGGCCCAGGAATTCGACACCATTGAGGATTTCAGGGGGCGCCTCAGCTACAGCAAACTTGAAGACCCCCTCATTTATGAGCGGTCGCAGTTCATGCGCTATTTCTCCAGCATTGAGTAAAAGCCCCCGGAAAGCAATCAATTTAACCGAATAACGATGATGTGCGGGATTTTGATCAGCAGCCAGCGGGTATTGAACATGGCCATCGTTGCCGGTGGGGGGTCATCCATCTGTCCCAGGTTGGAGCCGGTGAAAGGCGTGAACATCATCGTCATTGCCGTTGGCCTGGTGATGATGCTATTGAGCGCACCAGCGGTACATGCACAACCCCGGGATACCTCGGATCGCCCCGGGGCTAACTTTGAGCAGTACTTTAAAGGCCGGTTGGGGCATTATCCCGTTGAACTTCATATTAAACGCCACGGCGACAACCTGACCGGCCAATACATCCAGCGTTTTAAATTCCGTCAGCGAAGCATTCCCCTGAGTGGTTACATCGACCGCCAGGGGCAGCTTCACCTCGACGGAAAGGGCATCTTTAAAGGAAAGATGGAAAACGGGCGGATTAAAGGGTTTTGGTATCGCTCAGAAGATTCCCGCGAGAAATATCGCTTCACCCTCCATCCTAAAAATCCGCCTTATCATCAACCAAAGTACTGGATCAACCGCCAACTCAAAGGAAGCAACTCCATACGAATCCCCCGTGAGGCCAGCCTGCAAATGGTTGAACGAAATGCCATATTCAAAGGACGTTTGTTGCAGCTTCAATCGATACAAGAAATTCCCCAGCATTTGGAGGCCTGCTACCGCATCGATTTACCCACCCCGGACAGTTCCATCTTAGACCGGCTTAAGTTGGAACTGGCTGTCTATAACGACATCGACAGCCTCGACCAACTCATGCCCCTGGATACCGCCGCCGGAATGGCCGCTGATTCCCTTCTGCTCGATGATAAATCGGTGGAAGTGGTTTCCCTCCAGGAAGGAACAACCAGCGGAAGCTACCACTCCAAACTCTATTTTTACCGCAATGATCAATCCGAACAGGCTTTTTTAGGCCACCTGTTTTTTTACTATACCAATCCCTGGGTTTATGGCAATCCCTATAGCAAACAGGATTACGGAGGCCCCCATATCACTGACATGAACCGCCTGATCGAAATGGTCGAGATGATCATCGCCAGCCTCTAAGGCCATCGCTAAACAAACCCTCAAAAGCGCAATCTTCTATAGAAGTTGGTCAGTCATTCAGAAGGGTTGGGCCAACCCTTTTCTCTTAAGGGGGCAAAACAATGGTTTTGAAGGTGATGATGATCCCTTTAGGGTTTGACTGTGAGGTTTAATTCCCTGAAAATGGTTTCATTTGGTGCGGTGATTTATATCATCACCAATCAGGTATAAACCTCAACGCCATAGGTTTCTTTCACATTTTAGATTTTATCATCTTTGTCAATAGGCAACAGAGATAAATCCTGAAAACCATGAAAGCCGCATCCTCTCAACTACTCAAATGTAACTTGAACGGAACAGGCGGGCTCATTGGCGAGGCTTTAATGATAGATGTCTGTATTTCAACATAGTATTAGTTTTAAACCTTGAATAATTCCATACAACAATGAAACGTGTATTACTCCTTGCGGTTATTATGGCACTGGGTATTTCCACTCTAAAAGCACAAACCCAGCTAGATGAAGCCAAGGCCAAATTCATTTACAATTTCACCAAATTTTTTGACTGGCCGGATTCGCAGAGCGGGGGCAACTTTGTGATTGGTGTTTTGGGCTCGGATGATGTATACGATGAGCTCAGCAGCTATACCAAAGGGAAGAAGGTTATTTTGCAGGATATAGAGGTGAAGCGATACAACAAACCCGGGCAGGTCAGTACTTGCCATATCCTGTATGTAGGAGAGGATCGAACCGCTGCATTGCCCTCGGTAAAGGACCAGACCGGCAATAATACCCTGGTCATTTCGGATGAAGAAGGCGGCATTCAGAAAGGGGCTGCCCTGAATTTTGTTTTGATGGGCAATCGCCTGAAGTATGAGTTTGCCCCCTCCAATGCGATGGACCAGGGGCTGAAGTTCAGTTCACGTATCCGTGATATGGCCGCTAAGAGTTATTAATGACACCGGCTTTTTTTGTCCTCATGAATAGTTTCTTGGGTATTTAGTTTTTCTATTTCCTCGGATTTTGTTCTATCGGTAAGGGGTTCCTCTGCCCAGGGCGGGGGAGCCCCTTTTTTGGACCGGCCCCACCGGTTAGGCCCGAACCCTGCAAGTTTGTCCAGGCCCCTGTAAGTATGGCCCAACCCAGACAAGCATCATTCGTCATTGGCATTGCCAGGGGTCAGGAATCTTTCCCGGTACCGGCTGGGCACTTCTCCGAATTCTTCCGAAAAGCAACGGCTGAAATATTTGGCATCGTTGAAGCCTGATTCCCAGGCCACTTCACTGACCGACTTATCGGGTTTAAGTAAGAGGCTGGAGGCCAGTTGAAGCTTGGCCTTTTTCATAAAATCAACGGCTTTCATCCCGGTGATCTTTTTGATTTTACGGTACAGCGAGGATTGAGAAAGGGACATTTGAGCCGCCAGGTCCTTCATTTTGAAATTTTCATCGCCGGCATTTTCATAGATGACTTCCAGGCACTGGTGAATGAATTGCTGATCTTCCTGGCTGCGGCTTTTCAACTCATCAATGGCCATCAGCCCGTTGCTGAATTGTTTGCGGAGGTTCTGGCGGCAGTCGATCAGGTTTTGGATCCTGGATATTAAAATGTTTTCGTTGAAGGGCTTGGTAATGTAGGCATCGGCCCCGGTATCGAAACCTTTGATGGTAGAATCGCTTGAGTCGAGGGCGGTAAGCAGTATAACCGGAATGTGGCGGGTAACGGGATTTTTCTTGATCAATCCGCACATCTCCATTCCATCCATCCGGGGCATCAGGATGTCGCTGACAATGAGTTCGGGAATGTGGTATTTGGCCATCTCCAGTCCTTTCTCGCCATCTTCAGCCTGGATCACCCGGTAATACTTATGGATGATGTTGTATTCCACCGAGCGCAATTCGGGGTTGTCTTCGACGATCAAGACGGTTTGGCGCCGATCCTCCTCCTCATTGAAGGGAGTCTGCGATTGTTCATCTTCGGCTTCTATAGTCTGCGGATCCCTGGGCTTTTCATGGTATTGGGGCATCGAGACCTGAAAGGTTGATCCTTCGCCTTTTTTGCTGTTTACCTGAATGTCGCCGTTGTGCAGTTGGATCAATTCTTTGCTGAAAGCCAGCCCGATACCGGTGCCCGGGTCCTGTTGAATGGGATCATTTTTGCCCCGGAAAAAGCGGTCGAAAATGTAGGGCAGTTCTTCTTCTGAAATGCCATGGCCGGTATCTTTAATTAAAATATGAATCTCCTGGTTTTTCCTGAACAGGGTCAGGTTGATCCGGCCCTGTTCGGGGGTGTATTTGATGGCGTTGGATAAGAGGTTGAACATCACTTTTTCGAGCATACCCGGGTCAAAATCGGCCTCGAGGTTCTCGGGTAGGTCATATTCAAGGGAGATGTTGTTTTCGGCGGCTTTGATCCGGAAGGTCTGGGCGATGTCGCCAAGGAAGCCGGCCAGATTGCCCCGGTGATAATTGACCTGGTAACGGTTTTTATCCAGTTTGCGGAAATGCATCACCTCTTCGGAAAGGTTTAACAGGCGGTTGGTATTGCGCCGGACAGTGTCTAATTTTTTTCGCAGGTGGGGATCATCGCTGTTTTCGATCATTTCATTGACCGGCAGGGAAATCATGGTCAAAACGGTGCGGAATTCATGGGATATGTTGGTAAAAAAGCGCAGCTTCATTTCGTTGGCTTCTTCGGCCACTTTCACCATGCGTTCCAGGTGATCGCGCTGGTCGGTGATCTTTTTGTTTTGTTGTTCGATGGTGCGGTTTTTTTGGGCCAGGGTTTTGTTGATCCGGCTTTTTTGTCGCAGGTAATAATAGATCAGCCCGGCGGTAACCATCAGGGAGAGGATCACCAGCAGGGAAAGGATTAAAAAGGTATTGCGTTTTTTCACCACCTGGTCGAGTTCTCCGATCAGGTTGCGTTGTTTATCGATGCGCTGCTGTTGTTTTTCCAGTTCGAGTGCCTGGTATCGGTAAGTGCGGGCGTTGGTGCTGTCGATGCGGGTGGTGTGAAGGGTGTTGAACTTGTAGAAGGATTGGCCGGTCAATATTTTCACGGCCAGCTGGATGGCTCGGTCTCCGCCGGTGGGATAAAGGAAGGTCCCGTCAATCTGGCCTTTCATCACCATCGGGACCCCCCGCTTGGGCTCATTCAGCCCGTCGATGCCAATGATGTAGGGGTCGATCCCGTATTTTTTGGTGGATTGCCAGGCGCTGCGGGCCATGCGGTCGTTATGAGCAAAGATCAGATCAAAATCGGTGAAATGCTGGAAAAGCGAATCGGTGAGCCGGCGGGCTTTTTCTTTTAGCCACTCCCCTTCCAGCGACTTGACAATCCGGATTTGGGGGTTATCCCGGATGATCCGGCGAAAACCTTCCCCCCGCTCCGTTGCCGGGGTGGACCCTTCAAGGCCCCTGATCTCAAGGATCCTGCCTTTTCCATCAAGCAGCGTGGAGGCAAAGCGGCCGGCTTCTTTGCCGATCGAAAAATTATCGGCCCCAATATAGGCGGTGAATTGGTCGGAACGAATCTTCCGGTCAATGATGACCACCGGTATGCCCCGATCATAAACCTGTTCAACCACAGGGGTCAGCGGCCTGGCTTCGTTGGGCGATACGATCAGCAAATCGATCCCCTTGTCAACCAACGCTTTGATGTCCTGGATTTGCTTTTGGTTGGAATTGTGGGCATCGCGGATCAAAAGATTGATCTCATGATCCCGGTAAAAACTGATTTCCCGCTTCATTTCCTCTATCATCTTTTGTCGCCACACGTCGCCGGTGGTACACTGGGCAAATCCAATGGTAAATTCTTCCTGCTTTGGCTTATTCTCAGACGAGCAGCCGCTTAATAAAATAAGAATGGCCAAAATGGCCAGGTATAGGGTCTTTTTGATCATGGTAGAAAAAATTGTCAATACAGGATGAAAAAATATGCATTTTACCCTTTCCGGATTATTCATCCCCGATTGCTTTTTTTTTCACCCCGGGGGGATTTGTTTAAAGATTAGTTTAGCATTTTAGCAAATCTGGATGAAGGCATCTGTACATGCAAACGTTTGCAAAATAAATGAAAAACTTCTAATTACAAAAATATGGATACCAGCAGTCGAATATTGAGTTATGGCGAAATCCTGTGGGATGTTTTACCGGACCGGAAAGTTCCCGGGGGGGCACCTATGAATGCGGCCATACATTTAAAAAAGCTGGGTTTGGATGTACATTTTACCAGCCGGGTTGGACAGGACGAGTTGGGTGATCAGCTGGTGAGTTATTTGGAGGGCATACAATTTCAGGATTACTATCTGCAAAGAGATGGTGATCATCCCACCAGCATTGCCAATGTAGACATGAGCGATCCGAATGATCCGCAATATCAGTTTCCCGATTGTGCCTGGGATTATATTGAATTGGACCGGCCGATGAAAGACCTTGTGGAGGAAGCGGAAATGGTTATATATGGCAGCCTGGTGGCCCGAAATGAAAAGAGCCGGCAAACATTGATGAAGATCCTTGAGGGGGAGCATCGCTACAAGGTTTTTGATGTGAATTTAAGAAGGCCCAATTATACCCGCCAGGTGATTGAAGCGCTTTTGGAGAAGGCCGATTTGATTAAGATGAATGAACATGAGCTGACGGTGCTGGGGGAATGGTTTTTCAACACCAGGGAGGATGAAGCGACCCTGTTGAAGCGGCTTCGCTGGCGGTTCGGGGCTGAGGTGATTGCCGTGACCCGGGGCGGACAGGGGGCTTCGCTGCTGTGGCAGGACGATTATTACCGCCATGGGGGGCATCAGGTTAGGCTGGTCGATACCATCGGAGCCGGAGATGCTTTTTTAGCCGGGATCGTCAATGGACTGCTGCGACATGAGCATCCACGGGAGATCTTGTCCCTGGCTACGGCCCTTGGGGCCTATGTGGTGTCTCAGACCGGCGGCAATCCGACCTATGATATGGAACAGATTCATCAGCTGATGGAACAAAAAGACCCGAACTGATCAACTCAGCAAAAGAGCACAATCTTGAGGGACAAAATCCCCATGCACATACCGGCACAATAAGGCAAAGCACAAACCATGCAATCCATAGAAATATGACATATATATATGATCGAGTTGATTTTTTAACCTAAACCCAAGTAGTTATGAAACGAAGCATTTTGTTATTGATTTTGTTTAATGTCTTGGTTGTAATGGGCTATGCGCAACAGAAGCAGGTGAGTGGCCAGGTTACAGACAAGACGAGCAATGAACCCTTACCCGGGGTGTCGATTGTCGAGAAAGGCACCCAGAACGGGACGATCACCGATGCCAACGGGAACTACACGATCACCGTTGAGCAGGGTGACTCGCTGGTATTCACTTTTGTGGGCATGCAGCGCAAAGTGGTGCCGGTAGGCTCGGCCAATACGGTCAATGTGGCTATGATTGAAAAAGTGCAGGAATTGGAGCAGGTGGTGGTTACCGGTTATCAAACCCAAAAGAAGGCCGATTTGACCGGTGCGGTATCCACCGTGGATGAGGATGTCATCGAGGAGTCCACCTCCGGCAACCCGGTTAAATCGCTGCAGGGGCAGGTTTCCGGTTTATTTGTTGAGACCAGCGGCGCCCCCAATGCCGATGCCACCATCCGCATCCGCGGGCTCAGTACTTTGGGCAACAACGACCCCCTCTTCATTATTGATGGCATGCCCACCAAATCGGGCATGGTCCAGGATCTGCATCCCAATGAGATCAAATCGATCCAGGTGCTGAAGGATGCTGCTGCCTCCTCTATATATGGTGCCCGTGCCTCCAACGGGGTGGTCATTATTGAGACCAAGCAGGCCGATGAAGGCGTTAAGGTCCAGTTTAATTCTTCGGCGGCCGTTCAGAATTACCATACCAAACTGGATGTGCTCAATACCCAGGAGCGGGGACGGGCCTTATGGCGGGCCTCGATTAACGACGGGCTCGATCCCAATGAACGCCCCCTCTACGATTATGAATGGCACACCAACGACCAGGGTCATGCCGTACTCGATGAGGTGAAACCGGTGGAATGGATTGACAAGGAGGCCGGCATCAGATCGGCCAATACCAACTGGTATGACGAAATTTCGCGAACCGGGGTGATCACTTCCAACAACCTGACCGTTTCTTCCGGCGGCGACCGCGGGGGCGTTTTGATGTCGCTGAGTTATTACGGCAACAAAGGCGTGGTCAAGGAGAACGATTTTAACCGCATTTCCGGCCGCCTCAACTCCGACTACTCCTTCTTTGACGGAAGGTTGAAGATTGGCGAGAACCTGCAAATATCCAAGTCGAAGGAGACCCCCATGCCCAGCGGTCTGGGCGGCACACCGCTCTGGCTGGGGCTGATCGCCCAACCCATCCTGCCGGTTAAAACCGTCGACGGCGACTGGGCCGGTCCGATCGGGGCAGGTTTTTCCGACCGCAACAACCCCGTGCGCCTGATTGAACACAACAAATGGGATAAAAACCATACCGTTAAAACTTTTGGTAATCTTTTTGCCGAGCTGGAGATTGTTAAAAACCTGAATTTCAAATCTACCTTTGGCATTGATTACACCAATTACCACAACTGGGATATTCAGCGTACCTACCAGGCCGGTTTCCTCGGACGCAATATCAACAGCCTCAATAAACGCCAGGAGCACAACCTGAACTGGACCTGGTCGAATACACTGAACTACCAGTATGATTTTGGCAAGCACAGTGGGAATGTACTGGCCGGTATGGAGGCCATCAAGAATGACTTCCGCTATTTCTCGGCCTACCGCGAGGAGTTTGCCATTGAGGAGCTGGAGTACTTTACCATGAATGCCGGTACCGGTTTGAAAAACAATACCGGATCCATCACCGGTTATCAGTTGCTGTCCTATTTTGGCAAGGTTAATTATTCTTATGCCGACAAGTATTATGCTTCGGCCACCCTTCGCTATGACGGGTCATCTCGCTTTGGTGAGAAGAACAAGTTTGGATTTTTCCCGGCCTATTCCCTGGGATGGCGCATCAGCAACGAGTCGTTTTTTGAAGACAACATCGATGTCATATCCAACCTGAAGCTGCGTTTTGGCTGGGGACAGACCGGTAACCAGGAGATTGCCAATGATGCCCGTTTTGCCCTTTACCGGCCCAACTATGGCGAAGATTCCGACGAAATCATGTGGGAACCCGGTGAAGGCACCGCCTATGACATTTCCGGCAACGACAGCGGTACCCTCCCCAGCGGTTTTATGGCCACCCAAACGGCCAACCCCGCCATTAAGTGGGAGGCTACTACAGAAACCAACATTGGCGCAGACTTTGGATTTTTTAAGGACAAACTGGTCGGTTCGTTTGATTACTTTATGCGCGAGACCAATGACATCTTGATTCAGCCACCTTTTATCGCCGTGCAGGGAGAAGGAGGCAGCCAGTGGGTGAATGGTGCATCGGTTGAAACCAGCGGTTTTGAAGTTTCCCTGCGCCACAAGAACAGCCTGGGCGACTTCACCTATGATGTTGCTTTCAACCTCGGCTCGTTCTCCGATGAGATCACCTACCTGCCTGAGTCGGTGGTCGATGCTTACCCGGGCAACTCGGAAAAAACCATCATCGGCCATTCCATGCAATCCATCTTTGGCTATGTGGCCGACGGTATATTTCAGAATGAACAACAGGTTCAGGAGCATGCCGAGCAGCCGGGCAAAGATGTGGGCCGGATCCGGTATAAGGACCTCAATGATGATGGTGAAATTACGCCCCTGGATCAAAGGTACCTCGGTGTGGAACATCCTGATTTTGAATATGGTTTGAACACCCAGCTGTCCTATAAAAATTTCAGCTTCAGTTTCTTCTTCCAGGGTGTGCAAGGCATTGAGGTTTACAATGACATGAAGTACCGCACCGATTTTGTCGGTCAGTGGACCGGGGCCAATTTTGGTGCCAGGACATTGGATGCCTGGAGCCCAAAGAACAAAGATTCCAACATCCCGGCCCTTTCGCTCTCCGATAAGAACAATGAAAACCGCCCGTCTACCTATTATGTGGAGAACGGCTCCTATTTAAAACTCCGGCATTTTCAGATCGGCTATACCCTGCCCGACAAAATGCTCGAGCGGGTTGGATTGTCGCACCTGAAGGTTTACCTCAGGGGAGAAAATGTTTTTATGATCAAAGACACCAACGGGGATGACCAATTTACGGCCCCCGACCCGGAGAACCCGGATATGGCTTATCCGCGTCCCCGGAAATTTATCCTGGGGCTGAACCTCTCCTTATAATTTCTTCATCTTATAAAACACGACTGCTATGAAACGATTTAAGATACTGATAACCATACTCACATTGGGAACCTTGATGTTCGCCTGCACCGAGGATTTTCTCGAATACAAACCCAAGGGCACCGTTAGCGGCGATCAGCTGAATACCCCGGAAAGGGTTGACAAGATGTGCATCGCTGCCTATTCGGCCCTGGGCAATGACCACTGGACCGTTCCCTATACCAGCCTTTGGCCTTACGGGAGTGTGCGCTCGGACAACTCCTATAAAGGCGGCGGAGGTACGGCCGATGTACCCGGATTTAACAAACTGGAACAGTTTGCCTTTATTACCACCGATATGTCGGATGGGGATCTCCTGTGGCATCGCCTGTTTATCGGTGTTTCCCGGGCCAATAAAGCCCTGAAGCGACTGGAAGAGCTTTCAGAGGATGAGTTTGCAAAGAAAACCACCCGAATGGCCGAAATGCGCTTTTTAAGGGGCCATTTTAATTTCCTGCTGAAGATCAATTTTAAGCACATTCCCTATATCCATGAGGACATTCCGGCCGACAGCCTGAAAAATATTTCCAACCGCAAATATTCCAGCCAGGAGCTGTGGGATAAGATTGCCGCTGATTTTGAGTATGCCCAGAACAATCTCCCTGCCGACCAGGAAGATGTAGGCCGGGCCGATAAGTTCAAAGCCAAGGCCTATCTGGCAAAAACCTTGCTTTATCAGGCCTATGAGCAGGATAAGGAATACAATGTGGTCAACATCGACCAGCAGAAGCTGGAACGGGTGGTTTCCCTGGTCAATGATGTGATTGGTTCGGGCAAATACGATTTGTTTGATGATTATGCCAAAAATTTCCTGTGGCAGTATGAAAACGGGCCCGAATCGGTTTTTGCCATTCAGAATTCGATTGATGACGGGACCGAATCCGGCCGCCTGGATATGGGCAACGGGCTGAACCACAACATGGCCTCTGAATATGGTTGCTGCTGGTTCCACATCCCCAGCCAGAACCTGGTCAATGCTTATGAGACCAGCGCTGACGGGTTGCCCTTGTTTGATACCTTTAACCAGAGTGATATGAAAGATTCGGCTCAATTCCAGGACAACACGGTAGACCCCCGTTTGGATCACACCGTGGGCATACCGGGGCATCCTTTCAAGTACAAGCCGGATTTTGTTTACCAGACCGGATGGGCCAGAACGCCCAATATCTATGGTTATTACTCGACGATGAAAGAGATTCAGCAGCCTGACTGTCCTTGTTTCAAGAAAGTAGGGCCTTTCTATGCCTCCAGCAAGAACACGATCGTCATCCGTTATGCCGATGTGCTGTTGTGGAAAGCGGAAGCCCTGATTGAGTTGGGCCGCGAGGACGAGGCCCTGCCGATCATCAACCGGATCAGAGGGCGGGCTCAACAAAGTACCGGCCGCCTGGAGCGCTCCAATGGCGATCCCATCTCCAATTACAGCATGCAGACCTACAAGCCGGGTGAAAATTGCACCTGGACCCAGGATTTTGCCCGCAAAGCCCTGCGATGGGAACGCCGCCTCGAGTTTGCCATGGAAGGATGGCGTTTCTACGACCTCGTGCGTTGGGGCATCGCTGCTGAGACCATCAATTCCTACTTTGAAGAGGAAAAAACCAAACGCGAATACCTCAAAGAGGCCCATTTTACCGAGAACCGGGATGAGTATCTGCCCATTCCCCAGCAGCAAATTGATTTCAGTGAGGGTACCTACAAGCAGAATCCGGGTTGGTAAGGGTTGACCGGAACTGCTTTTTCAAGGGAAGAACGGGCCACGCCCGTTCTCCCTCCCTCTTTTATCAACCAGACATAAACCATATGAGATGAAAAAAATACTGATCAGCCTGCTGCTTTGTGGCATTCTTTTGCCGGCCCAGGCACAAACACAGGAAAAAACAGTGGCCCTTGAACCGTCCGATCGTTACCTGAATTTTCCCATCGATCGCTCTGGCGATAAAGTAAAGGCCCGCATCATCCTCGGTGAGGAGGTATTGGATGAATTTACCCTGAAGTTGGCCCGCACCCGCGAGGAGACTGATTTCTGGACCTTTTTCCGTACCGACCGCTACCAGGGGCAAGATGTTTCGGTGGAAGTGGATCAGCCATCTTTGAGGGAGCAGACCATGGGGCTGATCCATGCCGATGCCACCTTCCCCGGCCAGGACAGCCTCTACCGCGAGGCCTACCGCCAGCAGCTGCACTTTTCTTCACAACGCGGTTGGAACAACGATCCCAACGGGCTGGTCTATGAAAAGGGTACCTACCACCTGTTTTATCAGCACAATCCCTACGGCTGGAACTGGGGCAACATGCACTGGGGCCATGCCGTCAGCAAGGACCTGATCCACTGGGAGGAACGGGCCAATGCCTTGTTTACCCCTACCCATGAACAGATGGCCTTTTCCGGATCGGCTGCCATAGCCGATGAAAACAGCTCGGGTTTCACCAAAAATGGCGTCCATCCCATCGTGGCAGCTTATACACGTACCGGTGTGGGCGAAAATTTGGCCCTTAGTTATGATGGGGGCCAAACATTTGAATCTTTCGATGGCAACCCCGTGGTGGAGCACGATGGCCGGGATCCGAAGATTTTTTGGTATGAACCCGGCGGGCACTGGGTGATGGTCGTTTATGACGAGTCCCATACCCGCAAGATCGCCGGCGGGGAGTCGGCCCGGTTATATCAGCATGCCATCTACACTTCTCCCGACCTGAAGGATTGGCAATATCAATCGGCCGTATCAGGATTCTTTGAATGCCCCGAGTTGTTGAAGATGCCGGTAAAGGGCCAGCCAGGCACCTCCAAATGGGTAATGTATGGCGCCGATGGCAAATATATGGTGGGTACATTCAACGGAAAAGAATTTACCGTTGAACAGCCCCTGACCAAATATGAGCACGGTGGGGCTTTTTATGCTTCCCAGATGTACAACAATACCCCCGATGGCAGGCCCATCCAGATCGGCTGGTTCCAGATCACCACCGAAAACATGCCTTTCAATCAATGTATGACCATTCCCATGAAGCTGACCCTGGAATACAAGAAAGGTCAATATTTGCTGAATCCTTCTCCGGTCAAAGAATTGTCTAAATTGCACGATCAAACCCATGTTTTTGAAGACAAGCTCTTAACCGGGGAGGACCGTTTTAAGGCCCCCGTAGCCGGTGAGTTGCTGCACCTGACCGCTGAATTTGAACTGGGCGATGCCCACCGCCTGGGCCTTAACATCAATGGCTATAAACTGACCTACAACCATCTGAGGGGCGACTTCAACGGGGTCCATTATAAAATACCCCATGACCAGCCCCTGAAGATTGAAGTGGTGGTTGATCGCTCCAGCATGGAGGTGTTTGTCAATGACGGTGAATTGTATTTTGCCGAACCCCACGACAATGTGAAAGCAGAAAAAACACTGGAGGTTTTCAGCAATGGGGGAGGTGAGTCAGCCAAATCCTTTTTGAAACGGCTGGAGGTTCATCGGATGCAATCGATTTGGAAGTAAGTATAATGGAGTCCGTTGAAAAACATTGGGATAAGATAGTTGGCCAGACTTTGTCCCTTCTGCTATATGGCGGCTTCTATGCATCTTTGTGCGTCAATGAGGAAGTGTATGTGTTGTGTAACCTGCTCATGTTGAGGTATAGCGAAAACCAGTAGCGGCATAGCGAAAACCAGTAGCGGCATAGCGAAAATCAGCAGGGATATAGCGAAAACCAGTAGCGGTATAGCGAAAATCATTAGCGGCATAGCGAAAATCATTAGCGGCATAGCCAAAACCAGTCATTTCATGCGTATACTTTTTTCGATTGTATCATCAACATATAAGAGCCCTCTGCAAAATTTGGTCAGATCATGAGTGGGAGCGTCAGGAATTTCATAAATATTACAAGATATTGATTCATGCGTGTTTTGAAGTTGATCTTTTTGTTTTCCCTTTACCTTGTCTTTCTTTCCGCCTGTCAGAGGGATGGAGAGAATGGATCGTGGATTGGGGCCGGCGGGGATTATGACGAGCGGTTCCGGCCTCAAATCCACTTTTCTCCCCGGCAAAACTGGATGGGCCCGCCGGCCGGTCTGGTTCACTATAAGGGAAAGTACCATCTGTTTTACACCCACAATCCGGCGGACAAATATACGGGCAATTCCCACTGGGGGCATGCTGTAAGTGAGGATCTTGTTCACTGGAAGCATCAGCCTATGAGTTTGAAGCCCGATAGCCTCGGCCAGATCTTATCCGGCAGTGTGGTGGTCGATACGGCCGGTACATCCAAATTGGGTGGCGAGGGTCATACCCCCATGGTGGCCCTTTTCACCTATAAACAAAAGGGGTCCGGTGAGAAAATCAGGTATGCCCAGGGGCTGGCTTATAGTGTGGACGAGGGAAAGACCTGGAAAAAATACGGGGACAATCCGGTTTTGAATGAAGGCCAAACAAAGGCCTGGCGTCATCCCGATGTTTTTTGGCACCGGGCCTCCAGGCGATGGATCATGACCCTGGCCGGCAGAGGCCGCACACGCTTTTACGCTTCCCCTGATTTGAAACAGTGGGACCATCTCAGCGAATTCAATGGCCAATGTGGTAAAAATCCGCCCAGGTGGAGCCATCCGGATTTGTTCCCCATTCAACCTGCTGATTCAGCTGATCAGCAAAAATGGGTGTTGATGGTCAGCACCGAAAAGGGCGGCCCCTCCAGGGGATCGGCCAGCCGTTATTTTGTAGGAGATTTTGACGGGGTGCATTTTGTCAATCATCTGGACGGTCAACGCTGGCTGGATTACGGCAAGGATTTTTTTGCCGGGCAAACTTTCGCAGGGTCTAGCCCCGACCGGCGCATCGTGCTGGGGTGGATGAACAACTGGCAGTATGCCCAGTCGCTGCCCACCAGTACATGGCGCGGCGCCATGTCACTGCCCCGGGAAGTCTCGCTTCAAACCATTCACAATAAAAAATTTTTAACCGGTGAACCGGTCCGGGAGGTAAAAAAACTGCGCAAGCATGCGGCCTCACTGGATGGTTTTGAGGTGGCCCGGGAGGTTGTTTTAACCGAAAAATTGTCCCGCCAAAGGCTGCCGGTGGAAATGGTCTTGAATTTTCAAACCTGGAATCATACCCAAATCGGCTTTGCCGAACGTTTCGGGGTTAAACTTTCCGGCGATTCCTCCCGGTTGATCCTTGGTTATGACAATTACCACAGCGTTTTCTACATTAACCGTGCCAATAGCGGACTGACCGATTTCTCCGCGGATTTTACCCACAGCAGTGTGGTTCCCTATTTAAAGCCCGATTCAGTGACCACCTTGCGGATTATCCTGGATCGTTCTTCTGTGGAGATGTTTGCCGAGGGTGGAAAACGTTCGGCCACAGCAAGGTATTTCAGCCCGAAACCCATGAAGCGTTTGAGCCTTTTTGCAGAAAATGGCCAGGTTGAGTTTTTGGGAGGTACAATCTATGAATTGAAGGGCATATGGTGATTTAATCGGTTAAATGGGTGATGTATTGGCGAATCAATAGGTGAGGTATAGAGTAAATAGGATGTTGAATAAGGAATTTAAATCGTGTGAATGGTTGATGGCATTGTAAAATAGGCCGGTTAAATCGGGGAAAGATAGTTATATATTTATAAAAAGGAGATTATATCGGATGAATTAAGGTAATTATCGGCTACATTTTACCATGGCATTTAATTGTTCATATATCGTTCAAATTGTTATACAGAAATTGCAACCTGTTTTGAGCACATTTACAGAAAAATAGAATATCGGCCTATACAATGAATTTGGTTTATTCGGAAGGTTATGGCATTTAAATAAAAAAATTAAAAACCATTGATTTATGAGGAATATTATTGTTTTACTTGCAGCAACTATCCTTGCAGTGGGCTTTTCTTCCTGTAAAGAGGAGGGCGAAGGGAAGGATAAGGATCCGGCCCGCAAATCATTCAACGAAGTGTACCGGCCTCAGTATCATTTTTCGCCCCGGGCCCATTGGATGAATGATCCCAATGGCATGGTATATTATGAGGGGGAGTATCATCTTTTCTTCCAGCATTTTCCGCAGGCTTTGCAATGGGGCCCGATGCATTGGGGCCATGCCACGGCCGAAGATTTGTTTCACTGGGATCGCCATAAGATAGCGCTTTATCCGGACAGTTTGGGATATATTTTTTCAGGTTCGGCGGTGGTTGACAACAACAACACCACGGGTTTCAAATCGGGGGATGATGCTCCTTTGGTGGCCATATTCACCCATCATGATCCCGATAACAGCAAGGAGGTACAGAGCATTGCTTACAGTAGGGATGGGGGTGAGAGCTGGAGCAAATACCAGGGCAACCCGGTGATTAAGAATCCGGGGATCGAAGATTTCAGAGATCCCAAGGTTTTCTGGCACAAGCCCACCGCCCGTTGGATCATGACCCTGGCCGCCGGCGATCATGTGCGGTTTTATTCATCGCCTGATCTGAAGGAATGGAAGCTGGAGAGCACGTTTGGAAAAAATGCCGGCGCCCATGGCGGGGTCTGGGAGTGCCCCGATTTATTTCCCCTGCCTTTGGACGGGGATGAACAGAACAAGAAATGGGTTTTATTGGTCAGCACCAACCCGGGAGCACCCAATGGCGGATCGGGCACCCAGTATTTTGTTGGCCGTTTCGATGGCCACCGTTTTGACAATCAGACGCAAAAACACCGATGGATTGATTACGGCAGCGACAATTATGCCGGGGTGACCTGGTCCAATGCCCCGGAGCGGAGGTTGTTTATGGGTTGGATGAACAACTGGACCTATGCCGAGCAGATCCCCACTTCCACCTGGCGGGGCGCCATGACCCTGCCCCGCAGGCTATCCCTGCAAACGGTTCATGGTCAACCCCGTTTGATCTCTCAGCCGGCCAGAGAGGTTGGCGATCTTGGCCAGCGCGTTTTTTCACTCGAGGCCAAAAAACTTTCAGAAAATTCACTCAACAAGGAGTTTGTCGATATTGACCTGCGCGAAGCAAAGATTTCGCTGGATATGGCCACCGGCAATGCCACAGACATCATCCTGCGCCTGACCAATAAAGAAGGCCGGGCCCTGGAGTTGGGCTTTGAGAAGCAGGAAAAGGAGCTCTATCTGGACCGCCGGGATGCCGGGGTTGACAGCTTCCATCAGGCCTTCCCCAAAATACACACCGCACCATTGACCCAATGGCCTGATCAGCTGAACCTGGAGATCTACCTGGACCGCTCTTCGGTGGAGCTTTTTGTCAATGGCGGAGAGCGGGTGATGACCGACCGCATATTCAACAAAAAGGCCTTCTCCCGGTTGGAAATCTTTACTTCTTCGGGCACCGCCCGGCTTGAAAAACTGGAGGTCTCCGAAATCAAGTCGGTCTGGTCCAAAGAAAAGATGAATTAGCCGGTGTTATGCCCTGATCATCACAGCCGCCTGAACACCTAAGGCCTTACAAAAAGAGCAAACAGGACCTTAGACCGGACCGCAGGCCTGACAAAAAGAGCAAAAAGGACCTTAGACCGGACCGCAGGCCTGACAAAAAGAGCAAACAGGACCTTAGACCGGACTGCAGGCCTGACAAAAAGAGCAAACAAGAACCTCAGACAGAGGACAACAGCACAGAAACAATAAATTTAAAGAATAGATCTATGAGTAAGTCAAGCAGATTATTAATACGCAGTGCATATGTGGCAGCCCTTGGAGGTTTGCTGTTTGGATTTGACACAGCGGTGATCTCGGGGGCGGAGAAATCGATTCAGGATTTTTGGGATTTGAGTGGTTTCTGGCATGGATTTACCGTAGCGGTCGCCTTGATGGGTACGGTTATAGGAGCATTAACTGCCGGCAAGCCGGCCGACCGGTTTGGCCGGCGCAATGCATTGATGGTGGTTGCCGCCCTGTACCTGCTATCTGCCTTGGGCAGCAGCCTCTCGCAGTTGTGGGTGCCTTTTATGATCTACCGCTTTTTGGGTGGTCTGGGCGTTGGCGCCTCATCGGTTATCGGGCCCATGTATATTGCCGAGATCGCCCCGCCCGAGCGTAGGGGTAAACTGGTGGCCATGTTCCAGTTCAATGTGGTCAGTGGTATATTGTTGGCCTACATCTCCAACTACATCATCTCACTGCTGGCCGAAGCCAACGCCTGGCGGTGGATGTTTGGCGTGGAGGCCATACCCGCGGTGCTGTTCTTTGCCTTTCTTTTCGGGGTACCGGCCACACCACGCTGGCTCATCCTTAAAGGTCAGTCCGATAAGGCCCGTGATATCCTTAAACTCTTCAATGTCGCCAATCTGGAAAAACAGATTAAGACCATAGAAGATTCCATTTATTCCGAAAAGCATGTGCAATCGGCGCGGCTTTTTACCAAAAAGATGCGTTATCCCATTATGCTGGCTATCCTGGTGGCTTTTTTCAACCAGTTCTCCGGGATCAATGCCATCATGTATTATGCCCCGCGCATATTTGAAGTGGCTGGTGTGGCC
Organism: uncultured Bacteroidota bacterium; assembly: GCA_913055635.1. GTDB lineage: Bacteria > Bacteroidota > Bacteroidia > Bacteroidales > UBA12077 > JAGXLC01. The sequence continues at coordinate 83,268 of CAJXLK010000001.1, forward strand.
CGGGAGTCGGCCCTGCTTCAAAGTGTGGCCATTGGCCTGACCAACATGATCTTTACCCTGATCGCCATCAACATCATCGACCGGTTTGGCCGGAAAAAACTGCTGCTATTAGGGGCAGCCGGCCTGACCGTTACCCTGGCGATGGTTACCCTCGACTTCCTGGTGGCTTCCGAGCCCGGAACCATCGTACTGATAGGTTTGATCGGTTTCATCGCTTTCTTTGCCCTCTCACAAGGTACAGTGATCTGGGTGTTCATCTCTGAGATATTCCCCAACCGGGTAAGAGCCAAAGGTCAGGCCCTGGGAAGCTTTACCCACTGGGCCGGTGCAGCAATCGTCTCGTGGATATTCCCGGTCTTTGCCAAACTGGGCAATACCACCTCTACCGGTACCGCCTTCCTCATATTTACCGTTATTATGGTGGTTCAGTTTATCGTGGTCTATAAATTCTTCCCTGAAACCAAAGGAAGATCACTCGAACAAATACAAGATGATTTTGGGTTGTAGGGTTAACCTGAAGCCGGGTTTGGGTTTATGCCAGAAGACTGCCCGGGCTTCCAACAAAAAAAGTTCGGAGATTGCTCCGAACTTTTTTTGTTGTTGAATCAAAAGCCCAACAAGCCATGTAAAAACCATCATCTTGTGCATTAAACCCTAACCCAAACTTTATGGAAAACCAAGTGATGTCTTTATGAGAAGCTTTCAGTCTTTAGGCAAAACTTATTTGTTTTTGGGAACCCTTCACCCTTTTGCTCTTAATATTCTTTTACTTATTTACAAAAAATATTTTCGAACGCCCTTCAATCCTCTACCAAATGCCCCCTTTGTGATGAACACCTCCAAAATTTGATGCGTCCCGCAAAGGGTATGCCCTTTTGATGAATTTATTTATTAACCCATACTTCCAATGAGGGCAAAAGGTTTGAAGAAATTATTCAGGGGTCCGGTAAAAGTGACGAATGGTGATTTAGAATTGACCAAAGGCAACAGTCTGGAAAACGGAGAAAAAGGGGACAATGGGATGGCCTGGCAATTTCCTCAATATTGCCTGTTCTCCGGCAAAAGTCATGAAAAACCGATGACAGCATGGCCTTTCTTCGGCACAAAGATGGCAAACCAAACCCAACATCACCATGCTTCTTGAAAAGTCATAAAACGGGCGGAAAGGGGCTAATAGGAATCGTCCGTGGCATTGAGTTTGGCTTCAATTTCCTCGAAGGAGGCCCGGGAATTGGGCATGACAAAATCGGCGCATTTGCCCAGTTTTTGTATGACCTGGTATCTTCTGCATTTGGTCCATCTTTCTTCTCCGGCCGTGCAGTAAAGCTTTTTATAGACCTGGCCGTAGGATTTGCGGATGAAAATCCGGTCGTTGAAAAGCGGGCAATCGTCTTTCAGGGGGCAGAATTTCTTCATGGTTTCCGCATCTGTAGGTTTGGGCTACCTTAATGGTACTGGCCTGAGCAAATTACGTTGCGTAAAATCAACGAATGGCCTGATGTTTTCCACGAACGTTCAATTTTTGTTGACGAATGCACCAAATGTTTCCTTGGGAATCTTCGAGGTGTTAGATCAATTCATCTGGTACAGTGGAGTTCCATAATGACGGGCCTGTATGGATAAATTAAGTAGAAATCAAAGTCCTTTACCCTGCTCGGGAAATAAAAAGCCCCTGGTGCTGTAGAGCCAGCCAGGGGGCTTTCAACGCGGATTCAATGAAAAGACCAATTTGGAGACCTTAAAGGGCTCCAAATCTTTAGACATCATTATTGCGGTGCCCAAAGGGGGATAACTTGATTGCCGTCAGGAGTGGGTCGCCAGAAGGGTTTGAGCTTTATCCTTCGGGAGGAATTCCTCAGGAGGGTTCAACCTGTGCCCTGTCTTCAGGGGTTCCCCAAAAGGGGTTGAACTTTATCCTTCGGGAAGAATTCCTCAGAAGGGTTCAACCTGTGCCCTGTCTTCATGGGTTCCCTAAAAGGGGTTGAACTTTATCCTTCGGGAAGAATTCCTCAGAAGGGTTTAACCTGTGACCCGTCAGGCGGGGTTCCCTGAAAGGGTTAAACTGCCTACCATCAGAGGGTTACTACCCTGTAAGGATTTGGGCCTTTTACCCTTCGGATTGGTTCCCCGAGGAATTCTCCTTGCTCAATTGTTCATTCCTGAAGATAGGCAGCACGGCCTTATGGAGGAAGGTTCCTTTGAACTCAGAAAACATAATGCCGCGGGTCGTGGAGATGGCCATGGCATTGATTTCCGAGATGAAACTATCAGGGAAGTGGGCCTGATTGTCTTCCCCCAGGAAATCATTAAAGTTTTCCACATAGAAGATGCAGTTGGTTTCAATATGCCCTACTTTATGGGTCTTATCTTTGTCCATGACATCGATGGAAGTAATGACAAACACCAGGTTTTTTTCTGCGTTGATGCGGTGTTGCAGCCTCAGGTCGAAATGAAAGGTGTTCAGATCAATCTGTTCCTGTTTGGGATGCTGAATTTCCAGGTTCAGCGGTTCCAAAGCACTGATTCTATAGGTAACTTGCTGATTTTGATTGCTCATAACGTATGGTATTTTTAGATTCTTTAGACTTAAGGTGTTTGGATTTGTCCTTTATCCAGTCTCTTCTTACCGTTCTTATCCGGATTAACAACTATGGTTTCTGATTTTTTATTTCGCTGGTTGGATCCGGGTTTGTGTAACGGTTAAATTTTTTAGCCAGTTCAGTGGTTTCAGCGTTTTTCCTTATTTTTCAGGGGCTTTGAGCTGATTCAGGTTGACCGAAGCCTGGCGGTACTTTTTCTTTTCTACCATATCCTTCATGTTCTGGATGGTATGATAGGGTCCGATGTGATAAACCCGGTCGGCCAGCCAATCGGGAAGCTGGACGTTGGGCATAACCTTGGTGGTAAAGACGATTTTGACGCGGTCATCATATTTCGGAACAAAACGCCAGGAAGTCTTGACCGATTCAATGCGGTGGATGCCTTCCTGCTTTTTCTTCACCCCTTTCAGGTTGGTGGATTGGGTATAGACCGCCCGGGTTTGTTCATCCTGGTGGATGCTTAAATTCAGCACCACATCCCTGTCGCGGGCGGGCCAGGGCAAATCAGAGTGCATATAATAGGTGTAGGTATAGGGCCCTGAACGTTCAATCAGGGTGGATTTTTTGGTGGCATGCATCCAGTTTTTGAAATTGTCCACATCATTCATCAGGGCTACAAAACTGGCCAGGGATCCCCGGGCGTTGCTTACTGCTTTAACACGTATAAAAGGGGAATCATCGCTGTTTCTGGAGTAAATCCTGACGCCGTCTTCCTCTCTGATCAGCTCCCATTCGTTTTCGGCTTGCGAAGGCATTGCTATGACCATCAAGGCAATCGCCAGCACATAAAGGTGGTTCATACTTGCGTTTTCCTGCTTTTTAAGCCTTTCACCATCATTTTTGCCGCGGTAAAAATAAGAAAATACAACCGAAAACAATAACCTGTGTTTGCAAAAGCAACCTGTTGTTTTACAGCTTACTGAAAATAAGGGGTGAGCCATTTCACCGGACGAAAGTGACCCCGCTCAACAGAGACCCCGCTAAGCGGGGTCAACACCCCCCCCCCGCTTAGCGGGGTTAACTCCCCCCCGCTAAGCGGGGGGGGGGACCTGATTTTTTACCCCCTGTTGTATGATCGAATCGCTATAAAAGTATAGTTTTGCGCCAGGTTTTGCTGGAGATGCTATGGCAACTTTGTTGGTCGCTGAGGCTGTCAAAAAGATCAACTGAATGTTGGCATATGGATCAGGTGATCGGTGATCAACTTCAGGGATGGGCAAATGCGCTTGATTTGATGCCCAACGGGTTGCACCAATCAACCCTGCGATGGTATGGAAAAAAACTGAAGCATCCATCCAAAACATCAGAAAAAAATTAACCTATGGATATCAATATTGGTGAAGGAATCGAGGCTTTGATCTTTGATGTGGACGGGACACTGGTCGACAGCATGCCGGTTCATCTGGAAACCTGGAAGATCGTGGGCAGCAAGTATGGTTTTGATTATACCCAGGCGGATCTGGAGCGGTATGCGGGGATGTCGGGACAGGAGATTGTGCGGTTGATCAACCAGAAGTATGGGCTGGCGTTGGATCCCGATCAAATCGCGCACGAGAAGGAAGCGGCTTTTTTGGAGCAACTGGCCCATGTCAAGCCTATTGAACCGGTCGTTGAGTTGCTGGAGGCTTACCGGGGCCGCTTGCCGCTTGCCGCCGGAACAGGGGGATTCAGGCACGTTGCCACCAGGATCCTTCATTCCATTGGCATCTATGACAAAATTGATGTACTGGTGGCATCCGATGATGTGGAAAACCACAAACCCCATCCCGATACTTTCCTCAAATGTGCCGCCTTATTGAATGTGGCCCCGCAAAACTGTCTGGTGTTTGAAGATGCCGACCTGGGCTTTCGGGCCGCGCGAAATGCCGGGATGGAAGTTGTTGATGTACGGCCCTTTTATAACCCGACTTAATCCTCCGTTTCGATGTCTTCCGACTTCAAATAATCCCTTACGTAGTTAAAAAAACGCTCATCGCGGAAGGTATCCCACTGTGGGCGGTAGGAAGAGGATTCCACCATACGGCGGAAATTGTCCAGGGGATTATGTTGGTACATCACCTCCAGCAGTTGATAATGAAAAGCTTCATCCACCTCATGGGCGAAATCTTCCATGATCTCAAACCACTCCCAGGATTCCATGGCGCTTATGATCAGATAATGATCCCAGTGATCAGTGATCTGGCGATGTACATCGGTCCTGAAAAGCCCTTCGGGGGTAAATTGCTGACTATCCGGTAAGGCATGGAATTCGCCGGTGTCTTTGTTCAGATAGATGTCATGGCCCTGCTGCAGCGATTTGGCCATTTGCCATATTTGTTGATCGGATATCTGCATGGATTGAAATTATTGTGTAAAAGTCTCTACCTATTTCAAGTTTGAAGCAATGAACAATGAGCCATGAGCCATAAGCAATGATTGAATGCCAGCTCCCGAGTTATTGAATCGAAAGCGGGATTTTATGCGACAATGAGCAATGATTGAATGTTTAAATGCTTAAATGATTGAATGCCAGCCCCGATTTATTGAAACGAAAGCAGGATTGTATGCTGCTTATCAATAATATAGCGATTCCCCTGTGCCATCGTTGATTTGTTAAAACAGCCCCATTAAAATCAACCGACATTTGGAATTTGACCTTAGATTTTTACCAAATTAAAAAAATATGGCGACTTTTAAAAATGGTCCATCCTCCATTTAGCCTGTCGTATTGATTTGGAAAGAGGTTTTGAACTGGATTGAACGGTTTTAAATTGAGTCCGTCGCGTTTGATTTTTTCCGAAGATTTTGCATTATTGTGACACGATTTTAAAATTGGTAACACTTCTGTTATGGTTCGACCTATAATAATTTTCATTTTGTTCGGTTTGATTTTTTCCGGTCCCCTTTGCGGGCAGGTCCTATTAGAGGGTCAGGTGAGCGATAAGGAAACCGGTGAACCGCTGGCCGGGGCCACGGTGATGGTTCTTCCTCAGAAGGAGGCGGCCATCACGGATCAGCAGGGTTATTATGAATTGGAGTTTACAGCCCCGGCTGAAGCGATCAGGGTTTCTTATATCGGCTATCAAACCCGGCGGTTAAGCCTTCGGGATACTTCTGGCAGGGTGGATTTTCAGTTGGACCCTCGTGAGCATAGCATCCGTGAAGTGGTGGTAAAGGGTGAAAGCGGCCGGCCGGGATCATCGTTGTTCCATCGCTCGCGTTTATCAACACAAGGTCTTGAGCAGGAGGGATCTTTTTCCAGTGCCAGTGTTTATCAAAAGCTGGAAGCCATGCCGGGGGTTATGGTTGAGTCGCAGGATATCACCGGATTGAGTGAAAAGACCGTGCGCATCAGAGGTGTTAAGAGTTATTTCAGTGGGATGACCCTGGAAGGCATTCCCAATTATGGGGTTATGCCGATAGGCCCTCGGGATTATCTCTATGACATGGAAAACATCCAGGCGTTAAGCCTTTACAAAGGGGCCATACCGGCTGATGTTTTTTCGGCCACCGGCAATAAAGGGGGGGTGATGCGTTTAAAGATGGAAGGCCCCCGTAAGGATTTTGGGGTCATGGCCCGGCAGTCGGTGGGCAGCCATGCTTTTGCCCGCAGTTTTGTACGGATTGATGCCGGGCGTTTGCCATCGGGAACCGCCTTATTTGGTTCCTATTCCTTCACCCGTGCCGATAAATGGAAGGGGGCGGGCAGGGTCGGGCCCCGCCACAACTTCACCGTTAACCTGGATCAGCAGCTGAGCGATCAACTTGGGGTTGAAGTGGTGTTGATGCATAATCGGATGAAAAGGCATAATTTTCGGGAACTCACCTATGATCAGGCCAGCAACATATCGGACCATTACCGGCTTGATTTTATAGAGAGCGCCCCATCATCAGCCTTTGAAAAGGCCCATTTTTATGACAACAACAAAGGCCGGTTTATCAACACCCTTGTTTTTGGATCCATGGATTACCGGCCGGACTCATCCGTTTCGATGAACGTGAAACCCTACTATGCAGAGGAAGATGCCGGCATGTGGCACAAACGTGTTACCGGTCCGCCCTCTGATCCTGGTTATCGTCTGTTTAACAGGCATCGCAACACCCGTAAAGCAGGCCTGGTCAGTAAAAATTCCCTTCAATGGGGAAAGCTGAATGTCTCCCTCGGCTACTGGTTCGAAGTCAATGACCTGGAGGCACGGGTTCATCAATACGCTCTGATCAGCGATCAACAACGCCAGGATCTAGGCATCCATCCTCTTACGAAAAATAAGACCCCCGGGTTCATCCACAATCCATATATAAGGCTTTCCGGCTCACATGGAGATTGGAATTGGCATGGGGGGTTGAAATATTTTTATTACCAAAGGGCCGAGACGGAAAATTTCAGTGTCACCCCCGAAGATAAAGCGCCGTTGCCTTCGATGAACCTTCACCATGTAGATTATTCTGCATGGCTTCCCACGGCAGGTTTGGGATATGACATCACCCCGGGCTTTGAGCTTTCCCTGAGTTACGGGAGAAATTACATGCGGCCTTATATGTATGGGCCGACCCGGAGTCTGTATTTGCGCAACCGCGAAAGTTTTCTGGAAGCCGGTATATCTTTCGAAGACATCATGCAGGGGTGGGAGATGGAAACCTCTGATCAGCTGAACATTCGTGCTCGGTGGCGTGGCAAGGGGTTTGATCTGAGCGCAAGCCCTTTTATGGCCTGGCACCACCATGTATTGACCCCCGTGTGGGATAAGCGGGTGGAAGCGGCTTATCCGCGTGATGTAGGCAATGTTAAGGCTTACGGGGTGGAAGGCAAAGGCCGGTGGACCACCCCCTGGAACCTGACTTTTATGTTGAATGCCACCTGGATGCATATGGCCTATCAGGAAAACATTGTGGCAGCAGGGGCGGGTTCACCCACAACCCTCCACATCCAGGGCAACCAAACGCCTTCGGTGCCTGAGGTATATGGCCTTGCCGGTTTGCAATATCGTTGGCGCAAACTCCTTTTTTCCCTCCGTTGGCGACATGTGGGGGTACGCTACGGAGATGCCACCAACAAAGAGAAAATTTCGGGGTATCACCAGCTTAGCCTGAAAGGTGCCTTTTCTTTCTCCCCCGACTGGGCCAGGCAGATCAAGCTGAGCCTTCAGGTGAGAAATGTGCTGAATACCCCTTATGTGGGACGAATGGTGGCGATGGACTATGAAGGGAGCGGGGCGCCCGATTATTATGCCGGTATGCCCCGGGCGATGGCCCTGACCCTGACCGCCGCGTTTTAACAATGGACAATGCGCCAATGATTGAATGCTTAAATGAGCAAATGCGTGAATGCATGCCTCCGAAGCTTCACCGCAGGTGGTGTTGAATGCCAGGTCCGAGACGAGATATTGAAGCGAATGCGAGGATTGAATGCGGCAATGAACAATGACTGAATGCGGCAATGGGCAATGAACAATGAGCAATGGACACAATGGGCTTACCGGGCAATAGTGGATAAGTTGTAGATGATGATGGAGAACCATTGATTTTTCATTAATTTCGCCCACTGAACTGAAAATGATAAAAAAACGGGCTTATGGCAGACGATAAGAAGGTGATTTTTTCCATGGTGGATGTGAGCAAACAGACACCGGAAGGCAAACAAATACTTAAGAACATATACCTGTCTTTTTTCTATGGTGCCAAGATTGGGATACTGGGCTTGAATGGTGCCGGTAAATCAACGGTATTGCGCATTATAGCTGGTTTGGATGAGGATTACGACGGCAAGGTAACTTTTTCGCCGGGCTATTCGGTGGGTTATTTGCCCCAGGAACCCAAGCTGGATGAGGACAAGACGGTGATGGAAGTGGTACGCGAGGGGGTTCAGGAGTCGGCTGATTTGCTGGCCGAATATGAGCGTCTGAGCAATCGGTTTATGGATGAGGACATCATGAACGATCCCGACAAGATGAACAAGTTGATTGAGCAGCAAAGCAAGGTACAGGAGCAGATTGACCAGAAGGATGCCTGGGATCTAGACTCCAGGTTGGAGTTGGCCATGGATGCTTTGCGGACCCCGGAGGGTGATACCCCTATCCGGGTGATCTCGGGTGGAGAGCGAAGGAGGGTGGCTCTGTGCAGGTTGCTTTTGCAACAGCCCGATATCCTGCTTCTGGACGAGCCCACCAACCATCTGGATGCCGAATCGGTGCACTGGCTGGAGCAGCATCTTCAGCAATACCAGGGAACGGTGATTGCCGTTACCCACGACCGTTATTTTTTGGACAATGTGGCCGGCTGGATTCTGGAGCTTGACCGGGGCGAGGGCATTCCTTTCCGCGGAAATTACTCCCAATGGCTGGAACAAAAATTGAACCGCCTGGCTGAGGAAGAGAAGCAGGAGACCAAAAGACAGAAAGCGCTGCAGCGGGAGCTGGAATGGTCCAAAAAGGGGCCCAAAGGGCGCCAGAGCAAAGGCAAGGCCCGTTTGAAGAATTATGAATCGATGTTGGCCGAGGACATTAAGGAAAAAGAGGCCAAAGTGGAGATACCCATTCCCAACGGTCCCCGCCTGGGTAAGGAGGTGATTGAAGGCATTGACCTGGCCAAAGGGTTTGAAGACCGTTTGTTGTTTGAGAACTTGAATTTTAAGTTGCCCCAGGCCGGCATTGTAGGGGTTATTGGTCCCAACGGTGCCGGTAAGACCACCCTTTTCCGCATGATCCTCGGAGAAGAGGAGCCCGACCAGGGCGAACTGCGCATCGGCGATACGGTGAAGGTCGGTTATGTAGATCAGGAGCATGCCGATATCGATCCGGAAAAAACCGTTTATGAAGTGATCAGCGGGGGCAACGATGTGCTTGAGCTGGGGGGTCAAACCATGAATGCCCGGGCCTGGGTAAGCCGGTTTAACTTTAGCGGCAGCGATCAGCAAAAGAAGGTAGGGGTGCTCTCGGGAGGCGAGCGCAACCGCCTGCATCTGGCCATGACCCTGAAAACAGAGGCCAATGTGATGCTCCTCGACGAACCCACCAACGACATTGATGTCAATACCTTGCGCGCCCTGGAAGAGGGCATAGAGAATTTTGCCGGATGTGCCGTGGTTGTTTCCCACGACCGATGGTTTTTAGACCGCATCTGCACCCATATTCTGGCCTTTGAAGGCAATTCATCGGCCTATTTCTTTGAAGGTTCCTACAGTGAATACGAGGAAAACCTCAAGGAGCGCCTCGGTGGCGATGTCATTCCCAAACGCATCAAATACAAGAAACTGACACGCTGATGCAACAAACCGAATGGCCTGGCCTTCATTTTTGTGGTTCAGGTCAGATTCATCATTAAAAAAAGACCCGCCGGATGACGGGTCTTTTTTTGGTGGTCTTGTTGGTAAGGCATACCCCGGGTAGCTAAGGCTTAGGCCGGTGGGGCGATCTTGCATTATCCGGCATTGAAGCATTTGCCATACCCCGGTCTTGCTGCTGTGCAGTGGCGCTGTTTGAGGACATCGGCAGTGTTACTGAGCTCCAGTGCTGTTTGAGGGCAGCAGTACTGCTTCTATCCTGCATCACTTCATGAGGGGCACCCAAACCGCTTCGTTGCTCCGGCATTGTATTAGGGCGCCAGGCTGCTTATATGCTCCAGCATTAGGGCACCAGCACGGAGTCAATGGCATGGACCACGCCGTTGGTTCCCTGGATATCAGCCGCAGTAACGGTAGCCCTGGAGTTGATGAGCACCTGGTCGCCTACATCCACCGTGATATCACCATTGAGGGTGGTAACCGTGCCGGAAGAGAGGTCGCCGGAGCGAACATTTCCACTCACCACGTGATATTGGAGGATGGGGGTCAGGTCGGATTTGCTCAGGTCGGCGATGCCGCCTACGCCCAGATCTTCGAACAGGGCATCAAAGGCCTCATTGGAAGGGGCAAAGACGGTAAAGGGGCCGTCGCCACTGAGGGTGGTAACCAACTCGGCTTTCTGCACAGCTTCCACCAGGGTGGAGAAGTTGCTGTTGTTTACCGCTATATCCACCACATTGGGAGGCATCAGCACCTTATCTACCTGGTGAATGACCCCGTTGAGTGCTTCAATGTCAGCAGCAGTTACCGATGTGCTGCCATTGAGGGTTACCCCGCCATCTGTTTCAACCAGCATGGTGGTCAGGGCATCATTGGGGCCTGTGCTGAGGGTGGTGATGTACCCGTTGGACAGATCCTCTGACATGACCCTGGCATCCTTCACATGGTAAAGCAAGATGGAGATCAGCTGATCAACCGTCAGATCATCCAGACTGGAAGCACCCAGATCAGAGAGAAGACTCTGGAAGGCCGTATTGGTCGGGGCAAAGACGGTGAAAGGACCTGCACCCTCCAGGGTCGAAGCCAAATCGGCTTTCGAGAGCGCATCCACCAGGATCGAGAACTGGTCGTTGGCCATGGCTGTCTCTACAATGTTTTTGGGCGCATTTTCAGGCAGCAATACCTGATCAATCACATGAACCACCCCGTTGGTTGACTGGATATCGGTTGATACCACAGTGGCATTGCCGTTGATGGTCACCGACGAGCCGACCTCTATCGAAAGGTCCTTGCCTCCGATGGTGGTCACTGTACCCGAGGTTAAATCAGAAGCCAGCACATTGCCGCTGACCACATGATACTCCAGGATAGGAGTCAGATCGGTTTTGCTGAGATCAGCAATACCACCAACCCCAAGTTCAGAGAACAGTGCTTCAAAAGCTTCATTCGAAGGAGCAAATACCGTAAAGGGACCATCCCCGCTAAGGGTACCCTCCAGTTCGGCCTTCAGTACCGCCTCCACCAGGATGCTAAGACCCTGGTTGTTGACGGCCATGTCAACAACTGTCGGCGGAACCAGTACTTCATCGATTACGTGAATAACCCCGTTGGAAGCTTCCAGATCGGCCTGGGTGACCGAAGAGGAACCGTTCAGGGTAACCCCCTCATCGGTGTTGACCAAAACATCCGCATAGGTATCACCAGGGCCCGGGCTCAGGGTACTCACATACCCATTGCTCAGATCACCTGACATGACTTCACCGCTTATCACATGATACAGTAAAATCGGGGTGAGTTGACCGGCGGTGAGATCGTCGAGTGAACCGGCGCCAAGATCAGAGAGAAGACGCTCAAAAGCCGCATTGGTGGGGGCAAAAACTGTAAAGGGACCGCTGCCTGTGAGGGTCTCTGCCAGATCTGCCTTCTCCAGTGCCGCTACCAGGGTCGAGAAGCTTTCATCCGAAGAAGCTACGTCCACAATCGTGTTGGTCGTTTCTTCTTTCTTAGGGTCTTTGTCCTCATCTTCTTCACAAGAAACAAACCCAATCATGGCGATTAAACTGATCACCATGAGTAACCTTAATTTTCCAACTGCTTTTTTCATAGTGGTTGTTTTAAACTTTCCTTCCAAACAGTTGGACACAATTTATGTTTAAATCATAATAATAACTTTTAAACAAAAAGGTGGGTTTCTAAATAAGGTTCTGTCAATTTATTTTGATTTTATTGGTGCGCATAACTGTTGTCTAAATAACAAGTTTGTGTTTAAATATTCTGGAAAAAAATTAAACATGATGAAACGATTGATGGTTGATTGGCCGGGGGTATACTTATCGCCAGGTGGTTTTGCCGGCGGCCACTTTGGTGAGGGGAATGCGGTAGGATATGGTGTAGGTAAACGAGAGGCCTGAACTTCTGCTGGCTTTGCCGTAACCCGGGATTCGCAGGGTTTTCATTCGGGGGTCTTCTTCGCTGAACAGTTTCACCTGTCCGCGGATGGACCATCCCAGGAAAAAGTTTTTCAGGGCTTCCACGCGGATTCCTGCCACCAGCTCGGCCCAGTAGGCCTGCATGGTATATTTGGAGATATCTTCCCCTCTATGGTTTCCCCAATAATCGCTGCTGAGGCTAATTTGACTGGCCTGGTGGGTATAGCGGGCGGCGCAGAAGCGGAGGCCTCCGTAAATCATATCATACTGGGCCACCGGTGCCAGCTTGTATTGTAAAAAGTTATAATCGGCGCCGATTTTAGCAAAATACCCGTTGGCTTTATAATCAAAGGAAGGCTGTTTCCTGTTGATTTTCATCCGTCCAAGTTCAACGTTGGCATAAATGGCGGGCATAATTTCATAATCTGCGTAAGCCGAAAGGGATAATCGTTCCGGGTTCAGATAATGGGATACGACTCCTGACACATCAAAGCCCAGGCGCGGACCTTTGATGCGTTTTTCCTGGGCCGTCGTTTTTGTGGCACTACCTGCCAGCAGTATCAGCAGGAGTGAGATACAAGCGAATGTTTTCTTCCTGTTCATTCGGGTTGATGGTATGTTTGACGATCCGAACCGAATCGAAATGGTGAAAAGTGGTTTGAGCCTCTTCCAGTGTAAATTCTGTGGTAAATCCGCAGTTATGGGATACAAATTTTTGTTCTCTGTTGTAGTGCAGATCGAGGGTATCGGCCAGGGCATTGATTTTTACTATAAAACGGCTGTGGTTGCGGGACGGATCCAGGGGAAGCAAGAGGCTGGAGACACTGGCCGAATCATATAAGAGGGAATCCGGGCGGGTCGTTCCATAGATCGTTATATTGGGAGGGAGAGAATCCACGGCAACAGAGTCTTGTATTGTATATAAGCCCACTCCGGCCTGGTGGTTGAAGGTCCGGTCGCAGTCCTGTTCTTCACAGGCGTATGTGGCCAGCAGCATCAGGGCCAGTATTGGAATCATCAATCTTTTCATCGTGGGCAATTTAATGGCTTTTGCCTTTGCGGGGCCGTTTCTGCCAGGCCGCTGTCAAAAATAATACATTATGGGTTTAATCCCATAATTTTTATTGTTTTCACCCCAGACTCATGGCATTTGCCAGGTCAGGGGGCTGACCGGTGTGGGCCAGGGGGGAGGCCGGGTTCAAAATGGCAAGATTTAAGGGCCTGGGGGCAGAAAGGCTGGGGCAGGTGCGCCGAAGCAAAGTTTCCGCCAATCTCCAGGTAAACGGGGCATGGAGACGGGGCCCGATGAGCTGGGGGTAGGCGGGCGGGAAGCATCCCTGTAATATGTTCATTGGCTGACAGGCCGGCGACATCGATAAACTAGGGCAGGTGACCGGAAAGGGCCAGCGATCGCTCATCAATGGCTCTTTGGGTGGCCAGTATGCCATCGAGGTGGTCGTATTCATGCTGAAGGAGCTCAGACATGGATCCTTCCAGGAAACAGGCCTGTGGCTGCCATTTTTCATCGAGATAGTGGATCCGGCAGGTTTGATGTCTTTTTACCCGCACCAGCAGGTTGGGAAAACTCATGCAATCATCCCACAACTCCATCATTTCGTTGCTTTTATCTGTAATGACGGGATTGATCAACAACTGGGGCCTTTCCATGTTGAGCACGATCAGGCGTTTGAGGTAACCGATCTGGGGGGCGGCCATTGCCCGGCCCGCGCCATATTGATGGCGGAAGGCGGCGATCAGTTCGGCCATTGTCCGGGCCTTTTCAAGGGCCTGATCCAGTTCGCCTTTTTCCAGGGGAGCGCATTTTTGATGCAGCCTGGGATCGCCCAGCTTAAGGATTTGGTTGAGGTCGGCCATTTGAAGGTATGCAATGATTCAATGACAAAGGTAGGAAAAAAAAATGGACCCCGCTAAGCGGGGTCAAAAACTTACCCCGCTTAGCGGGGTTCGAACCTCATTTTTTCAGATCTTTGTTGTGATGATCGCCGCTCATTCATACTACAGCTTGAGATATGGGGTTCATTCGGTGGAAGAACTGGTTCGCCAGGCCGCTTCATATGGGATGGATTCCCTGATTTTGACCGATATCGACAACACATCGGGTGTGGTCGAGTTGGTCAAATTCTGCCGCGAATACAACATCCGACCCATCGTGGGGATTGATTTTCGCAACGCCGATCAATGGCTTTACACCGGCATAGCCCTTAACAACAATGGCTTTTACCAGCTCAATGATTTTCTGAGTTACCACCGCCTGCGCCACCAATCCTTACCGGATATCCCGCCAGCTATGACAGATGTGGCGATGATCTATCCATATCGCAGCAGGCATCCCGATGAGCTGAGAAGCAATGAATGGATCGGTATTCGGCCCCATGAGATCAACCGGATCGTTGCCAACGAATATCCCCGGCATGCAGAAAAATTGCTGATGTTTCACCCGGTAACATTTATGAGCCGGGAGGATCTTGATGTTCATCGCCATTTGAGGGCCATTGACCACAATGCCCTGCTGTCTCACCTGCAAAACGAATGGCTGGCCGGTGAAGACGAATTTTTTGTCCCCCCAACGGACCTTCATGCCCGCTACCAAAATTTTCCCGAACTCATTGAAAATGCTGAATCCATTCACCGGCAGGCAGCTCTTTCCTTTGAACCGGGGATGAAGAACAAGAAAACGTTTACCGGCGATTCCCAAAAGGATCGGGCCTTGCTGGAGAAACTTGCTTATCAGGGGATGGAAAAACGTTATGGCCCGGGTCATACCGCAGCCCGTGAAAGGGTTGACCGCGAGCTGGAAGTGATCAACCGGTTGGGTTTTGCGGCCTATTTTTTAATCACCCATGATATTGTTCGTTTCTCCATGCAGCAGGGTTTTCACCATGTTGGCCGCGGCAGTGGCGCCAACAGCGTGGTGGCTTATTGCCTTTACATCACCGATGTCGACCCGATCGAACTGAACCTGTATTTTGAACGTTTCATCAACCCCAAACGCAGCAGTCCCCCCGACTTTGACATTGACTATTCCTGGAAGGAGCGGGACCGGGTACTGGATTATATTTTTAATACTTATCCGGGTGAACACACGGCCTTGTTGGGGACCATATCTACTTTCCGTGGTAAGTCTATCATTCGTGAACTCTCCAAGGTTTATGGCCTGCCTAAGGGCGAGACGGATGCCATTTTGCGGGAGCCTGGCCGGTACATTAACCGGGATGCGACCATTGACCGGATCTTTGAACTGGCAGAGCGATTGAGTGATTATCCCAATTTGCGCAGCATTCATGCCGGGGGTGTTTTGATTTCAGAAAAACCTGTAACCTGGTATACCGCCCTCGACCGGCCGCCTAAGGGGTATCCCACCACCCAGTGGGACATGTATTCGGCTGAAGATCTGGGCTTTGAAAAGCTTGACATCCTCAGCCAGCGAGGCATAGGCCACATCAAAGAGACAGTGGATATTGTCAGGGAAAACGAAGGTTTGCAGGTCAGCATCCATGATGTAGAGGCCATTAAAGGTGATAATCTGGCCAGGTCCCTGCTTCGTTCGGGCGAGACCACGGGCTGCTTCTACATTGAGAGTCCTGCCATGCGGGGTTTGTTGAAGAAACTCCGGTGCGACAATTACCTGACCCTGGTGGCGGCCTCTTCGATCATACGCCCCGGCGTTGCTAAGTCCGGGATGATGAAGGAATACATCCGGCGTTTTCACCATCCCGGTGATTTTCAGTACATTCATCCGGTGATGCAGCAGCAGTTGCAGGAGACCTATGGGGTGATGGTTTACCAGGAAGATGTTTTGAAGGTATGTCATCATTTTGCGGGATTGGATTTGGCCGATGCCGACATCCTGAGGCGGGCGATGAGTGGAAAATTTCGTTCGGGGAAGGAGTTTCGGCGGATTGAAGATAAGTTTTTCTCCAATTGCCGTCAGCGTGGCTATTCAGAGCACATCATCAAGGAAGTATGGCGGCAGATTGAGTCTTTTGCCGGCTATTCCTTCTCCAAAGCCCATTCGGCCTCCTATGCGGTGGAGAGCTTTCAGAGTCTTTACCTGAAAGCCCACCATCCCCTGGCATTTATGACTGCTGTGATCAATAATTTTGGGGGTTTTTACCAGACGTGGGTTTATATCAACGAAGCCCGCCGCTACGGGGGAAAGGTTCACCTGCCCGAGATCAATCACAGCCTTTATTTGACCCGCCTGAAGGATCGGGATATCTACCTGGGATTCATACATATCCGCGACATGGAATCGTCAACAGCACGGCTGCTCATACAGGAAAGGCAAGAGCGGGGAACCTTTGCCAGCCTGGAGGATTTGATCGCCCGCACCGGTTTGCACCGCGAGCAGCTTATTTTGCTGATCCGGGTCGGAGCACTCCGTTTTACCGGCTACTCCAAGGCCGAGCTGCTGTGGAAGGCCCACATGCTCACCGCCCGTAAGCGCTCAAAAGCCCATAACCGCCAGCTTTTCCCCCCCGAAACACCCCGGGGCGAACTGCCCCAGATGCCCCAGGATCCGCTCGAGGATGCCTATGATGAAATAGAACTGTTGGGCTATCCCATTACACTGAGCCATTTCGATATGCTGAAGACTTCCTTCCGCGGTGAAGCCCTGGCCGGCAATCTGAACCGCTATGTCGGCCAAAGTGTCCGCATGGTAGGGCTGTTGGTGAACATTAAATACGTGAAGACGGTGAAGGGGGAGATCATGAATTTTGCAGCTTTTTTGGATGTGAAAGGGGCATTTTTTGATACGCTCCATTTTCCTGCCTCCCTAAAGACTTATCCTTTCAAAGGCGATGGGGTTTATTTGATCCTGGGCAGGGTGGTCGAAGAATTCGCTTTTGCCAGCCTGGAGGTGGAAAAAATGGCCAAACTGCCCCTCAAACCCGATCCCCGGGATGACCCCGCTTAGCGGGGTCGGGAAACAGTTTATTGGCTTCATCGTGTTTGAGATTTGTGATTTGGAGGGCAGTTGGCGTAAAATTCAACTCCCCAATCTTATGGAAAGATATTCGGAAGCATTCATTGAATAAGCCATTAATCGGTGATGGATTTTTTAATTGGATAATCATTATTTAGGGTGTTCTAACTCTTTAAACTTTTAGTTTGCCGGTAAAACCAGCCCCCTGAAGCATCTTAAACTACATCGGTCTCCGGAGAACACTCTGCCGCGTGGAACCCTGCCATCCTGGCGGTGAAATCCAAATGATTAAGGATTTGATGGGGTTTAAGGATAGGGCCGTTTGTGTATCTGTATTTTTAATCGTCCCCCCTGGAATCCGGGGGTCTCTGAATAACCCCCTGGAATCCGGGGGTCTCTGAATAACCTTCAAGATGGGGGTGGTCTTTAAAGAAACCGCCGGGCTGGTGTCCAACCCGGCGGAAGATGCAGGACAAGGTGTGATGTTCCGGTTACCGGCTGATGCTGTACTCCAGCCTGTCAAGGGGGTAGTATGTTTTCGGGTGGTCTCCGATGCGCTCTTTCTCGCTCTTGTGATGGAGTTTGATGATAGCCCTGTCATCCAGTGTCGGATATGCTGCATCTATGTTCATGAATGAGGTGTAACTTGATACATTACCTCTTCGTTCACTTCGTCCGTAGATTTCTTTAAGATTTCCTGCCCAGTCCTGTAAATTTACTTCTATGTCTCCTCCATTAACAGCTGTTTCTTTATATTGCTTATTATTTTCATATATTGCCAGTGCTTCAGGAACTGTTTCATTACCACCGATATATACGTTCCATCCGAGACTGTCGGGATGGTAATTATGCTCTGGATGATAATTGCTGAATTCTGCATCGATGTGTTCGTTTACGAGTTTGAATGGTCTGGATGGATCATCCATGGGCACGCTTTTTGGTATGCCATAGAACAGACTATCTCCGACTGCAATGATTGAATCCCTGAATGTTTGTTTCTCTGAAGCGTCCATTGATTCATAGTTGAGTCTGACTTTTCGCCCCATCGCTTCTTCAGTGTCTGTTCTATATGCAGAGGAACTTGGAGGACTTCGTATCATCTCATCGATTTTCTCGGGATCCGCTGTCACTGTCTCTCCTTTATCCGGATCGTTTTCTGTCGCTGGAATCGGCAGTTCCGTTGGCACGAGCATCCAGTTTATCGTCTCGATACTGTCTTCAGCCGGCTCGATGACCTCTGACTTGATCGTATATGTGTGACCTACATCTGACAGATACCCGCTTGCATTGTGATTGTGATAACCGACCTCCCAGAATCCTTCTGTATTGCAATCGATATCGCCGATCCTGAATTTTCCGTCTGCATCCGTCACGCTCTCTGCTAACAGCGTGCTATCGCTTGCTCTCTTGAACCTTACCTTGACGCTATCGAGCCGCTTGTTGGCATCGTAGATATCTCTGATTGTTCCTTTTAGAGTGACATTCTGATCGTACTGTTGAACATAAGCGTCTCCTAGATCATCAAGTGATTTTGTTATTTTTATAGTATCTTTATATGGTTTGAACATTCCTGTTGAGGTGGTGTCTGTTGGGGTAATCGTTCTGACATACTGTGCGGTATCGGCTTCTCCCTGTGCATCTGTGGGGATTTTAATATTTGTGAACTCATAAAAATTATCATCATTCATTGTTATTGAATCTTTATGATTGACATTAACACCCTTTATTTTCACAAATGCATTTGAAATCCACCCATAAGGTTCTCGTCGTATAGTTCCTATTACACTCTCATTCTCTACATACTCTGGATACTCTGTGAGTCCCGGCATATCAATCTCATTCTCTCCCTCACTCACATTCATGGTAGTGTCCTTATCTGTATATCCTTCTCGGGAGAGTGAATAGACGAGGCTATCAAGCCGTTGCGTGGCCGGCCTCGTAACATCGAACTCGTAATCCGGATCGTTCTCCTGGAGCGCCTTTCCGTGAGCCAATGTGTCCTGGGAGTTGGCCTTATCGGTTACGACATAATCGAGGCTATCGGTTGCCGTACTTCCGAACAGCGAATACGACACCGTATCTGGCTTCAACGCCGGCAAATCAAACGCATTCTCTCCCTCGCTCACATCCACAGCCGTATCTTGTTTTAGATAATTATCTCTGGACAAATTCACCAGCACACTATCGATCTGCTCTTCAGTTGCAAGCCTCTCAAAATCCACGCTGTAAGCAGGACTATTCTCCTGCAGGGCCTTTCCCTCTCCCAGTGTATCCTGTGGGTTGGCCTTATCAGTCACGACATAATCGAGGCTATCTGTTGCCGTACTTCCAAACAGCGAATACGACACCGTATCCGGCTTCAATGGCGGCAGATTGATCGCATTCACACCTGTCTGCACCTCTCGCACGAGTGTATCGAGATCCTGATAATCCTCTCTTAATAGCTCGAACCTAACGCTATCAAGCGCTCCGACGCGCTTGAAACCCATCTCATAACTGTTCTCACTCACATTCGCTGAATCCAGCCCCGCTCCATCGGCTGCATTGAAAAGTTTGATCTTTGAACCATTCGGCCCTGCACTTCCTGTAAACGAATAGACGAGACTGTCAAGCCGCACATCGAAGCTGTTCTGCCCGTATGAAAGTGCCACGGTCGTATCCTTATCCTGCCAGTTCTGATGGGCTACAGCCACATCCGCGCTGTCTGTGGAAACATCTGTCGTATAGTTCACCTCAGTGCCGTTTAACGATTCTCCGGTGCTTCGTGGTGTGACTGCCACATCGCTTCCTTGTGGGGCTTCGACCTTGACCTCATAATGGAGGGTCACATCGGTGAGATCCTGTTTTAGCGTATCGGTGACAGTACCGTCCCAGTTTTTTTGCACGACATTGGGTGCTGATTGCGTAATCTGCACTGGCTGGCTCTCCTTCGTATTGGAGAACGTTGCCGAATACCGCCCCTCTATCTCATCAGTATCGGCGAGTATCGTATCTGCTTGACTATCCTTTATCGTCACAGCAGCACCGTCCATCGCATCCCCTAAGACGGTGTGGTTGAACGTATCTTCTGGTGTGCTTTTTTCAGAGAGCCTGAACGTCACGTTTTGTCCGCCCCAGCTTCCAACAAACGTGCTATCGAGCGTCTCATGTTCTGGTGCTTCCACGTGCAGGTTCAACTCCTTCTCCCTGCTGTCCAGATATGCAGAGTCGGTCCTGTAGGTTTTGTTTGCATCAACGGCTCCTGCAAACACTTCGTTGCCATCCACAGCAATATTCACGTTCGCATCAGCCGCGTTTCCTTCTACGGTATAGAAATGGATGAATCCATCCGGGGCGATGGTTTCGGAGAGGTTGTTTGTGCCTTCACTGAGGTGGTATTCGCGGGTGAAGCGTGTGAAGGTGATGTTGCAGGAGCCGTCGGGTTGGAAAGAGAAGGTATAGTTGGGGTCCGGGCTGGTGTTATGCAGGCTGGCGGTGGCATCAGACGGGCCGGGCCGATGCCCTGTTTTGCCCCCGCCTGCCTGTGAGCCGCCGGGGTGGTGTATGATCCGGGCGTTTGAGCCCTGCCAGCGGAACAGGTAGATGCCCCCGTCCACCGAGCCAGGGTGAGGCTGCCATCGAAAGACGGTGGTGGTGCTGCCTCCGCCCCGGGGTTCCAACCGGGCCACGAGGCGCCCCGAGAGGCTGTGTATGGTGGCAGCCGGACGGTCTTTCTCGGGAGCGGCCCGGCCCCTTACCACGATGCGGTGCGAGGCGCCCGGGTTGGGGATGACCGTGACACCCGCACCCTCGCTTTCCGGCCCGTTAAGACCGGTTGCCACCGACAACCCGCTGAAGCCGGCCTGCCCGTCGGGTCCGGTCAGCAGGGTGTCAACCGCCCCGTCTCCACCGTAAGGGGCGATCACTACCCGGGCCCGGCGAACAGCCTCGCCGCTGTCGGTCTTCACCGTGAGGGTGCCCGAGGCCGCCTGGCCAAAAGCGGCAGGGGAGCCACACAATAGTACGATAAATATAGCCACACCTGTGATGCCGCCGCAGTTGATCCTGTGAAAAACCTTTGGGCGCGAAAAAGAGGTTGTCATAACAACGCGTTTGTTTTGTTGGTATAACCAAAATAAGAAAAATTGCGGGAAAAGCGAAAGAAGAAGGCAAAGGAAGAGGAAGGAGGGAATAGGGTTCTATTGTTTTATGGTTGAAGGGTTAAGGGGTCGTTGTTGCGGAAGTTGCGACCGCAGGCTGTCACGCGTCAAATTTGAAACATAAAACGTTGCACCTAAAACTCCAGGCTAAGCACCAAATTTTAAGCAAAATTTCAATCTCCAAATCTCAAACCGGTGACAACAGAGGATATCGGGTTTGGAATTTTCCCAATCGTCCCCCCTGGAATCCGGGGGTCTCTGAATAACCGTCAAGATGGGGGTGGTCTTTAAAGAAACCGCCGGGCTGGTGTCCAACCCGGCGGAAGATGCAGGACAAGGTGTGATGTTCCGGTTACCGGCTGATGCTGTACTCCAGCCTGTCAAGGGGGTAGTATGTTTTCGGGTGGTCTCCGATGCGCTCTTTCTCGCTCTTGTGATGGAGTTTGATGATAGCCCTGTCATCCAGTGTCGGATATGCTGCATCTATGTTCATGAATGAGGTGTAACTTGATACATTACCTCTTCGTTCACTTCGTCCGTAGATTTCTTTAAGATTTCCTGCCCAGTCCTGTAAATTTACTTCTATGTCTCCTCCATTAACAGCTGTTTCTTTATATTGCTTATTATTTTCATATATTGCCAGTGCTTCAGGAACTGTTTCATTACCACCGATATATACGTTCCATCCGAGACTGTCGGGATGGTAATTATGCTCTGGATGATAATTGCTGAATTCTGCATCGATGTGTTCGTTTACGAGTTTGAATGGTCTGGATGGATCATCCATGGGCACGCTTTTTGGTATGCCATAGAACAGACTATCTCCGACTGCAATGATTGAATCCCTGAATGTTTGTTTCTCTGAAGCGTCCATTGATTCATAGTTGAGTCTGACTTTTCGCCCCATCGCTTCTTCAGTGTCTGTTCTATATGCAGAGGAACTTGGAGGACTTCGTATCATCTCATCGATTTTCTCGGGATCCGCTGTCACTGTCTCTCCTTTATCCGGATCGTTTTCTGTCGCTGGAATCGGCAGTTCCGTTGGCACGAGCATCCAGTTTATCGTCTCGATACTGTCTTCAGCCGGCTCGATGACCTCTGACTTGATCGTATATGTGTGACCTACATCTGACAGATACCCGCTTGCATTGTGATTGTGATAACCGACCTCCCAGAATCCTTCTGTATTGCAATCGATATCGCCGATCCTGAATTTTCCGTCTGCATCCGTCACGCTCTCTGCTAACAGCGTGCTATCGCTTGCTCTCTTGAACCTTACCTTGACGCTATCGAGCCGCTTGTTGGCATCGTAGATATCTCTGATTGTTCCTTTTAGAGTGACATTCTGATCGTACTGTTGAACATAAGCGTCTCCTAGATCATCAAGTGATTTTGTTATTTTTATAGTATCTTTATATGGTTTGAACATTCCTGTTGAGGTGGTGTCTGTTGGGGTAATCGTTCTGACATACTGTGCGGTATCGGCTTCTCCCTGTGCATCTGTGGGGATTTTAATATTTGTGAACTCATAAAAATTATCATCATTCATTGTTATTGAATCTTTATGATTGACATTAACACCCTTTATTTTCACAAATGCATTTGAAATCCACCCATAAGGTTCTCGTCGTATAGTTCCTATTACACTCTCATTCTCTACATACTCTGGATACTCTGTGAGTCCCGGCATATCAATCTCATTCTCTCCCTCACTCACATTCATGGTAGTGTCCTTATCTGTATATCCTTCTCGGGAGAGTGAATAGACGAGGCTATCAAGCCGTTGCGTGGCCGGCCTCGTAACATCGAACTCGTAATCCGGATCGTTCTCCTGGAGCGCCTTTCCGTGAGCCAATGTGTCCTGGGAGTTGGCCTTATCGGTTACGACATAATCGAGGCTATCGGTTGCCGTACTTCCGAACAGCGAATACGACACCGTATCTGGCTTCAACGCCGGCAAATCAAACGCATTCTCTCCCTCGCTCACATCCACAGCCGTATCTTGTTTTAGATAATTATCTCTGGACAAATTCACCAGCACACTATCGATCTGCTCTTCAGTTGCAAGCCTCTCAAAATCCACGCTGTAAGCAGGACTATTCTCCTGCAGGGCCTTTCCCTCTCCCAGTGTATCCTGTGGGTTGGCCTTATCAGTCACGACATAATCGAGGCTATCTGTTGCCGTACTTCCAAACAGCGAATACGACACCGTATCCGGCTTCAATGGCGGCAGATTGATCGCATTCACACCTGTCTGCACCTCTCGCACGAGTGTATCGAGATCCTGATAATCCTCTCTTAATAGCTCGAACCTAACGCTATCAAGCGCTCCGACGCGCTTGAAACCCATCTCATAACTGTTCTCACTCACATTCGCTGAATCCAGCCCCGCTCCATCGGCTGCATTGAAAAGTTTGATCTTTGAACCATTCGGCCCTGCACTTCCTGTAAACGAATAGACGAGACTGTCAAGCCGCACATCGAAGCTGTTCTGCCCGTATGAAAGTGCCACGGTCGTATCCTTATCCTGCCAGTTCTGATGGGCTACAGCCACATCCGCGCTGTCTGTGGAAACATCTGTCGTATAGTTCACCTCAGTGCCGTTTAACGATTCTCCGGTGCTTCGTGGTGTGACTGCCACATCGCTTCCTTGTGGGGCTTCGACCTTGACCTCATAATGGAGGGTCACATCGGTGAGATCCTGTTTTAGCGTATCGGTGACAGTACCGTCCCAGTTTTTTTGCACGACATTGGGTGCTGATTGCGTAATCTGCACTGGCTGGCTCTCCTTCGTATTGGAGAACGTTGCCGAATACCGCCCCTCTATCTCATCAGTATCGGCGAGTATCGTATCTGCTTGACTATCCTTTATCGTCACAGCAGCACCGTCCATCGCATCCCCTAAGACGGTGTGGTTGAACGTATCTTCTGGTGTGCTTTTTTCAGAGAGCCTGAACGTCACGTTTTGTCCGCCCCAGCTTCCAACAAACGTGCTATCGAGCGTCTCATGTTCTGGTGCTTCCACGTGCAGGTTCAACTCCTTCTCCCTGCTGTCCAGATATGCAGAGTCGGTCCTGTAGGTTTTGTTTGCATCAACGGCTCCTGCAAACACTTCGTTGCCATCCACAGCAATATTCACGTTCGCATCAGCCGCGTTTCCTTCTACGGTATAGAAATGGATGAATCCATCCGGGGCGATGGTTTCGGAGAGGTTGTTTGTGCCTTCACTGAGGTGGTATTCGCGGGTGAAGCGTGTGAAGGTGATGTTGCAGGAGCCGTCGGGTTGGAAAGAGAAGGTATAGTTGGGGTCCGGGCTGGTGTTATGCAGGCTGGCGGTGGCATCAGACGGGCCGGGCCGATGCCCTGTTTTGCCCCCGCCTGCCTGTGAGCCGCCGGGGTGGTGTATGATCCGGGCGTTTGAGCCCTGCCAGCGGAACAGGTAGATGCCCCCGTCCACCGAGCCAGGGTGAGGCTGCCATCGAAAGACGGTGGTGGTGCTGCCTCCGCCCCGGGGTTCCAACCGGGCCACGAGGCGCCCCGAGAGGCTGTGTATGGTGGCAGCCGGACGGTCTTTCTCGGGAGCGGCCCGGCCCCTTACCACGATGCGGTGCGAGGCGCCCGGGTTGGGGATGACCGTGACACCCGCACCCTCGCTTTCCGGCCCGTTAAGACCGGTTGCCACCGACAACCCGCTGAAGCCGGCCTGCCCGTCGGGTCCGGTCAGCAGGGTGTCAACCGCCCCGTCTCCACCGTAAGGGGCGATCACTACCCGGGCCCGGCGAACAGCCTCGCCGCTGTCGGTCTTCACCGTGAGGGTGCCCGAGGCCGCCTGGCCAAAAGCGGCAGGGGAGCCACACAATAGTACGATAAATATAGCCACACCTGTGATGCCGCCGCAGTTGATCCTGTGAAAAACCTTTGGGCGCGAAAAAGAGGTTGTCATAACAACGCGTTTGTTTTGTTGGTATAACCAAAATAAGAAAAATTGCGGGAAAAGCGAATTATCTTTTCCCGGCGCAACTTTTCGTTGCCTCTCAAGTTTTTCAGGATTTGGCATTAATTTTCCATAGATGCGGTGTCTGTCATATGCATCATTCTCTTTATTGGGGCATTTATTGAGTGGTGGATCTTTTTTTCTGGGCTTAATAATCGCAGTGCGAGATGATGTTTTTTTGCAGATTGATATATGCGAACAATGTTGATTTTTTTGACTTCCTGGTGGATAATCGTTAGCTTTGAATATAAATCCGAAATGATGAAGCGATTTGAGATCATATTGGCCCTGGTCCTGTTCATCTTGATGGTAATGCATCTGGTCTATTCGATTGACTACAGCCATCTTTTTACCACCGCCAACAAAGCAGGCGCCACCGGCGCGATGATCTGCCTGTTGGGGTTGGTATCGCTGTGGCTGAGCCTTCGTCAGGAGGCAGGCGAGCGGCCATCTGCCCGCCGGTAGGCTCTTCCTTAGGGCCAACGAGAATACCGCCCCAATCAGTCCATAAATTCAGTTTGTTTCCAGGGCAGGCTGTCGGGTTGGGCTGGTTCCTGCAGGGTATCGGAAGGGATTTTGTCTTGCCGGTTTTCTGCAGCAGCCGGATCATTTTTTGAACGCCTGTATTGCCGGAGATTGTACAATATTTCAGCCATTGCCAGCATTACCGCTGTGAGCAGGATGAACTGCAAAAGGCGTTTTCTGAACATTTTACTGGCTTGGTGTTTTTCCATGTCCTAATCATTTTATACCGGAACAATTTTATGAAACTTGCCACGGGTTTAATCGGGCAGAGAAAATTGCACCAGGGCTTTCGAATAAAAAGGGAAACGATGGTGATGATTCCCAACAGCAGGAACATGATCCGGGAGCCGGTCAAATGAAAAGCCGCCCCGAATACTTCATAATCAGAGATGCCCGGGTTTCTGGTCCACAGGGCGATAAGGACTGCACCCCAGGCCAGGGACCGCTGAATCCATGTCCATAAGCGGCGGTTATAGAGGGGAGCCGTTTTAGCCCTGCCTAGATTGCCCAATGCATCCTGAAATCCTTTGAACGGGCAAATAGACGAGCAGTAAGGGTTCCTTCCGGTGATCAACAAGATAATAAGGGTAGCGAAAATCAGTATATAGGTAAACAACTCGTGTTGCCATTGCGGCCAGTGGCCTGCTAACATGCCGTTGATTTGAGTCAGGGTAAGGGGGCGGTTGTAGACAAATCCCAAAAATATCAGGCCTCCATAGAGGCATATCCGGTGCAGTTTTTTCTTATGGGCCAGGCGGGGCAGCCAACTCAGAAGGGTAAGGGCAAACAACAACAGCAAAATGGATTCCTGAATGCCGAACTTTACCCTGGAAGTAGGGGAGGGAGCCGTTTTATCGGGAAAAAATTCAGAGGTTATCCGGCGGGCAGCCTGCTCACCTGCCCTGGCGATGGCCCGGCTGGTTTGGGTGGCCCCGGTCACCCCGTCGGTTTGTGCCAACCGTGAGATGTTCCGCTCACAGGCTTTTCCCCGGAAAGCTTCCAGGTAATCGGACTGATAGATTTTGGAAAGATAGGAGGGGGTTTCAGAGGCCGACAACACCTGAATTTTTTGGATCCTGCCTTCAGGGGCGAGTTCAACGGCTACTTTGAGGCCACCGGCATAACCCTGGGCTTTGCCGGTGGCCAGGTAGAAAGCCTCTTTTTTGCCTTTGGGGAAAACTTTCCACAGGCCTTTTCCGTGCGAAGCCAACCGGTAAAGGCTGTCGGGATAGCGGGTGGCGATGTGGCGGTTTTGATGGATCTGTCTGCGCTGTTTGCCGCCCCACCATGCAGCAACAATGGTCAACAACGCAAAAAGGGCCAGGGCCCAATCCATATTTTGCCTTTTGATCTTCACACCCGCTTTTTTTTACTTTTCATGGTGATAAGCCTCCATAGCCCAACGCCAAGGATGATGTCAATCAACAGGAATAAACCGAGAAAATAAAGTCCGGCCTGTGTTTCTCCTTCCCCGATCAGGGTCATTCCCCCGGCCAGGGACAACGATAAGAGGATGAACCAGGCCGCCGAGAGGAGCCATTTCCACCAGTTCATCTGCAGATTGAGGTCTTGTGCCCAATATCGTGCGCTGTAGATCATGATCAGGTAAAGCATGCCCATGATGATCCAAAAAACGGGTTTGAGAAACAGGTCGATGATAAACATGATTGAATGTAGTTAATAATGAATCTTCTACAATTTTTAATGGCCCTGGTTTATAACCTTAATTTTCATTCCGTAGGGTCCAAAACAATGATTTGCTCATCACTATGCGGCTTCTTTATAATTCATGATTATGGTTATCCCTTAGTCAAGATTGAACCATTCCTCGGTTTTCAGCCACTGGGGTGGTTTTTGGTAAACTGCGTTGGTACCGTTTGGAGGAGGGAGGTACTGAGCTCCGCCCGGGTATGAGAAGAAGC
Source organism: uncultured Bacteroidota bacterium (assembly GCA_913055635.1). Lineage (GTDB taxonomy): Bacteria > Bacteroidota > Bacteroidia > Bacteroidales > UBA12077 > JAGXLC01. The sequence continues at coordinate 111,083 of CAJXLK010000001.1, forward strand.
TTTTCTGCATGGTAAGCATGGCGGAAGAGAACGTCCCGGTGGGGTCGTAGGCATCCACATCTTTGGCCAGGCGGTGGACCCAGTTGTTTTTGCGGGAATAAGGGCAAACAGCTAGGCACACGCGGCATCCCCGGGGATGTTGGGTTGCCACCGTATTCCATATGGTAAAACATTTGTCCTGGTTGATGGCCCAGCGGCGGTATCCGCGGATTACATCCGGGGGTTTTTCGGCGGAACTGATGGCCCCCGAGGGGCATTGATCGGCACATATCTTACATTTACGGCAAAATTCGGCCACTCCGAAGTCAATGGGGTGGTCCTCTTCGAGGGGCATATTGGTGGTTACGGCAGCCAGCCGGGTGTTGGCTCCCAGCTCAGGGGTGATCAGGATGCCGTGTCTGCCTTGTTCGCCCAGGCCGGCGTCGATGGCCAGAGGGGGCATGGCGATGTCGTAATCGGTGGGGGGCACATGAGGCCGGGCCGCATAGCCGAGGTGTTTGAGAAAAACTTCCAGCTTGCCGGCGATGAAGTTAAGCATGGAATAGGCATCATAGGAAGTACCATAAACGGGATTGGCATAAAGGCTATCCCATTCGTGGGGTATGGCTACCACAACGGCATGTTTCCAATGTGGCGGCTTGTTGAATTGGGTCTTGCCCACGCCCCTGAGATAACCCTGATAAACCCACTGCTCGCGCACGGGCGCGATACCCACCAGGGTTGCCCCAAAGGTATGGGCGATTTTTTTGATCAACCGGGAACCATGACCAGGCGATTTCAGCGAATAAGCTTCGGTGGTGATGCCTTTAAAGTCCGACTCTTCCGGGGGGCCTTCCGGTTCAGACGGGAAAGCACCTTTTCCGTGTAGCGGGCTCTCATGAGCGGCCGACCAGGCCGAGGCCAGCAAATAACGGGTCTTGTATTTTTTCCAGTTTTTCTTTTGTTGTTGACCCCGGCGAAAAGCCTTCTTGAATTCTTGCAGGCTCCCGGGGTGGCTTTGATAATAATCTCTCAGGGGCCCGGGCAGGTCACTGACCCCTTGTTTGAGCGTCCATTGCGGGGATGATCCGTCGCGGGGAAACATCAGCCGGTAAAGCTCGCCATTGCGGTTGAAAATGTTTTCCAGATAAGTGATCCGGCGCACCGGCCCAACCTTTTGATAGGTCGGACGATGCACCCGGAAAGCCGCCCGGTTGAAATACTGGTTGCCTCCATAGGCATCCCGGCCCCAGCCCGTATGGGTGGCTTTGTTCCTGCCCGAGAGGTAGCCGGCCCCGGCAATGCCCCCGAGCGAAAGGGCGGCTCCTGCCAGGCCGCTGTATTTGATGAAATCACGCCGGTTGAACTTTTTGCCTGAGCGATCTGCCATGGTGTGTTTTTTTGTTGGGGTAAAGGTAATAAATAGTTACAAAAGTAACTAATTTGTTTTGATTTTTCCCGAACCCAACCCCCATCCAGTAACCTATACAACAAGGCTATGCATGAGACTGCACAACCCTATATCCATAGAGCATGCGGATTCCATGGTAAGGTTTATTATAAGTATGGATTCAGGTTCAATGCCACAGAGATTTACATACTTTCAATGAGTCATTGTCCAAATTTCAATGAGTTATTCTCCAAATCTCAATGAGTCATTGTCCAAATTTCAATGAGTCATTGTCCAAATAAAAGGGATATATTTATATTTGTGTAAAAGTTTAAGCCAAAATGAATTTGGCAGGCAAGGACTCACGAACTAAAGCGAGGTATCAGACATGCGGTTTCCATGGTGAGTGTGCTGTTCATATTTGATGATGGTGTAATACAATACTGAAATAAACGTTAATAAGTCTTTCTCCAGATGAAGCCCCCATGCAAGGACTCACACAACAAGGACATGGATCTACATGCGGGTTCCATAATGATTGACCACATAATGTCTGTTTTAATATTCATATCATATTGATTTACAAGATTTTAATTAAGATATATCCATATGAAGTATTCCTTTGAAGGCTCGCTGGGGCGGATTTCCCATCAGGTATCGCGGGATCTGGGCCGGCACCTGGAACGGAAGTTCCGCCAGGCCGGTTATTCGATCAACAATTATGAATGGGCTGTATTGTCGTATCTTTTCACCCATCAAAAGAGTTGCCAGAAATCCATTGCTGCGTTTTTGGGGACCGATAAAGTCATGGCCAAGCGGATCATCGACGGGCTGGAGAAAAGCGGTTACGTAAGCCGCCAGGAGGATACCACCGACAAACGTTACAAGCAGGTTCAAATGACCCCTCGCGGGAATGCCCTTTTTAAGGAGTTGGAACCTTTTGCCGGTGAAGTTTTGGAGACTGCTTTCCGCGGTATTCCGCAATCTTCTATCAGCCAAACTTTTGATACCCTTCATCGGGTGTTGGAAAACCTGGAGGAAGCTTCACCCGGAACCGATGGTTTCAATGAATTGAAGTAATAACTTTGAAATGCCCTGGCAGAGCGATTAACCGTCGGAATGATAATTCTGCTTTAAATCTGAGCCGATATATTGAAAAATTTCGGTTAAATTTTACCTTTGTAGGCACAATGGTAAAAGGATCAATGAATGGAAAATTTTGTCGTTTCAGCCAGGAAGTACAGGCCCTCAACCTTTGATACCGTTGTGGGGCAATCCTCGATCACCCGGACCCTGAAGAATGCCATCACCAATGACCAGATCGCCCAGGCCTATCTGTTTTGCGGTCCGCGGGGAGTAGGTAAGACGACGGTTGCACGGATATTTGCCAAAACGATCAATTGTTCAAATCTGAATGAAAACCTGGAGCCCTGTAATGCCTGTGATTCCTGTGTCGCCTTCAATCAACACCGTTCCACCAATATACATGAGCTGGATGCGGCTTCCAACAATTCGGTGGAAAACATCCGGTCCCTGACCGAACAGGTTCGTATTCCTCCGCAGGTTGGCAAATACAGCATTTACATCATCGATGAGGTGCATATGCTCTCGCCCGCAGCCTTCAATGCCTTTTTGAAGACCCTGGAAGAGCCCCCTGCTCATGCCATCTTCATTCTGGCTACCACAGAAAAGCATAAGATTCTGCCCACCATCCTCTCGCGGTGTCAGATATTTGATTTCAACCGGATCAAAGTAGAAGAGATGGTACAATATCTGGAACAGATCAGCCGGGAGGAAAACCTGGATTATGAGAAAGATGCCCTGAATGTGATTGCCCAGAAGGCCGATGGGGCCCTTCGCGATGCCTTGTCGATTTATGACCAGGTGGTCAGCTTCTCGGGGGAAAAAATCACCTATCAGAACGTGATAGAGAATTTGAATGTGCTGGACTATGATTACTATTTTCGTTTGACCGATGCTTTTCTGGAAGGCGATCATGGCCAGGCCCTGTTGATTTTCAATGAAATCCTTGAGAAAGGCTTTGATGCCCATCAGTTCATCAATTCATTGAGCCAGCATTTCAGAGACCTGTTGGTCAGCAAGGATGAGCAGACCCTTGATTTGCTGGAGGTTGGAGCAGGCATCCGGGAGCGTTACAAGGAGCAGTCGGGCAAAGTTTCTGCCAAATATCTGATCAGGGCCTTAAATATAGCCAACCAGTATGATGTAACCTACCGTTCCAGCATGAACCAGCGCCTTCACATAGAGCTGGCGATGGTGGACCTGTGCAACATGGAGGCGGAAAAAAAAAAGCAGGTGAATCAAGCGGGGAAGGTGCCACAGAGGTAAAGGAGAAACAGCCGGCGCAAGGCGGGGCAAAACCGAGTGAGCGGGTCAAGTCGAGCGTAAGGGCCAAGGCTTCCAGTTCAGAGGCATCGCAAGCAGCTACCCCTTCAAAAAAGCCGGACACCTTTTCGATCAACCAGGCCCTGAAAAAGGGACGCCAGGAGAAACCCGGGGAGGCTGAAGGCGATCAGCAGCCGGAGGAGGAGGAGGAGCCTTCCGCCGATACCGGGAAAAACCGCCACCACCATTTCACCCAGGAAGAACTCGAAAAGGCCCTGAAGACCATTGCCGGGGAATACAAGGATAAGCCTCGAATATCCAATATGCTTGCCTCACGCAAACCGCAAAAGCAGCCGGATGATCTGATTCATATTCACCTGGAGAATCAGCTCCAGCAGCAACAGATCAACCGGATTTACAATACCCTTTTATACCGCCTGAAGGAGGAACTTCAAAACGACGCCATTACCCTTCAAACTGAAATTGCCCGCGAACAGCAGGCGGGCGATAAAAAACTCTACACCGCCGAGGACAAATATTTGTACATGGAGAAGAAAAATCAGTACCTCAAACAGCTCAAACAGGATTTTGATCTGGATTTTGACTGATTCCCCGGCCCGTTTTTATCCGGTCGGCCCGTTTTTCACCCAGCCAGTCCGTTTTTTATCCAGCCCCGATTTTCATCCAGCCAGTCCGTTTTTCATCTGGCCGGCCCGTTTTTTACCCACCCAGTCCGTTTTTCATCCGGTCGGCCCGTTTTTCACCCCGCCAGCCCGTTCTTCCCCGGGGCATTCAACCTGCTTGGATCACCAATCAACGGTGGGGCATCTTCTGACAATATCCAATGCAGGGTTCATTCGAACAAAATTCAATTAACAGCCTGTATATCAATATAATAATAGCATATGCTTTGTTGATCTCGGTAACCTCTGCCATGAAACCCCCATGTTTTATTCATCACTTTTGTGCCAGTCGGTGCATGAGGGGTTCATCAGGACATTAAACCTGACCGGATTTTACGGGTCATACCAATGCATATGATCTATGACATTTTTAAATCCGAAAAATGTTATTATGTTTACACTATCACGAATATTCCAAAAAAATTTGCAACTATGGAAAATATTGACTGGAGTAATTTACCGTTTGGTTACCATAAGCCCGATTACAATGTTCGGTGTCATTTTAAAAATGGAAAATGGGGTGAACTGGAGATTTCCTCTTCAGAGTACCTCAACATTCACCAGGCAGCCACTGCGTTGCATTACGGCCAGCAGGCCTTTGAGGGGATGAAGGCATACCGGGGCAAGAATGGAGAAATTCGTATATTTCGGTGGGAAGAAAATTACAAGCGCATGGAGCGTTCCGCCCATGGCATATTGATGGAGCCGGTTCCGAAGCAGACGTTCAAAGATGCCATTTTCAAGGCGGTCAAGCTGAATGAACGATGGATTCCTCCCCATGGCACGGGGGCAGCTTTATACATCCGTCCGTTGTTGATTGGCTCCGGGGCTGAAATAGGGGTTAAGCCCGCTAAGGAATATTTATTTGTTGTCTTTGTCACCCCGGTAGGGCCCTATTTTAAAGCGGGCTTCAAGCCGATTGATATTGCCATTGTCAGGGATAGTGACCGAACGGCACCCCTGGGCACCGGCATGTATAAGGTGGGGGGCAACTATGCGGCCAGTCTGCCGGGCATCAAAGAGACCAAGGAAGCGGGTTATGCCCAGCCCCTTTATTTGGATTCCAAGGAAAAGAAATACATTGACGAGATCGGGGCGGCCAATTTCTTTGGCATCAAAAACAACACCTACATCACGCCCGATTCCAATTCCATTTTGCCCTCGATCACCAATAAGAGCATTCAGGAGATGGCCCCGGATTTGGGCATCAAGGTTGAGGCCCGGCCGGTGCCGGTCGAAGAACTGGAGACCTTTGAAGAGGTCGGAGCCTGCGGCACGGCAGCCATTATAGCCCCCATTGGTAAAATAAAGGACCTGGATCAGGACAGGACCTTTACTTATTCTTCCGACGGGAAGCCCGGGCCCATTTCCACCAAAATCTACAACAAGCTACTGGGCATACAGTTTGGCGATGAGGAGGATCCCTATGGCTGGATTGATATTATTGAATAAGCAGATTGCTTAAAGGTTGAGTAAGGGGAGCCTTCTGCGGGAATGGTTTTAACATATTGGTGCCACGAGAGACTGGCCGGAGATCCTGGTCGAACCGATAAGCCTTCCATGGGAATGGTTGTTAACAGGGATGGCTGAAATTGACAGAAAAAGGTTTTTTTAGCCTTCGTTTGACGTTTTCGCGTCAAATCTTTTTCACCTCCGTCTTATAGGGTCGGGGGTGTTTTTTTGGGCCGCTGTGGAAACGAGATTATTACGCTGAAGATAACGATAATGATGGGCTTTGGGTGTTTTTTGGGGCCGTTGTGGAAGCGAAGTGTTCAGCCGGCGATCACCCCTGAGCCCAGCAGTTCGTCGTTGAGGTACCAGGCGGCAAACTGACCGGGGGTGATGCCCCGTTGGGGCTGGTCAAAGACAATGTAGGCGCCTTCCTTTTTTCGGATGAGCCGGCCTTTTTGTAAGGGCTGGCGGTAGCGGATCCTGAAATCCAGGGTTTGTTCGCCCCCGGGGGGCATCTCCAGGTCTGGTCTGATCCAGTGGAGGTCACTGGCGTGAATGAACAGCCCCCGGCGGAAAAGGCCCGGATGATCCTTGCCTTCGCCGGCATAAACGATGTTTTTTTCCGTGTCAATGCCAATGACATAAAGGGGCTCTTTCGTTCCGCCTACGTTCAGCCCCTTGCGCTGGCCTACCGTGAAAAAGTGGGCTCCGTGGTGTTGTCCGATTTTTGTGGCTTTTTCCGGGGCCAGGTCATGGGGCCGGCACAGATCCTCCACGCCATCTTCGTCGCTGTGATGATTTTGAAGGTGATGGCCTTCTATTTTGAGGATGGGCCCTTTTTGGGTGGACAGTTTTTGCTGGAGGAACTCGGGCAGGTCCACTTTACCGATGAAACAGATTCCCTGGGAATCTTTGCGGTTGGCGGTAGGCAGGCCCAACTTTTTGGCAATATCACGCACCTGGGATTTGTAGAGTGATCCCAGTGGAAAAAGGGCTTTGCTGAGTTGTTCCTGGGATATTTGGCAGAGGAAATAACTTTGCTCCTTGTTTTTATCATCTCCGGCCACCAGGGAATGGATGGTCTTTTGCCCTGTGCGGTGCGTTTGTTTCCTGACATAGTGGCCGGTGGCAATATAGTCGGCGCCCAGTTTGGCGGCTTCCCGTGCAAACAGATCGAACTTGACTTCCCGGTTGCACAGCACATCGGGGTTGGGTGTTCTTCCCCGTTGATATTCGGCAAACATGTAATCGACCACACGTTGTCGGTATTCCCGGCTGAAATCAACGAAATGCAGGTCAATGCCCAGCTTGCGGGCTGCCATCTCTGCAAAAGACCAGTCGTCCTCCCATGTGCAGCTGCTGGTCAATACCCCCTGCTGGTCTTCCCAGTTCTTCATGAACAAACCCATTACCTCATAGCCTTGTTCCTTCAGCAAATGAGCAGCAACGCTCGAATCTACACCTCCCGACAGGCCAACAACCACCCTTTGTTTTTCCATCTGTTGCACTTTTTGGTTAAATGATTCATGTTGGTTGATTTTAACAGACATGGCCTTATTTTCTAATTTTCCATAATGATAACGGCCATTTATATGGCAAGCATGCTTTGCGGCTACAAAAATACGAAATTGTGGCGGGGTTTATTTTCAACGGGGTGAATTTTTGAATCTTCCCGGTAACGTGAGTGAACTGAGGGTATCGTGAACCGGCTGCTCCGTTGGCATGAATCAACCCTTAAGCATGAACCTATTTCCATTGTCGTGAACGAATCCCTGTTATGGTAGAAAAGTCCTTGTTGTCATAGATGAGCCCTTATTGTTGTGAATGGAGGAAAAATGTTATTTTTGCGGGGTCAGGTAATCGCATGACCCCAAATATCTTATTATGTACACCCAAGCCCTGGTAAAGTTACCTGCCGAAACCCTGGTTGACGGCATTACCACTGCCGATCTTGGCCAACCGGATTATGACCTTGCCTTGCGGCAACATCAGCTTTACCGGCAAACCCTGGAGGATTGTGGTGTCCGGGTTAAGGTGCTGGAAGCTCAGGCTGATTATCCGGATTCTGTTTTCATTGAAGATGCGGCCGTTGTGACCAGCCGGTTTGCCGTTATAACCCGGCCGGGCGCCCCGTCGAGGAGGGGAGAGGTCGAGCCCGTGCGCGAAGAACTGAGGAACCTGGTGGGGCCGACCGGAGAAATTGAATCGCCGGGTATATTGGATGGGGGTGACGTGATGCAATGCGGCTTCACCTTCTTTGTCGGTTTATCCAGCCGGACCAACCGGGAGGGATTCCGCCAGTTCTCCGAATTCGTAGGGCATTTTGGATATGATGCCGCTCCTGTTTCGATCGAAGATATGTTGCACCTGAAAACGGGCGTGGCCTATCTGGAATATAACAACCTACTGATAAGTCGTGATCTACAAGATCATCCGGCTTTTTCCTCCTTTAATAAAATGGTGGTACCTCCACAGGAGGCCTATGCCGCCAACAGCCTGTGGATCAACGGGCGGGTGCTTGTACCCGAAGGCTTCCCCCAAACCCTTCACATGCTTAAAGAACAGGGCTACAAGACCATCCCCTTGCCGGTTTCGGAATTCAGAAAATTAGACGGTGGCCTCAGTTGTCTTTCCCTTAGGTTTTAATTTTTAAATGTACCCTAAAACCCATAGGGTGATGGACTAGATGTAACCCCTGTTCTAATATTTCATCCTTATTCTGTATCTATTTCATGATCTATATTCAACCCCTGCCATTCAATTCCTGCTTTATATTCAATCCAATCCTTGCTCTTGATTGAAACCTTAGTTAATTTACTTTCGGCGCTTGATTCAACCCTTGAGCAAAGGACTTTGATAACTGGTGTTTGCTTGAACTGAACCCTTCGGTTAAAAGGAATGTCATTATCTGGCTTGAAATCAAGAACTGACGAAACACCGACAAACCCCTGGAGCCTGTTCCCCGGTTAAAATCTTTCCATTTTTTTAAGGAAGAGGGATTTCCTTTTTTATTTGGAATAAAAATTCTAATTTTGCGGTTCATTTAAATGTTTAATGAATCAATAAATTAATTCAAACCATGGAGCGACATTACGAAACCGTTTTCATTACAACTCCCGTTTTATCTGAAGATCAGATGAAGGAAACGGTCGAAAAATTCCGGAACATACTCCAGAAGAACCAGGCCGAAGTGGTTCATGAGGAGAATTGGGGTTTGAGGAAACTGGCTTACCCCATTGACAAGAAATCCACTGGGTTTTACCACCTGATTGAATTTAAATCAGAGGGTCAGGCGATTGACAATCTGGAAGTTGAATTCAAAAGGGATGAGCGTGTCCTGCGATTTTTGACCGTTAAGATGGACAAGCACGCCATTGAGTATGCTGAGAAGCGCAGAAATCAAAAGCAAAACAACAGGAAAAACGAAACCCAAAAGGAGCAATAAGACATGGCACAACAAAATCAATCCGAAATCAGATATCTGAATCCACCGGCAATTGAGGTTAAAAAGAGGAAATTCTGCTGGTTCCGCAAGAACAACATCAAATATGTGGATTATAAAAACCCCGATTTTCTCAAGAAGTTTTTGAATGAACAGGGTAAGATTCTGCCCCGGCGGATCACCGGGACTTCCCTGAAATACCAGCGGAAGGTTGCAAGAGCCGTTAAGCGGGCTCGTCATCTGGCCTTATTGCCCTATGTTACCGATATGTTGAAATAATAATTCGAAGGATATGGAAATCATACTCAAACAAGATATTGACAAACTGGGAAGCAAGAATGATATTGTAACCGTAAAGGACGGTTATGCCATCAATTATTTGATTCCTCGCGGTATGGCCATCATGGCCACCAAGTCGGCCAAGAAGATGGCTGAGGAGATCGCCCGCCAGCGCGCCCACAAAGAAGAGAAGCTCAAGGAACAGGCCGAAGAGTTGGCTGGTAAGCTGGAAGGCATGAAGCTGGAGATCGGGGCGAAGACCAGTTCCAAGGGTAAAATCTTTGGATCGGTCAATACCCTGCAGATTGCAGAAGAGCTTCAGAAGCAAGGCATTGAAGTTGACCGCAAAAATGTGGAAATTAAGGAGGAACCCATCAAGGAAGTGGGCACCTACACCGCTACTGTTAAGCTTCACAAGGACGTTAGCCGCGAGATTACCTTTGAAGTCAAGGGCGAGTAATTGAATTGCTTTACGTTAGGGAAGGCCCCGGTTGTATTGATCAGCTCCGGGGCGTTCCGTTTCACTCCATAAGGAACCCTGATCAAATCACCTCCCAGAAAAGGGGAATGATTTGATCAGTTTTTTTTGATTTAACATCACCTAAAATTCCCCCATTCATTCACACCCCGCTTTCGTTTCACTTCAGCGGGGCAGGCATTCACTCCCCGCTTTTGCTCCGTTCATAGGGGCAGGCGTTCATTCCCCACTTTTGCTCCGTTCATAGGGGCAGGCGTTCATTCCCCGCTTTCGTTTCACTTCATCGGGGCAGGCATTCCCTCCCCGCTTTTACTCCGTTCATCGGGGGGGTAGGCATTCACTCATTCAATCATTTAATTATTGAATCCCCGCCTTCGTTTTATTGTGATGGGGCAGGCACTCACGCATTCTTGCATTCACTCATTTCTCCTTGACCCATCCCAGGATCTTTTCATCCATCGGGTTGGTTTTTGAATAGGCCACTTTTACCAGTTCCCCCTTTTCGTTGATCAGGTATTTTTGAAAATTCCATTTGACCTTGGAATCCATCTTGCCGTTGTAATTTTTGGTGGTCAGCCATTGATATAGCGGATGTTGATCTTTGCCTTTTACAGATATTTTGGACATCATGGGAAAAGTGACCCCGTAATTTTTTTGGCAGAATTGTTTGATTTCGGCATCGGAACCAGGTTCCTGGTTGGCAAAATTGTTGGCCGGAAAACCGATGATGGTGAAATTTTCGCCGCCATACTGTTCGTAAAGCTTCTGAAGATCTGCGTATTGTGGGGTGTAGCCGCACCTGGAGGCGGTGTTGACCACCAGCACCTTCTTACCTTTCAGGCTGGCCAGATCCAGGGATTGCCCGTCGATGGTTTCAACGGTAAAATCGTGGAAGTTTTTCTTTTCAAGGGATTCCCCGGCCTGCCCGAAAACAGTCCACGTCAGCATCATGCCTAATAGTGTGATCCATAAGGTTTTCATAATCGCATCTTTTTGGTTTGAAATTTTGGTGTACTTATTTTGGTTTATCATGGCTAACAAGGCGGAGGGATGAATTGTTCTGTGGGATCCGGGTAGGATTTATATTTTCCAAACCGGTGAAATTGGATTTGCCAGGATAGGCGAGTCAAATTTATAGTTCATACTTACTGTTTGGTTCAGAAAAATGTATCAAACTGGATATGTTGATTTATAGTTCCACAAAAGGGTTTATGCTCCCTGAAAACCTTGAATTTAGAAAATTTAACCCGGAGGACTCCCTTAACTGGGAAGAATTTGCTACATTTGAACTGCTGTAGTGATGACCGATTAAAAAAGGAGGCTTGTGACCATGAAGAATCATTTTTTTATCACTGGATTGCCACGGTCCAGGACCAGTTGGCTGGCCAATTTCTTCACCCATAACAATTCTTTCTGTTTCCATGAAGCCACCCGTTTTTGTGCCAGTCTGAGCGATCTCAGGGAGCTGATGAAAAGCCATCAGGCCGACAACATTGGCAATGCAGACCCTGCCTTGCTTTATATCATGGATGATGTCAAAAAGGCCTTTCCTGATTCACGTCTCGTCTTGATAGAACGTGAATTACACGAGACCATCGACAGTTTCATCGATTTTTACACCAGTTACGAATACAAGAGCATCCAGGAATGGATTGAACAGTTGTATGATATCATGGAGCGCATCAAGAACCGCTATGAGGTATTGACCGTTCGCCATGACAGCCTCAATTATATGGATACCTGCAAGGAAGTGTGGGAGTATATTCTTCCCGATGAACCCTTTGACGTGAAGCGCTGGAACCTGCTGGATGAGCTATATATCAACAAACTGGTGGATAAGCACTCGACCCATGTGATGAAGAAGAGCCTCTACCATAAATACATTCAATATTACTAAGCAGGTCGCTTGGACAGGAGTCATTTCCTCATTCCTCCTACTGGCAGTATAATTTAATCACCGTATAGGCCTCTTCCAGGCCGAGCTCTCCGGCCTTGCTGATGTCGATGCACCCTTTGGTGGATTTTTGCAGGTAGATATAGGTCAATCCGCGGTTAAAGTAAGCCCGGGCAAATTCTTCATCCAGAAAGATGGCTTTGTCGTAATCCTGGAGGGCTCCCTCGAAATTTTTATTCCGGATTTTGGCGTTGGCCCGGTTGTAGTAAGAGTATACGAAGCGTGGTGCCTGCTGGATGGATTTGTTGTAATCGCCGATCACCTTTTTATAGTCGTGGAAGGTCACTTTGCGGCTAACGGGTTCAGCCACCAGGTCGTTATTGAGCTGAATATTCATTTGGCCGGCATCGTCGCCCATACTTTGGATGTAGTCGACCATTTTGTTGCGGATGTTGCCCCGGATGAAGGGAATCAGGAAATGCTCGGGGCGTAATTTGTGGGCTTTGGAAAGGTCATCGAGGGCGCTGTTGTAATTTTTGACCCGGACTTTATAGAGGGCTCTTTTGATGTAGAGCATGGTGCTATCGGGCGAGAGGTCAATTTGATCGGAGAGGTGCTCGATTTTATCGGTGAAGAAAGTCTCGGAGTGATGGGTGCTGCCCTGGGTGGCAAACCTGAAATCGTCGGTTAAAGATGAAAAATTGGTCCTGCCGGGTTGCTCGGGCAAAAAGGGTTTCATTTGGCCTTTCAGGTTTTGTTGGTTGCCGGGTTTGAAATGAAAGGAAAATATTTGTTTGGGTTCGACCGAGCGGTCGACGTTGCCGAACTGCCGGGGCAGGTTTTGGCTGTTTTGGAGCGAGATGAGCCTTTTGAAGTTTTCGGTGGTATCGGCAAAATTGATCTGGTCCAGTTGGTTATTGCGGTAGGATTGGGTGATTTTCTTGGCTTTTTGCCGGTCCTGTCTGGCCCCGCGGTAATCCTGCAGTTGTTTGCGGGCATAGGCACGTTGGAGGTAAGCTTTGGCAAAGTTGGGATAAAATTTGATGGCCATGGTAAAATCCCGGATGGCTTTGCCATAAGCGCCCTGTTTCATTCGGACCAGGCCGCGGTTAAAATAGGTAAGTATATTTTGAGGGTTGTATTTAAGCACCTGGTTGTAATCGCCGATGGCCTCTTCGAGGGCTCCGATTCGTGTTTCCAGCAGCGCCCGGTTGTAGTAGGCTAGGGCATTGGCCGGATGCTCTCGGATCACCTGATCCAGGTCGTTGAGGGCGGGCTGAATCTGATCCAGCTGATAACGGGTCATGGCCCGATGAATGCGGGCTTTGGCGTTTTGGGGATCCCGCTTCAGGGCCTGGTTGAAGTTGTTCAAAGCCGGCTGATAATGGTTTTTTTGGTGATGGATCCGCCCGCGGGTCACGTAGGCCCGGGTAAAGGATGAATCGGCCCGGAGGGCCCGGGAGAGATCTTTCAGACTGGCAGAGGTGTCATTCAGATTTAACTTACTGATGGAACGGTAATAATAAGCCCTTTCCTGTCCGGCTTTCCGGTTTAACGCCTGATTAAAATCGGCAATGGACGCCTGGTATCTTTCCAGGCGCAATTTGGCAAACCCCCTTTGGATATACAGTTCCGCCTTACCGGTGATGAAATGAAGGGTTTGGTTGAAATCCTCAATGGCCCCGCGGAAGTTATAGAGCTGGATACGGGTCATACCCCTGTAATAATAGGCTTCTGCTGCATTTCCTTTATATTCAATGGCTTTGGAATAATCCCGCTCAGCCCCGTAGTAATCCTGGAGGTTGTATTTGGCTATGCCCCGAAGATAATAGGCATCGGCCCGGTGCGGCTGATATTCAAGCACGGTGTTGAACGTGCTGATGGCCCGTGAAAATTTGTAGTATTGCAGCAACTGGCGCCCCTTTTGCAGGTAATAATCCGTGTTGATCTGACTGACAACTGCAGCGGGCAGCAGAAAGAAAAAAATCAGGGCAGTTATGCAGGTTTTATGTTTGTAACGCAAGCGCGGGCTGGTATTTATTGATAAATCAATTGAATGATCCGGGCGAGTTGTTCCCGGTCAATATCATCAAAAGCATTCAGCTGACTGCTATCGATATCAAGCACCCCGATGATTTGGCTTTCATTGTTGCGGATGGGCAGGACGATTTCCGACTGGCTTCGGGCATCGCAGGCAATGTGACCGGGAAATTTTTCTACATCGGGCACCACCACAGGTACCTGGCGGTTAATCCCGGCCCAGCAAACACCCTGGTTGTCTTCCAGCTCCTGGCAGGCCACCGGCCCCTGATAAGGACCTACTTTGAGTTTGCCGCCTTTCAGAAAATAGTAACCCGTCCAGAAATAGTGGTCCATCTTATGGTGAAGCACCGCAATGATGGTGGACATGCGAGAAAGCTCATCATCGCTTTTGGGCATCAGTTCACTGAGTTGCTGGTAAATCCTTTCGTAACGGTTTTTCTTTTTGGTCTGGTCCATGGTCACGCTTTTTGCTTTTCCAACAATCCCTCGGGGATAAAAGTTAAATGGAAAGGACAAAACTAAATAAATTTTTTCTCTTTGCGGGTTTGTTTATCTTTGCGCTCGTTTTCCCTGGTATGGCTCTGATGGGTGTGAAGGAATAATGGATGCGGTTCCCGGGACTCTAAGACGGTGGCAACAGATTGAGCAGGGTTTATTGGGGAACCCCATTTTTGGCATTTTTAAGATGATCAATAAGCTGGTAGGAAATATCAAGGCTTCAGAGACCGGCACATTTCGTCTGCACCTGGGTTATTCGGTGATAGACGGGATGATGCGGGGGGCCTTGATTATGAATGAGTTTGTATTCATCAAAAGCCTTAAAGGCACCAGTTACCAGTTGGGAGTATTGTTCCAGTTTACGGTTATTGTGCTGATCTTTTCGGTCTTTTTCAATGAAATGCTGCGCCGTTCTGCTGACAAAAAAAGGTTGTTGCGCCGGGCTGCCGTGATCACCCATGCGCCATTGTTGCTGCTGATCATTTTTCCGGCCGATCCGGTGAATCTCCCTGCTCAGTCGCTTTACCATTACCTGTTTTTGATCATTTTCCTGGTTTATCACCTGGCCCGCCCCCTGGTCTTTCCCACCATCAACCTGTTGCTTAAAAACAATTACCGCCTGGAGGTTTTCGGCTCCCTCTTTGGTGTGGCCACCTCGGTGAATAAGGTGATGATGTTGCTAACCACCTTCTTTTACGGGCTGCTGCTGGATTACGACCATTATGCTTTTGTCTATGTTTTCCCGGTTCTGGGAATACTGGGGGCCTTTTCCATTTATTTGCTCTCGAGGATCCCTTATGAGGAAAAGCAACCCCCCCGGTTGAAGCAGTCATTTTTGGATTCGGTGAAAAGTTCTTTGCGGAACCTTTTGAACATCCTGCGATTCAATGCCCCCTACCGGGATTATGAGATTGGGTTTATGTTTTACGGCTTTGCCTTTATGAGCACCAAAGCGGTGATCACCCTTTTTTATAAGGAGCAGTTGGATCTGAATTATTCCAGCGTGGCCTTTTACCAGAATGGCTTCAACGTACTGGCCATCATACTTTTGCCGGTTTTTGGAAAGGTCCTTGGCCGGACCGATCCCCGGAAATTTGTCATGCTCACCTATTCATCGCTGGCCCTCTACCTTTTTTTTATAGGTTTTACCCAATACTTTCCCTACCATACTGTTTTTTGGGAGATTGAGCTCTATTATTTTCTGCTTTTGGCCATTGTCTTTAAAGGGATATTTGTTGCCACAATGCCCCTGGCCTGGAGCATCGGGTCTTCCTACTTTTGTTCCAGTCAAGAGGCCGGCGATTATCAGTCGGTCCACCTTACCCTGACCGGTGTGCGGGCCATCTTTGCCCCGCTGATCGGAGTGATGTTCTATGAGCTGATCCACTTCTCCGGAACCTTCGCCATTGCCATTTTTGCATTGATCGGTGCAATAACCCTTATGCTCTGGTCCTATAAGCATCGAAAGATTGAGCAAATCACTTAAAATTTCTGGCTAATCACCCTTCCCTTTTGTTGGATCCTTTTTAACATTCATGCAAAGATATCATACGATCATCAAAAAAAGATCAACGATAAATAAATGTGCTTGTATAAAGTATAGACAATTTCATACATTTGTTGTTAGGGTCTTTTATATAATTCAAATCTATGTCAAGCAATCCAAAATCGGAGTTCGAATCCACCAACACCAACAAACAGGCAGTCCGTCTGGAAATAGAAGCCACCAACAGGACGCCGGAGATTAAAATGGATGGATCAAAAGGCCTCATCTCCATTAAAGGTGTTTCCATGCCAGCCAATGTCAATCAGTTTTATAGCCCGCTTTTGGAGCGGTTGGATCAGTACATGGCCAATCCCAAAGAGGACACCCGTGTGGTGTTTGATTTGGAATACGTCAATTCATCATCCTCGCAGATGATCCTGGCTATATTGTTCAAGCTCAAAACATTGGTTGATAAGGGAAACAACCTGAAAATTGATTGGCATTATGTGGTGGAAGATGAAGACATTTATGAGACCGGAAAATCTTACTCTGAACTTTCGGGCATTACTTTTAATTTTCATGAGCGTGAATAGGAGGAATTTATGAGTGAAACGAACCATATCGGTTTGAAAAGACTGTATGAGCAGATCCGCGAAATACCAGGCAAAGATCGGGTAGAGATACCGCGGACCGAACGCACCCCCGAGATTGTATTGGATCGCTCGGGAGAAGAGGGCCGCATCAAATTTTTGGGGCGGTCCCTGCCGGATGATGCCCGCAATTTTTACCGGCCTATACTAACCTGGATCGATGATTATTTTAAGAGTCCACTGGATTCGACAGTGATCAGTTTCGATCTGGAATATTTTAACACCTCTTCTTCCAAAATGCTGCTGCAGATCATCCGTAAATTCCAAAAGCTGGAGGAGCAGAATAAGAACCTGAAAGTAGAATGGTATTACCTGGAAGATGATGAAGACATTCTGGAATCGGGTGAAACTTTCCAGGATCTGACCAATATTGAATTTGATTTTATCAGTTATCAGTAAAAATATTTTAAAGGAACAACTATGGGAATGCTAGCCACCAAAGAGATTATCAAAGAAGTCAATGATGCGGTAAACAAGGAAGAAGTTTCCATACAGGGGACAGCAGAAACACCTGAGATCAAGCTTGATGCCAACAATGGGGAGGTTAAGTTTTCGGGCCGGTCCATGCCGGAAGATGCCAAAAGCTTCTATGCACCTCTCAAGCAATGGTTGGAGGACTACAGCCAGAATCCCCGCCAGGGCACCCTGGTGACCTTTGCCTATGAGTATTTCAACACGGCATCCTCTAAAATGATCATGGAATTGATCGAGCGGGTGAAGATGATTCAGGAGAACGATCCGGAGTTAAGGGTTGAGTGGCATTATCTGGAGGATGATGACGACATGCTGGAAGCCGGCGAAGATTACGCCGACATCACCGGCGTAGATTTTGAATTTCATAGTTACGAATGATCAGCGGCCTGCCTTTTCGATATAGTCTTTTTTCTATCTTCTTTCCTTTTTGCCCGTTGTAGAACCATACCGGTCCATCGGGCAAATTTTTTCGATGCATCATGATGCGCTGCAAGTTGCCTTTGCGGTTACAATAATGCCAGGGACCTTCTTTCAGGTCGTTCCAGTAATGGCCGTAGGATTTGATGTGGCCGGAAGGGTGAAAAAATTTCCAGAAACCGGTGGCTTCTCCTTCCTTATATTGGCCTAACTGTTTGATGCGGCCGTTGGGGTGGTATATTTTCCAGTAGCCGGTGTATTTTCCTCTCAGATACTGCCCTTTTGCGTGGAGGGTGCCATTGGGGTAGTAGGTTTTCCAGGGTCCTGTTTTTTTGCCTTGCTGCGAATACCGGCCCTTTTCCTTGAGGTTGCCATTGGGATAGAAGGTTTGGTAGGGGCCGGTGATCTTTCCCTGGTTATAACTGCAGCGGATCATGATGTGGCCGTTGGGGTGGTAACCTTTGAAGGGGCCATGGAGTTGGCCCTTTTTATAAAGGCAGATTCGCTGCAGGTGGCCGGTTTTTTTATAATACACCCTGAGGGTATCGCTAAAACTGCCATTGATTTTGGTTCCCCGGTAATTCAGGCTGCCGTCGTCGTAATACTGTTTCCAGGTGCCATGGGGTTGGCCTTGTTGGGCCTGGTATTTTCGGTAACGGGTGCCATCGGGGTACCAGACCTTTACCCAGCCCTTCTGGATGCCATTGTGATAGTGGGAGAGGGATTCGAGGGTATCGTCCTTGTAGAAGGTTTTAAAGGAACCCTCCAGTTGGCCGTTCTGGTAGCGGCCTTTTTGTTTGATGTGGCCGTTTTTGTAGTAAACCTTGTAAGGCCCGTGGCGTCTGCCCTTTTCAAAGGTCAGTTTTTTCTTGAGTTCACCTGTTGGATAATACAGGTGCCAGAGGCTGTCGGTGCGGCCCTGGCGGAAGAATCCGCGCTGGCCAGGGCGGCCGTTGGGATGGTAGTATCGGTAGGGGCCATCTTTGATCGTATCGCCGGAGGTGATTTGCAGGGTAAAGACTTCCTTGAGGTGGCCGTTGGGGTAATATCTTTTAAGCGAGTCGGTTTTCTGAGCCAGGCAGGCACAGGTTGCCCCATAAACACCCAACAGCAGCAGCGTTAAAAGGATTCGCGCCGGTATTTGCTTATTCGACTTCAATGGTAATCTGAGTCCCCTCCAATGCTTGACTGCTTCCATAATCCAAAATGGCCGAAAGGGAATAGTTGCCCGGTTTAAGTTTATGGGCCGGCAGGGTCAATTCAACATTGCGCGTAGATTGGGGGTAAGCGGTTATTTCAACCGGTTCATATTTTTTTTCCTTAAGGGTTTTCATATGGGAGGCAATAAGGTATATTTCACATTTAGTCATGGTGTTACCCAGGTTATCGATGTTCACGTTGAACTTTCTCAGCGAATCGGCGGATTGGGTAAGTTCCCTCAGGTTGCTTATTTGAACCCTTGTGCTGGTTTGGTTGCGTGGTGTGTAGGAGAGTTCGACGCTGATGCGGCCATACAGGTTAAGGCCTGCGCTTAATTCCTTGTCCGCCGCCAGGGAAGTTTGTTCCTTGGCTGAGGTGACGTTAAGAATGCCCCATTTTGAGGTAAAATCATCATTGGGAGCCTGCAGGGTAACTTCAACGCTTTGGGCCTGATTCGGATTGAGTTCCAGATAGGAAGGATTCAGGGTAATCCATTCGGCAATTGAATTTTTAGAAGCCCCGGGACTCAAAATTTTTCGATCTCCATCTTTATATACCAAATAATCTTTTAAGGATAAAACCAGAGAGGCCTTTTGGTTGCCATGATTTTTAACCGATATCATTTTGGTCTGGGTTTCCCCGGGGTTGGCAGTAAAATTGAGTTTGATCGGAGCCACCTCAAAACTCTGGGCCATGGTATATAAACTGGCTAAAACCATAACCAGGCTGAAAAATAACTGCTTGCTCATCTTTTATTTTGCTTTGATGGATTTACAAATATATAAATTTAATCATCGGATTCTAATGTGTCGATTAAAATAAGTCAAAGTCAATGACTAATTGATCACAAAATTAAAAAGATTGATGTAAAAATGTATCCAATAATGCTATTTAGCAGTATAATTATAGGATTTTTATTAGTTTTATCCTTAAAAGAATTGGTTTTGAACAGACAGAATAACATCAAACTACTTTTAACCCTGGCTGTGGTGCTGCTGGCTCAAAATGTGCTGGCTCAAAATATTAAGCCATTGAACCAAGAACAACAGCAAAGGGTAGAAAAACTTCAGGAAATCATAGAGTATTCAAAAAATCGCGGGGAATGGAAAGATGCGATTTCTTCCCTGAACAAGATTGCTTTTCTTTATTGGGATAATGGCAATACCAGCAAAGCGGTTGAATATTTCGAAAGGGCTGTTCCATTGAATCAAAAAATTGGGAACAAGGAGAACATAAAGACGATATACAGCAATATTGGGTTGATATACACCGACATGGAAGAACTTGATCCGGCGTTGAATTATTTCCGGAAAAGTCTAAAGGTACGTCGGGAGTTGGGCAACAGCAAGGAGATCGCTTCAGGTTTAATTGATGTTGCCTATATTATGGGATTAAAGGGGAACTATCGCCAAGCCAATAAGCGCCTGGATGAAGCCCTGAAGATTGCCCTGGAAAATGAATATGGGCGTATGACGGTAAACATTTATAATCAGTTGGCCAAGAATTATGAAAAGATTGGAAACATTAAAAAATCCAATGAATATAAGAAGAAGTATGCCTCCTACCAGGAACACCTGGAGACCCAGTCAATGAAACAGGAATACCAGGAGCAGCAGGAGCAGAGTGAGGCCAAGCTGCGCAAGGCCAGGTTAAAGCGTCAGAAGGAGCAGGCTCAGCACCAATTGGCTCAGCTTCGTTATGAACGCCGTCAGGATTCTATACAGGAGGTGGTCCAGGAGAAGCAGGATTCATTGACACGGGCTAGGCGGCTGGATAGTCTCAAGCAGCTGAGGATCAATCAGCAGGAACAGAAGATGGAATTGCAGGAGGCACGTCTTGAGCGCCAGGAAGCACAACAGCGGGTTCAGCAGATGATCATCTATTCGGTAGCCGGAGGCTTGCTTTTGGGTATTGTACTGTTGGTGGTGATGTACCGGAGCAATCGGGCCAGAAAAAAAGCCAATCAGGCTCTGGCCGAAAAGAACCGGGAGATTGAAAAGAAAAGTGAACAGCTTCAGGAAGCGTTCAATAAAATTGAAGATCAGAATATAAAGATTACCCAAAGCATTACATATGCTCAGGAGATACAGAAAGCCCTCTTTCCGCCTAAGGAAAATCTGACTCATTATATTCCGGAGTCATTTATTTTTTTCCAGCCAGTGGATTTGGTCAGTGGAGATTTTTATTGGTTCAAAGAATTATCTGAACACAGCGAGATTCGTCAGCAGATGCATAAATATGCCCACCAGGAACATGCCGGTGCTATCGATGGAGGTGATGATAAAAATGGCGATGACTATCCACCGACCGACAACAGCAAGTTTGTGGTTTCAGCAGTAGATTGTACCGGCCATGGCGTACCCGGGGCATTTATGTCGATGATTGGCTATAATTTGCTGGATGAGATCACCCAGAGTGGGGTCTCCCAGCCCGGTCGGATTCTGCGGGAATTGCATAAGGGCATTCGCCGCACGCTCAAACAGCATGAGACCAATAACCGCGATGGAATGGACCTGTCCCTTTGTGTAGTTGACCGACAAGCCAATCGGGTGGACTTTGCCGGGGCTAAAAACCCGCTGGTTTATATTCAGGATGGCGAAGTACATGTTATTAAAGGAAACCGGGTGCCGGTAGGGGGCATGCAGAGTGAAAAAGAACGCTATTTCTCCGAATCATCCGTTCAGGTCGATCGCCCCACCTGGTTCTACATTTTTTCCGATGGCTATACCGACCAGTTTGGCGGGCCTAAAAATCGGAAATATCTATTGAAAAACCTTAAACAACTTTTACTCGATATTCATCAAAAACCGATGGAAGAACAAGAGCAGATGCTCTCGCAGAGCCTGAATAATTGGATGGGAGATCGCGAAAATCAAATCGACGACGTCCTGGTCATTGGTTTCAAACTCGAGCCATCTGTGTTTTAGGTTTTGAAATACAGGAAAATGTAACTTCAGATCAAAACTTTCGTAAATATTTATAGAATAGAAATTTTGACTGAAAAGGGCATGAGACAGATCAACCAGAATAAATAGTTGATGGATTGCAGTGCCAGTAGTTTGATATTCAAATATAATTTACTAATTTAGCCACCATTCGGAATTATTAAGCCAATTATAAAATCATCGTCCTATGAAAAAGTTTGTTTTACTCATGTTAGCAGTGCTGCTTGGATATCAGGTTACCTCTTTCGCTCAGGCAGTCGATGACAGGGCCGTTGTTCCTGTTTCTGTTACCCTGAATTCGATTTTGCGGTTGAATATTGAATCCGGTGGTAACGTAGAGTTCAATTTCAATACCCTGGAACAATATAAAAATGGCATCAGTGGTATTGGAACAAATGATCAGTATTCCACCAAAATTACCATTGCTTCTTCTGTTGATTGGGATCTGGAAATGGGGGCTGAGGATGGCTCTTTGATCAGTACCGATGATACCACCAGTGGGGCCGGAAGTATGGATTTAGGTTATATTACCTATGAAGTTCAGTATACGGGGAGCGATTATTCCACTGGCGAAATTACCATACCCACCAGTAGTGGTCCCAGCGAATTGAAACAAATTTCTTCTTCCACAGAAGTGATTCAAAAAGGAAGTGCGAGCAATGCCGGAGACATCAACAAGAACCAATTCCGGATTGACTGGGCTTGTGGGAGCATGGCGGATAATGCCACCGACAATTTGATAGGTTCTAGTCTCACGGGAGGGAGATATTCCACCAATGTCTTCTTTAAGCTTAAACCCCACAACTAATTGCGGGAAGTTTAATAAGCATGGATTATTAAGTCAAACTATATTACATTATTTATAATATAGTTTGACTTATTCATAATGGCAATTCAAATGATTGATGAAGCATCATACTGGCAAATTTTTAATCAGTCTGATTATTTTTTTATTCATACACCCTTTGGTTCATGCTCAGGATGGGTCGTACCAACTAACCGTTGAAGCAGGTGGGGCCATCGAATTCAAAGTTTATTCCCTTCGGCATTATTACCAGGGCATGACTTACTCCAACCGAACCACCATGCGGATTCACTGCGATACGCTTTCCGGAAATCAACATACCGACGTGTGGTATTTAGGAGTCAAAGCGCAAGATGCTTCATTTTACAGCAGTTATCCTGGACGCACCCTTGATTTAGATTATGTTACCGTGGAAATTTTTGACGGGGGCGGCATAGATGCCTTCAACTCCGGTGAATTAACATCTGGTGAAGTTACATTGAATGGCTCGAGTTATGCACCTTTGGTTGAAGGTGGAGATGCCGGAAATTATAAGATTGATTTGACATATCATCTGGATTCGGTGACCGGTCAGCTTCCAGGTTACTATAACACCAATTTCTTGTTCAAGATGGATACAGTGCCTTTCCCATGGTAAAATGCTTATGCAAAATTGCGCGAAATATGGCATTATTTTTCTCCTCCTCTTTCTGAGCACAAGCACCATTATCTTCGGGCAAGTGCTGAATGGTGGCAACAGCCATAAAAATATTACCGCGCAATTTGTTAGGGAAGACATCAAAATCAAACCGCAGACCCCTTTTTTTAATGTTTTAAAGATTTCCAACGGCTCTGACCGGCAAAGGTTTGTCAACCTGACCTATGAAATACCGGTGGGTTGGAGCCTGATTTCCGACCAGGATAATAGGATTAATCTCCCCCCCCATGATACCGTCTCGGTTCCCCTTCGGGTTTCGCCCAACCAGCAGGTTAAAGGAGAAATTGGCTATTCGGTGATTGCTTCCCTGACCAACCGTTCCGGGGAGCCGATCACCACTTCTTATTGTTTTATCAAAGTCCCCCGGCAAAGTGATTTGCGCTTCAGGCCCTTAACCCGGGTCACCTACATCAACCAGCAAAAACGCACCGGTAGCTTCTCTTTTCGTCTGATTAATGAAGGAAATGTCGACGAGGTGGTTTATCTGAATTTTACTTCCACCCCGGATGTGGACATGAAAAAGGAGGTCAATAACTCCTTTTCCTCTAATCTGGTAGTCCCCGCCCGTTCGGATACCACCCTGTCATATCAGGTGACGATCGATAAAAAACAAGCCCAGAAATCACTGTATCGGATTAATTTGACAGGACATACGGAATATTCCCGATTCAATTCTTCTTTTTGGTTTAAAAACCTGGTCAGTCGCTTTCAATACGAAAAGCCCTCCAGCGAAGTGCCATTGATTGTGGAATTGAATATGGAAAATTTATTTAGTGACCAGGGCAGTTATTTTTCTGGTTCGGCCCAGGGCAACCTTTTATTTTCAAACGACCGGGAAATCAAGTATTATTTTTTAAAAATGCCTGACCGCAGCCCCCGAACCAATTTTTTAAATACCAGCCGGATTTTCCTTAATTATAACACCCCCACTTTTAATGCTAAATTAGGCAACCGGATCCCCTTTCGTCTGAGAACCGGATATGGTAAAGGGGCCGCCTTGCAATATAAACAATTCAACAATTTTAAAATTCAAGGCAAATATACCCGCAATGAATTTCTTCCCATCAATAACTATGGGTTGAGCACCGACTTTAATCTTTTTAAATCTCGGTTGCAGACGCACACCAACCTGGAATACAGCCATAACCTGCGCACTGATGAACAAATTATGTTGGGGTTGTTCAGCAATCGTTTAGTTATTCAGGACGAACACAATATCGAAACGGAGTTTGGAATGAGCAGTAAAGCCCGGAACCTTTTTAACGGCAATCAGCTGGGCTTGCATTATCGGCTGAAATACAACGGAGAAATCGATGATTTAAGGTTCCGTTTTAGAAACCGCTATAATTCAGACGATTACTACGGAAGTTTTTATGGAAAGAACGATATAAAGTTTAATGCCAACTATGATTATAAAAAGGGTTACCGGTTCAACCTTAATTTTTTTAACTCCAGGTATCAGCCTTCCTCGGTATATCGTAATGAATCCTCTTCCGATTATCGTTTGCAACGAAATATTAATTTTCGCACCAGTAAATTGCTGAATAATTCGCTATCCCTTTTTGGCCAGGGTGGGTATGAATACTTTAACTCCAATGCCTTTTATACCAACAATCAGACAAGACATCCGTTCATCACCAACAGTGGATATTTGGAAATCGGGGGCAGGTTGAACCTGAATACTTATGATCGGATTTCCACTTCTTTTAAAGGGGGATATACCTTTGCCACCCAATATGAAGTGAACCAGACCAATGAATCTCAAAAAAGGGCTCTGGCGAATCGGGAGCAAAGTTTTAACGGGATATTCAACCTGAATTATTACAGCCCCAATTGGGGAGTTTTTTTCCGCTACAACTATGGCCCTTACAATGGCAATCAGTATTACACCTATTTGTATTCGGGCAATTTCAACCAACTTTTGCGTTTAATGCCTTACTACCGGGATTACATCTATAAGGACATCATCCAGTTTGATTCACGGATGAATTATATGTACAGCATCAATCGTCAGACCCATCGGCTGAACTGGGGCAATGAGGTGAAGTTTCATTTGAATTATGGACTGATGTTGAGGCTGATCGCTAATTTTACCCTGCAGTCTACAATGGGCGAAAGCCAGGAAATGCGGATTCAGGAGAAGCAACAATATACCTATTCCAATTCTTATTTTGAACTTAGGTTGCAAAAACGTTTTGACTGGAACCAACCCCGAATGAAATATTACAACCTGAACGTTAATCTTTTTAAGGACCTGAACGGCAATCTTAAGCGGGATGGCAATGAGCCGGGAGTCAAAAACGTATTGGTAAATATTGAACGTGTGGATGCCACAGAATTGGACACCTTTGATGTAAGTTATGAGCAATCGGGCAATTTGGTGAACAACCGGTTGCTATCGGGCATGCAGGGTCGGATTCGGTATGAAAATATGCCGCAGGGAGTTTACCGCTTGCGCTTGAAGAATGTGGGCAAAGAGGGCGGGAAATTTACCGCCGACCAGCAAGAAGTATTGATCAATATGGATAAAGACCGCACGGTGGATATTCCCTACCTGGAACGCAACAAGATCTATGGGCGGGTTATTCTGAACCGAAGCAAACTGTCCAACCTGGGGCCCCTTGATAAGAGCAACATCAAAGTGACAGCCGTCGACAGCAAAGGGCGTAAGACCTCCACATTGACCGATAAAAAAGGGAAATTTGTAATTTATGCCCCCAGTGTGGATAAGTATGATGTATATATCAATAACATCTTCAAGGAACACTTTGATTTGAGAAAAAACCACTATAAGGTACAACTTAACGGATACAAACAGTTTGAAGTGAACTTTATTTTTGATGAGAAACGTCGGGAAATCAATTTCACCCCAAGTATGAGTGAGACCGATGTGGAGGTCAAAAGCGTGAAGCGTACCAATCTCACCGGGACAATAAAGGATGAAAATACCCTTCAGCCGGTACGGGCTACCCTGGAGGTGGTCGACAATAAGACCGGAACAACGGTTGAGACGACCCATTCCGATCCGGAGACCGGCCGGTTCAGCATGAGTTTCATGACTGGCAACAACTATTCGCTGATCGTTTCAGCCCAGGGATACTGGCTCTACACAGAAAAGCTGGATTTGGACCAAATGCTGACCATCCAGGATGTGGAAAAGGAGATCCTGCTGAAAAACATCATGATTGGCTCGCGCCTCGACCTGGAGAACCTGCAGTTTGAACCCGGCAGCGCTGAAATACCCAATGATGCCTATCCCGAATTGGACCGGTTGATTGAACAGCTGAAGGACAATCCCAATGTGCGCATCCAGATTGCCGGCCATGCCGATGCCCTCGAGCAACTGGATCATCCCAATATTTCCGAAGACCGAGCCAAGGCCGTGGCCAAATACATCATGAAGAATGGTTTCAGCAACATTGAATACGTTGGTTATAAAGATAAGAAACCGGTAGCTCCCAATGATTCTCCTGAAAACCGTGCCAAAAACCGAAGGGTCGAGATTACTGTGGTAGATAAATAAAATTTTTGAGTATGAGAAAGTATGGCCTTTTTATTGTAGGACTCCTTTTTATCTTTTTTTTGACCCAATGCGAACAGGAGAAGGAATTTAAATATGATGTTCATTTATTAACCGGTAAACATTGGGGTATACCTGAAGTACTGGAGAGGGGACCCTCCAGTGAACCATGGCTTCCCGGTTCCCCCACCGTTTTTTATAAGGATGGCCGCGTTTCTTTCGGCGGTCGATTGGATTCATGGCAGGTGCTCGATTCGGAAAGCCTGTTGATTCAACAACGGAAAGAAAACTGGCAGGTGCTCGAGCTGACCGAAAACAAGTTGCTGGTCGAAGTCCTCAGCCATCCCGAAGGGCAGTTCATCGTTCGGGCCGTTTTTTATAACCAGGGCCCGGCCGAATGAAACCCTGAATCCGGGGTCGCATCCTTTTTGATCCCTTGCTATCTTCATACCCACCAAATGGCAGCAGATTCATCCTGAATGAATCATCCTTACTACCCCGTTTTTCTGTTTGAACCTGAAGTGGCCATTTTAATGTGAAAGTTTTGAAAAATATTCAGATAAAAAGCTCCTTATAACTATTATTCCCCCCATCTGTTGTAGGGGGTTTACCCTTAACGGATTTTACGGAATAGAGGGTTTTCACCTTATGGGTGGCTGATTTGCTTATAATCAGTAGACTCCTCCGATGATGCTCGCCTTGCTCTTGGGGTTTATAACCCCTGGTTTCATTGTTCAAGTTTCCCGCAGTCAATTGGATGGATAGTATGGCTCTGTCTAAACGCCCCGCATTTATTTGACCAGCGCCCTGTTTTTTCACCTTTTAATAATTTGCTGATAATTAATGTGTTTTATTTGAGCCGCTGATAAAACCGGGTAAAATCACCCTATACCCCAAACTGGTTGATTATACCTGATGCGGGGATGGTGTTATGGTGTAAATTCGCTTAATAGCAAACCGGCAATATGATTGGCTCAATACATTTTGCCAATAATTAGAAGCAAACAATGTTTCAATTCTAACATGTTCAATCAATAAGGAGGTTATATGGAACAAAAAAACGAAAAGACCAATTCTTATTTAACTTTTAAACTGGGCGAGGAAGAATTTGGGGTCCACGTCAGTCAGGTCATCAACATTTTGGAGATGACCCGGATTATTGAGGTGCCCCGCACCCCGTCTTATATGAAAGGGGTGATCAACCTCAGGGGGACGGCCCTGCCGGTGATCGATACCCGTCTGCGTTTGGGCCTGGAAGAGGCTAAATATAGCCATAACACCTGTATTGTTGTACTGGATCTTGAGCATCAGGGGGAGACCTACCATGTGGGTGCCATTGTGGATGAAGTATTGTCTGTGGTTGAGATAGAAGCCGGACAGGTTGAACCCCCGCCGGCCATTGGCGATGAAAAAGGCCCGGACTTCATCTTTGGTATGACCCGCATTGACGATCGATTTACGATGTTGTTGGATATGCAGGGGATGATGGATGAGCGGGAGATGGAAAAGATTTCGCAAGCCGCCGGCGAGCGGCAAAGCAAAGTAGCCTCATAAAGCATTTACGTTACACACAAAAAAAGAGCAAAATGAACTGGAAAGATTTAAAACTGGGGGCAAAACTGGCGATTGGTTTTGGCCTGCTTATTCTGATTTCAATGATACTTGGCGGACTGGCCGTGTATAACATGTCCAATGTCTCTAAGAATTCGAATTATCTGGCCGATGAATACATCCCGGAAGTGGATCTGGCCAGTACCCTGGAGCGCAATGCAAGGCAAACGATGTACAACATGCGGGGATACAGCCTTTCGGAAAATGAGGGGTATCTGCGTGAAGGCCGCAATTATTTGGGGAAGGTGGAGAATAACATCGCTGAGGCCCGTCGCCTGGCCCGTGAGACTTCCCAGCTGGACAAGCTCAATTCGGAGATCGACCATGTTGAGAACAACCTCAACGAGTACAAGGGCCTGGTCGATCAGACGGTTACCCTGAACAACGGGCTGCAACAGGAGCGCAATCAGATGGATGCTTCGGCCGACCAGTTTATGGAGGCCTGCTACAATTACCTGGAGAGCCAGAACCGGCAACTTCGTGAGGAGATTGCCAATAATGCTTCAGCCCAGGCTTTTACCGAGCGGCATAAAAAGATCACCTGGATCAATGACATCATTGATGCGGGCAATGCCGTGAGGGTGAGCAATTTCAAACATCAGGCCAAAAGAAATCCGGATGCTTTTCGCAAGGCCCTCAATGATTTTGACATATCCGCCACCATGGATAAGCTTAGGAACGTGACTTACCTGGAGGCCGACAAGGAAGCGCTGGATCAGATACGTCAGTCGGCCGATGGGTATACCCAGGCCATGAACACCTTCATCAATGATTGGGAAAAGCGCAATCAGTTGAACCAGGAGCGCGACCAGGTGGCCACCCGGGTGCTTGAGTCTACCCAGGCCGTTGCCAATGCCGGGATCAAGACCACTTCCAACATTGCCGACCAGGCCGTGAAAATGCTCTCGCAATCGAGCAACATCATGATAGCCGGGCTTATTCTGGCACTGATCCTTGGGGTGATTCTGGCCATCACCATTACCCGCACCATTACCAGACCATTGAATCAGGGTGTAGCTTTTGCTCAGGAAGTGGCCAATGGCAACCTGGAAGCTCAGGTGGATGTTCACCGCAATGATGAAATCGGCACCCTGGCCGATGCCCTGCGCAATATGGCCTCCCGCCTGCAAGGCGTTGTCCGCGAAATTCGGGCAGGCGCTGAAAACATTGCTTCAGCCAGCGAGCAGATGAGCTCCAATTCCCAGGAAATGTCTCAGGGCTCCAGCGAACAGGCTTCTTCCGCTGAAGAGGTCTCTTCCTCGATGGAAGAGATGAAATCGAACATCCAGCAGAATACGGATAATGCCCAGCAAACCGAAAAGATTTCTAAGAATGCAGCCGAAAGCATCAAGAAAGGCAATGAGGCGGCTCAGAATTCAGTTCAGTCGATGAAGGAAATTGCTGAAAAGATTTCCATCATTAATGATATTGCTTATCAGACCAATATCCTTGCCTTGAATGCAGCTGTCGAAGCCGCCCGGGCCGGTGAGCACGGCAAAGGATTTGCTGTGGTGGCCGCTGAGGTGCGTAAACTGGCTGAACGCAGCTCCGAAGCAGCCAACGAAATTGATGAGAAGTCTAAAGCCGGCGTTCAAATTTCTGAAGAGGCCGGCCAGCAACTTAGTGAAATCGTGCCTGAAGTCGAGAAAACCTCTCAGTTGGTTCAGGAAATTACCGCAGCCAGCAATGAGATGAACAGTGGCGCCGATCAGGTTAACAATGCCATTCAGCAGTTGAATCAGGTCACCCAGCAAAACGCCTCCTCATCCGAAGAACTGGCATCCAACGCAGAAGAGCTCTCCAGCCAGGCCGATCAGCTTAAACAGGTTATCAGCTTCTTTAAACTCAATGACACCAATGGCCAGGGACAAGGCGCCTCTAAGGGTCATAAGCATCTTGATTTTGGCCACATGAGCCAGCAATCCAATCAGAACCAACAAAGCGGCCCCCAAAACGGACAGGGCCAGCAAACGAGTCAGCAGCATCAACCCCGCCAGCAATCAGCCCGGGCCTCCAATCAAAACGCAGGCAAGACCTATTCATCGGGTCAACAACAAAACAACGGCAACGGGGTTGACCTGAAAATGTACAACCACGACCAGCAGGACAAAGATTTTGAGAATTACTGATATAGGACTGTTTTTGGCTTAATGTTCCGTCTTTAGTTCATACTGGTTTGGTTTTTTGGATGCCTGCCCCAACTGCTGCCTTTAAAAGATTATGTAACGCTTTTAAGGTGGCTGTTGGGGCAGCTTCTTTTAGAGGGGCAGGAAAAATATCCCTTTTTGGGGTGCACTTCAAAGGCCCAATAATGAGCTGTTAAGGTTAATGGGAGCTGGATTGACCCGTTTAACGGGCAAGATGAACTCAAAAATATTTTGTGGGATGTTTACCGGCGAATCAACTCACTTTCCACTTTTTATTGGCCGGCCTGTTGGATTGAAATATTTATTTGTTGGTTGTTTACCGCTTGATCAATTTGCTTTCCACCATTTGAATGAATTCATCCTGTTTTACTGGTTTGGAGATATAACCGTCGAAGCCCTCTTCCAGAAACTGCTGCTTATTATGTTCATAGGCATAAGCTGTAATGGCAATTACCGGGATTTGCGGGTTGAATTGTTTGATCTGTTTAAGGGCAGCCACCCCGTCTAAAACAGGCATTTTGATGTCCATTAAAATCAGGTCGATCGCTTCAGCATTTTTCACAGCTTCGACGGCCTGTGCGCCGTTTTCTGCGTGTTTTATCCGGGCATGGGTGCCTTTGATGAATTCATTCAGCAGGAAATAGTTGGTGGCATCATCTTCTGCGATCAAAATCGTCTTGCCGGACCAGTCGGATGAGCGCCCTGGTGTTGTTTGGCCGGTGCTTTGCTGGTCTTTTGGACTTTGCCGGGGAATTTTAAAAACCACCGTGGAACCATTGTTCTGAGATGAATGGAATTTAATGGACCCGCCCATGGACCGGACCAGTCCCCGGGCGATGGAAAGGCCAAGGCCCAGGCCTTCGTACTGACGGGTTATGCCATGATCCAGTTGCCTGAACCTTTCAAAGATCAATTCCCTGGAATCCCGGGGCACGCCTATGCCGGTATCGCGGATGTAAAAATCCAGGTTGCCCCGGCTGTCTGCTTCATATCCCATTTCAATATAGCCTGAATGGGTGAATTTTATTGCGTTATCGATGAGTTTGGTGAATATCTGGTGCATTTTCTGATGGTCCAGCCTGATCCAATCATTTTGGTCAGGCAGAGGTTTACGGATTTTCAGTTGAAGGTTTTTTTGCGCT
Organism: uncultured Bacteroidota bacterium; assembly: GCA_913055635.1. Taxonomy (GTDB): domain Bacteria; phylum Bacteroidota; class Bacteroidia; order Bacteroidales; family UBA12077; genus JAGXLC01. Next base: position 142,661 of record CAJXLK010000001.1, read on the forward strand.
TTTTCCATTTTGTAGCGGGCCTGCTCAGCCAACTCATCGATCAGCCCGTTCAGGGAGAAGGGTTGGGAATTGATTTGAATTTGATTGGCTTCAATATAGGATACATCGAGGATGTCATTGAGAATTGACAGCAGTTTGTCACCGCTTTGGCGGATGCTGGTGATGAATTCATGTCTTTTGGCTTCATCGGGCGATGTCTCCTTCAGCAGATCGGCAAAGCCCAGAATGGCATTCAGGGGGGTTCGGATTTCATGGGAGAGGTTGGCCAGAAAAGCCGATTTCAGGCTGGCGCTTTCCTCTGCCTTTTCCTTGGCTTCCAGCAATTCCTTTTCGTACTGCTTCCTTCGGGTGATGTCGCGGGCCACCGTAAGGATGGCCGGCCGGCCTTTGAAGGTGATGCGGTTGGCATTGATTTCAGTGGGAATTTTTTGATTGTCACGAGTGATGTGCACGGTTTCACCTCTGAAATGTTTTTCTTTCATTACCCGATTGAATATATCCGGGGCTTTAGAAGCATTCTCAGGGGTGTCGATGTCGATGGGGGTCATTTGCAGCAATTCCTCTTTGCTGTAGTTCAATCGCCTGGTGGCCTCATGGTTCACTTCCAGCATGTTGCCCTCCGGGTCATGAATGAAAATGGCATCGAGCATCGAGTTGAATAGCGATTTAAATTTTTGTTCATTTTGACGGGTTTCTTCTTCTGCCTGTTTTCGGTTGATATAAACCGCCAGCTCATTGGCCACTGTCTCCAGCATGTTGCGTTCTTCCTTGAGGAAGGGGCCTTCTTCCAGGGCAGGCATTTCCATGAGGTAATAAATTTCAATTTTCAAGGCCTCGCATATCGCATCTACCTGAGCATGAACACTTTGCTTCCAATTCGTTGGTTTGTAATTGTCGGTGGTATAAACCTTTTTCCCGCAGGTAATCCGCCCGCAACAGATGGTGGGATAAAGGTAGGATTGGGTCAAAACACGAATGGATTGTTTCAAAACATAATCCGTGGAATTATCGGGATGATTGGTCAAACGGGCAATCTGGTAAATCCCGGCAAGCTCCTTCTTCCTCTCGGTCAACTGGAATTGTTGGTCCTCTAATTCTTCTCGAAGTTCCTTTTGTTGGTTTTCCGCCTGGCTCAGTTTCGAGCGGAGCTCCTGAATTTCATCGATCAATTCCTCTTTGCTGTCGTTTTTTGCTTTCATTTACCTGAACCACTTGTGTGAGGGGTTTCCTTTTGATTATTGTGATTTTTTTGCGATTAACCTGGAGGGCCCTGTTTTTGTTTTTTGGGCCTCTGGCCTATAAGGCGATTAATTGAAGGTGATGGAGGCCATCACCTGGATTTTACGGGTTGACTGCTCCTGTATAAGGGGGCGGTTTAAGTCAATGGATTGAATTTCCAGCCAGGGATACTGTTCGATGAACCGGAAAAATTTGTTTTTAAAGTCTTCTATGCCGTTGGAATAAAAGATGTATTTGTTCATAATGGGATAAGGTTTTATAGAATTACGTGATCTGTTGAGCGGAGTTACCGGTGATTTGACAAAAAGTTTATGATTTTTGACAGGCCGGCATTTGCGCCTTGCGTTTTTCGAAATGAATGAGCTTATGGGTGTTAATTATTTCAATCCTCCTTCGATTTGCATACAAAGAAAAAATTTGTTTTAAGCGTTTTTTCTCAGCATATCTCGGTCAGTTCCTTCCAGGTTCTGCCCAATGATCAAACCGCCCGGGTTCATCAACCGGTAAGGGATCAAAATGGGGAAAAGTGTGCCCTGATAAAGGTGGTGACCACCCGGCAGGGGTTTGCCTGGGAGGCCGGAACGCTGGGCATCACCAGGATAAAGCGAAAAACAGGTGAATATTGGGTATACGTGCCCCGGGGCTCTAAAAAGATCACCATCAAGCATGATGAACTCGGATTATTGAGGAATTATTATTATCCGGTGCCCATAGAAAAGGCCACGGTGTACGAGATGAAACTTGCCACCTCGGGTAATGAAGTAACCGGGCGGAACCAGGGCATTTCATCGTCTTATTTAATCGTGAACAGTGAGCCCAAAAAGGCCGAACTTTATATCGATAACAAATACCGCGGCAAGACACCGTTTAGCGGAAAGTTTGCCACCGGAAAACATACCTACCGGTTGAATAAGAGCAAATATCATACCCGGGCCGGCGAGGTGGAATTGTCAGCAGAAAAAGGCAGAAAGGAGTTGGATGTTACTTTGAAGCCCCGTTTTGGAAGCCTCTCGGTTGAGAGTAAACCGGAGTCCGGGTTAAATACTTTTCTCGATGGGGATTCCACAGGCAAAAAAACCCCAGCGGTCTTTCACCGTATAGCAAGCGGTAAGCATCAGATTGAGCTCAAGGGCAAATGGTATCAACCGGTCAACAGGACTGTTACAGTAAGGGATACGCAAAAGACCGGGCTTTTGGTTAATCTTACTCCCATATACGGCCACGTTACCGTTGAAACCCAACCGCCTTCACGCATTTTTATTGACGGACAGCGGGTAGGACATCAAACTTACCAGGGCAGACTAGTCGAAGGCATCCACACTTTTACCGCGAAAAAAGAAGAATATACCGCAGATCAGCTCGATAAAAAAATTGTCTCTGACAACCGGTATGACATACAGCTTAATCCTCAACCCCGCTATGGGGCTTTGGATGTCTCATCTGATCCGATCAATGCCAATATCTTCATTGACGGGAAAAAATATGGAAAGACCCCCAACATCATCAAAGAGCTTTCAAAGGGGATGTATCAGGTCAAATTGGTCAAAGAAGGTTTTAAACCGGTGGAAAGGCAGATAACCATCCACCCCAATCAAACCAGTGAAATGGAAGAACGATTATTGGCTTCCGATCAGGTGACGGTTAACAGCAAGCCTTCCGGCGCAAAACTTTATATTGATGGCTCCTATGAAGGACAAACTCCGGTTGATTTGGCCCTTTCTTCCGGGCAACACCAGATTAGACTCTCTAAAGAAGAACATCAAGATTATCAGTCGGATTTTCAAGTAAAGGATGAACGCAGAAAATATACTTTTTCATTGAAACCTTCAACCGTTGGAGTAGTTCAGGTGACTTCCGATCCCCCTTCAGCCCGATTAATCGTAAATGGCAGCTATAAGGGCCGAACCCCGGTGAAAGTGAAAATGTCATCGGGCGAAGCAGAATTTATGGTGGCAAAGGAGGGGTTTAACACCAAACGCCGAACAATACATGTGGATGAATATACCAATGATCTGAATTTTACGATGAGCATGGAAGGGCAGTATTATACATCAAAAGGAGAGGCCCTCATTTTATCTGCTTTTTGGCCGGGGTGGGGGTCCTATAAATTAAAAGACGCGGATAAGTGGGGTGATATACGGACCGTGGGCTCTGTATGGGTTACCGCAGGGTACGCATCTTTATTGGCAAGCAATAATTTTAGGTTTTTGTTTTACTCCTTATACGGATTGCCGCTCCTGGCCGATTGGATGGTGATACTTGCCTCGGATAATACCTCCCGTCAGAAGGCCCTTGATAAGTTCCGATCCTCCAAAATTACCCCTGGAATAAAAATACAACCGAATCGCGTTACTGGAGAGGAACAATTGATGTTTTCCCTGAAGATTTCTCTCAATTGAAAGGATTGTTTATTTTTTTCGAATGATTCATTTTTTGGATCACATCTGTATTTTAACTCGTTTCTTTTTCTATCCAGTCAAGGGCCTTTTGCTCAGAATTAAATGTTTTCAGCGATAAATTGAATTTATTGGTAACAGAAAGTATCATATTCAGGTAATATTGTTTGAATACATTTCCCTCAAATACCACTGCTGCTCTTTTTAGTCCGCATTTATTCACTGCTTCGGGTACTGCTTCATTTTCAAACCATTTTCTGTGATCGGGTGATATGACGCCTTGATCTCTGATATCCGACAAGAAGTTATCGATTTGATGTTTTAAGCCGTATTCCAGTAATTCGTTGAATGGTATTTTGTATTCATCTATTTCGGGTTTCCTTTTCCAAAGGATTTTACCCATTTTTAGTTCAGGATGATAAGTAACTTTCGCAAAGTCCTTATCCATAAGCAAATGTGCTTCCATGACTTCGAAATTTATTTTGGGTTTTCTAGAATTCTTATACGGTTTTTGTGTTTTAAAGTTATCCACTCGAGCAAGTACCCCTTGTGCAGCAAAAAAAAATTGGGGTGATGTTTGGTCAAGTTGCTTTTTGTTCTTATCACCGATAAGTTTATATCCCTCTGTCGATTGATCCGGTTTGATTCAAACCTCTTCTGCTGGAAGGTGATCAGGAAAATCGGCACTTCCCGGATGTTTCTTTTGGGGTTTTTCCCGCAAAGATGAGGGCACTTTTATTTTTTCCAAACTGGTGAAAACCGATTGCGAAAAATTGGTGTTTCAAAGTTACTGTTTACAACTGGCACCGATCCGCTCCTGTCCCTTCTATTTTATTTTGGGTTGAAGGCTTTGAATTGCATTACTTATGGGGTTTGTGGAGGTTTTTTTATAAAACCGAATTTTAAAGGCAGGATTTAAGATGATTAAAGACCATTGCCCAGGTGGAGAAAATTTAAATTTGCGCTTCTGAGAGATCCATTTTTTACACAAAACCCTCCCTTTTTATTTTTGACAGGCATTAAATTGGAATTTTCTCTATGCGTGATTTTACCAAGGTTCAATTAACCTTTGCCAAAATCATTTTTATTATATTCTTTTTGATTTTTTAAAAATTTTTTTGAACTTTTGGATAAACTTAAATGGATCATTTACGTTATACTTATTCAAAAAAGAAGTTAGGAATTATATAATGCAAGTTATTGATGAAAAGATCAATAGAGTCAAAGAGTCTACAGATGACTTAATGCAGGAGACCTTTGAGGAAACGGCGAATAATTTTTTGGATCAAGCCAATGACTTTAAAGGCAGTTTATATTCTCTTGCTGAGAAATTTAATTCATTAAACGAGGACCTATTCTCTTACACAAACCAAGAGAAAGAAGATTCTTTAAAGAATCTAGATAAGCTGAAAAGTTTATTATCTAATGCCAATGAATTAATAGCGAGAGTTAAGAGAAATCGAGCCCTTTATTCTATAGTAAAAAGCGAGCTTAGGGTGTTTAGAGTTGAAACATCCCAGCTTAACGAAATAATTCATGACATTAAATTAAAATACATTGATCTTCCAAATGATAAAAAGTTAAGAGAGGCTGCAAATAAATTAAAGTCTCAGTTTTGATTGAATACCTTTGTACTTCCGATTTTATCAGATCCATCAATAATCTTACTCGAAAACCAAAATATCAATACAATTCTTGTATTAAGGATATAAAGGATGAGCTTAAAGAAAAAAACATAACGCAGATCATTGATTCTGCCTTTTTATTATATCAAAATATGGAATTGCATGTTCTGAAAATCAGAATTAAAAAATCAGAACAAAGAGTGGGCAAAAGTGGTGGATATAGATTAATTGCCGCAGCAAACAATAAGACAAACCGTATAGCTTTTCTGCAAATTTATCCTAAAACTGGCAGATTCAAAAAAGAAGATTTTGACAAAGATGATGAATTGGACAAACATTTAGAAACCCTTCAAAAGGAAATAGAAACTAATTCAATTATGAAGTTTAATTTATCAGATGTTGAACTAGGGGACTTTATTTAAATAGATAAAAAAAACAAAAAAAGGGAACTTGAATAAATCAGGTTCCCTTTTTTAATTTTTAGTGCCCTTTTAGTGCACTCGTGTTTTTTTATTGTTTGGCAATCTGTGCTTTACGGCTGTGTTAAGTGCCCGAGGCGGGAGTCGAACCCGCACCCTCTTTCGAGGACATGACCCTGAATCATGCGCGTCTACCAATTCCGCCACCCGGGCTTTATTTGTGAGAGCGGTTGCAAATATATAAAAATATATCGGCCCGCCGTGCATCATCCCTAAAAATTCTCTTAAAAGGCTTCGATTTTTTGGGCCACCGCCTCCAGCAGCCACTGTGGAGTCGATGTGGCCCCGCTGATCCCGACATGTTCTGCGGGGGTAAACCATGCCCGTTGTACTTCCCGGGCCGTGGAAACAAAATGGCAGCGGGAATTGTGGTGGCGGCATATCTCATAGAGCATCCGCCCGTTGGATGAATGGCGCCCGGCTACAAAAACAACCCGGTCGTGTTGGCGGCTGAAGGTTTTGATGTCTTCCTCGCGCCCCGATACATGGCGGCAGATCGTGTCGCGGGCATCCACCTCCACGCCCTTTTCCCGCAAATATTCCACCACCCGGGTGAAATCTTCCGGCTTTTTGGTGGTCTGGCTGAAAAGGGTCAAACTGCCCGGCAATTCCATATCCCCCAGATCTTCCAGTGAATCGAACACCACGGCTTCCCCGGTGGTTTGACCGGCCAGGCCAATGACTTCAGGATGGGCCCGCTTGCCAAATATCCAGACGTTTTTGCCCGAATTCCAGGCCTTGCGCACATCCCGCTGCAGTTTAAGCACAATCGGGCACGTGGCGTCGCGCAGTATATTGTTGTTGCGGCGAACCTGCTCGTAACTCTCTGGCGGCTCCCCATGGGCCCGGAACAGCACATTCTCACCCTCCAGCCGGCTGGCTTCCTCCAGACCCACAGTAATCAAACCCTTTTGCTCCAGACGGGCCACCTCTTCCTCATTGTGGACTATCTGTCCGGCACAGTATACCTTCTGGCCGCTGTCTAATAGGGCTTCGGCCTTCTCGATGGCTTTGACCACCCCCATGCAAAAACCAGCCCGCTGGTCAACCTCGGCCTTTAATCCCAGTTTTCCTTCTTTGATCATACCGCTTGAGGCTTTCGTAAATCCAAAAGTTGATGAACAACAAACTTAATAAATATACCGTATCTTCCACCGGTATGGAGTAGATTCTTAAACGCAGATTTTCCTGGTTGTTGTATAGCACCACCGGTATTTTGGTCAAAGCCCCGTTAACGACCAGAAAAGGCAGCAGCGATACAGCATAGCCTTTGTAAAAGCTCGTCAGCCGGCTGGCAGACAGGCGCCCCGCCAGCATGACCAAAAGCAGCAGGGATCCCAGCAGAAAATTGACAAATGTGTAAGTGCGGCTGGGAACAGAAACGGCCACCAGCAACAGGATCAGGGCCAGAAATAACGTGAAGGGCTTGATGTAGGGCAGGGGACGGGTGCCGGTGAAAAACGCCACCACCTCGTAGATGAAGAAACAGGCAAAGGGAATGACAAAGAAAAAAAGCCACTCCTCCAGGGGCAACCCCAACCAGTAAAGCCCAATGGTATAATCGGGCCTGAAATGCCAGATGCCGTGCTGCTCGAACAACACATCCCATATCAGAAAGGGAATGGCCGTTAGGACAATGGCCGGGATGATGTAGCGGAATTTTTTGTAAAACTGTATTTTAGGCTCAAAGCTTTTGTACAACGGAAAACTCAGCGAGAGCAACAAAAGCAGAAAATATGTGAATCGGGTGAATTCCATGTGGCCCAATGCTTTTAGATGTCCTTGTTTTAAAATGAATATTGATCTCACCTCTCATTACAGCAGGTTCATTGAATTCCTCAGGTAAGCCTGAAACAGCAAAAAGATTTTCTGTCCATTGGCAATGCGCAACCGCCCGTTCATGATGGCCTGTGGTTCAGAGTGCCTGATTTTTTTGAACAGCCGCAGGTAATAGATATACGCCAGGTAAACCCCAAAGCGGGCCCTTTTGTTGAGCATGAGGATGCCCTGGTAAGCTTCCCGGAAATCATTTTCAATGTCGCGCTCGATTTCGGTTTTGACTTCGCGGGTAAAACCGTTGTAGCTCATCTTGGCAAAATACGTCCGCCCGCGTTCCTGATAATCATTGTTGATGTCGCGCAAAAAGTTGACTTTCTGAAAGGCTTCGCCCAGTTTTCGCGCGTAGGGTTTTAGGGCTTCATAGCGTTGATCATCGTCGTGGTAAAAAATGCGCAGACACATCAGCCCCACCACCTCGGCCGACCCGTAAATATATTCGCCGATCAACTGCTCGTCGTATTCAGAATGGTTCAGGTCCATCTTCATGCTTTTGAGAAAGGCATCAATATGTTGGCGTTCAATGCCATAGTGGTTGACGATCCACTGAAAGCTGTCCAGTATCGGGTTGGTGCTGATGCCCCGCTCGATGGCCTGATAGGTCTGGTCGATGAACTCATTCAGCATGGCTTCCTGTGGGTACCCGTGTAAGGTATCGACGATCTCGTCTGCGTAGCGCACAAAACCGTATATGGCGTAAATGGGCTCACGGATTTGCCGGTTCAGCATTTTTACACCCAACGAAAAGGAGGTGCTGTAATTATGGGTTGTTAACTTGCTGATTTGCAGATTGTTTTTGGTGTACAGGTTTTTGCTCATGGTTGATCCTTTGGGTTACAAGTTTTGAACTGATTACGGCCATAGGCAGACCCGTACCGGGGACTGTTGAAGAGCCGACATAATATACGTTGCCGTATTTTTCATCGCGGTTACCAGGGCGGAATCCGCCCACCTGGTTCAGGTCGTGGGCCAGTCCCAGGCCACTTCCCTGGTAAAGGTTGAACATGTTCTTCCACTTCACCGGATCATAGATGGTCTTGGAAACCAGGTTATCTTCTATATTGTAGCCGATCCTCACCGACAGGTCCTCGATGATATGGCTGGCCAGCTCCTCGCGGTCCGACCAGTCGGGCTTGTACCTTAAATCCGGCACCGGGCAAAGAATAAAAAGGGCTTCATGGCCCGCCGGGGCAGTATCCGGATTGTGCCGCGAAGGCACGTTCAGATAGTAATACGGTTTCTCCAGGCTGATCGAGTTTTTAAAAATCTTACTGGCATACTCCTTAAAATTGTTTCCGAGGAAGTAGTTGTGATGGTGGATGTTGTTCAGCTTGCCCTTAACCCCAAGATACATGGTGAAGGGGGCCAGGGTCCATTTTTTTCGGTCCAGTTTCTCGGGTTGGTACTGTTTGCGGTTGAAGATTTTACCGCGGAACCAGGCCGCATCGGAATTGACCACAAAAAGGTCCGATTCCCAGGTATGGCCATCCTGATCGCGGAAACCCTTAACCCCCTGGTGGTCGGTGAGAAAATCCACAATCTCGGTGTTGTAATGAACCCGAATGTTGCGCTTTTTCATCTCCTCCAGCAGCCCTTCCACAATTTTATACATGCCCCCCCGCACATTATGATACCCGTCGTGGATCAGTTCGGTATAGGTTAACATGCTAAATACGGCCGGTGTATCAAAGGGAGTGGCCCCTAAGAAGAAGGCCACCAGCGAAAAAATGACCTTCACTTCGTAGGAGGTGAAATATTTTTCCATTTCCCGCCACATCGAGCGAAGCATTTTGGGCGCATTGCGAATCGGCACCCGCGTTAGCTGGAGCAGGTAATCGGTTAAACTGGTAAAGTTTTTCTTTACAATGCGGTACTCGGTGTCATGATAAATCGTGGCAGCACTTCTGAGGTATTGCTGCATACGTCGCTCAAAGTCAGGTTCAATATCCTTAAATTCCTGAGCCAGCTTTTTTAGGTCTTTGTATACGGTATAAAACCTGTCGGAACCCGAAAAATTCACCTGGTAGAGTGGATCCAGCTCAATGAATTCAAAGGGCAGGTCCATGTTGCAGTATTCCACGAATTCTTTGAATTCATAGCTCATACTGAAAAAGGTCGGTGCCATATCAAAGGTAAAACCATCTTTTTTCAGTTGATTGAGCCTCCCCCCGGCCTGGTGGTTTTTTTCAACCACTTCAACATCATAGCCGTCGCAAGAAAGGCGCAATGCCGCTGTCAGTCCGCCTAAACCGGATCCGATAACCAAAACTTTTTTTCCCATTTATTTATATTTGCCTATTTTCGTATGGTTGTAAACAATATTTTTAGATTTTTTGTTTGAAACACTGCCTGTTTTTTTTAAACAAGTAGGATGAACGGATATAAGTTACCAAAAAATCCGCTTGCATGAAAAAAAAGTTTGCTGTTATTGGTGGGGGTATTGGGGGCATGGCTGCAGCCATTAGCCTGCGAAATCAGGGTTATGAGGTAACGGTATTTGAAAAAAACCGTTACCTGGGGGGGAAGATGGGTCAGATTCAGATGCAGGGTTACCGTTTTGATTTGGGGCCCTCTGTTTTTACCATGCCGGGTTTGGTGGATGAGTTGTTTGAAGCAGCCGGCGAAGCCCCCCGGGCCTATTACCGTTATGATCCGCTCAGTCAAAGTTGTCAGTATTTTTATGAAGACGGAACCCTTATACGGGCATTTGGAGAAGTGGAGGATTTTGCCCGGGAGCTGGCCGCCAAAACCGGTGAACCTCAGAGCCATATCCATCGCTTTCTGGAGAAAAGCCGTACCATATATGAGTTAACGGCCGATCTATTTATGTTCCATTCCATTCACGAACCGGCCGCTATGCTGAAGCGCGGTAACCTGAAGCCCTTGCTGAACTTTCGCAAGATTGATGCTTTTCGCACCATGCATCAGGCCAATTCCCGTCACTTTAACAGCAGCAAGCTGGTGCAGCTCTTTGACCGCTACGCCACCTATAACGGATCGGATCCTTACCGCATACCGGCTACATTCAATATCATTACCCACCTCGAACACAACATGGGGGTTTTTTATCCGGAAGGCGGAATTCATGCGGTAGTCGAGGCCCTGCAGCGGTTGATGGACAAAACCGGCATCCGGGTTCACCGCCAGGAGCCGGTGGAGAAGCTTCTTCCCGGGAAAGACCGTATCCAGGGCCTTCAAACCCCTCAAGGGCGGTATGATTTTGACGGGTTCGTCTCCAACATGGATGTGAACCTTTTTTACGACCAGCTTTTAAAGGAGGAACGAACCCTCAAAAAGTTGCGGAAACCGGAAAAGTCCACTTCCGCCCTGATTTTTTACTGGGGCGTGGATGGCTCATTCCCTGATCTGAGTCTGCATAATATCCTTTTTGCGAAGAATTACCGCCAGGAGTTTGACTATCTTTTTAAGCAGGGGTCCATATCGCCCGATCCGACGGTTTATATTTATATCAGTTCCAGGGTTGTGGAAGGAGATGCCCCCCGGGGCAAAGAGAACTGGTATGTCATGGTCAATGCCCCTGAGGATACCGGGCAGGATTGGGCGCGTTTGCGTGCTGAAGCCCGAACCAATGTTGTGGCCAAGATTCAGCGGATGCTGGGAATTCAGGTAGATCGGCATATAGAATGTGAAAAAATTTTAGATCCCCCGTCTATCGGCGCATATACCACATCCTACCACGGTTCTCTCTATGGAAACAGTTCCAACGGAAAGTTTGCAGCATTCAACCGCCACGCCAATTTCAGCCGGAGGTACCACAACCTTTATTTCACCGGGGGAAGTGTGCATCCCGGGGGTGGCATCCCCTTAGCCCTTGCCAGCGCCCGTATTGTTTCAGATAAAATCAGAAAAGATGACAAAACAAGGCAAAGAAGAAAAGCGCGAAAATAATATTGTTCTGGTGGCCCGGATTTTCCTCTTCGTAATTTACCTGGTCGGTTTAATTGGCATCAGCCTGCAGAACCTGCGTCCGGCCTATGTTCAGATTACCCCGGTAAGTCTGATGCTCAGTGCCCTGATCCTGCTTGCTTTTCATGAACAGTGGAACCTTCGCACTGTATTGGTTTTGGCTGGCATCGGCCTGGCCGGTTATTTCATCGAAGTATTGGGCGTGCAAACCGGGGTGATTTTTGGCGATTATACCTATGGAACAACCCTGGGCCCCGCTGTCGCTGGCGTACCCCTGATTATCGGGATCAACTGGCTAATATTGATCTATGCCATCTGGTATGTGGCCGGTAAACTGACCCTTCAGCCCTTCATCCGAATCCCCCTTACCGGTGCCTTAATGGTGGGGTTTGACCTGCTGATGGAACCGGTTGCCGTAGCCCTGGATATGTGGGAGTGGAGCGGAAAAAGCATCCCCTTTGAAAATTACCTGGCCTGGTTTGGCATTTCCCTGGTTTTTGCCGCCATCCTCTATTTTGCCCGAATCAGGATCCATAACCCCGTAGCGGGCTACCTGCTTCTTTTTATGGCCTTTTTCTTTGGCGTGCTGAATTTTACCGTATGATTTTATATCTTTGAATAAGAAACCTCTATTATGGGCGTCTTTTTGGCAATACTGATTATTACCGCCTGGCTGGGGCACCTGGTCTATTCACTGGTTTATGTGGAGCCTGAATTGACTGCACCGCTCACCTATGGGCATACCCTTTTGCAGGGGTATCTCTTTACCGGCCTTTTTATCACCGGCCACGATGCCATTCACCGAACCATTTCCCAAAAAAAGTGGGTGAATGATCTTTTTGGCTGGCTGGCTTCTTTTCTCTTTGCGGCCCTTTCCTATCGGCGCCTTACCCGCAATCACTGGAAACATCATCGGGCGCCCGGTACCGAAGCGGACCCCGATTTTTATGTCCGTTCCCAGAATTTCTGGCGGTGGTGGCTGGTTTTCATGGTTCGTTACATCACCATCCCCCAGCTGATTTTTATGGCTGCCGCATTTAATGTGCTTCTGATCTGGTTCTCCGAAGCCTCCCTTTTGCTTTTTTGGATCATTCCGGCTTTTCTCGGAACCTTTCAGATGTTCTATTTTGGAGTGTATCAACCCCACAAATTGCCCCATACACAAAGTATGAACCCTTATAACTCCAGGACCCAGCAGAAAAACCATTTATGGGCCATGATATCCTGCTATTTCTTTGGCTATCATTATGAACATCATGCCTCGCCCACGATCCCCTGGTGGAAACTCTACACAACCAAGCAGCCCAAATGATCAAAGCCCGCCACCATTGGTTCTATGTGCGTTTTTTCCGGTTTTATACCCGGTGGATGCTCGCCCGGCATTTTCGCCGGGTGATCCTTAAAGGTCAGTTTCAGGATACGGGCAGGCCCGTTTTATTGGTGGGGAATCATTTTAGTTGGTGGGACGGCTTTTTTGCCCATTGCCTCAATGAAAAGCTCTTCCATAAAAGGTTTCACGTGATGATGCTTGAACAGCAGCTTCGCCCGCGGATGTTCCTCAATAAGGCCGGGGCCTTTTCCATCAGGAAGCATTCCCCCTCGGTTTTGGAATCGCTTCATTATACCCGCCGGCTTTTGGAGGATCCCCATAACCTGGTGGCGATGTTTCCCCAGGGAAAGATTCATTCGATGTATGATTACCCGGTGAAGTTTGAAAAGGGGCCGGTGAAAATCCTCCGGGGAATAGAACCCCAGGTGCGGGTTTTTTTTATGGCGGCCCTGGTCGATTATTTTTCGCATCCGAAACCATCGCTTACCTTGGCCATTGAAGAATATCAACCAACCGATTCAATTGCCTTGGAGGATATGGAGGAGGCTTTCAATCATTTTCTCCGTCGGATGATTCAGGACCAGCACGAGTGAAATCCTGTTAAATGAGGGTGTGGGGGGTAGATAATGGTTGTATCGGGTTTTCAAACGAAACATCGTTTAAGGATGGATAGGATGGTAATTTTCATTTTTTTTCAAACACAGGTGACCTGCCCCTTGTTTAAAAGTAAAAATCAATGGCTTTAATTTTAGATATATTGGCCTGGGTGATTATGGGATTCACCCTGATGCGGTTGTCGGTTAGTTTGGTTAATTGGTTGTCGCCCTTGTATTTGAAGCCGGGCCGGCCAACCGGGGGGGAGTTGGTTTCCCTTCTGATTCCTGCCCGAAACGAGGCAGACAACCTGCGTATATTACTGCCGGCCCTGTTAAGGCAGAGTTATCCGCATTTTGAGTTGATTGTTTACGACGACCATTCAGCGGATGCCACCTCGCAGGTATTGCGTTCTTTCAGCCGGCGTGACCGCCGGGTAACCTGGATACAGGGTGGGGATCTGCCCGGTGGGTGGAGTGGCAAAAATTATGCCTGTCATCAGCTTGCACAGCAAGCCCGGGGCGATTATATGCTTTTTATGGATGCCGATGTATCTGTGGCAACCGATCTGTTGGAGAAAGCCCTTCACCATATCCATCGCCGCGGGTTGGCCCTGCTTTCCATTTTTCCCCATCAAAAAATGAAAACCCCGGGCGAATGGCTTACCGTACCCCTGATGAACTGGATCCTGCTGACGTTGTTGCCGTTGGTGCTGGTAAAAAGAAACCCCCGGCCGGCTTTTGCTGCTGCCAACGGACAGTTTATGCTGTTTGACGCCACCCTCTACCGCCAGCATCAGTGGCACCAGTTGGTACCCTCCAGCCTGGTGGAAGACATCCAGATTAGCCGCCTCATCAAACAAAAAGGCTATACCACACAAACCCTTTTGGGTAACAATGACATCATGTGCCGGATGTATAGCTCTTTTAAAGAAGGGGTGCATGGCTTTGCCAAAAATGTGACCGAATTTTTCGGGGGCAGCAGCCTGATGACCCTTATTTTTGTTTTTATGACCAGTGCCGGGGTAGGGATTATCCCGGTGGCACTGGGGTGGCAATGGTTTATTGGTTATGTTGCTGCCGTGGCTGTTATTCGGGTGTTGGTTTCCGCGGCAAGCCGCCAGTCGGTGCTAAAAAATCTGGTGTATCATATTCCCCAGATGGTTGCGTTAATTATGATTGCAATCGAGGGCATTAAAGTCCGTAAAAACGGAGTTTATCAATGGAAAGGAAGAAGCATAGAAGGTTCAGCGGCCTGATGCGTTTTGTCATTTTAATGATCTTCAGTTATGGCCTCTTTTCTCCTGTATGGGCACATCAAGGTGATGGGTTCTCCTTCAGAGATGCCGCATCATCAGCAGGCGAAGTCCACTTCCCTGACCCAAAGGCCGGGTTCTCATTCTTAGACAGGAGATTTTCTGTCATAGATGGGAGATATGCCCCTACTGATGGGGTTTTTCCTATCCGACATCCCGGCGTCCCTTCAACGGATGGGGTTTTTCCTATCCGACATCCCGGCGTCCCTTCAACGGATGGGGATTTTCCTATCGGACATTTCGGCGTCTCTACAACAGATGGGGGTTTTCCTATCGGACATGCCGGAATCCCTTCAACGGATGATAGTTTTCCTATAGGACATTTCAGCGCTTCTATAACGGATGCGGGATTTTTTTTCAAAGATGCCGGATCCTATGCCATCAAGGATTTTGGGGACAACGCTCTGGGGCTGTTCGCCCAGGAGGCTTCCTCCAGAATGCCTGTAAACACTTCGGCCGGCGGCAACGACTATACCTGTCGCTTTTATGAAGCTTATGTATCGGGAGAAATGGGTCCCTGGCCCGCACTGATGAATCAGTTGAAAGCCGACTACCGGCAGGTGCGTGACTCAGATGTTTTGTACGACCTGCTGATTGCCTACTATGGATACATTGCCTGGCTCATTGGGGTGGAAAAGGAGGACCGCGCCAAAGATTATCTGGAGGAAGCCCGCAGCTACCTTGAAACCCTGGAGCAGGACGAAGATTACACTTCGTATGCGGCATCTCTGAAGGGGGCATTCCTGGCCTATGAAATCGGAATGAACCGAAGTAAAGCAGTTTGGCTGGGGCCTAAAAGTATGAAACACATCAATCGCGCTGTGGAGCTTGATGGCCAAAATCCCATTGCCTGGATTGAGAAAGGCAATGCCGAGTATCATATGCCCCGGATCTTTGGGGGAAGTTACCATAAAGCGGCCAAATATTTCCACCGAGCCATCCGGCTGTTTGAAAACCAAAGTTCAAATCTGCAATGCAACTGGCGTTATCTGAATGCCCTGGCCTGGCTGGCTCAATCCTATGACAGGGCCGGAGAACCAGAACTGGCCCTGCAAACCTACCAAAAGATTCTAGAGCAGGAACCCCGCTTTGAGTGGGTTAAAGATGAGCTTTACCCGGCTTTTAAAAAGGAGCATCCGGAACTAACCCCATCAATCCCAAAATAATTTTTGCGCCCCCGGCTTTTCAGATAGGAGAGAATATAATGGTTGCAGCCATGGATGAATTGAAAAAACGCGATGTCATCATTTGGACTCTTTTGGCCGGCCTGTGGATGGTGCTTCTAACAGGATGCTTTTCGGCAGGGGAAGCCTTAAAGCAGACCGGATCTATTGACTCGTCTATTGACTCATCGGTTACCATTTATGTTACCAAAAGAGGTTGGCATACAGGGTTATTGATCCCAAAGCAAAAGGTCAAAGCCCTCATACCCGAAATGGACGCTGATTTTCCGGAAGCCAGCCATCTGAACTTCAGTTGGGGGGAAAAAAAATATTTTATGGCCCCTAAAGGTACTGTGATTCTTGCTCTTCGGGCTGCCTTACTGCCTACACAATCGGTGGTGCATGTTGACGGACTTGACCGCCTGCCTTCATCCTATATCAAAAGTCCTGGTGTCCAGGCCATTGATTTGACTTCTGAGGGTTTTCAGTCAATGATGGTTTTCATCCAGAAAAGCTTTGAACGGGATTCGGCCTCCCGTTTGATTCTCCTGCGGGAAAACCCCCGGGCCATGAGTAATTTCTATCTATCCGGCATCACCTACTGGGGTACCCGCACCTGCAACGTATGGACCGCCAGAGCTTTGGAGCAGGCCGGCCTGGACCTGAATCCTGGCTTCCTGCTTACTGCCGGCCAGATCATGCGAAGGGTTAAGAAAGAATAATACTCCCCAAACAGGAATCCAGATAATACCATCTCCTTTCTGAAACAGATCATTGCATCAGTTCAGTTTCAATAGGAAAGGGGTGATCTTTTTTGAAAACAGATGAATATTAACGGGTTTGGTTATGTATGCATCGGCCCCGTAAGCGTAGATTTGTTTCTCTATATCATCAGTTATCATACCTGTTTGAATGATAACCGGTATATTCGGGAAAGATTTCTTTACCCTCTTTGTCAATTCGAATCCATTGATTTCGGCTAATTTTATATCGGTGATTATGAGTTTTACCTCACTTCGGTTGCATAGCTCAAACGCATCCTGCCCGTTGCCAGTGGACAATATATCAATGGCTTGATCTTCTTTGAAAACGGACCGTAAAATCTCTTCAGTCAATAATCGGCTGGCTGTATCGTTATCGGCTACAAGAAACGTAATGCTTTTGTTCATACTTTATAAGAAGGTCAGGACAAAAAATTTAATCAATAGATTTTCAAGTTTTAAGACAAAATTACACTATCCGGAATGATTAAATGGAACATACCCCTACGACTTATCTATGACATGGGTAAATAATTAAAAATGCATTAGGTATTCGAACAAATTATCCTCCCTGGAAAGTCCGAGCTTTTTTTTTAGCCTGACCCGTGAGCGTTGAACACTTGAGGGATTGATGTTGAAATAAATTGCAATTTCCTTTGTGGTATAATTCATCCGGATCAAAGTACAATGTATTAAATTATGGGCGGTTAGTCGCGAAAATTGCTGTTGCAGTCTTTTTCTGAATTCCTGATGCTCTAACAACTGTTTCGTAAGGGTATCCCCCTGGGAGGGTTTTTCTGAAGGTACATGATCTTTTCCCAGATCACTGTAAGGTTGAATTTTACATAGTGCACTATAAATGTGTCCGTAAGCATTAGCAATGGGTGCGATAGAGACATAATGGTCCTTGCCATAAAATTTGGCCGGTTCAATTTTTGCATGTTGGCCGTCATCGTTCTTTGTCCAGGGGCAAATTTCGGAAGGTATTTTACCATGACAGATGATGTCATAGCATTTTTTGCCAAGTATATCTGTATTGTTTTTGTTAAAGAGCTGATGCCCCTTTTGATTTAAAAATTTGACCTCAAAATTGTTGTTGATGATACAAATGGCATCCTCACATATATTCAATACCTCGAGAGATTCATTGATATCGGAAAAAGCTTCGCATTGGCCCTGTTTTTTCTTCTGATGTTGCCTGAAAAGAATTAAGACCGCGTGAATCTTACCTTTTTCAGTATACAAAGGAAAATATTCCAGCAACATACTGTTGGGTTTTCCTCTGCGATCTGTTAGAATTTCTATATTACTTACCAGCCCTCCTTCCCCTACTGTATTGATGTGGGGTTGGATGGATCTCTTGTATGAATCCTCTCCGAAAAATTCGGATGCGGTTTTATGAATCAAATGGGTCTTTTTTACTTCAAAAATTTTCTCAAAACAGGGATTCAAAGATTTGATCCGGTGGTTTAAATCAAGGATCATGATGGGGAATGGGTACTTATTGATCTCTCCAAAGAGGGAATACATTATCAATATGTTTTGATGTATAGGATGATATCGATTATAGGATGATATCGATGTAGATCATAAAAAACTGTTAATTAAATGGTTAAATTACAAAGTTTGGTTTTACGGGCTACTTGGGGAAAATGTTATGTGACAAAGGTGTGACAGATAGATTTCTGTTGCCTTGTTGTTGACAGAAATTTTTCTCTCAGTGATAATAATGGCAATAAAGATGATTATGTTAATTGTTTATTTGTATCCATCCGAGCAAGTACCCCTTGTGCAGTAAAAAATTTTTTGGGGTGATAATTAAAGTCTGTCTATAAACTATAATATGTGAAAATACGTGACATCTAGCTTTGTATATTATAATCTGATTTTTATATTTGATCAAAAACGATGAAAGTAGACGTATTGAACATACATCAAAAATGCAAAATTTGTGTTTTTCTATGCCCTGAAAGCCTAGTTTTTTCAGGGATTTTGCCAATTTTTTAATGTGTTAAAGTAGAATTAAAATTATTAATAAATATGTTTAAAAACCAATTGATTTATATTTAAGTGACTATAAGATTAAAAACAACAGATAAATGGGGCAAATGAAGGAAAAGAAGCATTCGAAAGTAAATATAAGGGAAAATAATACCACCAAACAAGTTAACATTGCTTCCGATCATAAACCAGAGATTGGCAATGAAACAATTGAGAAATGGCAGTCATTGTTAGATTCAACTGCGAAACTGATGAATGTTCCTTCTGCTCTTATCATGAAGCTGAATGAGGAGACCATCGAAGTTTTTTTAAAAAGCCAGACAAAAGGAAATCCCTATAAAGTTGGAGGTAAAGAAGAACTTGTTTATGGATTATACTGTGAAACGGTTATTGGCAAACAACAAAAACTTTTAGTAACCGATGCAACCAAAAGCAAACTCTGGAAGGACAACAATCCTGATGTAAATTTGAATATGATCTCTTATTTAGGGATGCCTTTAAATTTCCCAGATGGAGAAGTATTTGGTACGGTTTGCGTATTAGACAATAAGGAAAATCATTACAGTGAACTGTACGAAGAATTATTGGATAAGGTCAAAAAGCATATTGAGACAGATTTAAGCTTGCTCCTGTCCAATCAAGAATTAGAAGAAAAAAACCAACAACTGGAACGATCCAACGAGATAAAATCGAAATTTTTGTCGCTTATATCTCACGATATTAGGGGATCAGTCTCATCAATGGATAATTTCTTAAAGATAATGCTTTCAAAATTCCATACATATGATAAAAATGAATTGAAGGAAAAGACAAAAACATTGTCAGTAACGTCCAATTCAATCTATCAGACCCTTCAAAATTTACTTACATGGTCAAAGAATGATTTGCTGGAGTTAAAACCCCAAAAGAAACAGGTAGAGCTTATTCCTCTTATAGAGAAGATTTTGGATTTACTGAAACCAAAGATTGAATTAAAAGAATTGGAGGTGAACACGGATTACCCTTCTGAGCGGATTCTTGTTTATGCTGATCCCAATATGCTGGAGACTGCATTGCGAAACATTATTTCCAATGCTATAAAGTTTAATGAATCTAATGGGAAAGTATTCATTGGGGTTTTCGAAATACAAAAAGGAACAGAAATTGAAATTGAGGACACGGGAATTGGCATGGATGAAAATACGATCAACAAATTATTTGCTTATAATCATTCCAAGGGCGTGGATAATGGAGAAGAAGGAAGTTCAGGTTTGGGACTTCTCTTAAGCAAAGAATTTCTTGATAAAAATGATGCAACAGTAAAGGTTTCGAGTCAGTTGGGAGAAGGTACCAGGTTTACCATAAGGATTTGATTTTAATAGATAGAGTGAGCTAAATCACTGGAAATTTTTTGTTTTCCTTAAAAATTTATAATCTATTTGTAGCTTCATTTCTTAGAAGAATCTATTGTCTTAACTGATGAATTTTCAATGTAAAATCATCATGAGAGAGAACTTCTAATAAGTCCTTATGACAGAAAGGAAATTTTCCAAAGTCACCATCAAAGAAACCAACGAAACCCAAAAGGTTCGTATTGGTTCGGATTTGAAGCCAGAAGTCAGCGATGAGCTGATTGAAAAGTGGCAATCCCTTTTAGACTTGACTGCCAGAATAATTGATGTTCCTTCTGCCTCGATTATTAAACTGCATGAAGATTATGTCGAGGTGTTTTTAAATAACCAAAATGTCGAGAATCCTTTCTATTCAGGTAAAAAGGTAGAGCTAATTTATGGGGTTTTTTGTGAAACCGTAATTGGTCAACAAGATAAGTTATTGATTCCTGATGCCAGAAAGATTCCTATATGGAAAGATAATCTGGAAGTAGACCTGAACATGGTCTCCTATTTGGGGTTTCCCATTAATTATCCCGACGGGGAAGTGTTTGGTACTGTATGTGTGCATGATAACAAAGAGAACCACTACAGTGAATTCCATAAGGATTTAATGGATAAAATGAGACAGCATATAGAGACCGATTTACAGCTTCTTGTTTCAAACCAGCAGTTGAAAAAACTCAATGCCACCAAAGACAAGTTTTTCTCAATTATAAGTCATGACCTGAAAAACCCTTTCAATTCATTGATTGGCACGAGTAGTTTGCTTATCGACAAAGCCGAACAATATTCACCCGAAAAGGTTCGTCATTTTGCCCAACAGATGCATGATTCTTCTCAAAACGCATACCATTTACTGGAGAACTTGTTGGAATGGGCAAGAATACAAAGGGGAGAGCTGGAGCCTGATCTGGAAAAAATCAATCCAAAGGGGGTAATCCATGAAGTAACGCAACAGAGTGAACCCATAGCCAATTCGAAAAACATCAATTTGCAAACAGCTTCTGAAGGAAATCACAGCGTTTTAGCTGACAGGGAAATGCTAAAGACCACATTGCGCAATCTGGTGACCAACGCTTTGAAATATACCCATCCCGAGGGAACTGTTATAATCAGTTACCAAAAGAATGAAGAACATCTTCAATTTACCGTATCAGATACGGGCATGGGTATCCCTCCAGAATATCTTGACGGGCTTTTTGAGATAGATTGTAAGCTTTCTCAGGAAGGAACAGAAAAAGAGAAGGGAACGGGATTGGGGTTGATCCTTTGCAAAGAGTTTGTGGAGAAGCATGGTGGTAAGATTTGGGTGAAAAGCGAGCTAGGAAAAGGCAGTGATTTTCATTTTACCATCCCACTGGTAAAAACAACTTAGGGTGAGATCACCCAAATTTTCTCATCAGGTATTTCTAGGCCATTGATTCTCTTTGTACAGGGCTTTTGTTTCATCGTAGACCTTTTCAAATTTTCTCATCAGGTATTTCTAGGCCATTGAATCAATTCTGTGTACTATTCGGCGGATTGCTGTAAACAGTAACTTTGAACCACCAATTTTTCGCAATCGGATTTCACCAGTTTGGAAAAAATAAAAAACCCTCTAACTTTATGTGAGTTAGAGGGCTTTTTCTGTGCCCAGGACTGGAATCGAACCAGCACTCTCGCAATGAGAACATGGCCCTCAACCATGCGCGTCTACCAATTCCGCCACCTGGGCATCGTTGCTTGCGGGGTACAAAAATATAAATTTCCTGGAAAAATAAATATAAAATACCCCATTCTTTTGTTTAAAGCTTTCTAAAAGTGCCTTGCTTTATTATGACCCTCAATGTCAATAGAAAAGATGAATCCCTTTGCCCCTTTTACTGTTTACACCCCCGTTTGTTTTTATCTATGATCCTGTTGTGGGGGTGGATCATAGCGGGGTGACTGATCATTTTGCCCTTTGAGTTGTTATAGAATTATGGAGAAATGCATGGGTCAATATGTTCATTAACGGTTCTTATCCCATATCCAATTCGGAAAGCCTGTACTTTGTAACACTTTAAAGATTAACGTTATGAAAACACGATGGCATCAAAAACCGGGTTTGACTGGTTTGTTGATTTTACTCCTGCTTGGCATACAGGAGGTTCATGCCCAGGAAACCCTGCCTTCTGCAGAAAAATGGGGGCAGGAGTTGGTTGATTTACAACAAAATGGCATGATGGTACTGGGCGCCTGGGCCCTCGGTAATTTTGCCGTTAGTGGTTATCAGATGACCCGTACCAGCGGCTCTTCTTATTATTTCCATCAGATGAACGTGTTTTGGAATTCGGTGAATGCTGCTATAGCAGTGGGCGGATATCTGGGTGCCAGTCAACTGGAAATGCCCATGGGCTCATTTGATCTTTACCAGGAATACAGCAATTTCAGTAAGATTTTATTGTTGAATACCGGGTTGGATGTGGCTTACGTGATGACAGGTTTGTATCTGAAAGAGCGATCCAACCGGGGAAACAAACACCAAAAAAGGCTAAAAGGCTATGGCCATTCCCTGATGCTTCAGGGGGCTTTCCTGTTGGCTTTTGATCTGGTATTGGTCTTGCTCAATGAGCATCAGATGGGGCAAATGGCCTTCTCTGAAGATCTTCAGCTTGCCCTGGGCCCCGGTGGTTTTCGTTTTGCCTGGCAGTTTTAGGGTGTAAAATGATGGATTTATGGTTGATTGCCTACATCGTTGTTTTACCGAAACTGTTTGCCTGATTGGATCCCTGGCACGGGCGGTAACCTTGAGATAGCCCTGTCATTCATTTTCCGGCCAATTGTTGGCGGACCTTTTCACTTTCCAGTTCGCGCAGTGCATGTGAGCCGATCCATCGGGCGGTTTTATGGTCGGAGTTGGCCAGTTCCCGGGAGAGGGCAGATGCTTTTTGGTGCAGGTTTTTACTGCGTTTGCCCAGGGCCCGAAGCGCCCAGTTGACTGCTTTTTTTACAAAATTGCGGGGGTCGCAGGCTTCCCTGTGGATGTCGGCAAAAAAAACGGCCAGTTTTTCATCGGGAGCTTGTTTGTCGTGAACCGCCAGGGATACCATCAAAACGAAGCCGGCCCTTTTCACGAATTCTTCTTTGCGGTGGCTCCACTCACGGGCTTTTGAATAAGCCCCCGGCCATTTGTCAAACAGGTTGTTGCAGGCCTGATCGCAAAGATCCCATGAATCGATCTCTTCCACCCATTGGTCCATCTGCTTTTCTCCCAGCTGTTTTGGGTCTTCAATCAGTACAGCCAGGATGCGGGCTTCATGGATTCCGCTTTCCCAAAGTTCCAGGGCAAGGGGATGGTTCTTCCGGTGTTTCCGGGCAATCTGGCGCAATGTTTTGATGCTGATGCCCAGGGCACTGCAGGTGTTGATCCCGAAGCGGCCCATGCCTGAGCGGTTTTGATTGTTGGCCAGACCCTTTAGCTGGTTGATTACAGATTCAGCCTCACGGTTCATGGCTCCTGGTTGAGTTGTTCCCGGGCCAGGTCCAGGGCCCGTTGGCCAAGGCCTTCAACATTGACCGTGATGAAATGTTTGGCCATCCGCAGGTCCATCCGGTAAAGCCGCATGGCCCCCTGGTCGATTTCCTTTTGTTCGCGGATGATTTTGTCCTGGAACGCTTCCCAAACTCCCGGGAAAGTATCCCGGTATTTAAGCGGCTGATCATAATACATCCTCGATAAGTGGTGAAAAACCTGATAAGCTTTTTGTGCATCCGGGGTAGCCGCATCAAAGGGTTTGGGAATTTCTTTCAGGCCAAAATAAAAGGGGATATAGGGGGTGGTATTGGGGCTTCCCAGTCCGAGCCAGAGCACCCCACCCACGTTGGCGGGTAGTCCGTTGGTAAGCTGGGTGATGCTGGTATAGGCGGTTTGGGAAGAGGCAATGGCTTTTTCTTTTTGTGCCGAGGAATCTTGTTTCATTGTATCGTAAGGGGTGCCTTCATAGTGATCGCGCAGGGTGGTAATCAGGTTCCGCAGGGTGATCTTTTCCTGAGGCCGGACAAAAAGCGGATATGCTTCCTGGTCCGGGTTTACTTCGATGGAGGGTGCCAGGATTGAGGTGGCCCGCCAGATCCTTCGGGTTGTTGTGTATTTAGTGGACGAATCCTCAGCGACGCCTCCGCCGAAGGCTTCCGAAAAGTCGAAAATTTCTTTTTCCGGCTGATAGAGGTTATGGCTTTGGGCGAATTCAACCAACCCTTGTGAAGCCATAACTTCCGGGTCGTCCGGGTCGATATGGCCGATGCGGAAGGTGTTGGCCTGTACCCAGAAGGCATCGGAAGGGATTTGAACGGCAGCCCAGTGGTGGCCGGTGGCGGTTTCCATATACCAGAGCTCTTTCTTGTCGGCAATGGCTATCCCCATGGGCCGGGCAATGCCATATCTCTCAAACAGCCGCCCCAGCACCTGAACCCCGTTCCTTGCCGAATGGGCCCTTTGAAGGGCAATGGGCAGGATGCCGGCCGGCGCCCCCGACCCAACCAGCGGATCGGCCTCGCGCGCACGCTCGTTCAAATCCTGATTCAAAGAAACCCAGCCCCCAATGGCTACCTGGTGCTCGTTGAGCCCTACCCCGGGATCCTCCTTGTAGCCGCCATCATGCTCCAAACTCATCCACCGATGAGTGATGTTGGTCTGGGCAAACGCCAGGCCGTTGGAATAAATGACCCTCTGCCCACTGTCATGCTCTGTCCGGGGATATTGACGTAAAAAATAGGACCCCCGCTCTTGTTGATCCTCATGGTTGTAAGCTACCATCACCGACCCGTCATCGGTGGCTGAACTTCCCACCAGGACCATAAAAGACCCGCCTTCCCGGTTTGAATTAGCATCCTGGCCACTGGCAACATGACCCGCCAATAACAGCAATAACCCTGCCATTAGCCCCTTTATTGGTTCTACACAAATATGCCTTGTCATAAATTTATATTTTATTGCATCATACAAATCCGAACGGCCGGTGGTTCGAAGATAAATCCACCCCCACACAATAAAAACAGCCATGCCGGCGTCTTATTTTATCCTTTTCTTCCGGTCGCATCCTTGCGTCTTATCTACAATGATAGTCAAAAATTATGAATAATTGAAATGTGCAGTTCAGCATTTATTCATCAAATAATAAAATGATTAGCGAACTCAGGGGTGGATGTTTTCATCGAAATGAGTTACCTATTCATTCAATCATTGGTGAACTCAGGAAGTTGATGTTATACTTGATGGGTTTGAGTATGCATTATATACTATAATAAAATGATGGGCACGCTCGGGGTATTTTTGTCGTACCTTTGCTCAAATCTTAATTATGCACACCATAGAACCGCATTACTCCTGGCGAGTTTACTACTGCGCAGAAACCGACGAACGTTCTCCCTTCTTCGGGCGGGAATACAGCGAGTTTTATTTTACCCATGCCATTTACGATCATTTTATCCACCCCCAATGGGATGATTTTGGCTCGGAAACCCTCTTTGTTAAAATTATCTATGCCGATTATCAAAGAGGTTTTGCAATTATTGAAATGTTAGGCGAATGGAACGACTGCCTCTTTAATGACATCATGTTTTTTAAGCGGAATGTGCTGGAAGTGCTGATGGAAAATGGCATCAACCAGTTCATTCTGATCGGGGAGAATGTCTTTAACTTTCATTATGCGGATGATTCCTATTATGAAGAGTGGTTCGACGAGTTAGGCGACGGCTGGATTGTGGGGTTGAATTTCCGCGAACATGTCAAACAGGAGTTTTCCGGGGAAAACCTGGATGAATATATCGTATTTGGCGGAGATCTGGACCATTGGGATAACTGGCGAAGTTTGACCCCTTTGAAGTTATACCGCCAGATTGGCCATGAGGTGCAGCATCGGTTGAATCCCTAGATATTTTTCCCCACATCAAATATACCTTATCATCAAAATGGCTTTGCCTTATTTGAATGGGGTTAGCCCAGCTCAGATTGCCAAACCACTCCCGGTTCATGCCACCTTGAAATTCTTCACCACTTGAAATTTTTCATCGCTTCCAATTTTCCACCATTTCCAATTTTCCACCATTTCAAAATTTCCACCCCTTCAAATTCTTTATCGCATCGAGTTTTGCCATGTTTCGATCTGCCCCCCAGTTCCATTACTTGTTTCACCATTTGGATTCTTTTCTCTGATCTATAAGTCAATTCGTCACATAGCTCTTTTTCGCCACAACAACTCTTTTATCGCCTTGATTGTTTCAACCTTCCCATTCATGCATGGTTGCTTTTCGATTCGCCCTGGCCCATCAGGTTGGCTCCATGGGATCAGGGCAGGGGTCTTTCTAAAAAATTGAGGGCTCCTATGCGTTTGTGCTCAATTATTTATTACTTTAGATGCGCTAAACGAGTTTGATTGCAGGCCCAGCTGATTGTGAACCAGGCTGATATTCTTTATGGAAGCTAAGATCACATTTGATATTATCGTTGTTTTTGTGGTATTGCTCTTCATCCTGATATCTCTCTACAAAGAGATACTGGGTGCGACCTTTACCTTTGTGGTGGCTGTCTCAGCCCTGGGTTTTTTTGGCATCCTTACCCCAAAGGAGATCCTTAGTGGTTTTGCCAATGAACAGATCTTCATCATCATCTTGCTGTTGCTGATCGGCGATATTGTACGCCGGACCGGTATACTGGAAAATATTTTTGACCGCCTTTTTAAAAAAGCCCAAACCCAGCGTGGCTTTATGGCACGGATGATGATGCTGATTGCCGGATTTTCTGCTTTCCTCAATAATACCCCCCTGGTGGCCATTATGATGCCTTATGTCAACACCTGGAGCAAGAAAAACGGGATATCCCCCTCCAAGTTGTTGATGCCCCTTAGTTTTGCTGCGATACTGGGGGGATGTGCCACCCTGATTGGTACTTCCACCAACCTGATCGTCAGTGGTATGGCCGCAGACCAAAACATTGTGGAAGATATTGGCGCCCTGAATATCTTTGATTTTTCCATGGTTGGGGCGCCCATGATCTTGATTGGTTTGGTTTTTCTGTATTTTTTCAGCGATCGGCTTTTACCGGAAAAATCCGATGTGATCTCGGATTTTAGCAAAAATTCGCGCGAATATCTGGTAGAAGCCCAGGTAAGGCATAATTCACCCCTGGTGGGCAAATCGATTGAAGAGGCTGGTTTGCGCAACCTGAAGGGATTGTTTCTGGTCGAGATCATTCGCGGCGACCATCGCCTGAAGGCGGTATCGCCCGATGTCATTTTGGAGCAGGATGATATACTGATCTTTGCCGGAGATACCCATACCATTGCCGACATGATCAATTCAAAGAACGGGTTGACCCTGCCTTCGGTTGGGATGATGCACCGCAAGAAGAAAACGGAAGTGGTGGAGATTGTGATCTCGCAAAATTCAAGCCTGATTGATAAAACGGTCAAAGAAGTGCGTTTCCGCGCCCGCTATGACGGGGCTGTGATTGCGGTTCACCGCAACGGGGAAAAGATCACCGGAAAGATCGGCGAGATCGTCTTGAAACCCGGCGATGTTTTATTGCTGTTTACCGGGGAAGATTTTTTCAACCGGACCCTGCATACCCGCGATTTTTATTTTATTTCGAAGGTTCGGGATTTTCAGAAAGTGGAAGGCTACAAGGTGGCCATCATCTTTGGCGGATTGTTTGCCGCGATCATCCTCTCTGCTTTTCATGTGATATCGCTTTTCATGGGGCTGGTGGTGATCATCATAGCGGCTTTTGTTTTGGGCCTTGCCAATCCGAAGGATTTGCCCAAGGCCATAGACTATGACCTGGCTTTGATCATTGTTTTATCGCTGGCCCTGGGGATTGCCATGCGCAAATCCGGCGCGGCTGAGTTGGTGGCCGATATGATCATCACCGGCTTTTTGCCGTTCGGAAAGGTGGGGTTGCTGGTGGGCATATACCTGATTACTGCCTTTTTGGGGGCCTATATAGGCAACAAGGCGGCTGTGGCCCTGATTTTTCCCATTTCCCTGACCATGGCCAGCAACCTTGATTTGCCGCCCATGCCCTTTATCCTTGTGGTATCCTTTGCTGCGGCTGCCAACTTCATCACCCCCATCGGTTATCAAACCAACCTGATGGTTTATGGCCCCGGGGGATATTCATTCAAGGACTTTTTCAGGCTGGGCATGCCCCTGACCGTGCTCTATATGATCGCTACCGTTTCGATACTGAGTTTAATGTATTTTGTATAAACACGATGAACATGGACAACCAAAAAATGAAAACCCTATTGACCACGGCCGTTCAGGCTGCCCTGGATGCCGGCCGGGCCGTGAATGAAGTCTACCAAAACAAGGATTTTGAGGTCGAGACCAAGCAGGATGAAACCCCTTTAACTTTGGCCGATCGTAAATCCCACCAAATCATTGCTGAATACCTTGAGCAAACAGAATATCCCGTTTTGAGTGAAGAGGGCAAAGACATACCCTATGCCCAACGCAGCCAGTGGGAATATTTCTGGTTGGTCGATCCCCTGGATGGGACCAAAGAATTCATCAAGAAGAATGGCGAATTTACCGTGAACATCGCCCTGATTCATAAAGGAACTCCGGTGATGGGGGTGGTTTTTGCACCCTACGTGCGGGAACTTTACTTTGCGGCTTCTCAATTTGGAGCCTACAAGGTTGACAAGTTGGATGAGGGATTGATGGATTTTGACGACCTCAATGAGCTGATGAAAGCCGGACAAATGCTTCCTTTGGCCGTTGAAAGGGAAAGTTTGGTGGTTGTGGCCAGTCGTTCGCATATGAACGATGAAACCCAGCAATACATTGACGGTTTAATGGAAAAATACGGGGATGCGGAATTTGTCTCCAAGGGCAGTTCCCTGAAGATCTGCATGGTGGCCGAGGGCAGTGCCGATGTCTACCCCCGTTTTGCCCCGACCATGGAATGGGATACAGCTGCCGGTCATGCTGTAGCCCTGGCCGCCGGTTATCCCGTTACCACCCGGGACGGGCGAACGCCCCTGGAATACAACAAACAGGAGTTGACCAATCCCTACTTCATTGTCAAGAGCGATAAGCTGTAAGGGGGTGATGGTCATGCGGCTTTGTTCATGATGATTTGGGGCAGGTCGATCAGGTAGCCGGCGAAAAGCAGGATGACGACCATCAGGATCCACCGGACGAAATTGTTTCCCTTGGAAATGGCCAGGTTGGAGCCGACCAGTCCGCCCAGGATATTGCCTGCGGCGGCGATCAGACCGGCCTCGTAGTGGATGTGGTCGTTAAGCATGAATACCGCCAGGGCAAAGGGGCTGTAGAGGAAAACCACCATAATTTTGATGGCATTGGCTTTAACCAGGTCGTAACCGGCGTTCAGCACGATGGCCGAAAGCAAAAGGATGCCGACCCCGATGTGAATGAATCCCCCGTATAGACCTATACCCAGGAATATAAGGATTTGAATGGCATCGGGTTTCTTGTTGATCAGGTGGGCCTGGTCTTCCAGCCAGCGGTTGGGGTTCAGAAAGATAAAAACCAGCATGATCAGCAGAACCCCGGCCAGGATCAGCCGAAATACTTCCTCGTTGATGGCCACGGCAATCTGGGCACCCACCACCGAGCCAATCACCACGGGCAGGGCCAGCTTCAGGCCCTTTTTCAGGTCCAGGAATTTGTTGCGTTTGAAATTCAGTCCTGCAATGAGGGTTTGCAGGACGACACCCAGGCGTATGGTGCCGTTGGCCACACCCGCCGGAAGGCCCATCATCATAAACAGGGAGTAGGTGATGACCGTCCCGCTGCCGGCAATGGTGTTGATGAAACCCACCATGAAGCCGGCCCCGACCAGCAGGGCCATCATTTGCCAGGAATAAAGGCTCAGGTCTGAGAGAAAGGCCATCTCACCCATGGCGCGGTTGATTTATAAACCCCGCTTAGCGGGGTCAAAGAAAATTCAAAAGACCCCGCTTAGCGGGGTCTGTCAAGTAAGGGCTGTCAGGTTCGATTTATCGGGTGCAGCTACAATCCGACCCCGCTAAGCGGGGTCGAAATTCCGCCTTCGAAGCACCCCGCTAAGCGGGGGCTTCTTCACCCGGGATGCTCAAGAGAACTTCCAGCAGCAGATCCCAGAACTTCTGGGTGGTCTCGATGCTGATGGCTTCTTCCGGGGTATGGGCACCCTTGATGGTAGGCCCGACCGATATCATGTCCAGATGGGGATATTTCTGAAGGAAAAGGCCACATTCGAGGCCGGCGTGGATGGCCTTGACCTCGGGCTCCTGATCGAAAAGCCGCTGGTAGGAGTCGCGGGTGATCTTCATGATCTCTGAATCGGTGTTGGGTTGCCATCCGGGATATCCGGTGGAATGATCTACTTTGGCGTTGCCCAGCCGGAAAACGCTCTCGACCATACTGGCGATGTCGTCTTTGGCACTGTCTACCGAACTCCTCTGACTGGTCGTCACCTGGAAAGCATCGTTATCCTGAAGTTTGATCGCTGCCAGGTTGGTCGATGTTTCCACCAGATCCTCTATTTCCTGGCTCCAGGCATGAACCCCGTGTGGGCAGCCATACAGGGCATTGACCATGTCGTGCTGGGTGTCTTCATCGATCACATATTCGGGCATATTGGCTTCTTCAAGGGTCAGCTTCAGCCCGGGTTCGGTTACTTTTAGTTCATTTTTGACCGCGGCTTCAAACGCATTGAAATACTTCTTGATGTTTTCTACATCTTCGCTGTGAATGGTGATGTGGGCTTCCGCTTCCCGGGGTATGGCATTGTGGGCGCGGCCCCCCTCAAAGCGTGAGATGCGTACATCGTAATGGTCGGTGATGTTCCACAGAAAACGGTTGACGATCTTGATGGCGTTGCCCAGGCCTTTGTGGATCTCATCCCCGGAATGACCACCATTCAAACCGGTTACCTGAATGTGGTAGCCCTGGTGTTCATCGGGTACATTTTCCCGGTCAAAATCAAATATGGCGGTGGTGTCCGTTCCACCGGCACAACCGATGAACAACTCTCCCCAATCTTCTGAATCCAGGTTGAGCAGAATCTTTCCGTCAAAAAGGCCGCTTTCCAGGGCCTGGGCTCCGGTCAGCCCCGATTCTTCGTCGACCGTGAACAAACATTCCAGGGGCCCGTGCGATATTTCATCCGAGGCAAGAATGGCCAGCTGAGCCGCCATGCCAATGCCATCATCGGCCCCCAGGGTGGTGCCGTCGGCTTTGACCCAGTCGCCGTCAATATAGGGTTGAATCGGATCTTTCTCAAAATCATGCTCGGTGCCTTTGTTCTTCTCTCCGACCATGTCGATGTGACTCTGAAGAACAACCTTCTTGAGATGCTGCATGCCCGCAGATGCAGGCTTATCAATAACCATGTTGCCCGCCGAATCTTTCCGGTATTCCAGATCATGCTTCTTGGCAAAGTTTTCCAAAAACTGCAGAATCTGTTCTTCCTTCTTGGAAGGCCTCGGTACCTGGCAAATCTCTTCGAAATATTCCCATATGGGCTTGGGTTCTAAATGGCTGAGCTTTTTCATAAGATCGTTTTTTTTGTGTTAGGCTTGTTTTTTCCGTGGAAACCATCGATGATTTTCTGTGAACAATCAAAAAATCTCATCCACAGTGCAGATGGTTCCTGATTATAAGGCCTTCAAAGATAAAAATGAAAAAGTAAATTTTTCAATAAAGCTGAAAATTCTTTTTTAGATCCTTTATGTTGCATAATGGAAGTAGAAGCGGGTGGTGCATTTTGTTAAACAGGTCGGAGTCAGAATGAAAACGAAAAATTAATTGTTATATTTACAGTAGCATTGACTAAATCTTCCAAAGATTTGCTAGCGGTTTGATCAAGCCAGCCCAAGCAGTTGCTTGTCGGCATTGCCTCCCGGGATAAGTAGATTTTGCGGTTTTTCCACCAGTTCTTTGATTTTCATCAGAAAGCTGACCGAGTCTTTGCCATCGATGGTGCGGTGGTCGTAGGAGAGGGCGATGTACATCATCGGGCGGATTTCGACTTGACCCTCCACGGCCACCGGTCGCTCCTGGATGGTGTGCATACCAAGTATAGCCGATTGCGGGGGATTGATGATGGGGGTGGACAGCAATGATCCAAATACCCCGCCGTTGGTGATGCTGAAGGTACCTCCTTCCATTTCATCGATGGTGATGCGGTTTTTCTGGCCCTTTTCGCCGAAGTGCTTGACTTGTTTTTCCAGGTCGGCCAAGGAGCGATTTTCTGCATTTCTTATAACCGGAACCATCAGTCCCTTAGGGGTTTGAACGGCAACGCCGATGTCGGCATATTGGGGATAGACCACCTGATCGCCTTCGATCATGGAATTGACGTTGGGGTAGGCTTGCAGGGCCTGGGCGGAGGCTTTGATGAAAAATGACATCAGCCCGAGCTTGATGCCGTGTTTTTCCTGGAAGGCTTTTTGGTGGCGTTTTCTCAGGGCCATCACTTCCGACATGTCCACCTCGTTGAAGGTGGTGAGCATGGCTGTTTCGTTTTTGACCGAAACCAGCCTCTCGCTGAGTTTTCTTCGCAGGCGGCTCATCTTTTCGCGGTGCACCTGCCGGTTGGGTTCTGAGGAAGGGGGGCCGGGTGAAGCGGGTCCGGAAGAAACGCCTCCCGCCTTATGGCCTTTGGATTCAGACGTTTGGGAATCTGGGCCACTGGATTTAGCGTCTCCGGACATAGAGGCCTGGGATGAGCCTGTTCCGGGTGAGCCTGTTCCGGGTGAAGCTGTTCCGGGTGAAGCTGTTCCGGGTGAAGCTGTTCCGGATGAGGTTGTTCCGGATGAGGTTGTTCCGGGTTCGGTTTTTTCCTTTCCCGGCGAGGGTTGACCTTGTTGGGCTTTTTCTTTGGTGAGCCCCTGAAGGGCCAGGTTGACATCTTCTTTGGTGATTCGTCTTAACCCCTGGAGTATTTGATCGACGGAAACACCGTGTGCTTCCATCATTTTGCGGGCCAAGGGGGTTGCTTTCACCCGTTTGGAGGTTTCTTCTGGCCTGGATGAAGGCGATGAACCACCGGACGATGGCTCACCCGATTGCCCCGAGGGGCTGGATTCCTCAGAAGTGGATGCAGCCGCTGGCTTCTCCGAAGACTTCTCCGAAGACTTCTCCGAAGGCTTCTGCGAAGGCTTATCTGAATCCGGCTTAGAAGCTTCGCCTGAACTGCCGGTGGTCTGTTGGGCCTGCTCCTTTTTTTTCGCCCCTGGAGTTGCTGCACCGGAGGTTGACCCTGCTTTTTTGCTGCTTGTCTCAGCGGCCGGGGCTTGCGTTGGCGCCTGCGCTTTTTCCGAGGCCCCGGCAGAAGCATCAATCTTGCAGGCCACTTCACCTACCTTGATGGAGGCCCCTTCCTGAGCCAGTATCTCAATGGTGCCACTTGCCTCGGCTACCAGGGGAAGCGTGGCTTTATCGGATTCTATTTCAGCTATTTCCTGGTCTTTTTCTACATAATCGCCGTTTTCCACCAGCCAATCGGCAATTTCTACTTCCGTGATGGATTCGCCCGGACTGGGTATCTTGACTTCAACCATAGCTTAGGATTTAATATAATTTTGTTGTTTGACTTGCTTCCTGTGGCTGCCCACTTCACAATCCAGATTGCAGTACTTGTAGTTGCGCTCGCAGGTACACTTGCGGAAGACCTTTCCAATGATCTCATTTTGTTCTACCTGGTGCAGGCTGTAAAGTCCAACTGCCGGGCTGGCACTGGGCTGTCGGGCCACTCCCTGAAGATCTACCTGGCTCATCTGCTCGCGGATGTATTTCCAGGCCCCCATGTTTTCGGGTTCTTCCTGTACCCATAACCACCTGATGGCATTGCTGTATTTTGAGATCAGGGCCTGTACCTGCTCATGGGGAAACGGATAGAGCTGTTCGATCCGGATCAGGGCAATGTCGGTGGCATTAAAATGTTCCTTGCGCTCCAACAGATCATAGTATATCTTGCCACTGCAGAAGACCACCCTTTTGACCCGGGGGGTATCTGCATTGGGATCATCGATGACCTCCTGAAATTTATTGCCGGCCAGTTCTTCCATGGTCGAGACGGCTTTGCTGTGGCGCAGCAGGCTTTTGGGGCTGAAAATAACCAGGGGCACCCGGAAATTATGGTGTACCTGCCTGCGCAATACATGGTAGAAATTGGCCGGGGTGGTTGGGTTCACCACCTGCATGTTGTTGTTCACGCTCAGGGTCAGAAACCTTTCCATCCGGGCACTTGAATGCTCCGGTCCCTGGCCTTCATAGCCATGGGGCAACAGCAGGGTAAGCCCGTTCATCAGCCCCCACTTTTCCTCGGCCGAAGTGATGTACTGGTCAATGATCACCTGGGCCATGTTGTTGAAATCGCCAAACTGGGCTTCCCAAATGGTTAGTCCCTGCGGGGTCGCCATGGCGTAGCCGTATTCAAACCCCATTACACCGAACTCCGAAAGGGGCGAGTTAAAAATGTGAAATTCCGCCTGGTCCTGGCTTACATGCTTGAGGGGAATGTATTTGTGGTCCTTGTCTTCCAGTGTAAGGCTGGAATGGCGGTGGGAAAACGTGCCCCTTTCGCTGTCCTGACCACTGATGCGCACCGGAAAGCCCTCGTCCACCAAAGATGCATAGGCAAGCAGTTCAGCCATCCCCCAGTCAAGCCGGTCTTGCTCAACCATCTTTTTGCGTTCATCGATCAGCTTGTGGACTTTTTTAAAAAATTTCATCTCCGCGGGAAGCTGATTGATCGTGTTGGCCAGTTTCGTAAGCCGCTGCAGACCAATGTTGGTATCGGGAGCTACTGTAAAATCCTTGTATTCAGGTCTAATGTAATCTTCCCAGTCTTCAGCCAGGAACTGCTTGATGTGCACCTGATTGCTTTCTTTGGCCCGGGCGAGTTGTCCCTCAAGCCATTGATTGTATTGTTGTTCTGCCTGTTTGATTTGTTCTTTCTGCAAGAGGCCTTCGCGGACCAGGTAATTGCTGTATATATCCCGCGGGTTGGGGTGTTTGCTGATGGCCTTGTAAAGGAGGGGTTGGGTGAAGCGGGGCTCATCCCCCTCATTGTGGCCATGCTTGCGGTAGCACAGCAGGTCAATGAATACATCGGTATGGAATTGCTGGCGGTATTCCATCGCCAGGCGGATGGTAAAGATCAAGGCTTCCACATCATCGCCGTTGACATGAAAGACAGGCGATCGGGTGACTTTCGCCACATCGGTCGAATACGTACTGGATCGGCCTTCCAGGTAATTGGTGGTGAACCCCACCTGGTTGTTGATTACCAGGTGGATGGTGCCACCCGTCTTATAGCCTGGCAACTCAGACATCTGGATGGTTTCGTATACCACCCCCTGCGAGGCAATGGCAGCATCACCGTGAATGAGTATCGGTGCCAGTTTGTTGTAATCGTGCTGATACTTATGGTAGATTTTGGCTTTGGAGATGCCCTCTACCACAGGATTTACCGTTTCCAGGTGGGAAGGGTTGGGGGCCAGGTTCAACATCACCGGCTTGCCCGTGTCGGTGTGGATTTGATTGCCGTAGCCCAGATGGTACTTGACGTCTCCCAGGGCAATGCGCTCATCATAATGTTCACCCAAAAATTCCGAGAAGATATCTTCCACCGGCTTTTCCAATATATTGGCCAGCACATTGAGCCGCCCGCGGTGCGACATGCCGATGATGAACTCTTCGATCCCCAACTCGGCGCCCCGCTCAATGACGGCATCCAGGGCCGGTATCAGCGATTCGGCCCCTTCCAGGGAGAAACGCTTTTGTCCGATGAATTTTTTGTGGATGAAGCTTTCAAAGCCGACAGCATGTTTGAGGTGATGGTAAATGTGGCGGCGTTGTTCCGATGAGAAATCGGGTGTGTTGCGGGTGGATTCCATCTTTTCCTGCAGCCATCCCAGAATATCAGGATTGCGGATGAACATGTATTCCGCCCCGATTGACCGGGTGTAGGTTTGCTGAAGGTGTTGTAGGATATCCCTCAACGGGGCGGCTCCCAAACCGATCCGGTTACCCGCCTGAAACACCTGATCCAGATCTTCCTCAGAAAGCCCGTAGTTTTCAAGATCCAGGGTTGGCCGATATTCCCGCCTGCTTCGCACCGGATTGGTCTTGGTGAAAAGATGCCCCCGCCGTCGGTATCCCTCGATCAGGTTAATCACCCGAAATTCCTTGTCTAAAACCCCAGAGCCCTGTTCTTCCCCATAATGCTGCTGGGCAAACTCAAAACCCTTAAAGAAGTTTCGCCATGTCTCCTCCACCGAATCCGGATCCTTGAGATATTGACCGTAAAGTGCTTCAATGGTTTCTATGTCGGTGTTGCCTAAAAATTCGAACCGGTTCATTTGAACTGCTCCTGTTTAAATGATCGACAAAAAGTGGTTTAACTCAAGACCTCGGCTAATTTGATGTTACTTCCCTGTACAATCGCCTGATGTTGAAGCCGTTGCCTTCAGCGATCCTGATTTCTTTTGCTTAGTGGTCATTCTGCCTTCGGGCTTTCTTCATCCGGGAATCATCAGCATAACGCATAAAGCATGTGCTTTAGTAATGACAAAACAGAATGGCCTTTGTTTAATCATCCTTTGGTTTCCAACCCAGGTATAAAGGTATATAGGATATAAGCTTGAACAAAATCTAAAAATGAAATGTTTCCCGGTTGAGAGAAAATTGATTGTGGCAACAAATGATTTTGCAGACCGGAGAGGGAGAACCATGCATTGTTGACGTGTGTAATATCTTGTTGATTGTCAAAGATTTATTAAAGTTTGTTAATCAGGTCGTTTACTCAATCAAGATCTATTAATTATCGGAAACGCTCACGATGGAACCCAGATGTTTTATTGATTGTTTTAGGTTCCTGGGTGGGGTTTCATTCAACCAAAAACAACTGTTATGAAAATCGGTATACTGAAGGAAAACAATGGTGACAAGCGGGTGGCTGTTTTGCCAGCCAATGTTGAGACATTGCGCAAGATGCAGGTCACGGTATTGGTTGAGCAGGGGGCCGGTTGGCAAGCCTACATTGCTGACCGGTATTATCAGGAAGCCGGGGCTGAGATCAGGCAGGCAGAAAAGATCAGGCAGGAAGCGGATTTGTTGATTCGCATCAATCCCTTCACCCGGGAAGAGCTTCAGCAACTGGGTGAGGGGAAGGTATTGCTTTCGCTGATCAATCCCCTGAGCAACAAACAAGTTGTTGAGGGAGCGGCCAGGCAGGGGGTGACCACCATCAGCCTGGATATGATCCCGCGGAGCACCCGGGCACAGGCGATGGATGTGCTCTCGTCCATGGCTACTACTGCGGGGTATAAGGCAGTTTTGGAGGCAGCCAACAACCTGCCCAGCTTTTTCCCCATGTTCATGACCGCTGCCGGGACCATTCGACCGGCCAAAGTGCTTGTGTTGGGTGCCGGGGTTGCCGGTTTGCAGGCGATTGCCACGGCCCGTAAGCTGGGTGGGGTAGTCGAGGCTTTTGATGTCCGCACTGCCGTCAAAGAAGAGGTGGAGAGCCTGGGGGGTAAATTCATTGAGGTGGAAGGGGCCGCTGATGCCCAGGACAGCAGTGGATACGCCACTGAACAGAGTGATGATTACAAAAGGAAACAGCAGCAGTTGATTCATGATCATGCCCTTAAATCGGACGTGATCATTACCACCGCCCAGATTCCAGGCAAAAAAGCCCCACTGTTGCTGAAGAAAGAGACGGTAGAGCAAATGCGGGCCGGAAGTGTGGTTGTTGACCTGGCGGCTGCTTCGGGCGGAAACTGTGAGCTTACCGAAAACAGCCGCATAATCAACCATCAGGGAATCACCATCATCGGTAATTCCAATTACCCCTCCGAATTGCCGGCCGATGCCAGTAAAATGTTCGGCAACAATTTGGTGAATTTTCTCAAACTGATCATTGATTCACAGGGAAATATGAATTTGAACTTTGATGATGATATTGTCAAAAATGCCACCATCACCCATAACCATGATATCATCAACGACCGGTTTAAATCATAACCCCGCTTAGCGGGGTCTCCCCGGCCCAACCCCCGCTTGCCCAACCCCCGCTTAGCGGGGTCCGATTTTTTATACCCCCGCTTAGCGGGGTCAGGTTCGGGGTCAGATTTCTTGAACCCCGCTAAGCGGGGTCGAAAAAAGCGGGGTCGAAAAAATGTCGAATGCCATACAATTTGGAGCTTATGGAAAGCATACTGGAATTTATTTACCTGCACCGTGAAATCATTTTCATTTTGATTCTTTCGGTCTTTTTGGGCGTTGAAGTCATATCCAACGTCCCTTCCGTGCTGCACACCCCACTGATGTCGGGTGCCAACGCCATACACGGGGTGGTTATTATTGGTGCCATTATTGTGATGGGCCATGCCGAAACCACCCTTGCCCTGATACTGGGTTTCGTTGCGGTGGTGCTTGGCACCCTGAACGTAGTCGGGGGCTTTGTGGTGACCGACAGGATGTTAAGTATGTTTAACAAAAAACAAAAACAATAGCCTTTCAATATGGATGAAGTGATTAAAGCCGAGGAATTGTTTTCTTTTACCCTGGGTGAATCCATCCTGGAGATCACCTATATCATTGCTTCGGTTCTGTTTATTGTAGGACTGAAAAAGCTCAGTCACCCCGATACGGCGCGTCGCGGTAATATATGGGCTGCAACGGGAATGGCCCTGGCCATTGTTTCAACCCTGGTTTTTCACAAACAGGATGGCGAGCACATCCACAATATTGGGTGGATTGTAGCTGCCATTGCAACCGGCACGCTGATCGGGACATTGATTGCCCGGCGGGTTCAGATGACCGCCATGCCCCAGTTGGTCTCGTTTTTTAATGGAATGGGCGGAGCAGCCGCTGCCCTGATTTCTTTGATGGAATTTCCCCATATCAGCCCGGATCTGATCCGGGCTCATGGGATGTTCAACGGCCAGGTACTGGTCATTTTGCTGGGCCTGATGATCGGCAGCGTCTCCTTTTCAGGTTCGATGATCGCTTATGGCAAGCTGGACGGGAAAATTTCTGATATCCGTTCGGGTTTGCTGCGCATCGTCAATATGGCTTTGTTGGTTTTGCTGGTGGCTTTCATTGTTTACATTATGAGCCTGGGAGCGGTTGAGCCAGCCAGTGTGATGCCTTTGCTTTATGCTTTTCTTGCCATTTCCCTTTTATATGGAATTTCTTTTGTGATGCCCATTGGCGGGGCCGATATGCCGGTGGTGATTTCCCTGCTGAACTCCTTTACAGGGGTGGCAGCTGCCATGGGCGGATTTCTTTACAACAACCAGGTGATGCTTACCGGGGGTATTTTGGTGGGATCGGCCGGTACCATCCTGACCATCCTGATGTGTAAGGCGATGAACCGGTCGTTGTCCAATGTCATCCTGGGTGCTTTCGGGGGAAGCAAGGCCGATGATTCCGGTGAAGCAGGCCAGATCAAGGAGATCGGCATCAGCGATGCCGCCGTCCTGCTCAATTATTCCCCTAAGGTTTTGATTATTCCCGGCTATGGCCTTGCAGTGGCCCAGGCTCAGATGCTTACCCGGGAGGTGGATCATAAACTGGGGCAAAACGGGGTGGAGGTTCACTATGCCATCCATCCGGTGGCCGGTAGAATGCCCGGGCATATGAACGTGCTGCTGGCCGAAGCCGATATCCCTTATGATAAGCTTCTGGAGAGTGAGGAAGCCAATGAACAAATGCAGGATGTTGACCTAGCGGTGGTGATCGGTGCCAATGATGTGGTCAATCCCGCCGCGGAAGAGGATCCTTCCAGTCCCATTGCCGGAATGCCCATCCTGCAGGCCTACAAAGCCAAAAACATCATCGTTATGAAACGGGGAATGGGACTGGGTTACGCCGGGATTGAAAACAAACTCTTTTACAACGATAAAACCCGGATGCTTTTTGGAAATGCCAAGGAGAGCCTTCAACAGGTGCTCAACGAAATCAAAAATATGGACTGACGGGATCCATCACAGATCCAAGAGATTAAAATATGGACTGATGGGGATCCATCACAGATCCAAGAGATTAAAATATGGACTGATGGGATCCATCACAGATCCAAAAGATTAGAATATGGACTGATGGGATCCATCACAGATCCAAAAGATTAGAATATGGACTGACGGTATCCCACGCCTGCTCCAAGATGTAAGAATATGGATTGACGGGGGTGGATCATTGCTCCAAAGGATAAAAGACATGGATTGCCATCAGTAGTGTTGCTGATGTTATCATCTTCGGTTGAGTTTTTTACCGGCAGCCGGACAACGAGGCGGTAAATTCTTTAAATTTGCGGTTGCATGAATGCTTAAAAGGCCCTGAAGATGAATCAAGAACACATCAAGCAAGCCGCCGAATGGATAGCCCGCTCCTCCTACAATGTTGGTTTTACGGGGGCAGGCATTAGTGTGGAAAGTGGCATCCCGCCTTTCCGGGGGGAAAACGGGTTATGGAACAAATATGACCCGGGCATTCTGGATCTGGACTACTTCTACAACAATCCCGAACATGCCTGGAGCGTGATCAAAACCATTTTTTTTGATTCTTTTGGCAGTGCCGAACCCAACCTGGGCCACAAGAAGCTGGCTGAGCTTGAAGAGATGGGCCTTGTTGAATCGGTGATCACCCAGAACATCGATAACTTGCATCAGGAAGCCGGAAGCCGCAATGTTTATGAGTTCCACGGCAATTCCAGGAGGCTGGTGTGCCAGAAATGCGGGCAAACCTACCAGGTGAGCGATAAGATGCTGGAGCATGTTCCCCCGCGATGTGAAAAGTGTGGAGCCGTCCTGAAGCCGGATTTTATTTTTTTCGGTGAAGGCATTCCGCAGGGGGCCCACCAGAAATCGATCGAAGCCGCTCAAAACAGCGATATTTTTCTGGTGATTGGTACCACCGGCGAGATCATGCCTGCATCGATGATTCCGCAATTGGCCAAAGAAAATGGCGTGAAGATCATAGAGATCAATCCCAACCGGAGCCTTTTCACCACATCCATCACCGACATCTTCCTGCAGGGGAAGGCAACGGAGGTTATGGATGCATTGGTCGGGGAAATACGGAATTTGACAACGACTAAAGCCTAAACCATGGAATTTGAACTGCCTGCTGGTAGCGAATACATTGAACTGATCAAATTGCTGAAGGCAACCGACATAGCCCCGTCCGGGGCCCAGGCCAAGCAGATGGTTGAGCAAGGCCATGTGCTGGTCAATGGAGCCCAGGAGTCCCGTAAACGGGCTAAATTGAGGCGCGGCACCGAAGTGCAGGTTTTTGACACGTTCATCACCATTCAATGACCGGGCCCGGCCGTGGCTTCCCTGCGGCCTATATTTCCTGATGGCTGCAAGCTCTTCGATAGGCAGTGTGGCCGCCGGGCTTGAGTTTGTTTTATTTTACCCTTAACTGCCTAATTCTGTCTCATGTCCTGGCTAAACCGCAGGGCTTCAGTTGAATGTATTCCATCCTTAGCTGACCCATCCGATCCGATGTTTTGGTTAAACCGCAGAGCTTGATTTGGACCTATTTTACCCTGGGCTGACTGATTCTATCTGCTGTTCGGTCTGAACCACAGGGCTTCAGTTTATTGGACTGTCCCCCCATCCATTACCATTACTGGGAATTTTCCGGGAAAAATTTAAGTGATCATAGTTGCGAAAGGAATGCAAAGTTGTCGCAGTGGTTAGGTGCCCCTGTTTATTTCGTACAGAAGCTGCCTGATTTGTTGAACCATTTGCTGGTAATGAGATCCTTCCCAGTAGACCTTGCCGCATTGGCGGCATCGATAAAACCGATCATAATATTTTTTGGTTCCTTCCAGCAGGAAAGGGGCAACCTGTTGTTTGTCAACCTGCTCAATGGTTCCGTTGCATTCCATACAGCGCGAGAAGAGGCGAATCTGATCTTTCAGGTCGAATCGCTGAATGACCTCGCGCAGCTGCTGGCCGGGGTTATCTGAGCGGAGCCAGTACCCATGCTGGACGGTTGAATATTTCAAAATCCCTATATCCCGTGTGAGGATGATGCGGTTTTGCTGGCCCGACATTTCAACGATGGTGTGGTCTTCATAGCGGTTGTCATATAAAGTGTCAAAGCCGCACAATCGAAGGTAGCGGGCCAGCTTGCCCAGGTGGACATCCAAAACAAACCGGGTTTGCCTCAACGGCCTGTCTTTTAATTTTGATAGGGAAGATATATCCAGCGATTCAAATTTTGGATACACCGATATCCGGTCTCCGTGTTTGATACGATCCTTAAATGCGGCGGATATTCCGTTGACCAGAATCAAGTCCACTTCTGTATGGGGTACACCAAACGATTCAATCACATCTTTAACCGAGGGATTGTTATAAAAATAAATTTCCAGTTCCTTCTTTCTCCGGTCAGCTGCCAGAAAATCGTTCAATTCTTCGTAGAAGCGGATGGTTGCTTTTTTTTCAGCCATAGCTTAAATATTTTCTGTCCGAACTATTGGATTGCCACCGGGCCTGCGTGGGACAATGATCGATCAACCTGCCTATCTTCTGCGGCACATATGTTAAATAACAACCTGATAAAGGTTATTTTTTGAGGGATATCATTTCTCAAATTTGATGAATATAGGTAGTTTTGCATAAAAAATCAACCGATCTATGAATCCATCACATATTGAGCACATTGGAATAGCAGTCAGAAACCTGGATGATTCGATCCAGTTTTATGAAAAGGTGTTGGGGCTTCAATGCTACAACATCGAGGAAGTAAAAGATCAGAAGGTACGCACGGCCTTTTTTCAGGTGGGCGACACCAAGATCGAGTTGCTGGAGAGCACCGAAGAGGATGGCCCCATCAGCAAGTACATTGAGAAGAAAGGGGAGGGGGTTCATCACATAGCCT
This sequence comes from uncultured Bacteroidota bacterium, assembly GCA_913055635.1. Taxonomy (GTDB): domain Bacteria; phylum Bacteroidota; class Bacteroidia; order Bacteroidales; family UBA12077; genus JAGXLC01. Next base: position 185,581 of record CAJXLK010000001.1, read on the forward strand.
TTGCTGTTGAAAATATTGAAGAGAAGTTGCGGATTGCTCAAGACAACGGGGTAAGGCTGATAGACAAGGAGCCCCGCAAGGGGGCTGAAGGCCTGGACATTGCCTTCCTTCATCCCAAATCCACCCATGGGGTGTTAACGGAACTTTGTGAGGATAAAACCAAACGCCGAATCAATTCATAAACTGTACGATGAGCAAACAAGACAAAATAAAAAAGCTGATTGATTCCAGAGCCGAAGCCAAGATGGGCGGCGGCGAGAAAAGGATCAAGGCCCAGCATGACAAAGGCAAACTCACTGCCCGCGAGCGGATTGAGATTCTCCTGGATGAGGGGAGTTTTGAGGAGTTTGACATGTTCGTCACCCACCGGTCCACCAATTTTGGGATGGACAAGAAGAAGATCCTGGGCGACGGGGTAGTCACCGGCACCGGCACCGTAGACGGGCGGGTGGTTTACGTTTTTTCCCAGGATTTCACTGTTTTTGGCGGTTCGCTTTCTGAGATGTTTGCCCAGAAGATCACCAAGGTGATGGACATGGCCATGAAGGTAGGGGCCCCTGTGATTGGCATCAATGACAGCGGGGGAGCCCGTATCCAGGAAGGAGTAACCAGTTTGGCCGGTTATGCTGAGATTTTTGAGCGCAACATCCTTGCCTCGGGTGTCATTCCTCAAATATCGGCTGTTTTTGGACCCTGTGCCGGCGGTGCCGTTTATTCGCCGTCGCTGACCGATTTTGTGATGATGACCGAGGAAACGAGTTACATGTTTGTCACCGGCCCCAAGGTGGTCAAGACCGTCACCGGTGAAGAGATCTCCGTCTCTGATCTGGGCGGGGCTGATGTGCACGCTTCCAAGTCGGGGGTTTCTCACTTTAAGGCCGAAGACGAAGAGGAGGGGCTGCTGTTAATCCGCAAATTACTCAGCTATTTGCCCGCCAACAACCTGGAAGAGCCCCCGCTGACTGAAAATGATGATCCCATTGATCGCCTGGATGACAAGCTTAATGAGATCATTCCGGAGAATCCCAACGAGCCCTACGATGTCAAAGAAATTCTCCACAGTCTGGTGGATTATGAAGAGTTTTTGGAGATTCACCGCCATTATGCCAAGAACATTGTCATTGGTTTTGGGCGGTTCGACGGGATGCCGGTAGGCATTGTGGCCAATCAGCCCAATTACCTGGCGGGTGTCCTCGACATTGATGCTTCCCGCAAGGCGGCCCGCTTCGTTCGCTTCTGCGATGCCTTTAATATTCCGCTGGTTACCCTGGTGGATGTTCCGGGTTTCCTTCCGGGCAGCAATCAAGAATATGGCGGTATCATCAATCACGGGGCCAAATTGATGTTTGCCTACGGGGAGGCGACGGTTCCCAAGATCACCATTACCCTGCGCAAGTCATACGGTGGGGCCCATGATGTAATGAGCAGCAAGCAGTTGCGTGGAGACATGAATTATGCCTGGCCCACGGCTGAAATTGCCGTGATGGGGGCCCGCGGTGCTGTTGAAGTACTCTATGGCAAAGATTTGAAGGAGATAGAAGATGAGGAGGAAAAAGAAAAATTCATTCAGGAGAAGGAGGAAGAATACCGCGAGTACTTTGCCAATCCCTACCAGGCAGCGAGTCTGGGTTATATTGATGACATCATTGAACCCAGGAATTCCCGCTTTAGGATTATCCGGGCCCTGCAGACCCTTGGAACCAAAAAGGATGTGAACCCGGCCAAGAAACATTCGAATTTGCCATTGTAACATTTAAGATGCATACATTATGATTTGGTGGATTAGCGACATCAATTTTGACATCACCCAGATATACGGCCAGGGCGTAACCATTGCCGTGGTAGGCTATGTGATCGTCTTTATGGCCCTGGTATTGTCATTCGCCTTGTTTTCAAATGTTCCCCGAATCCTCTACTACCGCACCCGAAAGGAGATGAAGAAGAAGCGGAAACAGGAACAAAAGCAGGTAGACGATGAGGTGCAAATGCCGGCCGAAGTGACGGCAGCCATCGCAACAGCCCTTTATTTACATTATAACGAACTCCATGATCCTGAAAGCAATATCATTACCATTCAACGGGTTAGAAAACGCTATTCACCCTGGAGTTCCAAAATTTACGGATTAAGAAAGTGGCCTCATAAAACCTTCTAACAAGCCGATCAACAATGAAAAAGTTTAAGTTTAAAATACGCGGTAATACCTACGAGGTTGAAATTAAGGATTTTGAAGACAATATTGCTCAGATCGAAGTCAACGGTACCCAATATGAAGTAGAGGTTGAACAGAAAGAATCAGCCCGTTCGAAAACCCCGAAACTGGTCCGTTCACAGGTACAGACCAAACGCAGCGACAGCAAGATCAAGAAAACCGTCAGCAGCAAGGTTAGTTCCGTTAAAGCCCCCTTACCGGGCAATATTTTCAAGATCCTGGTGCAAGTGGGCGATGAAGTTAAAAAAGGTGATAAGATCATGATCATGGAAGCCATGAAGATGGAGAACAATGTACTGGCTGATAAAGACGGGAAAATAAAAAGCATTAAGGTGAAAGAAGGCGATTCAGTCCTTCAGAATGACGTTTTGGCTGAAATCGAATAATTCATCTCAAACCAACCATTTTATCATGAAGAAGCTAAGCATCATCTTATCCTCAATCCTGTTGATTTTGCTGTTCGTGGTTCCTTCTGCCACCGGGCAGGATGAAAATTCCACAGTAGATCAAACCATTGAAACCCTTACCCGGGGCAAATGGATGAATCGGTTTTCCGGGTATAAGATCAGCAAGGAGAGTGATGAGACGCGCGCAAGATATAAGGGCATCCAGTTTAATGAGGATGGCACCTGCTATTTGGATTCGACCAAGAAGAAGTATTATGGACACTGGAAAGTGACCGGGGAAGGCGAGTTTGTGGTAGATTTTGACAACCCAGAACTTTCTGACCGGCAGGGTCGCCTCAAGAATAAGGAACGCCTTGTATTTGGAGATCAGACCCTCAAGCAATATTCCAAACCCATGGCGGGTTTGCTGAATTTTTATGAGTATACCGGATTTGGCAATGTCACCTCCGGCCACCTGATCATGTTGGTGGTGGGGTTGTTTTTCATTTTTCTGGCCATCCGGTTTGAGTACGAGCCGCTGTTGCTGGTTCCCATCGGGGTAGGCATCATCATCGGCAACATACCGTTTTTCCAGGCCGCAGGCTTCAACCTGCAACTGGGCTTGTATGAAGAAGGCAGTGTGTTGAACTACCTGTATTTTGGTGTTCGTCAAGGCATATATCCGCCCCTGATCTTTTTGGGGATTGGGGCCATGACCGATTTCAGTTCGCTGATATCCAACCCGCGGTTGATGTTACTGGGGGCGGCGGCCCAAATCGGCATTTTCCTAACTTTTCTCGGGGCCCTGGCTTTGGGCTACACCCCGGCTGAAGCCGGTGCCATCGGTATTATTGGCGGGGCCGACGGGCCTACGGCTATTTTCCTGTCTTCGAAACTGGCCCCCCATTTGATTGGTCCCATTGCCATCGCTGCTTATTCCTATATGGCACTGGTACCGGTGATCCAGCCCCCTTTTATGCGCCTGCTTACCAGCAAGCGCGAACGTAAGATGGTCATGAAATCCCCGCGGTCGGTCTCCAAGCTGGAGAAGATTCTTTTTCCCATCATCGGATTGTTGCTGACCGCTTATATATCGCCCAGTGCATTGCCGTTGCTGGGTATGCTGTTCTTCGGCAACATCCTCAAGGAATCGGGTGTTACCCGGCGGCTGGCTGAAACGGCCAGAAGTTCGTTGATTGATATTGTCACCATCTTATTGGGATTGACCGTTGGCGCTTCCACCCAGGCCGATGTCTTTTTGACCCCCAAATCACTGATGATCTTCGGCCTTGGCGCTTTGTCATTTATGATCGCCACTGTGGGCGGATTGCTCTTCGCCAAACTGATGAATGTCTTCCTGCGCGATGAAAATAAGATCAACCCCCTTATCGGGGCATCGGGGGTTTCTGCTGTACCCGACAGCGCCCGCGTTGTCCAGCATGAAGGCTTGCTGAACAACCCCAACAACCACTTGCTGATGCATGCCATGGCTCCCAACGTATCGGGAGTCATTGGTTCAGCTGTGGCAGCAGGTCTTCTGATCAGTTTCCTGATGTAACCCCTAACAAACCTTATCGATTTATCAAACTCCGGGTGATGGTCAACTTTTCTCCCGGAGTTTTTTTATGGGTGGCCTCGGATTCTGAGCATTAAATTCCAACTTTTTTCAAGATCTTACGTAATTTGATGAACAGGCAATGATGTTTGACTAAGCCGGCTTGTTTTTGTATGAAACGCATGCTTTTCATTGTGATCGGGGTCGTGATGGTTAAGCTGGGTCTGGCTCAGGATCCCCAGTTTACCCAGTTCTATTCCAGTCCGTTGTATTTGGCGCCTTCGTTTGCCGGCAGCACCAAAGGCAAGCGTATTGTCAGCAATTACCGCAACCAGTGGCCTGCCCTTCAAAAAGCTTTTGTCACCTATGCCTTTTCATATGACCATTATTTTCCCAACCTGAACAGCGGCATGGGGGTTTTGTTTTTACGTGAACAGGCCGGTACGGGGAACCTATCCACCACCAACCTGGGGTTGGTTTATTCTTATCATGTCAAGCTAAACCATGAATGGCGGTTTATTCCCGGGTTAGAACTCCAATATACCCAAAACGGGCTTGATTTTCATGAGCTGACCTTTGGCGATCAACTGATCAGCGGCCATTCAACCTCGCGTGAAACACCCCCCCGCGATTATGTTAAAGATTTCGATGCCACTGCCTCTGCCTTGTTCTATTCAAAAGAATTATGGGTTGGCCTGACCGCCCATCACTTGCTCCGGCCCAATGAATCGCTCTCGGGCAAAAAAAGCCTCCTGCCCATGCGCTTTTCCCTTTTCGGGGGCATGAAAATCCCGATCAATACCCGATACAACCGCCAAAACAGGGAAAACCTCTCGCCCGCTTTTCACTTTAAAAAACAGGGCGAATATTCCCAGCTGGACCTGGGCCTTTACTGGCATTATAACCCTTTTATGCTGGGTCTATGGTATCGCGGCATTCCCCTGGTTAAAGATATCCCCAGCAACGATGCCTTTGCCGTTTTGGTGGGCTACCAAATCGATCAGTTTACCGTGGGTTACAGTTATGACATGACCATCTCTCATCTGGCGGGGCTCACTCAAGGGGCTCATGAAATATCGCTGATCTTCAACTTTGGCAAGTATGAACCTCCCCGCGAAAAGTATACCCCTACGCCATGCCCGGGGTTGTATCAGGATTTTTAACATTCTTTCACAAAAAAAACAAAAGGTTCATTTTTGTAAAGCCCGTTATTAAGTTATATTTGCCGTGATTAAAAAAAACAATAAAATGAAAAGATTAAATTTAATCATTCATATCGTTGTCATCGTGGCTGTTGCTGCCTTATTTGTTTTTGAATTTACCTCATGGGGGCCTCAGGCACCCACTGCTGAAAAAGACTCAGCCCAGGCCCAGGGTGAACAACCTGAAACCGCTTCCATGCAGGGCGATTTGAGGGTAGCCTATGTCAATATCGACACCCTGTTGGCTGGCTACCAGATGTATCAGGATAAGCGGGACGAATTTGCCCAGGAGCAGTCGAGTACCCAGGCAGAGTTGAAAAGCCGCTCGCAGGAATTGAAAGAAAAATTTCAGGACCTGCGCGAGAAACTTAATAAAGGTCTGATTACCCGGGCAAAAGCCAAAATGATGCAGCAAGACCTGGGCCAGCAGGAACAAAAATTATATCAGCTTCGAAGCCAAATGAGTTCCAAACTGGCCGAAAAGGAACAGGTCATCTACCGTCAGGTGCTCAATAGTGTCATGGACTACCTGGATGATTACGCCGACAAGCATAACTACCATTTCATTTTAAGCTATTCTTTTGGCGGCCCCATCCTCTATAAAGAGAAAAAGTTGAATATCACATCCACTGTTTTAAAAGGGTTAAATCAACAGTATAATAAGAAAGAATCCAACAACCAGTAGCCATCCGTGAACTTCAGATATTGTAAAGGGGAAGCAACCAAGCGTCGGTTCTTCCCCTTTTTTATTGTCCTTATCAGCGCTCAACTTTTGATTATGGCATTGAAGTAGAGATAGTTAATCGAGGTTAAACGCTAAATGTTGGTTGGTTTTGATGAATTTGTTTTATCCAATCAGCGATGGCAATTCAAGGTTCATATATATTTTTTGGTTGATAAATAGCTTACACTTGTAATGGTTAACCATCGTCTAGAATATGGTCTGAATCGATTGGAATAATCAACACAATGCATCCATTGATCTTCATGGAGGATTTCACACCATCTTGATTGTTGTCATTTGGGGTTTTCTGCATTCAGGGTATAATCGGCGTGTGTGACATAGGGATGTCCGCGTGCTGATTCAGTCCGGGCGTAAATGGTAAGTTGTTTATTTTTGATCTGATATCCCGGTGAGAGGCTAAAGGTTAAGCGGCCAGTCCCGGCTGAACCAGGGATCTGTTTTTTTACTGTTTCCTCATTAACCTGGATGTGTCGGTAGAATTGCACTTTGCTCGAGCCGTCGGATAGGTATACCTTGAGGATTACCTGGTTGTCTTCCGGGCGGTTGAGTTGTTTAAACGCAATCTCCGGGTATCCTTTCACCAGGGTTCCGCTGGTGGTATATTCCCGCAGCCCTTCTACCGGTTCCCCATTCCTGTAAGGCACTTCAGCCTCCAACGACTGATCGCGCCGGTAAAATTTGCGGGTACCATCGATCTGCCCATTCTTGTAAGGGGTAACCTGGTACTTTTGCCCGCTTCGGTAATACCAGATGGTTTTGGATTTGTTTCCATCTGAATAGTGAATCTTAGAATGCAACTTGCCACTGGGATAATAATTTTTGGCAATGCCATTGGCTTTGCCATTTTCAATCGGCAGCTCTGATTTGAGGGTCCCGTCATCGTAATAACTTTTCTTGACGGATGAAGGTTTTTGATCGCTGTTTTGGGAGGAATTTGTCTGGCATCCGTTCAACAGCATCAGGGCGGCGATAAGGAGTAAAACGATTCTCATAAACGGTGTTTTCCCCAAATTTAGTAAACCCCCCGGTAATTTTTATCCCTTTTGCGGATTTTTTTATGGTGAATTGTTAAAAAACGGGTATTTTAGACAGGCGGCTTTTAAAAACCAGGCATTGGTTTTGACCAATAAGGAAGCCTTTATGGTTGAGATTTCAGGGGTGGGGAGACAAGATGGGTTGATGCATTTAACGCACTGGTGTGAATTTTTTCACCGGGAACGCTTTGTCATTCGAAGAGGGATGAAGGGAGTTGATTGCTTGGAGCCAGCTGATTTTCATAATAAAAAAGACATATAACATGGATACACGCTTTTCAATTGAGAGGAATCAAGCGGAAGAGATGGATCAGCAGGATCCGCTTTCCGGTTACCGGGACCATTTTTATATTCCTGACCGGACATTGTATATGGATGGGAACTCCTTGGGTTTACTCTCAAAGGAGTCGGAGTATAGCCTTAAGCGGTTGCTCAATGAATGGCGGGATTTGGGCATTAAAGGGTGGCTTAAGGGCAAGCGGCCCTGGTTTTACTATGCTGAGCAGCTGGCCGAAGAAGCGGCGCCCCTGGTAGGGGCCCGCCCGGATGAGTTGATCCTGACCGGGACGACCACGGTCAACATCCATTCGCTGGTAAGTACATTTTATTGGCCTGACCGGGGGCGGAGCAGGATTCTGGCCGACGAGCTGAACTTTCCCACCGATCTGTATGCCCTGAAGGGACAAATCCGCCTGAAAGGACGGGATCCCGAACAAGAGCTGATTTTAGTGCCCTCGTATGACGGTTATAACCTGGACGAAGATGAGATTGTCCGCCACATGAGCGATGAAATATCCGTGGCCTTGCTGCCCAGTGTGCTATTCCGCAGCGGTCAATTGCTGGACATGGAATATCTCACCCGTGAGGCCCACAAAAGGGGTATTGTCATTGGCTTTGACTGCAGCCATTCGGCTGGTGCTGTTCCCCATGAGCTTTCCCAATGGGGGGTGGATTTTGCCGTTTTCTGCAGCTATAAATATCTGAACGGGGGCCCCGGCAGCAGTGCTTTTCTGTACCTGAACCAGCGTCATTTTGACAAGCAGCCGTTTTTAACCGGATGGTTCGGCAATAAGAAAGAAACCCAATTCGATATGTCGTTGGATTTTGATCCGGCTGCCAGCGCCGGGGGGTGGCAAATATCTTCTCCCGGTATTCTGGGAAGCGGCCCCATTGAGGGCAGCCTGCAGCTGATCAATGAGGCCGGTATGGCCTCGATCCGCTCCAAGTCCCAGCAGATGACGGAATATTTGATCTATTTGATCGATCAACGTTTATCGGCCGAACCTTATCGTTTTAAGGTGGTTTCACCGCGGGATGCGGGGCGCAGAAGCGGGCACATTGCCATTACCCGTGATCAGGAAGCCTTCCGTATTAACGAGGCCCTCAAGAGCAAAGGTGTCGTGCCCGACTTCCGGCCGCCCAGCCTCATCCGCATTGCCCCCTCACCCCTGTACAATACCTATCAGGAAATATGGCAGGTGGTGCAATACCTGAAAGAAATCATCGACCATCAGGAGTACGGGCATTTTTCTGCCGAAAGGGGCGCGGTGTCTTAGGGATGAATCACCCTTGACTCAACCCCCATCAGGAGATTGTGATCGAGCGGCGCATTTGCTGCTCACTTTTAGGAAGGGTGATCGATAAGATCCCTTTTTCGTAATGCGCCTGGATGTTCGCCGGGTCTACCTGATCCGATAAACGGAAACTTCTGCAGAACCCGCGCATACCAAATTCATCGCGCAAAACCTTACGATGGGATTGCTTTTGCTGGCGGTCTTTTGGAGCTTCATCCTTTACTGAAACCGTAAGCAAGTCTTTATCGATTTCAAGGTCAAAGTCTGACTTTTCATAACCGGGTACGGCCAAATCAATCCTGTAATTTTTTGGGGTTTCCACGATGTTGGCAGGTGGAAGGGCTGCGTAACGGCCCTCACGGGTTGTTTCTTCCTGGAATAAGCGGTCCAGTAAATCCGATAAGGCGGTATTGTAGGACCGTTTTTCCCGGGTTGGGTTTGCGGTGTAAGTGCTTAAACGTGTCATGGCTTCTATTTTTAATTGTTTTAATTTGGATTAAATTAATATATTAATTCGGTTAGGATATAGATCAAATCCAATGCCAAAATCAAAGAAGGATTGGGCAGGGTGGAGGTTGGTGGTTGATTGTCAGGATGATGCTCTGTACCGGACGGGGTGTTTTCCTGGAGGGCAGGATTCTTCCGGATAAAGACTGCCTGAAAGGCCTGTGTGGTGTTCCAGTGCATTTTGGCCTTTTGAATGAGGCCATGAAATCATGACAATTTGGCTTCAATTGACCCCGAACGGTTGACAAGATGACATATACGCCAATGAATCAATTACCGATTCTTCTTGCTAATTTTGCAAAAAAAGACCGATGCGGATTGATATATTGACCGGATTGCCGGATTTGTTCAAAGGTCCACTGGATCAGTCCATTATACAGCGGGCCCGTGAGCGGGAGTTGGTAGAGATATACCTTCACAATTTAAGGGACTACAGCACCGATAAGCACCGAAGCATTGATGACTATGCCTTTGGTGGGGGTGCGGGGATGGTCATGTCGATTGAACCCATTGACCGGGCCATTAGCCACCTTACGGGACAGCGCCATTATGATGAGATCCTTTACACTGCCCCTGAAGGCGAAAAGTATCACCAAAAAATGGCCAATTATTTCTCGACCCTTCAAAACATCATCATCCTGTGTGGCCATTACAAAGGAGTGGATCAACGGGTACGCGAGCATTTGATCACCCGTGAAATATCCATTGGTGATTACGTGATGACCGGTGGAGAGCTGGCGGCAGCGGTTATCGTTGATACGACCGTGCGGTTGCTGCCCGGGGTGATCAACGACGAAACATCCGCCCTGACCGATTCCTTTCAGGATGACCTGCTGGCTCCCCCGGTTTATACCCGCCCGGCCGAATACAAAGGCTGGAAAGTGCCTGATGTTTTGCGCTCGGGAAATTTTCATGAAATAGAAAAATGGCGCGAACAACAATCCCTGGAACGCACCCGCAAGCACAGACCCGACTTGCTGGGTGATTCTGACCATCCTGGTGCATCCGGTGAATCAACGCCCTAGAGAAGTTTTAACTTTGATTTCTCAGGGCAGAGGCATCAACAAATCGGGGCTTCATTTTGCCTGTATGGTTAAAAAGACCAAATGTTGCGGTATGAGTACTTAATATGCTTCAGCACATGGCCATGCCACATTCCATGTATCTCAATTTACCCGAAACTTGCAGCGATCGTTCACGTATAATTCATCACTAAGAGGAATCATGGGCTGGTCCACGTACCCAATCCATTGCGCTGTTATTCAGGGTCCTGTCTCCGGAAAGGCGGTTATATTGTGACCGGGTGCCATTTGAAGGATCAGCTCTGCGTTTTCAATGAAGTATGTCGACACCCACACAGCAAATGCATCAAACCATCTTACTGATCGATGAATCGGGCCAAAACAGGGAACAGGTCGAATCCATCGGAAAAAGGCCTGGAGAATCATGGCAGGTGGTATCGGCTGGTGAACGGGAGTTCTCGCAAAAAGCCCGCAATCTCATACCCGATTACGTTTTGATCGATGCATCCTCCTATACCCCGGATCTGATTGAAGAACTTGAAAGGCTCGAGAAAGACCGCATCATCCATCATACCCCGGTTTTGTTTCTTTTTGATCCCCGGCAGAAGGAGTCGATCTGCAACCTGCTGGAATACCGTACGGCCCATTTTCTGTTGAAACCCGTTGATCCCGATGAGCTTTACCTGCGCCTGCAGGCCGCCAAAAAGTGGTATCATTACATCAAACAACTTAACCGGACCAATGAACGTTTGAGCAACTTATCTGAGGTGGCCCGCAATACCTCCAATGCCGTGGTTATCTTTCAAACCGACGGATCCATTGAGTGGGCCAACGAGGGCTTTGAACGGATGTATGGTTACACCCCTGAAGCTTACCGGCAATTGCATGACCATATTATTTTTTCCGCCCAAAGCGATCACCTCCAGGTGGTGTTGGATCATTTCAGGGGAGGCGGCGAGTCATTTAGCCTGGATCATCAAATCATTACCCGCAGTGGCCAACATAAATGGATTCAAACCACCCTGACGCCCATCCGCAATGTGTACGGTTACCTGGACAAGATGGTGGCCATCGAATCTGATGTGACCGAATTGAGGAAAGAAAAAGAAAAATCGGATAACCTGCTGCTTAATATCCTGCCTTTTGAAATTGCCGAGCAACTTAAAAAGAAAGGTGCTGCCAAATCCCGCAAATATAGAAGCGCAACGGTCATGTTTGCCGACTTCGCCAATTTTACCGGCCTTACGGAAGTCATGTCGGTGCACGATTTAATCAATGAATTGAACCGTTACGTTCAGAAATTTGATGAACTCATTGACCACCATTTTGTGGAGAAGATTAAAACCATTGGCGATGCCTATATGTGTGCCGGGGGGTTGCCCCTGAAGAATTATAGCCACCCGTTTGATGTGGTGCTGGCGGCCTTGGAGATCCGGGATTATGTAAGACAAAAAGCCGTTGAAAAACAGCGAAAAGGCGAGCATATATGGCAACTGCGCATAGGCATTCATACCGGGGAAGTGATGGCCGGGGTGATCGGTAGCAAACGTTTTGCCTATGATATCTGGGGCCGTACCGTTAACATTGCCAATGAGATGGAGGAGATGAGTGAGGTGGGGGCCATTAATGTTTCGGGTTCGACCGTGGAATACATTCAGGATTATTTTGAGCTGACCTATCGGGGGGAAATTAGGATGAAAAACACCGGCGAGCCCCTTCAAATGTATTTTGTGAACCGGTTGAAGCCTGAATTTTCAAAAGATTCGGGAGGTATTTATCCCAATCAAAAATTCCAAAAGGTTTTGGCCAAATATTAACCTTTCCGGGCTATAACCCTCCGGGCCGAATACTTTGTCTTTTCCCCTGCCTGCAACCAGCACCACGAGCCGGGGGGCATTCTTAGTTGGAGGGCAAACACAAAAAATGCTATTGGTCTGAATCCCTTAGGTTTACTTCTGTAAAGCCATGGGGGAGGAATTGTTCCACATTTTCGGCCACAATGATCTTTTCACTGCCAAACAGGATGATTTCAATGGGGGTTTGGTATCTCCTTTCACTTTCCAGGAGCACTTGCAGGCATGCCCCACATGGGGGAAACGGTTTTTTGATGGGCTCTTCACCATTGTTCGCTGCAATGGCCAGGGCAATCACGGGGGTTTGAGGATAGCGGGCATTGGCATAGAAAACAGCGGTTCGCTCGGCGCAAAGGCCTGAGGGGAAGGCCGAATTTTCCTGATTGCTGGCATGGACGATTTGCTGATTCTCCAGGCGAACCGCTGCCCCTACGAAAAAATTGCTGTAGGGAGCATAGGCCGTTGAAGCCGCTTTCCTGGCTTCATCAATGAGCTGGCTTTGCTGGCTGGTGAGTTCCTGCCGGGAGGGATATTCATAAACCGTTGAGGTGAGTTCCTTTTTCTTCATATTCCCCGTATATTTGGAAACAGATTTGCATTGTCCCTCAAAGATAAAACTTTATATTTGATCCAAACAATTACACCCCATGAATTTCCGGTATTTATTGGCTTTTTTGCTGCTTTTTGCATCTTGTTCCACCACCCAGAAATCTTTCACACCCGGTCATACCGAAGAAAGTAAGGCCTATGTTCAACAATATAAGGATTTGGCCGTTCGCGAAATGCAGCGAACCGGTATACCGGCCAGCATTACACTTGCCCAGGGCATACTGGAGTCCGATTATGGCCGCAGCCGGCTGGCCCGCCAGGCCAATAACCATTTTGGCATCAAATGCCATGATAGCTGGAGCGGGAAAAGGATCTACCATGACGACGACCGGCGGGATGAATGTTTCAGACAGTATTCAAGTGTTTATCAATCCTACCGCGATCATTCCCGCTTTTTAAAAGGTTCTCAGCGGTATGCGTTTTTATTCCGTTATGAGCGTACGGCATACAAGAAATGGGCAAGGGGATTAAAGAAAGCCGGATATGCCACAAGCCCTACTTATGCTTCCCGCCTGATTGAGTTGATTGAACGTTATGGGTTGCACCGTTTCGATAAAAACCCACGGTTGGCCTCTGCTAATGCTGCTATGAATGTTTCCACCGGAAGGAGTTCGCTTGGCGATGTGGATAATTTTACCTTTTCCCCTGGCAAACATCGCATTAGAACGCGCAACCGCATTGATTATATAGTGGTTAAAGAAGGCGATACGTTCAAAAGCCTGAACAAAGAGCTGAACCTTATACCCGGAGAGTTGAAGAAATACAATGAATTGAGCGATACTGCCTCTTTATATCCCGGGCGGATATTGTACCTTCAGCCAAAGCGAAATAAGGCTGCCAGGGGCTTTGAAACTCATAAGGTGAAAAAGGGCGATACCATGTATTCCATTTCTCAAAAATATGGCATAGAGCTCGAAGAGCTTTATGAACGCAACCGGATGGACCCCTCGGAGGAACCCCAACGCGGCGATAAAATTTGGTTGCGGGGGAAAAAACCCCGGGAAAAGGCCTCCCAATAAACCTATTTACCAGTTATTACCCGCACAGCCGCCTTTGACAGGATGTGATCATTGTTATAGATTGTTTTCCCTGTCCTCTCTGGGATTAATCGTTCTACCAACCTTCTTTAGCAGGATCTGATTGCTGGTAGCCCGTTTTTTGCAGAACCATTCATTGATGCCACCAGCGGGGGGAGGCAGTCTGCCGCCATTTTTACTGGCAGTGGTAGGCTGTGATCTCGCGGAAGCCTTTCAGGAATTCTTCCGTCGCCATTTTCTTCTTTCCTGCCTGCTGTATCTCTTTGAGGTGAATGAACCCGTCCCAGGCAGCTACCTTCAAATAGCTTTTATGATCGCTGTGCAGGCTTCCAGCCGGGTAATCGTGGGTTTTATATTCGGGCAGGCCATGGTAAACCTTCAGTGGGAAGGTCTCCGAGTTAGACAATCGGGTCCAGGCAGCCGGGTAGGGGCTTAGCCCACGAATAAAATTGTAAATGACCTGTGTGGATTGATTCCAGTTAATTTGACAATCGGCTTTATGGATTTTAGGGGCTTTTTTGGGCGGGGCATGGGAAGCGGCCAGCTCATTTTGATCGATGGCTTGATAATTGCCTGTTCGAATGGCTTCCACGGTTTCCACGACCAGTTCGCCCCCCAGTTCCATCAGCCTGTCGTGCAGGCTACCGGCGCTGTCATGGGGTTCAATGGGGGTTTTTTTCCATTTAATGACCTTCCCGGTATCGACTTTGGGATCGAGGAAGAAGGTGGTTACCCCGGTCTGGCTTTCTCCCTGCATGATGGCATGGTTGATGGGGGCTGCCCCACGGTAATCTGGCAGCAGCGATGCATGCAGGTTGAAGGTGCCGTAATGGGGAATGGTAAATATGCGCGGGGGGAGGATCTTAAAAGCCACCACCACCTGGAGCGATGGGTTGAGTTCCTCCAGTTCACGGGCAAAAGAGGGGTCGTCAAGGTGATTGGGTTGTAGAAGCCGCAACCCCCGCTGGCGGGCAAATGCCTTTACGGGCGATTCCTTTAATTTTTGTCCCCGGCCGGCCGGCTTGTCCGGATTGGTGACAACCCCCACTACATTATAGCCCTGTTCAATCAACTGTCTTAGGCTCTCCACGGCAAAATCCGGTGTGCCCATGAATATGATGCGGAATGATTCGTCGGATATCATAAAAGCAGGATTTGATGTACCCGGCAAAATTAGCCAATAAAATTCAAATTGTTAATTTTACAGGTTTGATATCAGGGGGGCAACCATATGGGTTTGAATGGAAACAGGGACTTTGTCCGTTTTCTGGACTGGTTGTTGGCCATCAAAGCAATAGTTGCCTGACCTTGGACAGATATTATATAATACCTCTGTTGGTTGGTCGACAGGCACAATGTCGACACCTATGAGGCTCGAGCAGTATGATGAAAAGATTCAGCATAAACCCATTCGGTATGAAACGATTTAACTGGACCATTTTTATAAGTTTTAACCTGTTTTTCACTTTTTTACTGATGGCCTTATCCGGCATCATTCTCTATTTTAAGCCTGAAGGAACCATAGCCCGGTGGCTGGACTGGGATATTCTTTGGCTTGATAAGTCAGGCTGGGAATCATTACACACGGTTTTTTCTTTTTTATTCATGGCTTTTGCGCTCTTCCATATATTAAAGATTCATTTATTTAATCTGCGGGTTTATTTTTTAAAGTTCAGGTCCCGCGACAAAGCCCGTGAGTTATATTTATCCTTGATGATCACCGTCTTATTTACTGTGGGGACGGTGATGATGCTGCCCCCGTTTCACTCGATTTATCAGGGCGGCAATCATCTTTCAGCGCTGTGGAAGAACCGGGTAGAAGTGGCCGATCAGGGGGTATCCCCGCGGATATCCCTGGAAAAAGCGGCAGCTGGAATGGGGATGAATGGTGAAGCACTGGCAGGCTGGATTGACCGGCAGGAGGATCTGGAGGATCTCTCGCCGGAGGCTTCGCTTATGGCCAATGCCAGGGGCAATGATGTGACCCCCTATGGGCTTTATCAGCGGTTGAAGCGGGAGGCCGTCGGCAGGGATCGTAGTCAACGCCTCTATGGGTCTATTACCCTGGAAGAGCTGGGCCTGATTTTGGAGGTGCCTTCCTCCCGGATACAGGCTTTTTTACGCCACCAATATGATTTGCACGAGGTGGCCCCCAGCTCCGATCTCCTGGAGCTTTCCAGAAGAGCCGATCAAAAGCCCGCGGAATTGAAAAAAGCTATTGTGGAAGGCTTGAGCGGCAGATCCTGACCCCAACAACGCAAAAAGCCAGTTTTTATCTGCCTGCGGGTCCACCCTTTTTCGGAGGGGTGCCCGCTTTTAACCGTCTGAGGGTTTACCCTTTTTCTGTTGAGTCTCAGCTATTGTCGTGGGAAGAACGGGAAGAAGGGTTGAGGGATTCTTCTTCCTCCTTTTGGCGCCGCATCTTTTCAATGTCTTCTTTGGGGTTCACCAGTTCAAGGCTATGGCCCATCTTGAGTTTTTTGGTTTCCAGGTAGAACCGATTGTGCTTGTTGGGGGTGACTTCCAGGGGGATGTTTTCGACGACTTCCAGACCATAGCCTTCCAGGCCCTTTCTTTTGACCGGGTTGTTGGTCAGCAACCTGATTTTACCCAGGCCCAGCTCGCTAAGGATGTTGGCGCCTACGCCATAATCCCTTTCATCTTCTTCAAAACCCAGGTCCAGGTTGGCCTCAACCGTGTCCCTTCCCTGTTCCTGCAGTTTGTAGGCCTTTATTTTGTTGAAAAGCCCAATCCCGCGACCTTCCTGATTCATGTACACCAATACGCCCCGTCCTTCCTGATCAATCATTGTCATGGCTTTATGCAGCTGGGGACCACAGTCACAACGTTTGGAACCAAAGATATCGCCGGTCACACAGGATGAATGAACCCGCACCAGCACCGGGTCATCCTTGGTCCATGTGCCCTTAACCAGGGCAATATGCTCCACCCCATTGGATTTCTGTTTGAAGGGGATCAGTTCAAAGTCACCGTATTCGGTGGGCAGCTTCACCCTTACCCCGCGTTCAATGAGGCTCTCCTGTCGTATGCGGTAAGCAATCAGATCTTCGATGGAAACGATCTTGAGGTCGAATTGATCGGCAATTTCAAAAAGCTCCGGCAAGCGGGCCATGCTTCCATCATCATTCATGATCTCGACCAGGGCGCCCCCGGGCCTTAATCCGGCCAGGCGGGTGAAGTCGACCACCGCTTCGGTATGGCCGGCCCTTCTTAATACCCCTTTTTGCTTGGCTTTTAGCGGGAAAACATGGCCGGGACGACCCAAATCTTCCGGGGCCGTATCCGGATCAACCAACGATTTGATGGTCTTGGCCCGATCTGAGGCGGAGATGCCGGTGGTACACCCATGCCCGATCAAGTCAACCGAGACAGTGAAGGGGGTCTCATGCAGGGAAGTATTCTTGCCCACCATCAGCTCCAAATCCAATTCTTCACATCGGGATTCAGGTAATGGCGCACATATCAGCCCCCTTCCATATTTGGCCATGAAGTTGACAATCTCAGGGGTGATCTTTTCTCCGGCTACGATGAAATCTCCTTCATTTTCCCGGTCTTCATCGTCTACCACAATCACTACCTGCCCGGCTTGGATGTCTTCAATGGCTTCTTCTATGCTGTTGAGTTGATGCTCGAGTTGTTGCCGCTGATTCGCCATAAAGCACGAAGTATAATGGAATATTTCTATTTCTGTTATGTTGCAAAAGTATATAAACTGACAAAAATAGCCTAATGAATGTTTATAAACTGATTAAATTGCCCCACGAATGGTTTTCTAAATTATGATTGCTCATTTTTACCGGCGGTGCCTTTTTTTGGGCCGATCCGCCCCAGGAGTTTCCTGATAAATTTCAGGTAGGTTTCCGGGCTCAGGATCACTGAGTCATTGGTTGCTTTGTAGGTCAAAAAGATGCCGATGGGCAGAAAGATAAGCGAAGACAGCCACATGCCCAGGTAGGCCGGGAGAATGCCTTTTTCGACAAAATTTTCGCCGGTGATCGATAGGATATAATATATGATGAACATCACCACCGAGATAACCAAGGGGGTGCCCAGGCCTCCCTTTCGGATGATCGAACCCAGGGGGGCTCCGATAAAGAAAAAGATAAGACAGGCAAAAGCGAGGGTGAATTTTTTGTGCCAGTGGATCTGGTGTTTGTAGATGTTTTTTTCCCGGTTTTCAAAGATTCGCCGTGAATTGGAGATGGATTTGTTGTTGCGCCGGGCATTGTCCAGGGCATTTCGTAATATGGCCAGTTTGGCATCGGCCGGGAGGGTATCATACAGTCTTTTCATATTAAACTGTTCAGGTTGGCCAACTGTTGAATCACGGTGGTATGCTGGGGTGTCTTTCCGATGTTTGAGGGTACCGCTCGGATGTTTGAGGAGGATTCTGGGGCTTAGGAAGGAATCTTTTGGGTATTCGAGCGGGATATTTGGTTTTTCGGGGCCACCGGATCCATAAGGCCAGAGAGAATATGTGGCCATTGTCTGGGGGTTGACCCGGCCGGGATAATCGCCCTGGATGGTTGGGTTTGCGGAATCTATCATGAGGGGAGCGGGCAGCTCGGTATAAACCCCTTTACCACGGGCCTTTTGTTGTTTAACACTGCCGGCCCGGCCTTTTAGGGTGTTTCCCTCCCGGTTAGCCGCCCCCTGGTTAGGCACCCCGCTCGCTTTGGGTGCTTTGTTCGGGGATTCCAGGTTCCCGGATGTGTTTTTGTCTGAATCAGACTGCCGGGAACTTGGGGACTTCGATGTCGGATGGCCCGATTGCCGCTCTGCGGATGGGGTGTTTCCCTGGGAGGGCTTATTTTTTGCCCCCTGGTTTGGCGAATCCGGCCGACCCCCGCGACGCTGGCTCAGAGAAAAGTTCTTCTCAAGCTTGTCGGCCAGCTCATTGGCTTTGGCATCGTACACTTTCCGCAGGGAATCGACGTTGTGTTGGAGCTGATTGATCTTCAGCATCTGATAATTGTCCTTGAAGAGTTGTTCATCGGTTCGGGTGAAATTGAAACCCGACAGGTCCAGCAACAAGGTTTCCTTATCGAATTTTCTGACCTGGTGGGGATATTGTTTGGGCTCGTTCCGCGAACGCTTGTCGCTTTCTTCCATCTCTTTGTATGTTTGCCCGTTATAGAGTTCCACCAGCAAACGGGTCTCATCATTGGTCATCCGGATGTAACCCGAATCGGCCATGGTCACTTCAGCATTGCCCTTCTCCTTGCTATGTTGGTAGATCATGATTTCTTCCAACAGGTTGGTTTGATGGTTCTTTTTGCCTACTTTGATGCTGTAACCTTCAATATCATTGTAAAAAATTCCTTCCCGGATTTGGAATTCCTGCCTTTGCCGTTTGATGTCGTATAGCAAAGACCCTGCTTTCAGGTTGGCATAGGGAATGACATGGTTGGAATAGAAAAAGGCGGCGATGCTCAACATGGAAATTACAATGATCAAAGGCCGCATGAACTGCTGGAGAGATATACCGGAGGATTTTATGGCAGTGAGTTCGAGGTTTTCCCCCAGATTGCCAAAGGTCATGATGGAAGACAGCAATACCGCAAGAGGCAGGGCCAGGGGAACCAGGGTGGCGGAAGCATAGATCAACAACTCCAGGATAATGTCGAAATCCAACCCTTTGCCTACCAAATCGTCAATGCGTTTCCAGAGAAACTGCATGATCAATATGAACAGGGCAACAAAAAAAGTAGCAACAAGGGGTTTGGAAAATTCCTTGAGCAATAATTTATGTAGTCGTTTCAATCGCTTCTCCTATCATTTATTCCTCTAAAAACGCACACAAAAATAAGTTATTTTTAAGGGATCCGGCAAGGGAAGGGGGAAAAATCAATACCCCCCGGGGCCAGCTTCACCTTGGATATGCGGGTGTCTCAAACATCAGGAAACCCCCAGGGCCAGCTTCAGGTTGGATATCTGGGTGTCCCAGAGTTCGATGGCATCATCTTTTTCCTCACTATGGACAAAATCTGTGATGATCAGGGCCACATCCCCGGTAAGTTCATCTTTGGCAATCTTAAATTCAAAAAAACTCTGGTTGTCTGGCTCATCAATCCATTGAAACCGGATATACTGATTCTTCTTCCGATTCAGTAATCTGGCCTGTTGCTCGGATTCGGTCCATTTAAACTTGAATACATCATCTTCTACATAGATGTCGTCGGCAAACCATTCTGCCAGTCCTCCGGGCGTACTTAATCGGGAAAATAAAATACCGGGTGATACATTTACCGAATATTCGAGTTCTAATTTTTCTTTCATGCTTTGGCCTGAGGTTTATGAATTGTCTTTCAGAAAAAAATAGTTATTAAACATGGCGTTCAAAATGATCGACCTTTTTCTTTTGGCAGTGGGGGATGTTTTTATAGTTTCCTCATATTGGGATCATAATAGAGGCTCTGTATTCCGTTTGGTTCACCGCTCATGCAATTTATAAAAATCCATTAAAATTTTATAATTATTTCTATAAAATATTATATTTGCACACCTGAAACAACGGCGAGATAGCTCAGGTGGTTAGAGCGCAGCATTCATAATGCTGAGGTCGTGAGTTCGATCCTCACTCTCGCTACGTAAAAAAACCCGCTGGCTCACCGGCGGGTTTTTTTAGCTTACCACTTCCCATCAATGGAGTTACCGGCGATTGGTTAAAGTCTCTCAAGATAGTTTTTTAGATTTCCACTTCCCATCGGTGTTATTTTTCTGAATCAAGGGTTTTATTGACCTTTTTCATGTGCCTGCGGAATTTACTGAAACTGCTTTTGGTAGAGAGGATGTACTGATAAACTGTATTCATCAGGCCTTCGTTGATGTTGCGTTTACGTTTGGGGACTTCTTTAATGGCATGAATGAATTTTTGATTGGAGGAAGTGGTACGCATCATGCCGCGGAAGTAATAGAAGAAGTAGTGGGTATTTTCGTCGGGGGTGAGGTAAATGTAGAGTTTATCACCAAATTTTTGCTTCACGATTTCGATAAATCCGTCCATTTTTTTGTGGACAGGTTGGCCGTTGATCAGGGCGAGTTTGATGTTATCGCGGGCGATGAAGGAATTGGTTTCGGTGTTCCATCTAAAGCGGAGGTTAGAGAACAGCAGGGTTTGCCTCAGGGGTTCGGGTATGGGTTTGTCGGCAGCGGCCAGGGAGTCGTGGGCGGTGGTGGTTTTGAAATATTGATTGGCAGCTTGATGACCGGCTATTCGGTAGAGGTTTTCCCGGTAGGTTTCGGATTGGGGTTGATAGGAAGGCAGGTTGCTGCGGTTGTTCAGGTCGCGGGCCATGGAATCGAGGGCGCCGGAGCTGAAGAGGAAGTCAACGGGCATGGTCACATTCATAGACACCTTATTTTTGGCCAAATCGTGTTTCAGGTTTCCGGTAGGCTGAATGGTAAGTTTTCCGTAATCCACCCCGGGGTTCATTTTTCCCTGGGCCAGGTATGAACAGCTTTTTCTTTGCAGGCGGATCAGGGGGCTCAGGCTGTCGTTGCCGTTCAGGCGGGCCCGTGGGGCTATTTCGTAGGCTTGTTGGTTGGGATTAAAATCGACCCGGCCGTGGGCCCCGATGATTTGGTCGTCGCTGGGATCCTTACGTGGGGTCAGGAACGAGGAATAGACATGGGTGGAGTCAATGGTCAGGTAGCTGCCGGTGAAGAGTTTGTTGCCTTTGGGGTCGTTATTTTTTCGGGCCACCGGGATGGTTACATTGGCCGGGTTAATGACCGATTCAAACTGAACATACCGGGGGCTGATGGGCGAACATTGATGGCGTATCCGCGCATTGCCTGAAAAATGCAGCAGCCTGCGGGTGGCATTCAGGTGGACTTCCCCGGCATATCTGAAATAAGGACTTAGCTGGAAACTGTCTTTGCGGGCGATCTGGCCCTGAGCAGTGGTATGGAGGGAATCATTGACCCCTATTTGGCTGAAATGGACGATTTGTTCGGGTTGTTGGGGTGATTTGTAGCGATAGTTGCCGCTTCCCTGGTAATCATAGCGGCTGTTGACCTTGAGTTGAGCGTCAAATATTGTATGGCTCATTTGACTGGTATCTCCGGCAATCAGTTCGGCATTGCGCAGGGTGTCCATCCTGGCCTGTTTTCTGATTCGAAGGGTTTGCTGGTCGGGAAATATCCGGGCATCGGCCACGTTCATGTATTGCACTTCTTTGGTTATCAGCGATGTATCGGCAAGTCGGAAAATGGCTTTCGGCGAGGTGAACCGCAGGGAATCCTGGCCTTTATGGGTGGACAGGAACAGGGCTCCATCGTAGTCAGCTTCTTTGAGGCTGTCCAGAACGCCGCCGGTGGTGGTTTCGGGGGTTGATTCCATCTCCAGGCGGTCTTGCTCCATTTGCCATACGAAGGCATCCAGGTAAGCCTGGTAAAGGTTCTGGGGGAAGGCGGTCCGGGTAAAACGTCCTACGCTGCTGAAGCGGGCCGTCCCGTAGTTGTAATCCACATGCGCATTGAGGGTATCGGCCCGGAAGGCCACGGCATTGCGGTTGAGCGTGCGGAGCCTGAAGTTGGCCGTGTCCGCATCAAAGGAGTGTGCTTCCCAGGCAAAATGGTCCGATTCAAGGGTGGCCTTTTTCATATCCATCATCCCCTTTCCAGTTAATCCGGTGGGCGATAGGTTAAGATAGCCTTCCATGTTTGATTTGCCCCCGTACATGGAGAATGGTTGAGCAGCCTGCCATATGTGCATGTTGTCGCGGTGCGGATACCATTTGATCCGGGATTTTTTCGTCTTGACCCGGGGATATTCAATGCCCGTTGTTTTTTGAGCAATATGGAAACCGTTGGTATGGACGCTGGTCGAATCGGGAAAAAACAATACGCTGTCGGTGCGGGCTTGTGCCGTGAGATAGTTCAGCCTGCCCTGGCCCCTTAACCCCTGATTGCTCATATCGATTTGGCGGTGGTAGGTACCCTTGCCTTCATATAAGGGCATGCCTTTGTCGCTGGTGGTCTTGGTGAAGCCCAGGGAATTGTCAGGGCGCAATTCCAAAGTATCTTCAAAGGGTGGAAAGATATCAGCCGAGTGAAAATTGCCGGCAAACTTCATGCTGGCTGGATTAAAATTATCCAGACTGTCCATGGTGAAGGGGTAAAGCTCAAAGTAGAAGTTTTTGCGTTTGTAAGGGCCGTTGAACAGATGGTCGTAATAGACGTAGGACTTTTCCTTTGCTTCAAAGTAGGGGTATTTGGGAAATTTCATCTTGCCCGATTTGTTGTTGGGGTGGTCAATATGCAAAATCCCCTTCAGGTCGCTTACGGTGTTTTCTACGTGGGCCAGGATTTTTTGGCCGAACTGGTTTTTTTCATCGGTTTGGTATTTCAGCTGCAGGGAATCGATTTGTTTCATATGGATGGTGAAGTCCCGGTAATCGAAGCTCAGGCTGTCGCCGAAAAAGGTGAACAGCCCGGCTTCGACCACCCCGTCGAAGGTAAAGTTGCGGTTTTTCTTCATGGTGATGCCCTGATGGTCGGGATAAAGCACCACGTTTTGGGAATCACTGACAAAGGTTTTGCCCACCCCGTTGATGTGCATTTTCATGGATGAAAGGTTGAGTATGGCATTGTGTTCAGAAGCAGAGGTGGTCGAGGAGTTGATTCGAAGCACGTCGTAATCAATTTTTCCGATGCGCGATTGGATATAATCGAACAGCTTGTCGTTAATGGTCACCGTGTCGGCTTCCAAATCGTAGAAGATGAACCCGTCCTGGGCCAGGTACATCAGCCGCTGACGTACCTGGAAAGGGGGAAGCCTGAGGTAGCTGGCAAATGCACCGGCGTCAAACTTCCGGTGGTCAACTTTGTTGTGGTAGTTGCGAATGGCAATCAGCGGATGCACCCGGTCGCGCATCCCGATTTGCCTCCATCTCTCGAGGGTAAAGTAATTCATTGAGGTGAAAGTGGCCTGGCCCATGGAAGCGTTGCGGCTGTGGGTGAAGTAAATCTTATCTTTTTTGGTATTCCACAGCAGGCGGTCAAAATTCATGGAAACCTGGTGATAGGTATTGTAATAGACGCTTTTGGAGAGGATGTTGTCATTGGGCAGCAATTCAATTTCCTGGCGACTCACGTCATAATGGAATGAAAGGCCGGTATGATAGATCGAGTCGTTTTTCAGGTGGATGGTCACCTCAGCCTTCCGCGAGAGGGCCTGTTTTTGGTCAAACATGAAAATCTGCGAACGCACCGTCATAAAGTCTTCGCCATGGCGGTGGATCTTAAGGGTGGCCTCCTGGCCTTTACCGCCGCTTCCCCTGAACTGGGCCCCCATCATTTTGAATCCCCCCTTATAATCCATGTTTTCATAAATGTTGGAGATTTGAAAGATCTTTTTGTAAGAGCGAAAGAGGGGATAGGTTGCATCTTTTGTTTTTCTCACCGATTGAAGCTTATCGTGCAGCTGGCCCCGCACCGGCTGGTCAAAATAGAGGTTGTTGATGTACTTGACCGAGTCGGCCTTGTATTCGGCCCGGGTCAGGTCAATCTCGTAGCCATTGAGTTGGGCCCGCATCTGGTTTCTGGAGTAGCCCACCCGTTGCCAGGTTACTTCTCCACCGTGGCCTTCCCAATGCCGGCGAAAAGGGTAATAGGTGCCGGAGGTCTGATGAATTTGAATGCTGTCGTCGCGGTGGCGGCATTTCAAAAGGGTCTGGGGATAAATGATTTTGAGGGTGGTATCGTAAGTAAAACGATAATCGCGACTGGGGGCATACCAGTTGCGTATCCTGGAGAGATAAAGGCCCCTGGACTGGATGAAGCCCAGGGTGAACTCAAAGTATTCATCGATCTCTTTGATTTGATGCGCTCCCTGGTGGAAAAGGTGGTTGAAACCTTTCATCCAGGTCTCAAAATGCAGGGAATCGAAACGGGTGCCTTGCATGGTGCGCATCAAACGGATCATCGTGGTAAAATGGGGCTGGCGGTTGGCATTTTGCTGGAGCAAGGCATTGGAAATGCGAACGATGCTGTCTCTTTTGGCGGGTTTGTATTGACCGGTTTCCCATTCGCTGACAAAAGCCTCCAGGTTTTGGGCCTGCTCATCGCTGATGCGGTTTTCAAGGTAATCGTTCAGGGTTTGAATGTATTCGGCTGAATCCCTCGGGAAGGAGTCGATGACCTGCCCGCGGGATAAGACCGGGGCAAGAAGCAAGAAAACAAGCAACAGGTGTTGGAATCGCAAAAGGCGGGCTTTCCGTTTCATAGAGAAGCTATACTTTGGATGCACTGCATTTTTAGGTTGGATCAAAAACATGAACCCGTTGAAATATCCTGCCGGCATTTATTTTGATGCTTCATATCGGGTTGGTTCATGGGACGAAGGTTCAATCAATGCTTATCAGAATTTTCTTCTGATTCTTTTTCATACACCAGGGCTACCCATTCCTCCATATTTTTTTGACCGGTATAGTGTAACCGTTGGCCCCGGGCTGCTTCCCTGACTTTTTCAATGTCCTGCTGATAAATGCCGCTGAGGATGAGTTGCCCGCCGGGATTCAAAGCCCGGGTGTAATCGGGCATATCCTGCAAGAGGATGTTCAGGTTGATGTTGGCCAGGATCAGATCAAATCCTTTCTCCTTGAGGCTGTTGATGGTGCCCTGAATAACAGTGATGTTGTCGCCTCGGTTGATCCGCACATTTTCCAGGGCATTCTGGTAGGCCCATTCGTTGTTGTCAACGGCCCAGACTTTTAGGGCCCCCTTTTGGGAAGCAACGATGGAGAGGATGGCTGTACCGGAGCCTATATCCAGCACATTCAACCCCTTCAGATCCAGCTCTAACAGCCATTCGATCATGAGATGGGTGGTGGGGTGATGGCCTGTGCCAAACGACATTTTCGGATCAATGACCACCTCATAGGGATACTGCCCGGAAGGTTCATGGAACGAGGCCCGTATCAGACACTGGCCGGCCACCACGACCGGCTGGAAATTTTTTTCCCATTCGCTGTTCCAGTTTTTATCACCAATAACCTGGTACTGCCATTCCATGGTATTTGGAAACATTGCGTTGATGGGCAGCTCGTTGATGGCAGCCACGTCAAAGTAAGACTCCGGTATATAGGCTTTCAAACCACTGGCCGTATCCATAAAACTCTGGTAGCCCACCTCTGAAAGCTGGGCTACCAGAATATCTGCGATGTTTTGGCGCTGTTGTTTATCCGCATGGATGATACAATGGAGCTCTACTGTTCTCATCGGATTTATAATGTGAAGGATTGGCTGATTTGTATAAAATCGCGTGATTTGAGTGAAGCCCCGCCAATGAGCCCCCCGTCAATGTCGGGCTGGGCAAAGAGATCTTCGGCATTCGATGGTTTACAACTTCCCCCGTATAGAATCGCCGTATTGTTGGCGGCTTTGCTGGAGTAGTTCTCTTCTATTTTTTCACGGATGAAGCGGTGCATCTGCTGGGCCTGGTCCGGTGTGGCTGTTTTGCCCGTACCAATGGCCCATACTGGTTCATAGGCAATGATGATCCGGCCAAAATCTTCAGCACTCAATTGAAAAACCGACTTTTCCAGTTGTTCGGCCACCACTGAAAAATACTGGTCGGCTTCCCTTTGTTCAAGCTTTTCGCCAACACAAACAATCGGGAACAGATCATTCCGTAGGGCTTGTTCGATTTTTTGATACACCACCTGGTCGGTTTCCTGGTAATAGCTCCTGCGTTCACTGTGACCGATGATCACATATTGTGCCCCGGTCGAACGAACCATCTCTGCAGAAACTTCACCGGTAAAAGCTCCTTTCTCTTCAGTGGCACAGTTCTGGGCTGCCAGTTTAAGCCGGGTGTCAGCGATCGTACGCCCGATATCGGCCAGGTGAATGAATGGAGGGGCCACAATCACATTGACCGGTTCGGGGATTTCCCCCTGAAGGGCTTTGATCGACTCGGCCAGTTCCCTGCCTTGTTGCAGGTCATTGTTCATTTTCCAGTTTCCGGCGACTATTTTTGGTCTCATAAGGATATTGTTTTGGTGATTGAACTGCTAAAATAAGAAATATTGAGCACAAAACATGGGGGGGGTGGCGGGAAACCGGGCGGGTTTTCAGCCCAGCCGCACCCTGGGGTCTAGCAGGGCATAGGTCAGGTCAACCAGCACGTTGATGATGATAAACATCACTGAGATGGTCAATACGACCCCCATGACCACCGGCAGGTCATACTTGTTGAGGGCATCAACAATGACGTATCCCAGGCCTTTCCATCCGAAAATGTATTCGACAAAGACAATGCCAGCCATGAGGCTGGCAAACCAGCCGGAGATGGCCGTTATGACGGGATTAAGGGAATTGCGCAGGGCGTGGCGAAAAAGGACCCTGGGAAAAGCCAGTCCTTTGGCATGGGCCGTACGGATGTAATCCCGCGAGAGGACATCGAGCATCGAGTTGCGGGAGAGCTGAATGACGATGGCCAGTGGCCGGATGCCCAGGGTTAGGGCCGGAAGAATCAGGTTCTTTAACCTCAGGTGCACCCCCCTCCCGAAATCGTCCACTTCATAAAGGTTGCCCGTTAGATTGAGGCCGGTGACATCGCCCAGCTTGAAGGCAAAAAACCATCCGATCAGAATGGCGGCAAAAAACGAAGGCAAAGACATGCCAAAGGCCGAAAAGAAGATGCTAAGCCGGTCAAAAAGGGTATCCTTGTATATGGCCGCCAGGATCCCCAGGAATATGCCCACCAGGGATGCAAAAATGATGGAGGAAAAGGCCAGAATAAAAGTGTTGGGAAGGGTTTGTCCAATGATCCCGGCCACTTGCTTCCTGCTTTGGTAGGATCGGCGCAAATAGGGTGACTTGAGGATCAGCGAGTTGTTTTTGCCCTTGATCAGCCTGGTGTAGGGAGCATATTTGTCCGGATCCAGGTAGAAGTAGTCGGAAGGCTCGTGGGAATGATAACTTACCGGCGACAGGTCATTCAGGTATTTAAGGTATTGGAGGCCCTTGGAACGATTCAGCCCCAGGTCTTTGCGTATGGCCTGTATCGAGGCCACGTCCGACCGCTGGCCCATCAGCATACGGGCCGGATCGCCCGGCAATACATTGAAAAGCACGAAAACCAGCGTGGCAACCCCCCAAAGGATGAGTATGGCGTAAAGGATTCTTTTGATGAAATATTGGGCCACCGTTACCAGTTTTTAGGTTGTTATGACGGAAGTTCTTCCCGCTCATTGCCGGTTTGGCCGGGTTGGGATTTTTTCTCCCTGCCTTTGATATCCATTTCCCGGAGAAAATCTGTTTTGATCTCTTCCGGCGAGGGCACATCATTGTTGTGCCATTTGCCCATCACGACCCCCTCTTTGATGAGCATTAAACCAGGATTTGCACGGATAATGGTTTTTAGGGTGATCTCATCGGTATGGTAAAAGGGAAAGCGCACCCCGGTCTTTTCTTTAAACCGCATGATGTCTTCCTTCAGGGAAGAGGTCAGTGCAATAAAGCTGCAATGGTTGTTTTCACGGCAGAAACCACTCAGCCGCCGGATCTCTTCCATCTCTGAGCGATCGGCTTTTTTTAGATCATAGGAGATGAACAAGAAGGTATAGTCCTGCTTGTCCAGTACAATATCGGTGATGTCGCTGCCATCAAGGGTGGTGATGGAGAAGCCGCTGATAGGGGGGGTATACCCCTCGCTTATCTTGACGTTTTTGGTCTCAACCCACTGCCAGGTGGAATCGGGCAGGCTGTCCATGGTGAATTCACGTATTTCTCCTTCCTTTTTATATTTTAATATGGTTTTATATTCAGGTTGGGGGGCGTCTTCGGGGATCTTCATCTTTTCAGGGATATTGGCACCCACCTCATAGGGGCGGAAGTCAATGATGGGCAGATGGAAGTAGCTGTAAAGGGTGAAAGCCAGGATGATCACTACGGTGCTGACGGTGAGCCCCAGTTCCTGAACCCGGCTGTATGGTGTTTGAAAATGATGGCGCTGCAGGAAAATGAAGACGACAAAAACCATGATCACTGCATTCTTCCAAAATGTTTGCCAGTTGGTCATTACAATGGCATCCCCAAAACACCCGCAGTCATGCACCGGATTTTCAAAAGCCAGGTAAAGGGTCAGCAAGGTGAAAAATCCCATGAAGATCAGCACAACCCACGAGGTGATGCGGGTTCTGATGTTTAATATCAGCACCGCCCCCAGTACAAATTCAAACGTGCTCAAAAGTATGCCCAGCGGCAGGGCCATTGGATCCAGAAACTCCAGTCCGAAAGCGGTAAAATAATCGTTGAACTTGTAGGCCGAACCAAGCGGATCGATCCCCTTTACAAATCCGGAAAAAATCAATACCGCACCTACTATAAACCGGCTGATCGTGCGCAGGGTCTTCATCCAATATGCTTTTTGTGATTTTGGATCCTCAAATATATAAAATCTGGCTTCTAAAAACGCGATGCATGTCAATAAAGAATGGCCCTTTTGATATGAGGTGTTTTTTGCAAGAAAGATGATGCTTCCGGGAAGGATATGGCTTTAGGGTAAGGTATTTTTTTCTGAGAAAGATTCCCCGGAGGAGGTTTTTATTGGTGCTGTCACAGAAAATACTATTTTTGCACCTTTGAAAAATCAACCCGGGCTAATGAAAGATCAATCGGCATGAAAGATTATAACGCGGGTATGCCTTTTCATTTCAGATTTTCTGTGATAATCACAGATTGGGGATTGGAAAATTAATTTTGAGGACCATATGAGTTTTGAGGGAGAAATAGACCGAAGAAGAACTTTTGCCATCGTGAGCCATCCTGATGCAGGAAAGACAACCTTAACCGAGAAATTCCTGCTTTTCGGGGGTGCCATTAATGTGGCGGGGGCCGTTAAATCGAACAAGATCAAAAAGACGGCCACCTCGGATTTTATGGAGATTGAGCGGCAGCGGGGCATATCGGTGGCTACCTCTGTGATGGGATTTGAGTACCAGGGAAAGAAGGTCAATATATTGGATACCCCGGGTCACCAGGATTTTGCAGAAGACACCTACCGGACCCTCACGGCCGTGGACAGTGTGATCATTGTTATAGACGGGGCCAAAGGGGTGGAGCCTCAAACCAAAAAACTGATGAATGTATGCCGCATGCGCAACACTCCGGTGATTGTGTTCATCAATAAACTTGACCGGCCTGCCCAGGATCCTTTTGACCTGTTGGATGAAATTGAGCAGCAACTCGAGATCAAGGTTAGGCCACTGTCCTGGCCGATAGGCAGTGGCCCGCAATTCAAGGGCGTATATGACCTCTACGGGGAAAAGCTTAACCTGTTCAGCGGCCAGAGCAAGCAAACCGTTGAAGAATCGGTTGAGTTCAGAGATCTCAACGACCAGCAGCTGGAGGAATACCTGGGAACCAGCCCTGCCGACACCCTGCGCG
Organism: uncultured Bacteroidota bacterium; assembly: GCA_913055635.1. Taxonomy (GTDB): domain Bacteria; phylum Bacteroidota; class Bacteroidia; order Bacteroidales; family UBA12077; genus JAGXLC01. The sequence goes on from CAJXLK010000001.1 coordinate 215,734, forward strand.
AGGAAGTGGAACTGATCCAGGGGGTTTACAATGACTTTGATCAGCAGCAGTATATTCAGGGAGAGCTGGCTCCGGTATTTTTTGGCAGCGCCCTGAATAATTTCGGTGTACAGGAATTGCTGGAGCGGTTTTTGGAAATTTCTCCTTCCCCACAACCCACAGAAGCCCACGAAAGGATCGTTTCCCCCAGGGAAGATCAATTTAAGGGTTTTGTCTTTAAGATTCATGCCAACATGGATCCCAACCACCGCGACCGGATTGCCTTTGTAAAAGTATGTTCCGGCATTTTTCGGCGCAATACCCCATACCTCCATGTCCAGGCTGGCAAAAAAATGAAATTTCCCGGGCCTACTTCTTTTATGGCCGCCAAAAAGTCGGTGGTCGATGAGCTTTATCCCGGGGATATTGTGGGTTTACATGATACCGGCAATTTCAAGATCGGCGATACCCTCAGCGAAGGCGAGAAGATCCATTTTAAAGGCCTGCCCAGCTTTTCGCCGGAGATGTTCCGTTATATAGAGAATTCCGATCCCATGCGCTATAAACAACTGGACAAAGGCATTGATCAACTCATGGATGAAGGGGTCGCCCAGCTCTTTAAAAGCAAGACCAACGGGCGTAAAATCATCGGAACGGTTGGTCAGCTGCAGCTTGATGTCATTCAGTTCCGCCTTAAACACGAATATGGCGCTTCCTGCCGTTATGAAAACCTGCCCATGTACAAAGCTTGCTGGATTGAAAGCCATGACGAACAGGAACTCCAGGAATTCCGAAAAAGAAAAGAACAGGCCATGGCCTACGACAAACACGGACGGGAGGTTTTTCTGGCTGAATCACCCCATGCCCTGCGCATGGCCCAGGAAAAATACCCCAACCTGACCTTCCACTTCTCTTCTGAGTTTTAAAGGCAGAGAACGGTAGCATTGACCGGGATGCATCCTGGTGATTTCAATTTTCACAGGATTTTGATGAGCTGTTCAAATTAACGCAAAAGGGAATAGGCTTTGGCTTAAGTTTTTTTTGCTCAATTCTTTCAGCTTATGGGAATGGGGATTAAATTAAGGTCCTTATTAAAAGAGAGTTGAAGTAGGAAAGGACTATGTTAAACTTTTTCTCCTTCCGCTTGTCACAAGATTGGTTTTTTTAATGAAAAAAAGGAATTTGTTTTGAAGATGATAAGAGTTTTGGCTCAGGTGTTGATTGTTGTATTGTTTTTTCACACTTCAGTAAATGCTCAACAGGACAATAAGGTATTAAAGGCAATAAAGAACGGTAAGCCGCCTAAGATTGACGGCAAATTGAACGATACCATCTGGAAGAAGGCGGTAACAGCCACCGATTTTTATCAGTACCGGCCCTATAATGGGGATGACCCCTCTTTTCCTACCGAAGTGAAGGTCATCTATGATGACCGTGCCATTTACATTGGTGCTGTCATGTATGATCCCAGTCCGGACAGCATATACCGGGAGCTGGGCAATCGTGATTTTCGTGGCATCAGGGGCGGTCATGGCGTAGGCAGTTTAAATGCCGACATGTTCAGTGTGTTGCTCAATCCTTTCAACGACGGGGTCAACATGTTGGAATTCACTGTTTCGGCATCCAATGTCCAGAGCGACATCAAGCACATTGGCCGTCATACAGATGCAGCCTGGGATGCAGTATGGTGCAGCGACACCCGTATTACCGACAAGGGATGGGTGGCCGAGCTGCAGATTCCTTATTCGGCCCTGCGATTTCCTTCTCAGGTTAAGGAAAACTGGGGGCTTCATTTGTTTCGACATGTCCGTCGTTACCGGGAGTGGGACACCTGGAATTATATGGACGTAGAGCAACAGGGCATCGTCAACCAGGACGGTGAGATGAGCGGCATCCACGATATTAACCCCCCGGTACGCTTGTCATTAACCCCTTATTTATCTACTTATGTGGAAAATCAACCGGATGAACAAGCCTGGGTGGGCAACATCCGGGGGGGGATGGACCTCAAATATGGCATCAGCGAGAGTTTCACCCTGGATATGACCCTGATACCTGACTTTGGGCAGGTCGAAACCGAAGACCGGGTGCTGAACCTTTCCCCCTATGAAGTGCATTATCAGGAGAAACGCCCTTTTTTCACCGAAGGAACAGAATTGTTCAATAAAGGTGGGGTATTTTATTCACGCAGAATTGGCGGAGAGCCTACCAACATGGATAAAGTGGATGAGGCCCTTGACTCGACTCAGGTGGTCAAGGAAAATCCTTCTGAGACACGCATGATCAATGCCACCAAGGTTTCCGGGCGAACCGACAATGGCCTGGGAATCGGTTTTTTAAATGCCCTTACTTCTGAGGCAACGGCTACCCTGCGCGATACCATTACAGGTGAGAAAAGCAAGGTGCGTACCCAGCCCTTTACCAATTATAACATGGTGGTACTCGACCAAAGCCTGCGCAACAATTCCTATGTGAGCCTGGTCAATACCAACGTCCATTATTTTAAAGGCAATTATACGGCCAATGTCACGGCCACTGAATTTAAACTGGCCAATCAGGACAACAGCTATCAAATATCGGGCAGCGGGGCCATTACCCAGAAATATACCAGTACCAATCAGTTTGGTCATGCCTACGACATTGAGCTAAGCCGTACCCAGGGCAATTTTCGCTTTGAACTGGGTCATAACGTAGAAACCGATACCTACGATCCCAATGACCTGGGGTATGACCGGCGCAACAACCAGTTCCGGCAAAACCTGGAACTGAGCTACAATATCTATGAACCGTTTGGCCCTTTTTTGAGCTGGTACAACAACATCGACCTGGAGTATTCCCAGCTTTACCAGCCCAGAAAATACCAGGGCATGGAGGCGCGTCTGTTTTCAAACTTTAATTTCAGGAATCATTCTGAGTTTGGCATTTTTATCAACTGGCAGCCTGAATCCAACGATTTTTTTGAACCCCGTGTCGAAGGGTGGGACTGGAAATACAAAAATCCGCGCCATACTTTTTACCATTTTTGGTATGGCACCAACAGCGCCAAAGACTTTAGCCTACATGTGGAGGGTTCCTATAATAAAGCGGCCAGGTATAACAAACACAGCTACAGTGTAGGGTTGTCGCCCAACATTCGTTTCAGTGATCAATTTTCGCTGAACTACAATGTCAACTACAACGAATCCTATAACGATATGGGGTATGTGGAAGATTTCACCGATGAGCAGGGGAATGTGCGGGTGAATTTTGGCGAGCGCGACATCAAGACCATCACCCATACCCTGCGCAGCAGCTATAAATTTACCAGCCGGGATTTGTTGAATTTGCGTATACGTCATTACTGGCGAACGGTCAACTATTCCAATTTTTATCCCTTGCAGCAGGAGGGGTATCTCGGATCAGCCCTGGGATATGATGAATACGGGAATTCGCAGAACATGAGCTATAATGCCCTGACCGTTTACCTGCGCTACCTGTGGCACTTTTCCCCCGGCAGCGAGTTGTCGGTGGTCTACAAGAACAATATTTTTACTTCCACCGAAGACATACCGGATGATTACCTGACCAATCTTGACCGCACCCTCCAGGCCGACCAGATCAACAGCTTTTCGGTGAAATTCATCTATTACCTTGACTACCGGTACCTGAAGAAAGGCTTCGATATGTTTGCCAATTGATCATGCCCCGGTCATGACCCCGCTTGTCATGACCCCGCTTGTCATGACCCCGCTTAGCGGGGTCTGTTTGACACCCCGCTTAATAACACCCCGCTTAGCGGGGTCTGTTTGTTAGAAACGTCGTAACACCCCGCTTAGCGGGGTCTGTTTGTTAGAAGCCTCATAACACCCCGCTTAGCGGGGTCTGTTTGTTAGAAGCCTCGCGGATTATCGGGCTTTGCCGTCATCTCTGGCTGATGCCTTGAGGCTTTCGGACTCCCCTTAGCGGGGGACTAGAGGAGATTCAGCAAGAAGGTTCAACTAAAGGATATTTACTTCATAATCCAGGTCTATGCCGAAGTGGTCCCTCACTGCTTTCCTGATCCGGGTGGCCAGCTCATAGATTTGCCGGCCGGTGGCATTGCCATAGTTAACCAGCACCAGGGCCTGGTTGGGATGGACTCCCGCATCTCCCTCGCGGTAACCTTTCCAGCCTAGTTGATCAATCAACCAGCCGGCGGGTATTTTGTAGTGTTTTTTGTTGAGTTTGTAGGAAGGTAAATCCGGATGGTTTGAGACCAGCTTCCTGTATTTGTTTTGATCCACCACCGGATTCTTAAAAAAACTGCCCGCACTGCCTGTTTCATCCGGTTCGGGCAGCTTTTGGCGGCGGATGTCAATCACCGCCTGGCGGATGTTGGTCAGGTTAACCGCTCCTTTTTGCCGTACCGTCACGTTTAGGGTTCCATAATTTAAATTGTACCGGGGCTTTTTGGAGAGGAGGAACACCACATGGGTGATCACCCGTTTTCCCCTGAGTTGTTTTTTAAAGATGCTTTGGCGATAATCAAATTCACAGTCCGCGTTGGAATAGGTCAGAGGCATCAGGCTGTGGCGGTTTAATGTGTGCACCATCTTGATGGTGTCTTTGACCTCGGCTCCATAAGCCCCGATATTTTGTATGGGCGATGCTCCCACCTGCCCGGGGATGTAGGAGAGGTTTTCCAACCCTGCCCAACCTTGCCTGACACAATAGCCCACCAGTTCATCCCAGTTTTCGCCAGCCCCCACGCGAATCACAACCGATTGCTCATTTTCTTCCAGTATTTCCAGGCCCCGGATGTTGTTGTGCAAAACAAGGCCTTGATAATCTTGGGTGAACAGTATGTTGCTGCCCCCACCCATTATCAGAGCCGGGACTTCGCTACATACCGGGTTGCTTAAGAGCTGTTTCAGCTCATCTTCGCCCGAAAAGGCGGCGAAATAACGGGCTGTGGCCTCAATCCCAAAGGAGGTATATGGTTTCAATGATACATATTCCTTTACTGGTGGTATGTTTGACATATTCAGCGAAGTTAAATTTTTAATATTGGGCATTCCTTGTTGGTTCCACCTGGTGCCGATCAAGGATCAAATCACAATTCTGCACAGATAAGGCCACGGCAGGGGGTTGGCGGGTATAATTTATTATTCCGGGCTTTGCCTCCGGTATGCTTTTGCTGTCTTTTCGGACTGTACAATGGAAATCCATTCTTAGCTTTTCGTGTTTTGTGAGCGTTATGCATATTCTGTCTTTCCGGGCCCCCATGGTCGGGTATCTTTTCTTCTCCTGCCGGTCCTTATCATCGGTATGCATTACACCGGACCGTTTGCCGGAAAGATTTACGCTGTTTTGACCTGGAAGTTTCGCTGTTGGGGTAACCCAGGCTGATCAGCAAAGGTATTCTTTTACCGGCAGGAACCTTCAGCAGTTTTTTGGCCTTTTTTTCGTTGAGCCAGCCAATCATGCAGGATCCCAGGCCCTCTTCTGTGGCCTGCAGGCAGATGTGTTCAGCAGCTATGCCGATGTCGATCAGGGGATAGTGTTTTCGTTTGATCTTGCTTCCCAGGGCAGAAGTGATGTTGGCCGGTTCCATAACCAGGGCAATGATCACAGGGGCCTGGGCTGCAAATTTGTTCATGTTGAGGGTTTGAGCCCTCGCCGTGCGGGCAACCTGGTCCTTCAGTTCCGGCTCATCCACCACGATAAATGTCCAGGGCTGGGCATTGCAAGCTGATGGGGCCAGGCGCCCGGCTTCCAGGCAACGCTCCAGTTTCTCCTTTTCAATGTCCTCCTGGCGATAGCTTCTTACACTAACCCTATTTTGTATGCTTTTAAGAATTTCCATATGGGCCTGTTTTGTCTTATTTGATCCGTGCGAAATTAATCATTATGAAGATATTCTGAAACATCCCGGACTTTATTGTGGGCAGACATTGGTGAATATTTGATTTTATGCCGTCCGCATCATTTCAATAATTCGAAGATGAATCCCGGTGAACCAGGCCCATCAACCCACCCTGAGAATTTAACCAAATAAATCATATTTTTTTGGACTTTTTCAGATAAATTTAATAACTTGCGACTGAAAACATTCATGCCTTTCTTTTTTAGTTCGATGCGAAAAAGGTGATGCCTTTCAAAATCAATCAAAAATAATTTTTCCATTTATTCATTTGAACCTGTGAACAGATGTACACGGTCCGTGTTTGGATAGAGCGCCCCATCGATCAGGTATGGGATTATTTCACCACCCCTGATAACTGGATGGGGTGGTATGGAAAATCCAGAGGCCCGGGCAGTGATCAGGAAACAAGTAAGGGTCCTATATACTGGTTGCTGGGCGAGCAGGCTGTGATTGAGCGCATATTGAAAGGAAGAGAAATCAGAGTAACCGGTACCCGGAGCGATACCAATTTTCGTTTTCAGAAAGCCGGCCCCCATACCACCATCGTAGAGGTGGTGCAAAAAGAATCCCTGGCCACCGGTAATTCCAACACCCCTCTGATCATTAATAAAACCGTTTGGGAGCAAAAGCTTTCCATCCTTAAACGCAAGATTGAATGTGAGAAGGTCTTTTAAATGAGCTCTAACTCCTTTTTTTGCTGTTAATCAGATACTTGCTGCTTTTTCGATCCCATCCTTCAATGATTATTTTTCCCCGGCCCATTCTTTTTCCGTGCATAGGTCCAATAAAAGATGCAGCCCCAGGATAGAGGTTCTGTTGATTGAAAACAATTCAGCGGGATATTGGGCTCCATAGATGGCTGTGTAATATTCAGATGAATTGTTGATTAAATCTGAAGGTACCGGGCAGGTTTAATTTTGGCCCCTGATTTTAAGATCAAGCCAGCTCTCCAATACATCATGGATACTGTCGCGCATATAACCGGGAAAGTTTCCGATGTGGGTGGCGTGGTTTCCGCCGGGATTGACCAGCTTTACCGCCCCGGTCTTTCCGGAGGGCTCAAATGCCATTGCTGTCCACGGATCATTTTCCCCATAGAGGTACATCATATGGTCGCCGTTTTCCTTCAGCCAGGTTTGGATGTCGCTCATGGCAGAGGCATCGAAGGATACATCAACCCGGTCCGGTAACCCGTAGGTGAAGTCGAAGGCGCTGGTATCACTTAAGTGCTTTTTAAAGGGGGCCACGTCTAACTCATAGACGCCTGTCTGGGTATAGGCCTGATAGAAAAAGGCCTGATTGGCTTCCACGAATTTTTTTTCAAACAGCTCTGGCCGGGCAGCTTTTAACAGGTGAATCATTTTTATATGCGGGGCAGCTTTTTCTTGGGGAATCTTTGTACAGTTGGCCCGGCTGAATTGCCAGAAAGCCACCTGGTAATCCAGGACAATCAGCTCATATGCCCTTTCCAAGCCCATGGGATATTCATAGTTCTTTTCCCGGGCATATTCGCGGAAAAAGGGCAGATAACGGTTTCGATGGCGGAGCAAATCTATCTGGAAATTTTGAATTCTTTTCCGACAGTTGGCCCATCCCAGCTGATCGATGTAGTGATCCATCCGGGGGTCTTCTGTCGAAAAACACAGCGGGGCTACATAAGCTACTGTGGCATCCACATCATCCGGATAGAAACGTTTATGAAACATCACGGTCTGGCCGCCTTTGCTGACCCCGGTGCTGATCCATTTTCCGGGGTATAGTTCCTGCAGGGTACGGATGATCCTATGGTGGTCTGTGGCAGCCTGCCAGATGGTCAGGTGTTCCCAGGAAGCCGGCTGGGGTATGGATTGGCCAAAGAAACGGTGTTCAATAACCACATGATTGGCATTGAGTGAATGGGCCAACTCGTTGCGCTTTGGGGGATGGAGCCCGTAGCCCTGCAGTTGAACGACTACGGGGCGGTCATATCCTACATGGCGAATGATCACACGCTGGGTGAATGAGTCGTTTTTCGTATGATGGTGGTCCACGGGCTGCCTGAAATCAAGCTCTACAGTATCTGTTTGCCCGTCTTTCGGCGGCATTTGTTCAAGAAAGGCATCTATTGGACGTTCCTGCCGGCAGGATTGGGTGAGAAAAGCTGCTGCCAACAGCAAGAGCAACCAGCATGACCTTTTCGCGTTGCGCAGGGGCAAGACTGTATTTTTTCTACCGGGGAACCACCGTTTTGGGGGATTTAAATGAATCGACATAATGCTGTTTTAATGGGACCAAAAAACTTTTATTCATAGGTCTTGAAACCTTGCAATATATTACAACTATCATTTTGGATATGTGGGGATTTTTTAGCTGCGTCTTATTCAAAAGTTGCAGACAGGTATCGGGTTGAGGAATCGGGGTCGGCATGGGAGGATAAGGGAGATCCCGCTGAATCATGGAGAGTTAACTTACCCCGTTCGTAAACGGGATAAGTTCTGTTCTATTTGCTAAGCGGGGTCATTTACCCCCGCTAAGCGGGGTATGGAGTTATTGGCTATCCCCGTTGAGTTGTTTTTCAATCTGTAGTTTGAGGGGATTGATTTTCTCTCCCCAGTAGACGGTGGTGTGGGGGAAGGGGATCTCAATGCCGTTTTGGTCAAAGGCATATTTTAGGCGTTTTTTGTATTCCCTCCCCACGGTCCATTGCTGGATGGGTTTGGTTTTAATGCGGGCTTTGATGATCACTGCACTGTCTGCAAACTGATCCACTCCAAAGACCTCCAGGGGCTCGACGATCAGATCCCTGTAATCGGGATCGTTGGCCAGATCTTCTCCAACCTGTTTCATGATCGAAATCACCTGTTCGGGATCCTCCTTGTAGGCGACCCCAATATCAAAGACCATCGCCGACCATTCCATGGTCATGTTCGAGATGGTGTTGATTTTGCCGTTTTGAAAGATGTGGGTGGTGCCAGAGAAGTCGCGTAGGGTGGTTGTCCGCAGCTCGATGTCCTCTACAAGCCCTCCGGTGCCATTGATGATGGCCACATCCCCGGTTCGGATCTGATTCTCCAGGAGGATGAAAAATCCTGAGAGGAAATCCCGAACCAGTTCCTGGGCTCCAAAACCAATAGCCAGGCCCAGTATACCGGCACCTGCCAGGATGGGACCGATGTCAACGCCCAGCTTTTTGAGCAGGATCATAACAAAGATGGCCCAGATGATGACCCGACCCACACCAAAAAGGATGTTCATCAGGGTATTGGCCCTTTTGCTGCTCTCCCCGGAATCGGCTTCGCTTTTTTTCTCCAATCGACTGGAAATGATCTTTTTAAGTCTGTTGGTGAAGGCCTTAAAGGCTTTCAGGACAATGAAGGTGGCCACGATCAGGATTAAAATCCCCGGCAATTCAGTGATAGACCATTGATAAAGCTTGTCCAGCAGGTTGCTCCAAAAATCCAGTGTAGTGATTTGCATGGCGTTAGTTTTTTATGTTGAACAATGGGTTTGGTATCCTTCCAGTGTTTGACGGGCATTGTGTTGAATAGTTTTTTTTGCTGTAGTTTTCTAATCGGCCCCACACTGAGTGAAGTCCTCAGGTTTTAATTCCGGCTGGCTTTTACCACTGTTGTTGATTGATCCATTTGTCGGTTTGAGGCGGCTGGTAATGGTCCATTTGATCGAGCAAATGCCCGATCGAATGATCAATGATGAGCATGTTGCGGTTGATGTTTTTGAGAAAACCTTCCCGGACCATGGTATCAGTCAGTCGGTTGATCGGGTCGTAGAATCCCTCGATATTGAGCAGGGCAATGGGTTTTTTATGCAAGCCAAGCTGCGCCCAGGTGAGCATTTCAAAGAATTCCTCCATCGTTCCGTAGCCTCCGGGCAGGGCAATGACCCCTTCGGAGAGCTCATGCATGCGCTGTTTCCGCTCGTGCATGGAATGAACACGGATCATGCGGGTGAGGTTGTCATGGGCGATTTCCTCCTCCCCGAGGAAGTCGGGGATCACCCCTGTTATTTTTCCACTTCCCGATAAGGTCCCCTCGGCCAAATGACCCATCAGGCCTACCCGGGCCCCGCCAAAAACGACCTCAATATCCCGCTCAGCCAGAATCCTACCCAGCTGATAAGCCTGGTCGCGGTAAACCGGGTTGGTCCCCCGGCTCGACCCACAAAAAACAGCAATGCTTTGCATGTACGATACTTTTTTGATCTGCCTTCTAAGATAATCAATATCTCCCATTTTTTCCATATTCAACTGCCGAACAGCAACAAAAAAAAGACTTCACGATTAAAGCCCAATACCAGGTGATGGATGAAGGATTACCTGGTGGAGGATTGAACCCAAAACCTATTTCAGGAACTGGTAAATGAATTGGTTCTTTCACGCAGCCATTTCAGTGCCTCATCCCGTTTGCGGAATATCCTGAGCTTATCCTCCTGCGGAGTGATGCTGGTGAAACTTTCCACTACGGTTTTGCTTCGAATGTAGCTTTTGCGGTTCTCAGCCAATACAGCAATGGCCTTGATCCAGTTCAGGGTGCCAAATTTTTGCATCGCCGAGAAAGAATAGTAGTAGGAGTTTTTGCGGTTGATTAAAATGCCCGGTTGTTTGACAGAAGAATGGGTTGAAAGGAAATCCATTATTTCTTCAATATGTCCGGCTGTAATTTCAATATTGGGCCAGGTGATGATCTCATACAGGCCTTCTCCCAGGTCGATGATCCTGCCAAAAGAAACCTGGGATTCATGAGGTTTTTTATGGTTGCCGGACATAAATTTTAAATATTTTGGCGTAAGTTTATACAAGATAATGAGAATTTATGACAAAGCCAATGATCTGTGAAATTATTCCTGATCAAAAGAAAGATCTTATTTGTCAAAAAATATGAACTGTTTTTCTGATAATTGGGTAAATTAGAGTAAAATAATAATAGAATATTAAATAATTTATTATGAAACTACATCAACTCCTGATTTTCTTGTTTTTCATTCTTTCGTGTTCGGTCAGCAGCTTCGGTCAGAAACAGCTGGATCACACCAAAAGGATTTATACCTCTCCGGAAGGAAAGATCTACATTCAAAAATCTCTTCCTGTTTATTTGCGCATTGCTACTTCCCCTGATGCCGATGCCAAAAGTTATCTGCTGAAAAGTAAGGAAACCAGCAAATATAGCAATCCCATGTATTTTGACACCGAGGGATGGAACACCGTGCGTTCACCTTCGGCAGTTGATACAAATACGCGGGAGCCGGTGTATCCCCAACGTGATATCATTTTTGAAGTCTATGCCGACAGCAAACCTCCGGCAAGCCGGGTCGATTTTTCCAGGGAAAAAAAATATGCCGACGGGGATGTTCTCTATTTCGGGGGTGATGTAAAACTTCATTTTTCCGGGGAAGATGCCACATCGGGACTGGAACAAATTTTCTGTTCGGTAGACGGTCAGTCTTATCAACCTTACGGTGACAGCCTTCGACTTGAGCAGGAGGGCAGGCACCGGGTTAAATATTATGCCATTGATCATGTGCGCAACGTTGAACAACCTGAAGCGGTTGAAATGGTTATTGATAAGACACCACCTCAAACCAGCTATTCCATTGAAGGAGAAAACACCAGGAATATCCTGGGCCAGGAGGCTAGCATACGGCTCTCCAGCAGTGACAGCCTGTCAGGAGTGGATCATATTCGCTATTCGGTGAATAACGGGCCGGAAAAAATTTATAGCGGTCCCATACCGGTAAGAAATTTCCAGGAAGCAAGCAACAAACTGGTTTTCTATGGGGTGGATCAGGTGGGCAACCAGGAAGCAAAAGAATCATTGACTTCCTCGGTCCAAAAGGAGCAAGGAGGCGACAACGGAGATGGCTCTTTTTCCTACTACATTGACCGAGAAGCCCCCGAAGTGAAGCTTCACCCGGAGGGTGGCCATTATGAGGGGGAACATCTCTATATTAACGGGCGCACCAAAATCAAGCTGGTGGCCACGGATCAAAAATCGGGAGTAAAGAAGATCACCTACAGCATCAATAATTCCACCCTGTCACAGGTCTATGACCAACCTTTTCTTTTGGAAGGCCAAGGCATGCATTATGTCAACTTTGCGGCCGAGGATCAGGTCAGCAATGTCTCGGCCCGTAAGAATCGTCCGGTATATCGGGATACCGGCAAGCCTTCATCGGACCTCCGTTTTGAAGGAGCACATTACAGAAACCGTGATACGGTATTTGTTAAATCTTCAACCGCCATTCACCTTTCCGCCGAAGATGATCATTCGGGGGTGGGTAAAATTTTATATGCCATTGATGGTCAGAAACCCGATGTTTATGAGCAACCGGTACATCCAAACAATGACGGACTGCATATTTTCACCTACCAGGCGGTGGATCGGGTTAATAACCGGCAGGAAGAGCGGAAGGTTAAGATGTTTCTGGACTCGAAGGCTCCTGAAATCTATCACCATTTCAGTGTCAAATCCATTGGTACCAAAACGGTACGGGATGATCAATATACCATATATCCCTCCAACAGCCAGCTCTATATTGCTTCAACCGATATGGCCTGTGGAACTGAGCAATTGAAGTACCGGATCAATGATGGGCAATGGAAAAGCCAGATTCCCATCCCCGGTTTTGACCCCGGAAATTATACGGTTGAGATCAAAGCAGTTGATTATCTGGGCAATGAAAGTACTTCAACGGTTCAATTTGCAATAGAACATTGATTATGGCCAGGTTATTTGTTAAGATCGTCCTGTTAACGGCAGTTTGCTCCAGCTTTTTTCTAAGCGATGCTTATGGGCAGGAGGAAAAGTACATTTCCCTTTATATTTATAATTTTACCAAACATATTGAATGGCCCGATGAGTATAAGGGAGGCAATTTCATCATTGATGTGCTGGGACATAAGTCCGTTTATGATAAACTCTCAAGTGTTTTAAATACAAAAAGCCGCGGCAAACAGCAGTTTGTAGTGAATCATCCCGCCAGTGTGGAAAAGGTTCATCCGGATTGTCATATACTCTTTTTGGGTCACTGGCGCAGTGGTAAACTGCAAAAGGCATTGGACCGGGTGGGGCCGACCGGGACTTTAGTGGTCACCGAAAAGCAGGGCATGCTTCAAAAAGGAGCCGACATTAACCTGGTGATCCGGAATAAGAAAATCATGTACGAATTTAATAAAACGAACCTCAAAAAGCGGGAACTCTCCTTCAGTACAGACCTTTCAAGCCTAGCCCAACGAGTGGTGGAATGACCCACCCCCTCGTTGGGAGGTGGTTTGTTGAAATGTAAAAATTGGTCATTTCTGAGTTTTTGCCTCTCCTATCACCGGCCAAAGCAGGCTGAAGGTTTATTCAACTTTCATGCCTTACTTGCCTTTCCGCAACGGTTGTTTCATTTTTTCATCCCTGGGCAGGCATCGCAATAAGAGGCTTCGGCAGGTTAACCCCAATAAGATTGAAATTATCCCAATCCCGTATTATCTTTGAGGAAAATCGCCATTCGATGAAGGATTATGGTAGGTATTGCATGGCTCTGATTTTGTGTGTTTTATTTTTTGGGGGGAACCTTCAGCCAACCCATGCCAATGCAACATCGAACACGGCCAGTGTCACTGACAGCTTGGTGAAGGTATTGCATCAAAGCCCTGGGGATACCGCCAAGGTTGATCTTTTTTATCGATTGAGCTGGTATTTGAAATTTTCCCATATCGATTCGGCCCTTCATTATGCGCGGGATGGCGTTGATTTGGCCCGTGAGGTTGGATATGGCCAGGGGCTGGCGCAAAATCTTAAAAGTTTGGGAGACATCTATGATATGACCGGCGATTATACCCGGTCGGTCAAGATGTATCGTTCGGCACTGGATATTTTCAAGGAATTGAACCAGGCCAGGCGGGTGTCTAAAACCAATATGGCCATGGGGTTGACCTTTTTCCATGTGGGCGATTATGCCCGGGCCATGGAATATAACCAGGAGGCATTAAAGATTGCCCGGGAAGAGGGTTTCAAAGCGAACATTCCGTCCTGTCAGACCAACATCGGCATCATTCATCGCAATCAGGGCAATTATGAGCGGGCCCTGGAATATTACCAGCGGGCATTGGAAGGATTTCGTGCCATTGGCAACAAGCGCAATGAGGTAAAGGCTTACAGCAATCTGGGGGTCGTTCACAGCAATCTGGGCCATTATGATACAGCGCTGATATACTATAATAAGGCTTTGGACCGTGCCCGAAAGCTGGATATCAAACCGAGTAGAGCCATTGCTTATGGCAACATAGCGGGCGTGCATGAGCAGCAGGGCCGGTACCGTTTGGCTTTGGATTATTACCGCCAGGCTTACCATATGTTCAGCCATTTGGGGTATAAACGGCGTATGGCCGGGTCGTCTGTCAATATGGCTTCTGTTTATTATCAATGGGCCGCGAAGGAGCACTCTTCCGCCCGAAAGCAGGAACTGTTAAACCAGGCCATGAATTATGGCCGTCAGGGGAAGGATATGGCACAACGAATTGGTGTTTTGGCTGAACAACAGCAGGCTTTAGAAGTGCTGAGTAAAGTTTATGCCAGATTGAACGATTATCAGCGTGCCTACCAATTGCATCGTCAGTTCCAGGCGCTCAACGACAGCCTTTTTAATCGGCAAAAAAGCCGGCAGATTGAAGAACTGGCAGCCAAATACCGGATGCAGCAACAAAGAAAGGAGAATCAGCTTCTGCGTAAAGAAAACGAACTGCAGCAAACCCAAATTGAACGGTCAAGGTTGCTTCGGAAGATTACCGTTGGAGTGGTTCTGCTGGTTTCCGCTTTTTCTGTTGTTTATTTCCGGCGCTATCGCAGGCAAAAGCGTTACGCCAGGGAATTGCGCGAGAAAAATGCCCTTATCCGCCAGCAAACCGACCAACTGAATGAGATGAACCATGATAAAAACCGCATCATTTCCATTATAAGCCATGACCTGAGAAGTCCGCTCTCCAGCATACTCACTTCAGCCCACGTTTTGCGGAAAGGGATGTATAAGAGTCAAAAAGAGATGTCCGAATTCCATTACTACATCTATAAGAATGCCTCAGGATTGCTTCATTTGCTGGAGAATTTGCTATCGTGGGCCAAAAACCAGCAAAACCAGATCACCTTTTTCCCTGAGCAACAACCTCTATACCCGGTGATCGATTATAACATTGAATTCCTCAGCAATATGGCCCGGGATAAGGGGGTAAGATTGACCCATGATCTGGAGGATGAACATTTGGAGGCGGTATTTGACCAGAATATGATTTCAACGGTGATTCGTAACCTGATTTCCAATGCCATTAAATTCACCCCGAGCGGAGGCCAGGTGAAGGTGCATGTGCACGCGTTGAATGATCGGTTAGAAGTTGGAGTAAGCGATACCGGCATGGGCATTGATCAACAGGAAAAGCAGAAAATACTCCGTGGAGAAGTCAGCCAGCCCCAAACAGGCACTGAGCTGGAAAAAGGCAGTGGTATCGGACTGAAAGTTTCACTTGATTTTATCCATAAACATCACGGACACCTCTCCATCAACACAGAACCCGGAGTGGGTACCACTTTTCGCTTTACTTTGCCCAAACCTTCCTCCTATGATGGTTCATCGTCCAGGGGCCAGTCCCGGAATCTAACCCGCCGAGGCTCATCGAACGATGCCCCCGGATAAGATTCGAATGATTCCCCCGGGAGGGATTTTGCAGAGGGCTGATCTTCGAAGGATTTACGTTTTGGTAAGGGCTAACTGCCCGCAGGATAATTTTTCCTGGAAAATATGAATTAAAAGGCACGGGCCTGCCGGGTGATATCCCTGATAACCGGTTCCGGGCTCATAAAACCAGGCTTATGGCAGATGATAGAGGGATTTTTTCGTCCGGCAATTCAGGATTCAATTTAAATCCACATGATTCATTTTAAATCCGGGCAATTCAGGTTCATGTCAGAATCCGGTTTAAGATAAATCCGGGGGTTTCCTTAAGTTTTTCTTCTCCGAATGTTTTTTCTTCTTCTCCAGTCTTTTTCTTTTTGCTGCACGGGAGGGTTGGGTCGGTTTTCTTTTTCGGGGTCTTTTCAGGGCGTGCTCAAGGGTGTTATACAATTTTTCCATGGCCCGGCGCCTGTTTTTGACCTGAGAACGGCTTGAGGCATCGGTGATGATCAAGTCTGCGCCGTTGGTCAATTGATTGCCGATTTTATGGCGGATCCTTTGCTTTTCCCAATCGGTGAGGATATGGGAGGATATTACATTAAAGCGCAGCTCAACCTGGGTGGCGGTTTTATTGGCGTGCTGACCCCCGGGGCCCCCACTGCGGGAAGCGTTGAAGCGGATCTCTTTCTCCAGTTGACGGTGGCGCAGATTGAAATGTTTCATCTCCCTTACAACTCACTTGGGCTATTGCTTATTATTTGCCTGGGCTTTATTTTGGCCCATTATTTTGGCGTTTGACTTCAAACGTTTCACTGCCATAAAAAAGCTTGCCATCCCGGGTGTACCCCCGAACGATAATTTTATAGGCTCCGGTACGATCAGAAGTATTGAAGATTACTGGAGTAGGTTGGTTTTTAATGGGTTGATCCGGGTTCCAGTATAAAGTTGTTCTGAAATCGGGGATGCGTCCTGGTTGGTTGAATGATTTATTCCCCTCATTTGGCCCGGTGGGTGTATCGGGTTGTAGGGTTTGATAAGTTGTAAAAATCGAAGATTCCGGAAAGTTTATGCCGCCAAAGTTATCTGTATTGGTTGTGAACATGATGATCCCGTTGAAGGCGTGGGCACCCACCATGTAGGTTCGGTTAATGACTTCTATTTTGTCTATCATTGAGGGATGCATTTTGACCAGCTTGCCGGCATCATAAACGGGCAGGTTATCGAGCAGTAAGAGGGGAGCCCCGGGCAAGGCATAATTTTGATCATTAAGGACCTCAAAATGATATCCACTCTGATCGTGGCGAATCCGTGCATGGGGAACCAGTTCCAGAAAGACCTGTTCCATGGTTTCCAGGTCAATGTATTCATCCAACTCAATGCTGATCTGATCCCGGGTTGGAAAGATTGTTGTGTTTTTATCATTGACCTCTTGAGTATCGGTAGGTTTCTTAAAATGAGCCTGGAGCTGGCTGTTAATCATCAATTCTTCAACCAGGGCCTTGTTTTCTTTTTCCAGGGGGAAGGGGGCTTTAATGGGATCGGGATAGAGGGGTGAAAAATTCCGGTTTAGCTGAATCTTGTAATTGATCGAGTCGGCCTGCCTGGTATAGGGGGAGATGTATAGTTCCTGAGCCCCTTTCAGATCATGCAAAGTAAAAATGAATTCACCATTGGCCTGTGTTTGGTAGAGGTGAACCTGGGGATTATTGAACAAAACCGAGGCAGCCACCTGCCGGTCGGGAACGGGTTGTCCTGTTTCGCCATCGAGCAGGGTACCACTGATGGTTAGGTCACGGTATTCAGGCAAATGTTCAAGGGTATCAGGCCGGTGGTGCGATAGTTGCTTGAGGAAAGCTTTTGGGTTCAGGTTTTGCTCCCATAACAGGAGTATGTTCCTGATCTGCTGCTTCATACTTTTGGTGATCTTTCCCTGCCGGGTAAGGTGATGATCAAGAAGCTCTGGATGAAGAATGCAGCTTGCCGGCAGTTCATCATGCCCGGTCAGGTTAGTGCCTGTGCGCACGACCGAGATCATTGATGAAACAGGCTGATCACCAATGGGAAAGTCGGGCTCCAGTTCGAGTTGAACCGGTTGTTTTCTGCCATAATGCTTTTCAGAGGTTTTCACTGATATAGTCCCTGCCCGTTTACGCGGAATATAGACGGGGTTCAGTTTTTTCATTTTTCCTGCTTTGTCCCAAAGAAGGATATAATGAATGCCATAGGACAGTTTTTTCAGGGGAATTTGCCGGGTTAATCCATTTTGTGGTTTTTTGGAGAGGGTATCCTCGAAGCAGGTTTGATAGGCCTGGTTGATTATTTCTATGCGCAGGGGAGGATCAAAGGTGGGGGAAGGGGTTGGGCCCTGAAGCGAATAGGTTAAATTGTTTTGATCTGTGGAAACATTCGCAATCAAGCCCGCAGGTTGGGCCCCCGGCAAATTTTTCCTCAGGGTATCTTTATTTTTCAGGAGCCACTCCATATGGTAGGTGGTTGAATCATTGGGGATAAGTTTGGCCGCGCCAAGACCATTGGAGGCAGTATTGAGTTGTTTAATGGTTTGGCCCCGGTTATTGGCAAGGCGCAAGGAATCTGTTTGCCGGTGAATTTGTGGGGGGACAAACCAGGCCATTTGATTTTCTTTTCCTTCTACCAATCTTCCCTGATCAACGGCTAAGCGGATGGAGCTGGAATCTGTTGTGAGGCCATGGTGGGGTGGGGCGTCGGGATTGACCACCACCAGTTGCTGACGGGCAAAGCCGTTTGGGGCGAAGTTTCTCTGGTATTTGGTATAGGCCTGCAGCAGAAAAATGCCACTGGAGGATTCTCTGGGAATGGTAAAAGAACCGGTGGC
The DNA here is from genome assembly GCA_913055635.1 of uncultured Bacteroidota bacterium. Classification (GTDB taxonomy): domain Bacteria; phylum Bacteroidota; class Bacteroidia; order Bacteroidales; family UBA12077; genus JAGXLC01. The sequence continues at coordinate 234,096 of CAJXLK010000001.1, forward strand.
CTTACCTTTTTTCAGGGCCACCTTTTGTTGAATCAAAGGATCTTCCTTGCGATTAAACAGTTCCACATAGAGCACCTTACTGATTGGCTGGTCAGGATGCTGGCCTTCTATCAAATAATCGGCCCGGAACCGGACGGTTTCACCTGTGATGTAGAGGCTTCGGTCAGTATGCAGTTGGATTTGCTCGCCTGGCATATTCCTCATCTCGGGCGGCTCCTGGCTCTGTGTGGTTTGAGCTGTCAGTGTGAATAAAAAGCAGACCAGGGGCAGCAGCAACCGCGCCGATCTTTTCATTTTCACAGGCAGATGATGGTATATGAAATTTTTGCGCATAGATCACACATGGTTTTAGTCCTTCCAGAAATCGGGTTTTTCCAGGCTTCCCCCTTCCATTCGGCAATCAAAGCATTCCGGATTGGCCCTTCCATAGCTGTTGCCCAATTTGCCCAGAAAAACGGGCCAGGCGGAGGAGGGCAAATAATATAAACCGCCCAGTTCGAAATCCAGCACACACCGGGGATAAATAAATTCGAGGGAGGGCCGCTCAACGTAAATTCTATCCTGCTTTACGGAGGCTACTGTGAAATACCCCCGAACCAGTTCCTGGGGATTGTCCGGGGAATAAATATTTCCCCGGATCTGATAGGGTTGTTTGCTGAAGAGAAACTCTTTTTGGGAGATCTGTTCTTTGATGGCATCCCAGTATTGATAGGTGGCTTCATTGACGGTATACTGGTTGACCTTCAGAGAGTATCTGATTGATAGCCTTTTGTTGTCGGTACCGACAAAATGAAGGGGATGGCCGTTGAGTTGGGCCTGATCCAGGCTGGAAGTCCGGGCGGTAAATATTTCCTTCACGCGTTGGGTGTTCCAGCACCGGTAGAGGGTGTCATAATTGTAAAAGGGTTGAATCTGATAATTGGTAAAGATGCCCTTGATTTTAAAATCGGCGGTGTATTCATAGGTTTCGACGAGTTTCCAGAAAAAGAATGTACTGTCATGGACGGCTTTTTTTGTATTCAGGTAGAACTGATAACCAGGCAGGCCGTTGGGATAGTTTTGGCTGGTGTGATGTTCTATCCGGTGGTAGACGCTGTCGATTCCGACAGCGGGCTTCATCCGGATAAAATCGGATTGATAGGTTTTTCCTTTTGGGGTTTCTATGAGCAGGCGATAGGAATGGCCCACTTTTCCCCTGATGCCTTTTTTAGCTGATTGATAGACTCCGGGTTGGGTTTCACTGAGCAGATGTTTGGGTCCGGCTTTTTCTTCCAGGGCCACGTTGCATCCTGTGAGCGGGGAAATTGAATCCGTGCCCAGGGGGGTGGTTTGGGACAGGCGAATGGTGTAGGGCCCGGGCTGGTTGGTGATCATCCCCTCAACCACCAGTGCCCGGTCGTATTCTTTTTTGCCCGGCATGAAGGGTTCTTCACACATTGCCAGGGGGAGCAGCAGCAAAGGCAAGATGTATTTAATCTTCATAATGGCCAAGTTTAAGGTTATAGGTAAGCGAGGGAATGACGGTTCCAAAGATGGAGAGCCTGTATCCCTGTATATTGCCGCCTTCATTTCTGAAATGGACCGAATAAGGATTGCGGCGACCCGTCAGGTTATAAAACGAGAGGCTCCAGGAGCCGTGGGCGAACTTATCCTTTTTGAGGTTGCCTTCATAGTTGATCGACAGATCGACTCGGAAATATTCGGGCAACCTGGATTCGTTGCGCCGGGAAAAACCGGTAACCTGGATGCCGTTTTGGTAGTAAAGGGATTTGGGATAGGTCACCGGTTGTCCGCTGGCATATTTAACATTGGTCGAGACACTCCAGCGTTTGGTCAGCTGATAGTTGAGGGTCATGTTCAGGGTATGGGGTTTGTCGTAATTGGCCGGATAGGAAAAGCCAAGGTTATTGCTTGTTCCCCGTTTTTTATTGACGGCTTTGACCATCGATCTTGAATAGGTGTAGTTGACCCAGCCGTTTAGGGGGTCGCTGTTGAGGCGGAGCATGAATTCCAGGCCATAGGCGTGGAGGTCACCCTGAATGATATCCGTTTCCGGGCGTTTGCTGTAAAGGAGGTTGGCCCCGTCTTTGATTTCAACCAGGTTATCGACGGTTTTGTAGTATCCTTCCAGGGAAGCTTCCAGATCAAGCTGGGAGAGATTTTTGTACAACCCCATTGAATACTGGGAACCGGCCATTGGCTGGATATGTGGGTCTGAGAGTTTCCAGATGTCGGTGGGTGTGGCCGATAAGGTGTTTGACATCAGAAAGATGTACTGATGTAGCCTGTTGTAGCCGGCCTTCACCGAGAAGTCATCCTCTATCATATATTTGGCCGACAAGCGGTAATCAAGCCCCCGGTAGTTGGTAATGGGCTCAAGTTGGCCGTAATGAAGGGTATCGGTGATGTTTTCAACTTCCCTGGGCTCCCTGTCGGGGTAGGTGTAAATGGATTTGGCCCCAAGATAGGTGTACTGGGTAGCCCGGAGGCCTGCATCCACGGTCAGATCCGGGGTTATTTCCCATTTATCGCCCACAAAAACACTGGCCTTCAATCCCTTTTCCGGTTCAAAACTGACGGGTTGAAGCCTGGAAGATGTTTTCAGGGGCATGAAATCGCCCTGGTGTAACTGGTAATGCACAAGATTAACGCCATATTGGAGGTTATGCAATTCCGTGATGTCATAGTCAAAGTTGAGCTTGACCTCGCTGTGGTTCAAATCGAATGATTGGCGGCTCGAGAGATATTCAATTTCTTCATTGATTTCGCGGAAGTGATAGTTGCTGTGGGCCAGGCTAAGGCGAAAGCGGTGATCTTCACTGAAATGATGCTTCCATTGCAGGCTGGCCCCGGCATTGGAGTATTGATTTTCGAAACCGATCGGAATGTCGGCATAATCGCGGCTTCCATAAGCCAACAGGTTTAGGTGGTTGTGGCTACCCAGTCGGTGGGTCAGGTTGATCATGGCGTCCGAAAACCGAGCCTGGCTGTTGCTGATCGTTGGGTTTTTGATCTCGTTTAATAGCCAATCCGAATAAGTGGTGCGGAAACTGGCCATGTAACTGGCCGTATCCTGCTTGATAGGGCCTTCAACCATCAGGCGACTGGTGACCGGACTGATGCCGCCACGGGCAGAGAATTTTTTCATATTGCCCTGTTGGGCCTCTATGTCAAAAATCGAGGAGAGGCGGCCCCCGTGGTCAACGGGCATGCTGCTTTTGTAGAGGGAGAATTCATCTACCGCATCGGAGTTGAAAGCCGTAAACATGCCAAAAAGATGGTGGACATTATAGAGGGGGAGGTTGTTCAGGTAAAACATGTTTTGATCGGAGGGACTGCCCCGGACATTGAATCCCGATGAAGCTTCGCTGACCGATTGTACCCCCGGCAGCATCAGGGCTACCTTGATGATGTCCTGTTCGCCCATGACCACAGGCATTTTTTTGATGTTTTTGGTGTTAAGCTTTTCCATACCCATTTTGGTGGCCCGCACATTGTCATGGCGATCGGCTGTAACCACTGTTTCTTCAATTTTATAGGTCTTGGTCTTCAGATCGATGTTCAACCTTCCATCGGAAAGGACCTGAATGCGGTATTTCTTTTCATGGCTGCCTATGCTGTTCACTGATAGGGTATATTCGCCTTTGTCCAGTTTAAGAGAATAATGCCCCGATACATCGGTGGTGGTGTAGAGGTTCTGCTCTTCGATTTTTAAGGTGGCCTGCGGAATGGGCTGACCATCACTGGCGTTTGAGACAAATCCCCTGACCTCCGCCCGCTGCATGGTACGCCCTTCCTTGCGGGAGCCTATGGTTACTTTTTCAGTGACATAATCGCTGTAAGTCTTCAAATGGCTTTTGCCCGTGGACCTCTCGCCGGTGTCAACCACCCGGGTGGCCCGGGGGCGTTGGAAAAAATTGTTTGACAGCGAGGTCTTTAGCCTGAGGTTTTTCAGGCAAAAATAGTTGCCCCGGCCATCGGCATAAACCTTATAATCTTTTTCTGGTAAATTGTGGGATAGAGCCCTGATCAATGGAATGCTGTCGCCTGAAATATGCAAGGCCATCCTGGCCAGGGTGTCTCCTTCATAATAGAGTTTGACACCGGCCCGTTGCTCAAGTTCTTCTGCCAAACCCTTCCAGGTTAACCCGCTGTATTGGGAACCAATATAAAGGGTGTCTCCCTGACCATATGATGCCGATGCGAGGGAGAGAAAAAAGGCAAAAAAAATGATGGGGTTTTTCATATTTATTCTGTCAATGAATTCTGGTTGCAATACTGCAATAATTCTTGAAGTTGCTGTTTGTCTGCTTTTCTATATGAAATCTGGTGGTTGCGGATAAACTTCCTGATTTTTTTTCGCCGGTTTGGCCTGAAATGTCTGATAAAGCTGCCTCTTCCCCGAATTCGCTCCATATCGCCCTTTTCAATGAAGAACGATTGGCTTTGCGTTTGGGAATATTGGCCCAATGGAGTGAGTTCATCGTATTTAGAAATGAAATTTTTCCCATGCCTGCGCACAAAGGTCAGATTTTGATCGATGATTTGTTCCAAATAGTGGGGGGCTGCATCTGATAGGCCATAATGTTTAGCATTGACAAATAATGTATTGTGTAATTTAAAGGAGTCAACCCGCCGAGAATTGAGTTCAATGGGTCTGAACATATTGTTGGAGAAACGGGCTTTCAGAATCACCTGATCAATGGCGATGTCGTATTTGAGCCATACCTCATCGAAGGAATCATCACCAATATAGACCGTACCGCGGACCCATTCGTTTTCTTTATAGTAAGGATGACCTTTGATTCGGCTGTCGGGCAAGGAATAGATGAAACCATGGATCAGCCGGTCATTCACTTCATACCGGGAAGCGGTATATTCAAGCAGGCCAGTGATGTTGTTTTTTCTGGAGGTTGTCTGTGTTTGTCCCGGGATATGATTAAAGAGAAGGAGTAAAAAGGTAAGCAGGAACCAAAGCGAATGTTTGTGCTGCATGCAGTATTGGTATTTTAGATTGAAAATCAGAGTTTTACACACAAATCCAGCATCCATTTCAGCTTGCACGGTGGTGAAAGTAATAAGAATAATTTAAAATCCCATATTTATGAATGATGAATGGGCAGGCCAATCTGCTGCGTGATTTTTGATTATTTTTGGAATGAAGGAGCGTGGTCGGGTTAGAGATCTTTAAGGTGAAAGACGTACGAATTCGTATACCTGTTGTACTTCATCGGACACTGGAATTCCTGGATGATTTTTTTATTTTATTGATTGTCAATATTTAAAATTGTGTGGTACAATCTTTGATTTTTAAGGGCAGCTTAAACAAAAAATCACCCGTTCTATGATCCGGAATTATTTGAAAATTGCTTTACGGACCCTTCAAAAATACAAGGGTTACACGATTATTAATGTATTTGGCCTGGCCATTGGCCTGGCCAGTTCGATTCTGATCATGATGTATGTTCAGGATGAGTTGAGTTACGATCAGCACCATTCAAAAAAAGAACAAATATATCGGGTTACTTTTCAGGGGCGTATCCGTTCTAATGACATCCGGACCGCGCTCTCACCCATGCCGATGGCCTCTGTGTTAAAGCGCGATTATCCTTTGGTGAAGGAGGTGGTACGTTTGCAGCCATTGAATAAATCGGTGATCAAGATTGGTGAGCGCAAATTCATTGAGGATAATATGCTTTATGCCGATTCGTCGGTTTTTGATGTTTTTACCATGCCATTCGTGGAAGGCAATCCGGAGAAGGCGTTAAGCAGTCCAAATCAAGTGGTGCTTACCGAGTCGTTGGCCCGGCAATATTTTGGCCATGCATCGCCCATGGGGAAAACCATTAAGTGGATCAATGGAGATATGGAGCTGGAAGTGACCGGGGTAATTGAGGATTGTCCCGGTTCGTCTCATTTTCAGTATGACATGTTGGTTTCTTTTCTTTCATCAGGCCAGATCGATAATCAAATGTGGTTATCTACCCGGATATATACCTATTTGGTGCTTCAGCAAGGCATTGCTGCTGAAGAGCTGGAGCGTCAATTTCCGGCAATGATCGAAGAATATGTCGGTCCGCAAATTCAGGATATTTTTGGAGGTAGTTTGAGTCAGTTCAATGAAGCGGGGAATTCCTGGGGGTACCACCTTCAGCCATTAACCGATATTTATTTGCATTCGGATTATGACCATGAAATTGGGGCAACCGGAAGCATGAATAACGTTTACTTTTTCTCGGTTATTGCCGTTTTCCTGGTGGTAATCGCAGCCATCAATTTTATGAATCTGGCCACTGCCAAATCAGCCAATCGGGCTAAAGAAGTAGGGGTCAGGAAAGTCAACGGCAGTTCGCGCCGGCAATTGGTCATTCAATTCATCAGTGAGGCCTTTATGATTACCTTTCTGGGCCTGATTTTGGCCCTGGTCATGGTGGAATTGGCCCTGCCCGTTTTTAACCAATTTACAGATAAGACCCTAGAGATTCATTACTTAGAAAATCCACTGTTTGTATTGATTCTTCTGGTTATCGGGTTGTTGGTGGGTTTGCTTGCCGGAAGCTATCCCGCCTTTTACCTGTCGGCTTTCAATCCGGTGAGTGTATTGAAAGGCCGCATTAGTAGTGGTTCCCGTAATTCAAAGTTGCGCGGCACATTGGTGGTTTTCCAGTTTCTTATAGCCATTGTGCTGGTAATCAGTACAATTATAGTTAACCGGCAGATGCGCTTTATCAATCATAAAGACCTTGGTTTTAATAAGGAGCATGTCATGGTGGTCAATCGTGTAAGTGAACTGGGCGCTCAACAAGAAGCTTTCCGCCAGGAAATCCTCGATCATCCCAATGTGCTTGCTGCCAGCTATTCGAGAAATGTACCAGGGCGCATCAATACCACCACTGCTTTTTATCCGGAAGGAAGCTCGGCGAATGAATCGATGGTGATGGATTTTTCAGCCACGGATCCCCATTTTAAGAAAACCTATGGACTTGAAATGGCCCGCGGAAGATTTTTTTCAACGGATTATGCCACCGATTCGCTGGGGGTATTGATTAATGAAACGGCCATGAAACAGTTTGGTTTCGAAGAGCCCATTGGAAAAACGATCACACTGATGGATAGCGGAGAAGAAGGAAATATAGACTTTAAAGTAGTGGGGGTCATGAAGGATTTTAACTTCAAATCTTTACACCATAAAATCCAACCCCTGATTCTTTATTACATCAATCAGGATTTTTCTCACTTATCTATCCGCTTGGGTTCAGGGGACCCGAAAGGCGCCCTTGATTTCATCCGGGGCAAGTGGAAGCGATTTGTTCATTCCACCCCATTGGATTATTCTTTCCTGAAAAACGACTGGGCATCCAAATATCGTCAGGAACAAAAAGTAGGCACGCTTTTCACGGTCTTCTCCCTGTTGGCTATTTTTATCTCTTGTCTTGGTTTGTTTGGATTGGCTTCTTTTATGGCTGAGCAACGCACCAAGGAAATTGGGGTACGTAAAGTTTACGGGGCTTCAGTACCGCGCGTGCTTTGTCTTTTATTCAGAGAGATCCTGATCCTTGTTGGCCTGGCCACATTGATTGGCTGGCCATTGAGTTACTATTGGATGAACAACTGGCTGGAACATTTTGCCTATCGCATTGACATCAGCCCAATCGCATTCTTACTGGCTTCTTTTTTAACTTTGCTGATTTCCCTGGCTACTGTGGGTTATCGTGCTTATGGGGCGGCTACTTCCAATCCGGCTGAATCTTTAAAGGATGAATAGATCGAAAAGGGGGGCTGCCAGGGCGTTTGCATGATAAAGGCCATCCGGGCAGAGGGGCTGACAAAAGCCATTAATGGCGTCCTGGCAGCAGCCTGGTAATGTTCGTGGCGAGGCTGTTCTGTTTAAAGCAGACCTTGATCGATGGCGTAGGTTATCAGTTCTGAGGTATTGTTTACATTGGCTTTGCTGAGCATATTGGCCCGGTGTTTGTCCACGGTCAGCTTACTGATGTTCAATAGGTGAGCAATGGATTTGCTGCTATACCCCCCTGCCAGGTAATGTAAAACTTCCCTTTCCCGCTTGCTCAGCAATGGGCAATCTTCCTGGGTGATATTGATGATTTGGTCGGCAAAGGTCAGCCAGCTTTTTACTTCTCCGGGATGCCCCAACCTCGATATATCGGTAATGTAACTGACGCTGCTGATCAATTTTCCCTGCCCGTCAAATGTCAGGGGCCTGGTTTCGCGAAGTATCCTGATGTATTGGTGGCCCTTGGCACGCATGCGATAGGTGATCCGGTAGACAAAATGCTCGGGCGATCTTTTGGAGGTAGAAATGTAATCGAGCGCCTTGGCAGAGAGCCGCCAGGCCTTTTCTACATCGCAGGGATGAACCATCTCAATCAGCCGGTTAATATCAAATACGGGCTCGTTGAAACCCAATATGTCCGAATGCCAGGGGTTTAATATGCATTGTTCAGTGGGAAAGGCATGGGCGTAAATGTAGGAACCATTCATCGGCACATACTGGTAGAGTATCTGCTGCAAATGCTCTTTATCAGGGGCAACCTTTGAAATGCCATAATGGTCGGAAAAGGTAAAATTAGCAGTTTGTGTTTTGAAATCTGCAGATGGCATTCAGCTATGGTTTAAACGATTGGGCAAAACCAATAATAGAAAAAATGTAGTTGACAATCAATGCCTTTTATTATACGCACTGCTTTTTTTAATGAACGCATCAATATTTGAAATGAACGCATCATCCATGAAGTGTTCAGGCAAATAAGCGCTGAATGTCAGGGTTTTTAGCAAATCCTGTATGTTATTTCTTTACGATATTTCCCGCAAACCCGTCTAAGAGCCGGTTGAATGCCTCGGGGTTTTCCCACTGGGGGCAATGACCAGCCTGATCTATGATGTGAACCTGATTCTGCCACAGGGTGGGTAGGTGCAACTGCCGGAAATAATCTCCGTTAATGAGCTGGTCCTCTTTGCCATGGAAGATGGCCAACGGATGCTCCATTTGCTCCAGTATTTTGGTCTCGTCCTGTATTTCACCCTTGGAAAAAGAATGTCCCAGACCGGCTCGCATGGAAGGATCTGAATGCCGGATGGCCTCCATCAGCAGTTCCGGATCTTCATGTCCTTCTCGCACGCATGCACTGGCAAATTGATGAATTTCTTCCTCCGTGAGTTCTTCCTGAAAAACCAAAAATTGGGCATCGTTTTCGTGGTGGGTTTTTTCTATGTCTGGCGGCAGGGTGAAAGGCGGGGCCCCGAATATGACCATCCCGAGCATATACTTTTTGAGTTGCTCGTAAGCTTCCATCAGAATGTGGCCGCCAAGGGAATGGCCAACAAAAATGGCCTGTTCCAAATCCATTGCTTCAATAAATTGAACCAAATGGTCAATGAATCCGGGCAGGGCATAATCTTTTACCGGGTTTTTTGAGTGGCCCGATTTACCATGGCCGGGCAAATCCAATGCAATAAGCCTGTATTGCCCGGTCAATTGGGGATCGGCAAACTGTTCCGAAAAGATTTCTGCCGACAGGGAATTGCCATGAACAAAGACAATGGGGGTTCCCTTATTGCCCCTTTCATACCAGGTGAGCTGCAGTTCATTAATGGTCGTTGATTGTGGATGCATTTTTTATTTCAAGATACATATTTTATCGGCCCCTGTCAAATTAGGACGGTTTTACCGGAGTGGGTGCTCGATCCAATCCTTGTTTCCCTTTTGTTTGTTTTCGCAAGCCGGTAGAGAAGACCGTTCTAAAGGTAAAATTTTAATTTATTGAAAATTAGATATTTGAAATAAGTAGTGGCTGGTTTTTCTGTGAAATTACTTACAAATCGGTATTGAATTTATTGAAAACCCCCGGTAAATCACAGGCCGGGGAGGTTTTAATCAGCCAGGATGTTTCGATTTCGGGCCATACCCCTTCCGGCCCGCATATGCTGGAAGATGTCAATGGTGATGGTTATTTGGAGATCGGTCTTGGCTATTCGTCCGACGACTATCTGGACATGAAAGCCCGGATATATAGTCACCAGGGAGAGTTATTAAAGGATTACACATTAGGGTCCAATTCGGACAGCAGGGGTGAACCGGTCACCCGGCTGGGAGATGACATTCTGTTTGCCTGCAATGCTGGATATTCAATGGAACCCAGGGGGTTCACCCGGTTGGATTATGCCACCGGCGAGCAGGTTTGGCATTATGATTTGGGCCCCAGGTATACAGGCTATTCGATTGATGATATCAATGAGGATGGGGTGGTGGAGTTGTCCTATAATAGCTTTACTCCTCACAACGGGGCTTCGGGCAATGGAACCACCGATGGAGATTGCTATCATGTGGTCATTGATGAGAACGGCAATAATGTTTTGACCCAGGTTTATGGAGAGGGCGATGCAGATGGGCGTTTGAGCAATCATTTCTACCAGCCTACCGATGCCAGCGGTTTTGATATCCTCTCTTTTAAGCACTATGGGAATACCTACTATCAGGGAAGCTCTAAAATCCTGCTTTATGACACCGAGGGAACCCTGCAACATTCATATACCGGATACGACGATGCCTACTGGGAATATGGATGGGCTGATTTAGACGATGATGGAACCAAAGAGGTCGTCGCTTCCAATACCGACCGCAACAACAACCACGGATTATATATTTTTGATGAGACCCTGACCCCACAAAGTTCGGTTTCTTTGGAATCCAGCTTTTTGGTCCAGGCCATTGCCGATGTTGATGGCGATGGCATCCCTGATATTTTGACCGCTGGGGGCAACCAGGTTAAAGTATATGATGGCCAGCTTCAGGAGCTTTATGATCTTCACCTCAGCAGCGATCAGGTTGTGCGTGATGTTATCGTTTCGGACAATGATGGCAACGGCCTGCTCGATATTGTTGTATTGAGCGATATAGGCATTACGGTGTTTGAAGGAGGATCGGGTTCGACCAGTACCACCCTTTCGGGTATAGTCGAAGATGCCACCACGGGTGAACCTATTGAAGGGGCTACCGTTCGCCTGGGCGACATCACTGATGTAACTGATGCCCAGGGCAACTACCTTCTGGAAGATGTACCTCCCGGTGAACTGACAGCGGATTTTTCAGGTAATCCCACTTCGGGTACAGCTCCTTTATCGGTTGAATTTACCGATCAATCCACCTCAAACACCCAAACCGTTGCGGCTGATGCCAATGGTTACATCAACTACACCAACCGCCATGTTGAAATCCTCGAGGGGCAGGACAACACCCTCAATATTGCCCTATCCCCTGAAGTAACCGAAGGTGGACTTAGATTTGTCTTAACCTGGGATGATGATCCCGATGATTTGGATTCACACCTTGAAACTCCTGAAATAGAAGGCAATCAATATCATATTTATTACAGTGAACAAGGTGACTCGATCACCCCGCCCTATGCCATGCTCGATCTGGATGATGTCAATGGCTATGGCCCGGAGACCATCACCATTTACGAGATATATCCCGGCACCTATCATTACTATATCTACAAATATGGAGGTAATCAAGAGATTACTGAATCCAATGCCCAGGTTAAGATTTATGACAATACCGGTTTGGTCAGGACAATGGATGTCCCGACAACAGGAGAAGGCAGATTTTGGAACGTCTGTCAGATAGATGGCTCGACCCAGGAAATTACGTACATCAATGAAATTCAGAGCGAAATTGCAGGATTTCCTGGAAAGGAGGCAATGCCTGAAAAAAACAAACCCTATATTGACCAGCGCTCTTCCGCAGGGGGTGAGATTGATTCCTGGCAATGGTCATTTGGTGATGGAACCCAAAGCAGTGAGCAAAACCCAATCCATACCTATTCCGCCTCGGGAAGCTATGATGTTCAGTTAACGGTTACCGACAGCCTCAATGAGACTTCCATCCTGAAGGAAGGTTACATCCAGGTCAGTGGAGATACGTTGACCCCACCGACCGATCTGACGGCCGAAATTACCGATTCCACCAATGGTCTGGTACAACTGAACTGGAACCATCAAAATGAAGTGGAGGGTTTTTATGAAGATTTTGAGGACGGGGTAGCCGATCATTTTGTCTTTCAGGATGACCGGTTCACCGTCGAGAACGGGCAGCTTGTGATGCAGGGCAATTCAAACAATACATGGGCCAATGCCTATTATGATCTGGTCTATGATGATTATACATTTGAGTTTAAAGCTTCCCGCTATGCCAGTTCAAATTCATTGTATTTTACCTACGGAGCCTTCATCCGCTCCGACGGTTTTTGGATGGATAGTCAGGGCAATGGCTATCTGATCGCCTTAACCTCGGGAGGAAGTTATAGCGTTTGGCAGGTTCAGGATGGGAGTGAATCAAGCATCATCTCCTGGACCTCAAGCGATTTTCTCAATACGGGCCTGGAAGCATCTAATGTCATCACTATTGATGCTTACGGTTCGGAATTTGACCTGTACTTTAACGGCAATTATGTCAACAGCTTCACCCATTCAGCTCATGCTTCAGGTTATGTGACCCTGACAACTTATGATACCAATGAAGGGGAAAATGAAATCCGGTGGGATTATGTGCAACTGACCACCGGGCAACAGACAGGTCAGCTGGATCGACCGGCCAGGAAGGAGCGTTCTTCGAGAACTTTTGACGGCGACATCACCCATTCGGAAGGTGGAATTGAAAATCAGCAGGATATTCCTCCTAAGGGGTTAATTGATGGCACAGGCTTAACTAATAACAGCACTTTCCGGCATTTCAATATCTACCGCAATGGTGCCCTGATTGATTCAACGGCAGAGACCTCTTACCTTGACGAACTTCCTCAGGCCGGGACCTTTGAATACCAGGTGAGTGCACATTATGAGGAGGGGGAATCGGCAAAATCCAACCTTGAATCAGTAACATGGGAGAACGCCTTAGGTTACCAGATTTCTGGAATGCTTAGCTATGGCAATACTGATGCAGGCCTGTCAGACGATACTGTTGAACTCTCGGGCACTATGTCCGCATTGGTTGCCACCAGTTCAACCGGTAGCTATTTGTTTGAAGGCGTAAATGGCCATGTTTCGGTGGCTCCTTGTAAACAGGACGAAGTAGGGGAAATCAATGGCTTCGATTTGTTGCGGATGAAAAATTATTTGCTGGGCCAAACCGAACTCTCTGATTGTGCCTTGCAAGCCTCTGACTGCAATGGCGATCAATCCATCAATGGCTTCGACCTGCTTCGCCTGAAGAATTACCTGCTAATGCAACCAGTAGACCCGCCAGTGGCTACCTGGGGATTCTTACCCCAGCAATATCAATATCAACCCATTGATCAGGATTTGAGTGGGCAGGATTTTAAAGCTTACCTGCATGGTGATGTCAATTTAAGCTGGGGTGAGATTTCAAATCCTTCGCAGAAAAAAGCCCGAAATGCTAGCCGCCAGTTCATTGAGTTTGGTGAAATGTATGAAGATGTCGATGGCAAGCTTCACCTGCCGGTGATAACTACCGAAAGGCTTGACTTGGCATTGATTGATTGGGAAATTTCCTTTGATCCCAATATCCTTGAATTTCAGACTATAGAGGGATCCTTCATCAAGCCTGGCGATTATCAAGTCAGAGATGGTAAACTACAGGTGGTTTGGTTATATAATGGTACCCAGCATCATATTACGCCGGATGCTGCCATTGGTGAACTGGTGTTCACCCCCAGGCAGACCCATCTGGATACCCGAATTGCCTTCTCTTCGGATAATTACATGGCCAACCAGGATGAACGGGTCTATGAAACCCGTTATCCCGATATCCACTTGATCAATACCCCAACGGGTATCACCCGGGAAGAGATGCGGAAGGACCGAACCCGTTTGCTGGATAATTATCCCAATCCTTTTACCTCCAATACCTGGATTGGTTATTATCTGAAACAAAGATCAAATGTGCGCATACGTATCTATAGCGTTCAGGGCCAACTGATGAAGGTCTTCAAGCAGGATGATCAACCGGCAGGTTTTCATCAGATCCGATGGGATGCCACCGACCAGAATGGAGCGATTCTGCCTTCGGGCATCTATATTTATCAATTGTCCTTTGATCGGGGAACTTTGGTTAAAAGAATGCTCATATCTCGCTGATTGAAAGTATAATATGATGTGTTGAGGGATCTGCTATGACAAATGTTAAACCATCAATTTGAACCCAGCCATATGCAACTTCCATGATCCAGACATTTCAATACCGAATGGGGATGGATATGCATTGGGTCATGGCAAGTTGCATATAAGCAATAGATAAAAATATAATCCTATGAAACCTGCATGCAAGGACTTACACAACAAGGACATGAATAAAGCATGCGGGTTCCATGGCAGAGGTTACCGAGACCAACGAATTACATACTATTATTATACTGAAATACAAACTGTTAATTAAACTTTATACGAATGAAACCTGCATCCAGTAAACTTCACAACAAGGATATGATTATTTCATGCAGGTTCCATAAGGCCAAAAAATTAAATAAAAACAACCGTATGAAAACATCTCAGACCAGACTTATAATCATGCTTTGGATTTTATTGTATGCCGCAAACATGGGCCTTCAGGCTCAAGTGACGACCACTGCATTGGATCCTGGCGAATATGAGAAGCTCAAAAATATGGAGGGCGTCTATCAGAAAGGAGTCAATTACAACCCAATCATCAATGGCCATGGGACAGGACTGCGGCCTCCATCAGAAGAGGAATGGGAGGAGATCAAAAAGCGCGACCTGGTGGTGCGCACTTATAAAGGGGGTGCCGCACCTGCGAGTATTGACAATTCCCGTTTCAGATGGTTCCCGCCTGTGGGCAATCAGGATGGAGAAGGCTCCTGTGTTTCCTGGGCCTGTGGGTATTATACCAAAACCTTTCAGGAAGCCTATGAGCACAATTGGGACCTTTCTGATTGTGAGTGGGTAGGTGGATATGACGGCCATCCTGAAGCTGCTTATCAGGACCGGATTTTTACCCCTGATTTTATTTATCATCAGGTTAACGGAGGTCAGGACCGTGGCTCTACTTACTCTGACAACATGGACTTGCTGAAAGATATAGGATGCAGTACCTGGGAAAAAATGCCTTATGATCCCCAGGATCATGTAACCTGGCCGGAAGAGGCAGCCTGGCGCGAGGCACCCCTTTATCGCTCCCGCGACGGATATCGCTTCATGTGGGTCGATTCGGATGCCGGGTTGGAAAACCTGAAAAATTTACTGGCCGATACCAATCTGGCCGTGATCAGTATAGATGCTTCCCTGTATAATCAGCTGACGCAGGATGATTTGTGGACTACCGAGCTCTATGAAGATCCCAGTACCAATCATGCCAACACCATTGTAGGCTATGATGACAACTACGGACCTTATACGGAAAACGGCCAGCAACGATATGGGGCATTTAAGGTGGTCAATTCCTGGGGAACCGGGTCATGGGAAAATGTGACCGATGGTTTTTATTACATTTCTTATGAAACCATGAAACAAATTATTCAATATATATTCTTTTACGAAAACCTGAGGAATTATGAACCCCAAATGCTGGCGGTTTTTAATATGCAACATGATTATCGGGGAGAATGTGAAATTGGCTTTGGCATAGGGGATCCACAAAGTCCGGATGCCACTAAAGTCATGCATGGCCATTATTATTATGCCGGGGGCGATCAACCTTTCCCCGATAATGATATGACATTGGACATTACAGAGCTCCAATCGCATCTGGATGTTGGCTCGGATGAAATATTTCAGTATGTAAGGGATACGGCCACCCCGGCCACCGGCACCCTCCAGTCTTATGAAGTGGAGATCTATGATGATTATCGGGCACAAAATGTCGATGCGGTTTACACTTCGCCGGATCCGCCGCTCCAAACGATTCCGGGAGAACAGGTATATGCCCGTATTGTTACGGAAGATCCGCCCAGTTGTTCCCTGACGGTTAAAGATTCAAAGGCTTTGCCTGGCGATCAGGTGTCGATATCGGTAGTCGCGGATTCGGGGCTTAGCAATGTGGCAATGATGGAACTTCATTTGGACTATGACCTGTCTTTGTTGACTTATCAGGACATGAACAGCCAATACCTGTCATCCTCTGATGTGCATGCCACCGATGGTCAGATTAATCTCGTGTGGATTTATTCCGATCAACCAATGGAGATTCCCGCTGGTGATACCTTGATCAACCTGAATTATACAGTGGATCAGCAGGCCAACCAGGGCGATCAGACGACCATTGATTTTGTGGGCGAAAATGTCATTGGCGATCCTGATGAGAATGAATTCCTGCTGGATCTTAACCCAGGCTTATTCACCGTTGACCAACCCAATCAACAGCCAGTGGTAGAAGATATTCCCGGTGCGACTACCATCAGAGGGGAGGATTTTTCCACCATTTCCCTGGATGATCACGTGGATGACCCCAATCATCCGGATGAAGATCTTTTATGGAGTGTGGAGGGTGAGAATAAAGTAGAGATTTCTATCGATGAACATCGAATCGTTCATACCACAGTTCAGGATCCTGACTGGACCGGTAGTGATACGGTCACTTTTACCGTTACTGATCCGGGAGGATTGAGTGATCAGGATCAGGCAGTTTTTACAGTTGAGCAAAGACCCGGAATTTATCTGAATATTCTTGATCAGCAGACTGAGGCTGCCAGTGGGATGTCTGTTCCAGTGCGGGTGGATTCCGGTTTGACCAATGTGGCTATGATGGAACTCCATATTGGCTATGATTCTTCTGTCCTTGCTTTTGAAGATATGACAAGCCAGTATTTCATAGCAGAAGACATTTATCATTCGGGTGATCAGGTGAATTTGGTTTGGGTTTATTCGGATGATCCATTGGAGGTTCCGGCTGGAGACACCTTGATGGGTTTAAATTTTAAAGTCAGAGATGATGTTACTGATGGTCAAACTACAAATGTGGTTTTCAACGCAGAAAATAATGCAGGCGATCCTGAAGAAAACCCATTCCGTTTGGTGCTGAGTGATGGTACAATGACCATTCATATTGATGAACCGCCTTTTGTAGATAATTCTCTGGAGGATTTGACAGTAGAAGAGGATGCTTCCCCGACACAGATCGGTTTGGGCGATGTCTTCAGCGACCCGGACGACCCCGACGGGGAAATAGTTCCCACGGTATCTTCCAATGGGAATCCGGAGCTTGTGACGGCCAACATAGAGGGCGGTGTATTAACCCTGTCATATGAGCCGGACCAGCATGGCAGTTCCGAGATCATCGTACGCGGCACGAGCAATGGCTCCTGGGTTGAGGATGCTTTCACTGTTGTGGTAGAGCCAGTCGACGACCCGCCATATGTTGCCGACAGCATTCCAAACCAAACTGTTGATGAAAATGCGCCGGATACAGAGATTGAACTACAAGGAGTTTTTAAAGATCCGGATAACCCCGATGAGGAAATAGAACACCGGGTTGAACAAAATAGCAACACCGATCTTGTTGAAGTATCCATCGATTCGGACAGAACATTGATATTGTCCTATAAAGCGAATCAACATGGACAAGCGAAGATTGTGATACTTGGAAGTTCAAACGGGAACGATGTAAAAGATACTTTTAAGGTTCAGGTGAAAGAACTGACTGCTATAAATATTGTAGATGAAAAAAACATACTTGTTTTTCCCAATCCTGTTCAGTCCACTTTAACCATTTCGGGAAAACTGTCAGGTATGACCATTGAATTTCTAAATCTGGAAGGGAAAGTTTTAATGAAGGATCAACCCGTCAACACGGTCCGAAAGCAGTACTTTTTGGATTCGTGGCCAGGAGGAATATATATGGTTAAATTTCAATATAAAGGCCATCATCAGGTCATCCGGTTGATGAAGGAATGATTTGAACCTGGGTTTGATGGATTCTGCTGATCCAATTGAACCTCGTTATTCTTTTTAATACACATCCTGTCACCCTGTTTTATGCCACAAACGGGGTGACGTTTTTTTCGGAGCTTTTTCCATGCCGGTGATTGAAGCTGGTCACTCCTGTTTGAAATGGCGTTGAAAGGAGTATTAAATTAGGGTAAAGCATGAAAAAACCATCAAAACCGGCATCTGAGATCTGCCGGCTTTGATGGTCGTTATTTGGATCAAATGGCCCCAGAAAAGGGGATGGATGCGATTTATGCCCGTGCGAATCCGTATCTTTCATTATACCTGTCGACCATACCCCCCAGGATGAACAAATCCACAATCCAACCAATCAGGAAGAGCTGACCGGTTAACAGATAAAGGATGCCCGTGCCGACTTTGCCCAGGTAAAAACGGTGAATCGATAAACCGCCAAGGAAGAACCATAAAAGATAAGCTACTGTTTTAGATTTCATAAACTTTTAAATTTAGGGTTGTCTACAAGGCTCAAAATAGACAGGTTTGACATATCATCTGAGTTGAACCTTTTTATTGATAAGCAGTGAAATCGTTCCAGAATCTTAATTTCTTTACGCATATATGGGTAAAATGGTTGCCCTCAATCACTTTTTTCGGACGATCACTTCCCGGGGGCGCGATTGGGAGCCTGCAATAGCCCCACCAACCATGCCCTCTATGCCCCATAAAATGAATATGACTACTCCTAGGGACTCTATGATCCGACCGAAGATGCCGCCCAAGGCACCTCCTAATAAAAAAATGCCCCCTCCGGCGATCAGGGCCATAATCAAACCAGCCAGGGCTCCATGACCGGCCCCTTTTCCTGCAATATTACCGGCAATTAAACCCCCGAAAAGGGCTGCTGCGAAATGAACCACTGGAATAAATCCAAATATCACCGTTATGACGATGCCCGCTAGGGCACCTCCGACAATTCGTGCCATAATCAGTTGGTTTGATTGTTGAAGCCCGGATGTTTTTCATCTCTGTGATTTGAAGTTATCCTGTTCATCCGGTCAATGTTTTTATGAATTTGGATAAAAGTATTGATGGCAGCTGTTTTTTACAATACTTATTTGTCAGTATTTTTTTCTCACTACACTGATTTGTAAACGCTCAAAAAGCCTGTTCACAGCAATAAATCTCCCCGCTTCAATTTACCCCGCTTAGCGGGGGCAGTTCCGAGCTCATGGTAAAAAATTGAAATATAAGAAAATGATGAATGGGCTGTTTCGCCACTGGCAGGTGTTATGGCCATAAAATCCTTCCAGCGTTAATGATTATTGGTTAAACCATCATAAAATCGCCGAGCGTTTCGTAATTTTGTACCAAGTAAAATATAAAAAAACAGGAATATGAGGTTAACAATTTTAGGAAGCGTTCTTATTGGTGCCATGCTGTTGGTAGGATGTCAGAATGGAAGTGACAAGAAAGAAGAAGGCAGCAGTGAGCAGACAACGACCCAGCAGGAATCATCGGGCCAGCAGCAACTACCTGGTCAGATGCAGCAGACCCAGAACATTGATGTAAGTGACCAGGAGGTCCAAAAATTTGTGGAGGCTGCCATGAAACTTCAGGCCCTGAACCGGCAGATGCAGCAGGAAGTTGGCAAAGCCGTTCAGGAAGAGGGTATGAAGCAGAAACGTTTCAATGAGATCCATCGTTCTCAGCAGACCCAGCAAGGGGGCAAAGCCAACGCCACCGACAAAGAGATGAAGCAATACCGCAATATCCTGGAGAAGCTAAAAACGGTACAATCAGGAGCCCAGGAGGATATGCGCAAGGCTGTAAAAGATGTGGGCCTGTCTATGCAACGGTATCAACAGATTGCCAAAGCCGCCCAGCAGGATTCAACGTTGATGAAAAAGATTCAACAGGCGATGAGAAGCCAGATGGGTGGTCAAATGGGACGTTAAGGCATACCTTTAAGCCGGAACCACCTGCCAAATCTGCAAAAAAGAAACAGACCGCAAAAAACAACCGCTTCAGCAGGTCAATCCCTGGTGAAGCGGTTGTTTTGTTTTATGAGATGATCCTACCGGCGATTTATATATCCACTCATGGGGTCATTTTTTCGTTTTCGGTTGGGATGGAGAAGTAAGCTATGATGTGTAGTATCCATGCTGCTAGAATAACCAATGCTCCAATGAAGATGACCATGGCAATGGCCCCGATGAAATAAAGCAGCCCGGCGGTTTTGAACAGATTGATGCCCGTTTCTGTAGCGAGCGATGAAAGGGCTTTATACAGAAAATAAAAGCCAACGATTAGCCCGGCAAGAATGATCACGCCCCCGGCAATGGCCATGCTGCTTTGAAGAATAAGTGCTGTGATTTCTTCAATTTCATCAAATTCTACATCTTCCCCGGCAAAAACAAGGAGAGCCGCTACCACGGCAACCCCAATCATAGCACCCCCAATGAGGTTGGACCCGACCGGTACAAGGGTCCCGGTTAGGGCGTTATTAAAAATATCATTTTTTTCATACACTTTGGCAAAGTAGTAATGGGAAATCACCAGCAGAGCCAATGCGGCCAGTCCGGCCAGAGACCCAAGAAAAGGGATGATTGAAGCGATCGGCAACAAAACGCCGATGCGGCCAAGGGTTATCGCTTGTTTTTTCATAGTAGGATGGATTTAAGGTGAGCAATATTCAAGAAAATAAAAATTTCGCTGAAAAACAAGGATGTAGACCTTCTATTTCTGGAAACCAAGTGTTCAATGACAGAAACCAGATAAAGAATTACCCGGAATCATGTCCCAAAATATGGTATAGATATTCAAAAAGAGGGTTGATGGGGGTGCATTAAAGCCTGAATCGAGTATATTCAGGCCTTTCAGTTTTTTCTGGTATAATCAAGCTTAGACAGTTAACGGATGCCATTGACTAATAGTTGATATGGCCTTTATGGATCATTTTAAGCTGGTAGACGGCATCGGGGGCTGTCATGAACAGGGTTTTCCGGTCTTTTCCACCCCAGGCCAGGTTCGTAATACGCGGGGTATCCATTTGGCGAATGAGTTTGCCGGAAGGAGCAAAAATCCATAATCCGCCGGGGCCGGTTGAATAGAGATTGCCCTGGGAGTCTACCTTCATCCCGTCGGCACTGCCGGGTTCGTCAGAGTCCATGGTGGCAAAGAGTTGACCGTTTGCAAGGCTGCCATCTTTTTGGACTTCAAATACCCGGATGTGGTTGTGTTTGCTGTCATTGACATACAATTTTTTTTCATCGGGGGAAAAAGCAATGCCATTGGGCAGGTCAAAATCTTCGACCAGCAATTCAAGGCCTTTTTCCCGGCTGTAGCGATATACTCCTTTGATCTTCATTTCCTGTTCTTCTTTGGATACGCCAAAAGTGGGATCGGTAAAATAGATGGACCCGTCGGATCTAACGACCAGGTCATTGGGGCTGTTCAATCTTTTGCCCTGGTAGGAATCTGCCAGCACTTCAATCTCATTGTTGCGATTTACCCGAGCCAGGGCGCCATCGTGCTGGGCCAGTAACAGGCGATTTTCCCTATCCAGGGCAAGCCCGTTGGAATGGCCGCTGGGTTGTATAAATTTTTCCGCCCCGGAATCCGGCCTCCATTTGTAAATGGTATTGGCCGGGATGTCACTGAACAATAGGAACCCGGAAGGATGCCAAACAGGGCCTTCGGTGAATTTGTGGCCGGAAGTGATTTGCTCGGGCACGGCATTTTCCCGGACCATTTGTTGGGCGGTAGCCGTCCAGACCGTAGCCAGAATCAGTGCAAAAAGGGTGGTCATTGTTTTGATCGGTGTCTTCATAGCAACCTCCTGTTTGTTGTTTGTCACATGATCACAACGTTTCAGTACCGGTATTGTTCAAAGGCCTTGTTCACACTGACTAAATTTACTACTTTCGCCGGCTCAGTTTGCTGGCAGGCTGGGGTAGGTAGAAATTTGTTATTGGGCTGATTGATAATGGATTGGCTTTTCTCTGCATTTATCGCTCAGCGAACGAACCAGCTATATCAGATTTTGCCGGCCTGTATCGAACAGATGAAACAGCTATAAGTCAATCATGAAATCTAAATGGTGGGGGTAGCATTCAAATTATTCTTCAACCCGGGGCGTCAATCAAATGGAAAGCGGTAAATAGAAATGTCCAAGCCGGGAAGAATGAAGCAAGCGATTGTTTAATTTATTAATCAAAGCGCATTTCCAGTGAAACCTGCATGCAAGGACTTACACAACAAGGATATGGATATAGATGCGGGTTCCATAATGATTGACCAGATAATGTCTGTTTTAAGATTCAGACCATATTGAGTTACAAA
>CAJXLK010000002.1 GCA_913055635.1 uncultured Bacteroidota bacterium
AAGCAGAACCTCCATCCCTTCGGCTTTAGCCCTCCTGATGGCTTTTTTTACATCCTTATAATGATTATATATGGGTTTTTGACCCTGGCCATAAACTTCACCGGTCCATTCCGGGGTGTGAAATAACCGCAACCTTACTACATTGGTTCCATGTTCTGCAAAAATGTGGTAGGGATTTTTCACTTCCCCTGAATCTTTATATGTGCATCCATGATTCAGCGCCTGATTAACATAGGAAAGGTCTGCCCCCATCACAAATTCTTCCGGTGCATATGACCTTGAAGTGTTCTCATGCTCGTCCTGATTCTTGGCCTGACAACCTGCCGAAAAAATCACAAGTAAAGCAAGCATTGTAGCACGTTGACTGATATCTACCATAACAGAAATATTCGTTTTAGAGGATCAAATCTAAAATAGTGAATAATTTTGGAAATCCTAACTCCATAACCTCCTGCTTAGAAATTGCATTGCACATTGCGCGCATCCACTGATTTTTAAAGTCTGTATATAATGCATGCAGTTTCCACCATAGGCGTTTAAAACAAATAGGTCATCCAATATTTTACTAATTATAAAGCTATTTATTAAGAGTAATGACCTTGATTGGCCTTTAGTAAAATTAGATCTGAGAAACTCCCATTGCTATGAAATTTTGTTAAACTTTATGTTTATATCATTAGGCTTTATCTTTGATGATAATGTTCCCGCTAAGGGGTTTATGTTAGATGTCACCGATCAAAAAATAATTCTATGAAGTATGTAGGTCCCCACGTCAGTGCAGCAGGAGGCGTTGAAAATGCTCCGGTCAATGCCCATAAACTGGGCGCCAAAGGATTTGGCCTGTTTACAAAGAATCAAAGGCAATGGAAGGCCAAACCCCTTTCGGATGAACACATCCGCAAGTTCAAGCAAAATTGTGAACAATATGGTTATGCGCCTCACCAGATTCTTCCCCATGACAGCTATCTGATCAACCTGGGCCATCCCGATAAGGCCCAGCTGCAAAAATCGCGGGAAGCTTTTTTTGATGAGATGAAACGCACTGAGCAGCTTGGCCTGGACCGATTGAATTTTCACCCGGGGAACCCTTTGAAAAAAATCTCCGATGAGGCATGCCTCAAAACCATTGCTGAGTCGGTCAACCTGGCCCTGGACCGGACGAAAGGGGTGATTGCCGTGATAGAGAATACGGCCGGCCAGGGGACCGATCTGGGATATTCATTCGAGCAGCTGCGTTTTATCATTGATCATGTGGAGGATAAAAACCGGGTGGGCGTATGTGTGGATACGGCCCATGGTTTCGCCGCCGGGTATGATTTTGCTTCGGACCACGGATATGAGCGTGTATGGCAGGACTTTGACCAGATCATCGGACTGCATTATCTGAAAGGCATGCATCTGAATGATTCCAAAAAGGAGCTGGGCTCGCGGGTTGATCGCCATAACAGCATCGGAAAGGGATACCTGGGAGAAGAAGCCTTCAAACGTATTATGCAGGACGAGCGGCTCAATGGCATCCCCATGATCCTTGAAACGCCCGATAAACAGCTTTGGGCCCGGGAAGTGGAATTGCTCTATGGGTTTATGAATGAATAAAACATCGACCCGTCTGAACCTGCCCCCTAAACACGGCTGCTGCGCTTATTTATTCTTTGATGGTCAACATATGGTTATCAACATGAATATGAATGCGCATTGTTTTTTTTTAACGGCTCCAGCAAATACTTAACGGGATCAATCAACATGCTTTATGCATGCCTTTGATTTGTAAGTTCGTGCATGTGTATTTCCTTAACAAATTAAACCATTAAGCTATCCAGAATCGTTGATATGTGGGAAAAATCTGGTACATTTTTTGTTATTTGAGAATTTCATTTATATTTTAGTTTTCAATACTTTGACGCACTATAAAACTGTGGCGTAATAAATTTATATACAGATATTTATAGTATATTGAGTTGTTATAACCATTGAAATCATTCATATTATATCAATTATTCGACCTACCCATAAAATGGAACCCATGTTATTGCAATCTGTTTTGAGTGCCAGGGAACCCCCGTTTTAATTGCTTCCTTCGAAAATGAATTGGCATTGATCAGGCAAAGTTTTATGTGAAAACGTGATGCGTTCCATAGAACCATCAACATGGAATCTTCATTGTATTTTCTTCTTTTCATGCCTGGTTTTAATTTTTCAGTATGAATCATCAAATAAAAATACTAATGCGATATACGATTTATGTTCTATTGATATCTCTAATGATGGGTGCTTGTACGACACATCAGGAGGTTGTGGATGTTGCCCCTGATAAACAAAATATACAGCAGCCAGAGAAAGAGCAGGTGCTTAAGCGAAAAGTTGCCATTGCACGCTTTTCCAACGAGACTCAGTATGCCAAGGGCATATTTTATGACAAGGAAAATGATCCCATTGGCAAACAAGCCCTGGATATATTGTCTTCCAAGCTTGCCTCTACCAATAAGTTTATTTTGCTTGAGCGGGAGGATATGGATAAAATTGTTAAAGAATTGGAGATTGCCGGGAAGGAAGGATACAATAACGTAGGGGCCGATTTTTTGATCATAGGTTCGGTGACGGAATTTGGCCGCAAGACCAAAGGCGATGTGGATGTTTTTTCCCGCAGCAAAACACAAACTGTACAGGCCGGAGTCAATATCCGGCTGGTAGATGTTTCAACCGGTCAGATTATCTATTCGGAAGAAGCCAAGGGGCTTGCTGAAACCACCAACAAAACCACTATGGGCATGGGAGAGAGAACAGGATATGATGCCACATTGAGTGACAAAGCCATATCTGCTGCAATCTCCAAATTGGTGGAGAACATCGTGAACAATTGTATGGACAAACCCTGGAAATCTTATTTTCTTTCTTATGAAGACGGGGATATATTGATTTCAGGTGGTGAAAGCCAGGGAATCGACGTTGGTGACACATTCAGGGTTGTCAAGAAGGGCAAAAGGGTAGAGAACCCCCAGACCGGCATGATGATGGAACTCCCGGGTGAAACCGTTGGAAGGGTCAAAGTGGAATATACCGGAGGTGCAACCCCGCAGAATGAATTTTCGAAAGTCTCCTTTATTGAAGGGGGCATCAACCAGGATAATTTACAAAACTATTACATCAAGGAGCTACCAAAATGAAAAATGTGCTATATCTGATTCTCACCGGGCTGCTCCTGTGTTCGTTTGGTTGTACCGGTGTCAAGACCGAAGCGACCGGACTGAAGGACGAGGCCCTGATTAAGTTTATTGGAAAACCAGGCAAATACCGGAAAGGACTGGAAGTACAAATCGATGATGACATCACCTTTACCGCCGAGGTGGTAAGGCCCCATTCGGAAAGACCGAAGGGAGAGGCTTATTCCATTCCTCCCGGCTCCCATTTGGTTACGATAACCTATAAAGATGAACTCATCTATCGGAAAAAGATTTTTGTGTCAACCCGGGAAACGAAAAAAATTCAATTGCCATGAAAAAATGGATCCTTTATATCGGCGCGTTAGTGATACTGGCTTCTTGTTCAACCCAGAAACCTTTGTATACCTGGGACGGCTATGAAGCCTACAGCTATAAATACCTAAAAGACAGGGACAAAGAGTCAAGAGAGCAGCTCATGGAATCCTATGAAAAGATTATCAATGAGCAGGAAGGAAGCCGGGATACTGTGCCTCCCGGTATTATGGCTGACTATGGGTTTTTGCTGATGCAGGCCGACCAGCAAAAGAAAGGCAAGAAAATGCTCACCAAAGAGGTTAAATATTATCCTGAATCAAAGGTTTTTATTGACAGGATATTAAAGATGATTGAACAATAAAGTCTCACGGATAAAATCATCGGCTTTACCGAAAAAGAAAAACGAGGATTTTATCCGGGTAGGCTATCTTGACGAAAAAAGCATATACTATGAAAAAAACGATATATCTACTAGTGATTTCAGCCATGATAATTCTTGGCGGCTGCAGTACAACCACCAAATCGGAGTTATACGGCGATATGTACGAAAAAAAGCCGGTTTCGGTGTTAATCATGCCACCCATCAACAACAGTACCAAGGTGGAGGCCAAAGAGTACTTCCATTCCACGTTGAATGTGCCCCTGGCTAACCAGGGATATTATGTGATACCTCCCTTTTTATCCATGGAGATTTTGAAAAGGGAAAGCGCATATAATGCCCAACGTTTTATGGATGCAGATTTGACCAAGTTTCAGGAGGTTTTCGGGGCCGATGTGGCTTTGTTTACCGTCATTCATAAATGGGCTAAATCTTCCATCGGATCAAATGTAAAAATAGAGATTGAATACATCCTGAAGTCTACTCAGACCAATCAGGTTTTATTTTCGAGAAAAGGGGAGATCATTTATGATACTTCAGTGAATACCGGCGCTGGCGGCTGGGTAGGATTGATCGCTGATGTTGCCGCTTCGGCTTTGAACACGGCCCTCACCAAGTATATCAGTGTGGCCCGCTCGTGCAATGATTATACCTTTTCCGATTTGCCGCATGGCAAATACAGCCCCCGGTTTATGGTGGACAGCTCAGATGTTGCTGGAGACAAGGAGTTTAAGCAGCGATTGAATTAGCAACCATTAGCAACACCAATGGATTGAGCAGCAGTCCTTTTTCTGGATAAAGGGAGTTGCCGGTTGAAAGCATAACAGATAAAGCTGACTCCCAAAGGATTTATTAAGGGTGGTCAGCTTTATTTGTAAGTTCCCCTTTTGCTCCGTTTCTGGCTGACTTTAGGGGCAGCGGATTCCCTTTTACTCCGTTTCTGAGGGATTTCAGGGTAAGTGGCTTGCCCTTTGCTTAGGTTCTGGCTGACCTCAGGGGGCAACTGCTTGCCTTTTGCTCCGGGTCTGACTAACATCGGGGGTAGCCGGTCATCTTTTGCCGATGCGCTTGCCGCTTCGACCCCTTCCGGCGGGGGTTGCTTTACCGAGGGCCCTGTTAGGCTCGCGCTGGTGTATCTTCGAATCATTGCCCCTGACATAAGCATACCTGCGGTCAAAGTAACGCCTTTGATCTTCGTTTAAAATGTTCCTGATTTCTTTTCGGTGATGCTCCTGTAACATATCTATCTTTTCCCGGACCTGCCCTTTTTGCCTCCAGCCTTTTTGCTGTTTTTTCTCCATTTCGAGTTCTTCCATCCGGATCAGATGTACCAGACGCATTTGCCGGATCTGCTCACGTTGTTGTTCCGTGAGGTTGGGAATGTTGTTGCAACATCGGGTCATTCTCCTTTCTTTTTGGG
Organism: uncultured Bacteroidota bacterium; assembly: GCA_913055635.1. Classification (GTDB taxonomy): domain Bacteria; phylum Bacteroidota; class Bacteroidia; order Bacteroidales; family UBA12077; genus JAGXLC01. The sequence continues at coordinate 5,276 of CAJXLK010000002.1, forward strand.
CATGAGCCGGAAGACTCATTAAAAGACATCCCAGCATGATCGTAAGAAAGGTAGCTGCCAATGAAACTTTTGTTTTCATCTCTTTTTCTCCTCGTTATGATTCTATTCAACAATTGCATCAGACCCTAAGGGGCTATCATTTTTGGTTAAACTCTAAATGTTGGTTGATTTTGATGAAGCTGTTCAATCAAATCAACCATATTGAAAGAGGAACATTATTTAATTGTTGGTTGATTCGTTGGTCAAGAGGGATCATTGTCTAAATTGTCCATTGCTCATAGTTCATTGCTCATCGTTCATTGCCCATAGTTCATCGTTCATTGATCTTTGTCCATTGCTCATAGTTCATTGCTATTTGCTCATTGTTCATCGTTCATTGCCCATCATTCATTGTTCATAGTTCATCGTTCATTGATCTTTGTTCATTGCTCATTATTCATCTTCTCATTGCCCATTGGCCTGCAAACTTAATGATCAACCATCGTAGAATATGGTCAAATATATTTAACCCTTTATTTTTGGACTGTTTATGAAAATAATGGTCACTGAATTACCCGGGTAAATTCATGGGCAGTTGGGATTTTTTCGGTGATGAGCACGATTTTTCAGTAATGAGCACAATACCATTTCTGCACTAATGGAATCAGCCCCAAAAGCCCCCTTTCAATTTTTTGGCGAATAATACCCTGATGAAGGTTTTAGCAATTTTTTCCCCCGGTGAAAAAAAGCGGGATGCCCTGTTGATTTGATCAGAACATCCCGCCGGTTTAATTTTATGGATTTGCTTGTGCTGATTGTACGCAGGTTATTTTAGAATGATTTTTGTCGAACTGATTCCACCTCTATGGAAAATGCGCATCAAATAAACACCGCTCCCGATACTTGACAGGTCTATTTGCATTTGGCTGGGGGGATTTGAAGGTATTTTTCTGCGGTAAACCATTTCTCCCAGCATGTTGAATACTTCCATTCGGCCGGTGCCACTGCAATCGTACAAAAGCACTTTTAAATGGCCCCGGCTGGGGTTGGGATAAACATGGAATGCCGGATTGGGCTGGGTTGTTTTTATGCCGACGATTTCGCTGATGTAAACGGAATCGGTGGCAGAACAGCCATGTTCATCGGTTACGCTAACCCAGTACCATCCCGCCTGAGTGGCCTCGAATGTTTGTTCCTGGCTACCATCCTGCCATTCGTACAATGCATATCCGGATCCTGCATCAAGGGTATATGGAAATGCTTCGGTTTCCAGTGTATCATCTCCGAGGTCCACATCGGGATAGCCAAACACCTGAACCAGCGTCTTAGAGGTGTCATTGGTCGGGCTGATATCCTGACTCCAACAGGTATAGGCCGTCAGGTTATGATCTCCTGTTGAACTGAAATCCAGTTTGGGTGCGAAGCGGTGGTTCAAACTATCGCCGCTTGCAACGTCCCGTATGGTGGTATGGGTTTCCTCAATGGTGTCAACCTGGTTCATAATCAAGACAATGGGAAAGTGGTCGCCTTCCTTTAATGGTGCCGGTCCGTAGTTTTTCACCCTGACCCGGACGTATTCCGTATCTGAGAGGGCACAGGCAGAGGAAGGTTCGTAAAAATGAGCGACCCCAATGTCGCTGACCGCCTGAATGTAAACCGAATCGGTATTGGTGCAGCCGTTTTCGTCCGTCACCCGTACCCAATATAAGCCATAATCTGTGGCGCTGTAGGTTTGTCCCTGGCTGCCGTCCTGCCATTCGTAGAGGGCATACCCCTCACCCGCGTCGAGCAATACAGGTAAATCGGCCGTGGTGATGGTGTCAGCTCCCAGATCCACCTCAGGGAGCCCATAAACCTGGATGGTCTTTTCCAGGGTATCGTTTTCGGGAATTTCATCTCCCGTTAATTCCGTGTATACCTGAAGCCTGTAATCCTGGGGGTGGGACAGGTCGATGGTTTGATCAAAATCTGCGATTAACTGATAACCTGGTTGAAAATTGTTATTCAGGGTGTAGGTTTGCCTGATGGGGTTACCCTCATTCACGGTAAGGACAACAGGGATGTTTTCGCCCGCAGCAATGGTTTGATCGCCGGTATTTTCCACACTAGCCGTTAGGGTTTCCCGGGCCGACAGCTCGCAGGCTGACTCCGGGTAATCGATGGCTGCTACCGCTACATCCCTGACTGATGTGGAGGGTAAAAAGGTGATGCTCCCATTTTTTGACTGCGCCATGGGGAAACCTTCGTTCAGCATGATTTGATCAAATTCAAGCGGGGTTGTCTGGTCCGGGGTGACCTGTTCTTTGACATAAACATCAAGTTGGAGCAGGAGGCCGGGATGGGTTAGGGTGTCAGAACCGGCGGAAGCTATTTTTAATGTGCCGTTGCTGCTCTGGTAGGCAACCATCCAGTTTTCCGTCCGACCTGCTGCATTAACCTCTTTAATGAGGAGGGCAGCGGTGTCATAAAGAAGGCTCATGTCAAGAGATAAGATGCCTTCCCCTTTAGGGAATCCACCGATGGAAATGGGAATTGTCGATGTTTTGGCGATTTTCAGGGAGGTGTCCGGCAGGCTGATTTGGGTGCTGTAAATGACAATTTCCTCTGTGGTGCCTGTTGCTCCGAGGGCGTCGGCGGCCTTAACGGTTAAGACACCTCCCCGGTGAGCTGTGAGCAGCCCGTTTTCATTGATCGTGGCGATGGTCGTATCTGAACTCGACCAGTTATAGGGAGGTGTACCATTGGCTACGCTAAACTGCAGGGTTCCCCCGGCCATCATTTGACCGGTTTGAGGATTGATCTCCAGTTCAGGCAGAGGCATGACTTCCACCCGGGCAGCCTTTGATGTAAAAAGAATATTCTGGTTGAACCGCCCGGATTGGACTTCGATGTTGGAGGATCCGCTGTTCATGTGGTTCAGCTTAAAATCAATGTAGAGCAAGATACCGCTTCCGGAAAGCGGTGAAGTACCGGCAAAAGAAAAGGTGGTTTTCCCGGATTCGCTGGTATGCATGTTGATGTTGGGACAATCTTCCAGAAGGGTACCGGCGTTGCTCCAGCCGGTGGCCTGAAGCAGGTTGTCGCGATAGGTCAGGCTCACCTGTCCCGATACAATGTTTAAACCGGAAAGCTGGCTTGAATAGAGGGGCATACGGACGGTGGTGCCCTGCCAGCCGCTTGTATCCCGCAGGCTCAATGCCACAGCCCTTACTTCGATATCGCCATCGGTGGTGTCTGATATGCCGTTCCGGTCGGTGGCCACCACCCGTGTGAAGCCTCTCTTTTCTGCTGTTAGCAGGCCGCTGGCCTGATCAATGGTGGCTACTGAATCATTGGTGATTCCCCAGCTATAGGGTGCTGTGCCACCACTTACATTGAACTGGAGCGTTTCTCCCGTGGTAAGCAGACCGGTGTTGGGCGTTACACTGACCGTTGGCAGGGCAGAGATGCTGAGGGAGCCGCCCTGGGTTATGACCGGCGGGCTGCCCTCGTTCAAAAAAGTGGCCCCTTCAGGATCAAACCGGAGGGTGCTGCTGCCCGGTTTTTTTACATAAAAAACAAGCCTTACCAGTGCTCCTTTCCCTTGCAGGGGCTCGGCTCCCGCTCCGGCAATGGCCAGATGCCCTTCTGATGGAGAGCTGCTGAATGAAATCTCCCCCCATCCTGCACTCATGCTCCCTGAAGTGTCCAGGTCAATGAACTCCAGGTAAGAGGGATTGTGGCTTATTTCTACCTGGTAAGCGACTACATTTTCCCCGGTCATCGAAGAATCAACCCAAACCGGTATCCGGATGGTGTCGTGTTCGGTGGCCGTGGTGTCGGGAAGGCGCAGGCCTATGGGGCCGGCCTTGACCGGCCCGGCCAGGGACATCAAAATGATGAGTCCCAGTATTGATATGGTGATGTTTTTCATACCGCAGTGAATTTTGTTAGAAGGCCGGGGAGAAGATGCATTGTCAGAGAAAAAATCCGGAAAATTTTGGATGAAGAAATTTCTGGCTTGCGCTTTTTATAAATGGTCTGGCGGATCTCTCCATAAGAAGGCCTTTTTATGGGTTAAAAGAAAAAACCTGTCCTACCCGTGGGCAGGACAGGCTATCCATTAATGTAAAATGATTTTATGAACCCGGGTTTGATCATTTATTGTGACGCTGATGTAACAGATTTCACTGGCCACAGGCATCAGCTTTTTCAGGTTAAAGACATGGTGGTGGGCTCCTGCAGGCTGCTGTTCATAACGTACTGCATGCATCCTGTTCCCCAGGGCATCATAAAAACCGATGTCAACTGTTTGGGGGCCGTTTTCAACCGTATAAGTCAAGTGCACCATTCCGTTTGAAGGGTTGGGATAGACAAGGCTGGCGAGGTCTTCATTTTTCGGCTCTATACCTACCGCAGTTGTTTCAATGGTGTAGTTTTTTGGCTTTTGGTAGATGCCTTGCTCATTGGCCTGAGCTTTCTTCAGGGTGAATGAAAGCTCAGCCGCGCTCTTTTCAGGGGTGCTGATGGTCATTAAGAGCAGGGGGCCGTCCGTTGTAAGTTCACTGGCACCAGCCATAGCAATCAAAACCTGTCCCTGCTCCTGCCGGATGTTGGATTCCATCCCCATCCCCTCGGCCAGGGTCAATTTTTCTACCCGGATCATATTGATTTGGTTGGGATTATATTCCAGTTCCAGGTCCAGGGCAGAAAAGCTTCTGACCTGTTTGGCGGTCAGGGCCAAAGTGATTTCACCGCCGGCGGTTTCCCTGACTTTTTCAATGTGGATGTTGCCAACGGGGGGTTCGTCAGGAAATGATTTTTTGATTTCTGCGGGGAAGGCGTCAATGGAGCCTGAAACATATTGAAGAACCAGGGAGGCATCGTAGGCGGTGATGCCTTCTTCTCCGGAGACATCTGCTACTTTCACCTGTTCGGGCAGGAACTGGATCAATTGAGCCACTTCCTGAAGGATCAGTGAAGCATCGAAGGCCTGGATGTAACCATTCAGGCTGACATCTCCCATGGCCGGGTTAAGCGTGCCGCCTCTGAAATCACTGTAATCCACCATATCGCTTACCGCGTCGCCTGTCCCATCTGGATTGCCTGGATGGGTTGGCCCTGTGGACGCCCCCCACCAGTTATAGCGGGCATCGATGGTGAAGGATTTATTGACGTTGTTTACCCCATAATATCGGTTGTCGTAGATGTCGCAATGATTGATCAGCGGGTTGGAAGCGCCTTCTGCCCGAAGCCCGTTGGAATTGTAAGCCAGGGTGGTGTAGTGTATTTGAGGGCTGGCAGATTCGGTGGTGATGGCCGATTCATGATCATACCAGCCGGCATGCCTTATCACGCAGTGTTCAAACTGGCAAAGGTTATCCAGGGCCTGGTTGTCGAAGATGATGCCATCCCAGGTTGTACGGTAACTACCACCGGGTTGGGTGGCATCCCCATCGCTGTTGGAGTCGCCGCCATAAAAATCGTCGCGGATGCTGGTAAATACAATCGTACTGTCGGCAGTGGACCCTCCCCGTGCCATCAGCCCACGGAAAACTCTAACATGCGAGTTGTCGTTGAATTTGAGTACCACCCCGGGGTCGATGGTCAGCACCACGCTGGTGCCAATGGTATAATCGCCGGAAAAGTAATAGGGGATGTTTGGAATGCCGGCGAAGGTTTTTTGATGGAGGGTTACATCCTGTACCAACTCTTCATCGACCACTCCAATGGTACGATAGGTGCTGCCGGTGATCGTATTTTCACGGGTTGATTCGGGATAGGACACCAGAGAGATTTGCAGGGGGGCATAGGTCAGGTTGTGGAAGGTGTTGGTGTCAACCGCCGGTTCGGAGACTCCGTTCAGAATGATGCCCCAGTGGGTGTCTTCGAAATGCGATTGTGCAACGGTGGGAGAGGCCTGCCGAAGGTTTACCCCGGCCTGTTTATAGCGGAAAATGGCATGGCGGATGGTGCTGGTGTCATTGCTGATGTCTGAGAAATCCAGATGGTATCGGTTGCCGGAGATAGAGGGGTTGCTGTCATCTCCGTCTTCGTTGGTATCCATGGGATTGCCGTAATCATCATCATGTTCATGGGTAAAAACCACCGGCTCCTCTTCGGTGCCTTTTATCATCACAGCCCCGTTGACATTAAAGCAGTCAATGCCATCCATCTTGAAGACCACCCCGGCCGGAATGGTTAGCACGGTGCCTGAGTTTATGGCACAGGTATTGTGTATAAAGTAGGTGATGTTCTGATAACCTGCAAAATTGCGTTTGGGAATGGTTGCGTCCAGGGCATAGGTTTCCTGGGCGATGCCAATGGCCATGCGCCCCAGGTTCGAGACATTATTGCCGGAAAATGCAGGAGAAGCAAACATGCTCATTGTCACCGGTGTTTGTCGAATGTTGTGCATTTCACAGTTGGTGATCCGGGGACTGGCCGAGCCATAGACACCCACGGCTGAAGTGTGGGATTGTTCAATCCGGCAGCTGTCGACTTCAACGGATGAATTGGAAAAACGGATGGTGCCATAGTCTTTTCGGTTGGTATAGCCTGACTGATCCCGCCCCCCGTAGTTTAGCACACAATTGTTCAGCAGGCTCGCTGTGTCGCGGGCCGATTCATTAAATACAATGCACCACCAATCGCCTTTCTCGGGATTTGAAGCGTTGCCGTCGTCGTTGGTGTCTCCCCCCTTTGAATCGTCTTTCAGGGAAGTGAAGATGATCTCTTCACCCGGGTTGGCATTGGACCTCAAGGCCCCATTGACCCGGATGTAGCTGTTGTGGCGCAAAAATTTGATGACCACTTCGGGATGGATGGTCAGGGTGGCATCCGGTTCGATGATCAGCCGGTCAATGATGTAGGCAATGTTATAGATGCCCCCTACATCCCTTTGAATCAGTGAGGCATCCGATGAAAGGGTCCCCTCCAGAATCCGTATGCCATTGCTGCCATTGCCGTTGGATTGGAGAGTCATCCCGGCAAAAGAAAAGACCGGGTCAGATTTGAGCGACATGGCAATTGGATCAAGCCGACAATTTTTTATTTCTACGTTGGTCGAGCATACGGGGGAGGCGATGCCTTCACATCTTAACCCATAGGAACGGGAGTCCGATATAAGCATGTTGGATAGGGTTCCTCCGGCATCGGAGAAGATCACCGTGCCGTCGTTGTTGCCTCCATATAAGAGCAGGCAGTGGTTCAACAGGTTATAACTGTCGTCGCTGGTTGAGCCGAAACGGAAGTTGCCCCAGTCACCGGAAGAGGGGGAGGAAGCATCGCCGTCGTCTTCTGTGTCTTTGGGATTGCCGTAATTATCATCTTTTACGGAGGTGAATACGATGGTGTCCGATAAAGTACCGGGTGCCTTCATGCCCCCGTTGATCAGGATGTCGGTGTTGCGGTTCATTTTAACCACCACTCCGGCCTCCACATCCACGTAGGTTCCTGAATTGATGGTTAGATCCTCCAGCAGCACATAAGAGATGGAATCATAACCGGCTACGTCACGCAGCCGGATGGTACCGTCAAAGCCCAGTTCTTCCCCGATCAGACCCAGCGCTGTTTGCCCTGTATTGATGAAGACGTTGTCGCTGAAGTCAGGATTGGCTGATATGGAGAGGGCGACGGGGGTATACCGGGTGTTGGAGATCTCGTTGTTGGACAGGGTGGGATTTGAGGCCTGAAAAGCATATACCGCATAATCGGTGTTGTTGATGATGCAGTTGTTGATGGTGGGGTTGGCATTGACGGTGGTAATGGTTCCCCCTGATATGCGCCGGGTGTTGTAATGAACAGAAGGCATGCGGGCATATTTGAATTGTCCGTAGCTCAGCAGGCAAGTGTCGGCGCTGGTGGCTTCAAAGACAATTCCGCCCCAATCGCCCGGGTCGGGATCGGATTGGGTGCCATCCTTATTGGTATCCGACGGATTGCCATGGTTGTCATCCCGGGCGGACGTGATTACCACCCGGTGGTCGGGATCTTCCCCATCGGCCATCAGCGCTCCCTTAACGACAATGCGGTGATTGGAATGAAAACCTTTGATGACGATTCCCTTGTTGATGGTCAGGCTGTAGGCTTCCGGGATGGTTAGTCGCCCCAGCATCAGGTAAGTGACATTGGGGATGCCTGTGACGTCGCGTTGCTTCAAAATCGTGTTCCTGGCCAGGGTACCCCCAAGGAGCCCGATGGCATCGTATTCATTATTGGAAAAGGAGAAACTGTTGTTCAAAAACAGGGGATCCGCATCGAATGACATGGCGATGGGCACCACATCGCTCGAGCCGATCATGTTGTAGCGGAAGGTGGGATTGGATAAGCCAATAAACTCGGCGCCGAAATAGTTGTTAAAGAACTCACAGCTGTCAATTACGGGGCTTGCGTTTTCGGCTATGACGCCGCCGTGGTTGCCGGAGCCTCCATAGGTGATGCGGCATCGTTTCAGCAGACATTGCTCATCGTTGCTGGAGGCCCGAAAGTGTATCGCCCCCCAGTCCCTGGAGCTTGGAGAAGTGGCAGTGCCGTCGGCATTGGTGTCGCCCCCCAGGTTGTCGTCTTCATAAGCGGTGAAGTAAATTTTTTCGCCTTCTCCGGCAGCGGCGACCAGGGTGCCTTCCACGGCCAGTGTGCTGCTGGATTTGATGATGTTGCCCGAGGCTATCTCCAGGGTATGACCGGGTTCAATGGTGAAGGAACTGTAGAAGTAATAGGGGATGGCAACAGTATCCAGCAGCAAATCGCTGTTGAGATGACGGAACCGGATGTTGATCCCCTCATGGGTGTTTCCCGTGAGGTTGTTGCCTTCACCGAAAAACACCGAACCGGGCCCTGTATAGGCAATCGGAAGTTTGTTGGCTGAAATAACGGTGTGGGATAAATTCAACGTGCCTTGGGTATGAATAGCTATACCTGCATTATTGGAACGTGCAATTTCATTGTTCCCCCTGAAAGTCGCTGAACCACGCGATACCGTGATCATGCCATAGCTGTTGTTGGAGCTGGCATGCCCGCCGTACTCAATGATGCAGCCATAAAATGCAGCATGGCCTGTTTGTGCATTGTTCCCAATGCGGATATCGTCCCAGTCGCCCCTGGAAGGATTGGCTGCATCGGTGGTGAACCGACATTTATAAGCATCCAAAGCTCCGCGGATCTCCATCCCAAGATTGCTTTGGAATCGCACCACAACCCCACTGTCAATGCTAAGGGTGGCTCCCTCATTGACAATGATCGTTCCTGTTACAATAAAGGGACTTCCGGATAAACTCCAGGTACTGTCAACACTTATGTTGCCTGAAACATTGGTGTCTGCTTTGGCAGATTGGAAAATCAAAAAACCCAAAAACAGAGCAAGGGTAAAACATTTTTTCATAGGTCAGTGGATTTAATGTTATAAAAGCAAACATGATTGGAATGAAATATGATTGGATGGACTATGATGGTATTCCTCAGCGCTGGGAATAAATCAATGTAGTGGTTAAAAGGGGCTATTAACAATATAAGCAGAGTAACACTGAAACTTATAAAAAGACAAATAACAGCTTTTAATGCTTGATAAAACACTCAGCCGCTTATTGGCAGGCTTGAGGAAAGAAAGAAAGGTCAAATACAAGGGAGGCAAGATGGCCATAACCCTTTCGCAAAGTAAGATAGGAAGAAAACCAATAGGTGTCAAGGATTATTTAGAATTTATTGCTGATCTTCAGTATTTTTTTTTTTTACCCTCCTGCGATCACCATTTCATTTTAGCCCACAAATAAGCGGATGGTTTTCGGTGCAAATAGGGGTTGCTTGCATTTTATTTTTATTAATTTTGATACATTAAACGTATTTTATTTGAAACCAGCATGCCAATGCAATATAAGTAAAGGTTTTATCCATCTTCTTATTAATCTTTATACCCATGAAAGGCAAGCGAATATATGCAACAGCGGTGGCTATAATAGTGGCCGCATTCTTTTTATCGGATCACTCTTATGGATGCACTGTTTTGATCGCCGGCAAGCATACGACCGAGGATGGATCCATATTGTTTGCCAAGACAGAGGACGATGGGGGGATGCATGTGGATTATCTCTGGCGTTTTTCACGGGGTCAGCATGATCAGGAGGCATTTTTGCAGGCCAATCTGGAGGGTTTGAAGGTTCCCCAGCGTGAGCAGACCTATAGCTATTGGCTGGATGAATGTCCACCGACGCATTATTCGAATATGGTGGTCAATGAGTGGGGGGTTGCTTTAGGCAGCAATGGCTGTCAATCGCGGGAAGATCCAATTGAAAAACTGGAGCAGCGGGGTCAGATTGAACAGGGAGGCATAGGTTTTATGCTTCGGATTATACTGGCTCAGCGGGCCAAAACGGCGCGTCAGGCTGTTTTGATGGCCGCTGATTTGATTGATCGTTATGGTTACCGGGCTTCAGGCCGCAATCTGAATATTGTGGGGCCGGATGAAGCCTGGCAGCTGCAGATGGTCAGGGGCAAACATTATGTAGCCCGCCGGGTAAAGGATAGTGAAGTTGCCGTGGTATCCAATACCTTTAGCATACGCGAAGTGGACCTGGATGACCGTAATAATTTTATTGCCTCGCCCGATTTGATTGAATATGCCATTGATCGGGGATGGTATGATCCGGAAACCGATGGTGAATTTGATTTTGCCGAAGCTTATGCTTCCCGCGAGGCCCACCTGTCCAACTCCAACAACCACCGCCAATGGATCCTGGCTAAAATGATGAATCAGGATTTTCCCGTTTCCCTGGAGGAAGCAGAACTGGGGGGCATGCCGGTTGCCGTGCAACCTGAACACAAATTGAGCCTGGCCGGGGTGATGGACATTATGCGCAATCACTATGAGGGAACTGCCCTGGATAAGTCGAATGGACATCAGTACAATCCCCACCATACCCCACACACCGTTTGCCGTTATTCCACCCACAAGACGACCATCGTCCAGCAACGCAGCGACATGCCCGTGGAAATAGGCACGGTCCTCTGGCGCTCCCTCGGTCAGCCCTGTCTTAGTGCTTTTGTTCCCTGGTACCTCGGCACCCAGTCCTTCCCCAACATATATACCCGAAAGGAATATAAACGTACCGGCAAATCTAAAACTGAATTGTTGAACGATCAGGCCACCAATGCCCCCTTTATGGCCTATCATTTTAATTTTCCCTTTTGGAAGCATCGTGAAACAGATCCGCAAACCGCTTCAGGTGTGTTTCACGCCCTGAGCAGAATAGCCGATGCCCGATATGCCCGTTTTTACCCAATGGTGCGGGAGGTTTTTGACCGGCTTGAAAACCAGGCCCTTCAAATGCAACCCCTTATAGAAAAAAAGGCCCGCACACTCTATGAAAAGGATAAACAAAAAGCACTGGACTACCTCACCGATCAAAGCCATTATTATGCCAGGGAGGCTGTGGAAAAGGCCCGAAGCCTCAATGTCCGCCTGATGGTGAAACCCCGAACAGAGATTTATAAAAAGAAGTGATGATATCCTAAAAGAGGGATGATGTTGTATTTTATGTTTAAATGTTGACGAATAAGGCATGCATAGCAATATGAATGGTTGTTATCACTAAAAATACTTTTGGAAATAAAGATATTCTTGTGGAAGCCAACCAAACATTTAGAATTTTACCAAAAAAGATTAAAAAAGCTTTATAATTAATCTCCTGAAAGCCTGACAAATCAATCCTGAACCTCCATAGATGAAAAAGTTGCTGCTAACATTGCTGATGACCCTGAGCGGGATGAACCTGCTGGCCACCCATCATATGACCTATTTCGTTTATGTGGAAAGCCATTTTCCCCAGGGATACTGGAAAGATTCAGATTTAATTGATGCCCGTCAGGGGGCTTTTCTTTATCCTTATCAATATACGGATCTTTTGGGAACAGTGCAGCGGGACTTTTTCCAAACCCTGCTTGATCGGCTTGAACAACACCATGATTTTTATTCCCGGGTAGAACTGGCCTCCCCCAAAAAAGCTGATGCCCCCAATGGTGAATCTGACACGCTCGCCTTCGTCATTGGGCGCGGTTTGACACCGGATCAGCTCTCCACCCTGCGCAATGAACTTACTGCCACCCTCCTGAATACAGGCCTGGTCCGGGTGGTGGAGCTCAATTACCGGGATGGCTCAAAAAAACACTCGCTGGATGAGGACGATCTGGAGATCCCTTTGTTTGAATTGATGCCGGCAGGCAAGCAGGCCTTAGAGCGAAAAACACCGCAGGGTGTTCGTGATACGGTTTATCAGACCCGCACGGATACCGTCGCCATCCGGCCCGAAAGCTCCGAAAAAGGCCTTTTTTCCAGGCACTCCTGCTGGGACCGCTACCTATGGCTGGCCATCATTGTAGTCCTATTGATTTTGTTGCTTAGACAAAGCGCCCTCAAACGAACCTGACCCCAGCAGACCCCGCTTAGCGGGGTGCTCCAACATCACCCCGCTTAGCGGGGTCAAAAACTAGCCCCTTAAATTACCCCGCTTAGCGGGGTCAAAAAAACTTACCCCGCAGGGTCATCTATTACCGCTCTTTCTTACTCCGCTTAGCGGGGTGGTTTTTCACCCAAAATATATCCCTGGAATATCACGAGTCAGAGGTCCCCGCTGTTTATGGTGATCTGTTGAAATCCCGGGTTTTTACTGTAAACTGGTAATGCTCATGGTCGTCGCTTCGCTGGATGATCTTCCAGGAGTTCCGCCGGAAAAAGTGTTTGTTGATCCGGGACTTTTTGCGGTTCCTCCATTCATGCTCAAAAGTATCCTGTCCTGAAAACCGGATCTTTTCAATGGCCCCGGTGTAAAATCCACCAAGCCCGGCATGGGTATAGACCTGTTCTCTCTGGCCGGGCTTGATCAACATGGTATCCTTTTGGCGGTGCCCTCGCGCACTGATGCTATAATCAATGTATATCCGCAAATCTTCACGGGTCCCGTTGCGGATGTGATAATGGAATTCCCTGGCATGCTCACATCCTGCCGTCATCAACATTGCAACCGCTAAAAGAAGATATTTTTTGTGCCTCATAAATCTACACTCCTTTTTGCTAACTTCGTCGTTATTAAGCACTCAACATGTTTAATACTTACAGATTTTAATGCCCACAGATTTATAGGTCTCGGATTTCATTTTCTCGATTTAAAAAGGTACCGTATTTATATCAATTACAAGGACGAGTGTATTTTGTGTACCTGAAATTTTTTTCAAAACGTTATATGATCGTTGATCTTATGGTTTTTAAAATTTCTTAACGGGAGCCATCCATGCCAATATAAGCTAAGTTAGATGCAGAACAATCAAAAGGGAAAATTGTCTTGTGGGAACACTCCCAAAAAGTATTTTTATACAGATTTTATACAGAATTTAGCTTTATTATATTAAGCGGGGATTTTTACAGACGGAGATAGGGGGATTCAGGCAGAAGAAGTAGCTTCCGAACAGAGAAATTGGTTTCCCCGTAGAGAAAGTAGTCCCTGGACAGAGAAATTGGTTGCTCCGTAGAGAAAGTAGTCCCTGGACAGAGAAATTAATTTCGCCGTAGAGAAAGCAGTACCTGAAGTACCAACCCAAGCCTGGTGAACATATTCCTTGACCATCACCGGAGGGACGCTTCAGTCCGGAGATAGCAAAAAGGTTAATAGGAGGCATTCAATAAAGGTTGAAACCCAATCAATAAATCAGGAGGATAAAAGGTGAAGATATTGCTGGTTGAAGACAATGCGGAGCTGGTGGACGATGTTACGGCTTTTTTCCGGGAAGAGGGTTATGTCATGGAAACGGCCTTTACCTTGCAGGAAGCCCGGGAGAAGGTTGGGGTATACAGCTATGATCTGGTGATATTGGATCTGGGGCTTCCTGACGGTGATGGGCTGGAATTGCTTGAGGATATGCAACGGGACCAGCCGCAGGTAGCTGTTCTCATTCTTACCGCCCGGGATGCCCTCGATGTCAAAGTTCAGGGATTGGAGCAGGGAGCCGATGATTACATCACCAAACCCTTTCATAAGGCTGAACTGAATGCCCGGGTCCATTCCATCCTTCGACGTAAAGTGGCGGGAGGCAGGCAAAAGCTTACTTTTAACGAGATCGCCCTGGATTTGAATGAAAAGAAAGTCACCGTGTATGATCAGGAACTGAGTTTAACCAGGAAGGAATATGATCTTTTGTTGTTTTTGATTTATAACAAGGACCGGCTTCTTACAAAAGAGAGCATTGCTGAACATTTGTGGGGCGACCACATCGACCAGGCCGATAATTTTGACTTTATATACAACCACATTAAGAACCTGCGGCGTAAGATAGGCCAGGCAGGGGGCCATAATTATATCCGGTCCATGTACGGTATGGGCTATAAATTTGTAACTGAATGAAAATGAGAAAACGCAAGTTCAGTCTGCTGACAAAAGTATTGTTTTATTATCTTTTGTTTACATTGGTTTCTTTTGTGATCAGTGCCATTATCCTTCAGAGGGAAGCCAACGAGCACATGCACAATATACTCGAGAAGAGGTTTGCTCATCGGGAACATCGCATTGAGCATATTCTGGAACACGAAAAGAACCTCGATAAGTTCAGACATTCATCCTATGCCAATATAAAACGGGTGGCTTCGGTTCCGCCCCGATTTGAGCCCACCTATACCGATACGGTGATGGTCAATGAGTATACCCAGCGAGAAAATGTATACCGTAAAAAGACCACTTACATGACTGTGGACGGCCGGCATTACAAGGTTGTGATGACCAAGGAGGCCGATGAGCTTTACCGGTTCAAGGATGATGTGTATCATATCGTGCTGCCCGTTTTTCTGTTGCTGGCAATGGCCCTTCTGGTAGCCAATTATGTGTTTTCGGGGTATCTGCTAGAACCCTTCCGGCGGATATTAAAGCAAATGGCCTCTTATAAGATTGGCCGGGCCGCTTCACTGAAGCACATCAAAACATCGACCCAGGAGTTCGACCGGCTTAAGCAATTGTATGAGCGGATGCAGCAACGCATTGAAAGCGACTATTTTCAATTGAAGGAGTATACCGAGAATATGTCGCATGAGCTGCAGACGCCCCTGAGCATCATTCAAAATAAAACCGAAGCCTTAATTTCTCATAACAACCTAACTTCGGAACAAGCCACTCAGATTAAGGCCATATATGAAGAGACCCAGCAGCTGTCACGGCTGGGCAGGGCGCTGAATCTGCTCACGCAAATTGAGAACCAGGAATTTCAGAACATCCAGACCGTTACAACTGCTCCGGTGATCGAGGATCACCTGCAGAAAATCCATGAGATGGTTGAAATGAAGGAACTGACCGTTGAAAAGGAGCTGGACCCTGAACATGCCCTGACCATTGACCCGGGATTGCTGGATATATTGCTGCGCAATCTGTTCAAAAATGCCTTAAGGTATGCAACCCGGGGGTCAACCATTCGGATTGAAACAGGCCGGGGCAGGATGGTTTTCTCCAACCCCGGGGCGCAGCCCAATTTTGAGTCAGAGCAGATTTTCGACCGGTTTAGTCGGGGCCGGGGCCAGAAAACCCTGGGCCTGGGCCTGGCCATTGCCAAAAAAATCTGCCAGGTCTCCGGTCTGGATATTTCTTACGCCTATGAAGAAGGCCGGCATGTGTTCCGGATTGAAGAAAAGGGACCCGATTCGGATTTATAGGAAAAGGTAGGCGTTTCCCGCCAGGTAGACCACGATGATCAGCATACTTTCCCAACCGATTTTGCCGATGCCCTCTCTTTCGCGGTGAAGCAGTCCCATGGTCAGGATGGTGGTCATCAACATGGTCAGGGCAGCTACGTAAACCTGGTTGCTGCTGATGGCATGCAGGATGCTGCCGTTTAAATAGGCAATATCTGCGAAGGCCACGAAAAGCACATCAAAGGTGTTGCCCCCGATGATGTTGCCTACCGAGAGGGTCAGGGCCTTTTGACGGACGGCCGCCAGCGAGACAATCAGCTCAGGGATGGAAGTGGAGATGGCCGTAAACAATGCCCCTACCAGGGTTTCGCTCAGTCCGGTCTTGCCGGCAATGGCGATGCCCGATTTGGCCACCGCATATCCGGCCAGTCCAACCGCAATGGCCAGTAAAATGAATTTTAGGGTGACGCGTTTAAGATTTAAATTTTCTATGTTTCGGCGGTCAGGTACGTCCTGCACTGTGGCTAGTGTGATCCGCGGGCTCCACATGGGCCGGTCTTTGGCCCGTGATATGAGCCGGGAAGCTCCCAGGTACACCGCGATCATTAAAATCGAAAGCGGATGAATGTGCCAGAGGGTGATGTTTGGGCCTGACATGCCAAGCAGCACCAAAGCCAACAAACCGATCAATAAAATGCCCTGCATCAAATTGGCAAAAGAGGCCGCGGCATGCTCCAGGTTGACTTTGCGGTAGGATATATCGGCAATCGATAAAAACAGGGTCTGTGCAGCTATGCCCCCGATGGCATTGGATATGGCCAGTTGGGGATGCCCGTTGACGGCGGCTACCACCGAGGTGACAATGCCCGGCAGAGATGTGGTGCCCCCCAGGAAAATGGCCCCGAAAAGCGCTTCCCCCCAACCAGTGAGATCTGCCATCTGGTCCGCTACCCGCGTGAGTTTGGTCCCCGCTATGGCAATGACCAGCGTGGAGAACAGAAAAAGAAGGATGGCCACCGGTAATTCCATAATAAAAATTTTGTGGGTAAAATTAATCATTCACCCCTAAATGCCCAAAGGCCTAAACCCGTTGATCATCCTTTCTTTACACGACAATGAGCTGAATACCAGCAATAAGATGAACATTTTGTCTTTATCCCTGTTTTTTGTCAAGTCTTCTAAAGATGACGCGTTTTATCTTTTTCCGGACAGGGATTTTGGCCTACAGAATTTCTACAGAATTGATTGTTTAATTTGTATAGCCCAAGGTTCTGAAAGCGAATCTTAAAAACGATTTCTTTGCAGGATCTTTGACAAAGATCCATGGATAAGGCCGTGGGTTGGCAATGGATCTGATTAAAGGGATGTTATTGGATTGCAGTCATTTATGGATCATCAATCATTTTTATAGATGGAATCAATGGGAAAAAAATGTTTTTTAGGGGTGGCTCTGGTGCTTATGCTCCTGTTTCAGGGGCATGCAATACAGGCGCAAAGTGGGCGTGGAAATTCGCCCTACAGCATTCGGGGCACAGTGGTAGATCGTAGCAGTGATGTCCCCATGGAATATGCTACGGTTACGTTGTTGAGTTATCCTGACAGCAGCCTGATCGGTGGGATTGCCACCGACATGCAGGGGCATTTTCAGTTGGAGGTCAGGCAGGCGGGAGGCTATATATTAAAAGTGGGTTTTATAGGTTATGCCCGCCAAATGCAGCAGATCGTTCTGGGCGAGGAGGCCAAGCAGCTTGATGTGGGAAAAATTGCCCTTGAGCAACTGGCTGCCGATATCGGAGAAGTCACCGTCCGGGCAAATGAGCATGCCATGGAATACCAGATCGACAAGAAGGTGGTGCATGTGGATCAACAATATACCTCCATCTCCGGTACAGCCGTCGACGTACTGGAGAATGTCCCGGCCATCCAGGTGGACATAGAAGGCAATGTCACCCTGCGTGGAAACAGCAATTTTACGGTGCTTATAGATGACCGCCCCACCGTACTCGAGGCCAACGATGCTTTGCAGCAGATACCTGCCGGAACGATCAAGGACATCGAGATTATTACCAATCCTTCTGCCAAATATGACCCCGAGGGGACAGCCGGCATTATAAACATCATCACCAAAAAACGTACCCTTCAGGGCATCAGTGGCATTACCCACTTCGATGTAGGGCTTCAGGAAAAATATGGGGGTGATTTTTTATTGAACTACCGCAGCCGGAATTTTAATGTTTTTTTCGGAGCTGATTATACCGACAATACCTATCCCGGCTTCATCGAACAGGAGAACCGGACCTATGCCGGGGATACCACCTTTTTTCTTACCACAGAAGGTGACCACCAACGCACCCGGAAATATTACAGTGGCCGGGCAGGGATAGAATGGACGCCCAATGAAAGCAATACCTTTAGTCTTAGTGCCCGGTACGGATCCCGCGGTGGGGAACACAACGCCAATACCCTTTTCAGGGAATGGAACTCCGCTGAAGGAGTTTCCTATCAATATGGAAGTGAGGAGTTGAATGACCGCGGCGGAGATTTTTGGGCCCTCAATGCCGAGTACTCCAAACGGTTTACCTCTAAAAAGCACAAACTGGACTTGCAGTTCATGTTCTATCAAAGAGATGGGGAAGATAATTCAATCAATACCTTGCGCAACGCTGAAGATAGAATCCAAAACGGCCAGAAATCCCTTGAAGGAGGCCCCGGAAAAGGTTTACGCTATCGGATCAATTATATGCAACCTTTTTCAGAAACTTTTCAGATTGAAGCGGGCATGCAGGGACGCCTTGGTAATTCGGATGAATGGAATGAAGTGTATTATTACCACTCTAACCTGGGCGATTATGTCTTTCAGCCACAATACAGCCATGAATCAACTTACGGGCGAAGCATACACGCAGGGTATGCCCTGGTAAGCGGGGAGTGGCAAAACCTGGGCTATCAGTTCGGGTTAAGGGGAGAGTATACCTACCGGGATATCCGCCTTGATCAAGTCGGGGAGCGATTTAATATCGACCGCTGGGATTATTTCCCCACCCTTCATTTTTCTTATCAGCTTCCCAACAAAAATCAATTGATGGCCAGTTATTCCCGCCGAATAGACCGCCCCAGGGGCTGGTTCCTCGAGCCTTTTATAACCTGGTCGGATGCCTATAATGTAAGGCAGGGCAATCCCAATCTGCAGCCCGAATACATCAACTCTTGGGAGATTGGTTATCAGAAGGAATTCAACCGGAATTCCTTTTCGCTCGAGGCCTACCACCGTTCAACCTCCAACCGGATTGAGCGCATAAGAAGTGTTTATCAGGAGAACATCATGCTGCAGACTTTTGAAAATGTCGGGACCGATTATTCCCTGGGCGCTGAGTTGATGCTCAATATGAACCTGACCAGGTGGTGGGAAACCAGCCTCACTGGTAATTTTTATGATTACCGCGTGAATGGTCAGCTCAACCAGGTGGATTTTGATAAGCACAGTTTTACCTGGTCATTGCGCTGGAGCCAGGTTTTCAACCTCGCTCAAAATACACGGCTTCAGATCAATCCTTTTTATCACAGCCCCGAAGTGGAAGCCCAGGAGCAGGAATCAGGTTACTTTGCCGTTCATGGTGCCCTTCGACAGTCCTTTTTGGACAATAAACTCAATTTTACCCTGCAGGCCCGCGATATTTTTAGTACGGCCAGGTATGAATCAGAAATCAACGGGGCGGATTTTTATGCTTACCGGCTTTACCGGCACGACTCGCCCATCGTGATGCTCAATATTACCTGGCGCATCAACAATTATAAAAATGGGCGAAGGGCCGGCCGTGGCCAGGAAAGCATTGAATTTGACGAGGGTGGCATGGAGTAAAAAGATGGCTCCTTTTGTCTGCCCATTCCCTGAAAAAATAAACCGGAAATCATCTTGGCTGCCCTTGCCATGGTTCTCCGGTTTTTTGGTTTGCAATTTTTTTATCTACAGAGCGAGATCCTTATCACTGACTTACCCACACAATCAGAACCTTCGCAACAAGGCTATGAATAAAGTTGTGGTTTACATGGCGATAGGGCCGATAAGAATAGATGATTGTTCTATATAATTTGGATTAAAAACCCTAAATGAGTCTTTAACCAAATAAAATAAATTTGCTATTTTTATTACCCCCGCTTAGCGGGGTCGTTGTAATTTTACCCCCGCTTAGCGGGGGTGTGGTAAACGGGATCGTTAAATTCTACCCCGCTTAGCGGGGGTGATCATAACCCCGCTAAGCGGGGGGGGGGGGTAAAAAAAACATAACCCCGCTAAGCGGGGGTCTAAGCGGGGGTCTAAAAAGCGATAACTAAATGGATGATTATGGAAAAACTGGCCAGGGAGGATTTGATTTTAACCGCACCTTTTAGTGTTACATCTGCAGATACCGACATGTATACCCGACTGCGACCCGGTGCACTGGTGAATTTTCTGATACAGGCTTCCATCCAGTCGGCCGACAGCCTCGGCTATGGTTTCAAGGGATTGAGCAAGCATCAGCTTTTTTGGGTACTGAGCAGGTTGACGGTGGAGGTTTATCGTCCCCTGAGGTGGTATGAGTCGTTGAGCGTGGAAACCTGGGCCAAGGATGTGGAAAAGCTGATTTACCTGCGGGATTATATTGTCAGGGACGGGCAAAATGAGGTGGTGGCCCGCGGAACTTCCGGCTGGCTGGCGATAGATTATGCCACCAAACGCCCGAAAAGGCTTGAAGGATCGGCCAGTGAAATTTTTGAACAACTTAAGGGCCGCAACAGCCTGGAATATTCACCTGAAAAAATATGTCACCCGCAAAACGGGGTTGTCCATGACATTCACCCGTCTTATTTTGACTTTGACCTGAATAAACATGTCACTTCCACCCGCTATGTGGATTGGATGATGGATACTTTTTCTTTCGAATTCCATCAGGATCATTATCCACGATTGCTGTCGGTCAATTACATGAGGGAGGTTCGGCCTGGAGAGGGCATCCGGCTTACCCGGAGCGAAGGCCCCGATAATCATTATATTTTTGAAGGGCTGAATGTGGCGGCGGATAAACCCTCATTTCGGGGCAGGATCGATTTTGGTGCCGCCCGCGAATAATGCTTTCCGGAAATTTGACGGATACAGGAAACGATTTTTGTTGGAATCTGCCAATGGGTTCCTCCCGGGATGCAGCGGCATAGCCTTTTCCTTGTCTGGAACGAAAAGGCAAATGGCGAGATTTTTTGCATTTAATGGGTTCGCGATGTTCAAGCAGAAGCCTGAATCATTGAATTAAAGGCTTTCCAGGGCCTGGTCCAGATCCTTAATCAGGTCATCGGGGTCTTCGATACCGACTGAGAGCCTGAGCATGGTATCGCTGATGCCTTCTCTTTCTCTTTCTTCCTGGGTAAGGCCTTTGTGCGATGTCAGGGCAGGTGAACAGATGGTCGAATCAATGCCGCCGAGGCTGACGGCCGGCCGGATCAGTTCGAGTCTTTTTTGCAGCTCAATGATGCTGGAATGTTCCGGCTCAAAAGAGAGCATGCCTCCGAAGCCACTCATTTGTTTTTTAGCGGTTTCGTGTCCGATATGGCTTTTAAGGCCCGGGTACCAGACTTTCTTGATGCGTTGATGGGCTTCTAAAAAGTGGGCCAGTTGGTGGGCATTTTCATTTTGGGCTTTTACCCGAATGTACAATGTTTTCAGGCTTCTTTCCAGCAGGGAGCAAATTTGTGCGTTCAGGCTGCCTCCAAGGTTTCTGGCCACTTCCCAGATGTTCTCAATGTTTTCTTTGGAGGAGATGACCGCCCCTGCCGTCACGTCGCTATGCCCGTTGAGGTATTTGGTTGCGCTGTGTATGACAATGTCCATCCACCAGTCGATGGGATTCTGGTTGACGGGTGAAGCAAAGGTATTGTCAATGATGGATGTGATGTTGTTGGCTTTGGCCAGCCGGGCCAATTCTTCGAGGTCGGTTATCTTCAACAGCGGGTTTGAGGGAGTTTCAATGTAAATGGCTTTGGTGTTTTGTTGTATGGCCGCTTCGAAATCTTCTATGTGGGTGCTGTTGACAAAACTATAGCTGATGCCGAAGCGATTCAGATCGCGGGTAATGAACTTGATGGTGCCCCCGTACAGGGCACTTTGAAAGATGATGTGGTCGCCCTGGCTGAGCAGGCTGTAGAGGGTGCTGGTAATGGCTGCCATCCCGGAGCTGAAGGCCAGGGCACGTTCGCCGTTTTCCAGGGCACTGATCTTCTCGGCCAGTGCCTGCTGGTTCTTGGTGTTGAAGTATCGCGGATACATGGGGGTATCCTTGTCCAGGTAACCAAAAGAGGTGGAAGTATAAACCGGGGAATTGGCCCCTTCGTCTTCTTTGTCAATGATGGTGCCTTTATGGACACAAAGGGTTGATTTTGAATATGAATGCATGGCTTTTGGCTTTATTCGTTTGTTCATTGGTATAAATGACAGGCCAGCCTTAAGGCGCGGGCCTATGGATCTTTGAAACCTCTAATTTAGAAATAAGGTTACAGAATAACAATGCAATGGGAGGGCTCAAACACCGATGAACCCGTATGCCTCATTTTTTCTTGGTGGCGGGAGTCCTGCTGGTTTGATCCGGGTGAAGAAGCCCCGGATTTTCTCTCCCGCTTTATGGTTGAGAAAGGGCAGTTCACCTTTTAAACTGAAATATTGTTGCCAACTCAATGAGGGCGGTTCAACCTCTACTTTTTCTTGCAGCAGGTATGATTGAAGAGGGTTAATAACCGGTTCATCAGGGAATGCTAAGACAACTGATTGGTGTTTCCTGCCGCCAGGCTGGAGCGGAATTTTTCCCGAAAGTCCTGCAATGCAGCTTCGGTGCCCATCACCGTTACAATGTCGTTGATATGCAGGTAGGTATCCCCATGGGGGATGCTGGCTTTTTGCTGGTGCCTGATCAATATCAGTTCGCCGTCTTTGTGGAAGGGTAGTTCTTTAATTTGTCGTCCCTGGATGGCGGGATTGGTAATGGTGATTTCCTCGAGCTTATAGTTTTCAAAAGATTCCACCAGGGTATGATAGGTACTTGGGCGCAGGATGAGGCTTTCGATGGTGGTGGCCATCAGGCGGGTGGTATCGAGGTATTCGACCTGCATTTTTTGGAGGTTTTTTTCTATAATGGAGCTGGAGCTCTTGGTGATGATCTTGGGATGAAGGAATTCTTCTTTGAGCATTGTGGTGATCCGGGTATTTTTGAGTTCCGATTCAGTGACCACCACCACATAGTTGTAGGGTTTAAGGTGGAGGTTGTAGAAGGTTTGACGGTCGAATCCACTTCCAAACCGAACATTGAGGCCTTTCGAACGCATCTCGCGGCAACGTTTTTTGTTGTTTTCCAGGATAATGGCATTTTTTCCGTGCATTTTGAGGCGGCGGGCCAGCAGAACCCCGGTGCTGCTTCCTCCCACAATGATCACCTTGTCGGTTTTGAGCATCTCCTCGGGGGCCATCATGTTGTAGATCAGGGGCGATAAGATGCAGGTGATAACGGCCATCAACACGAACGAGGCGTTGATGCCGGGGGTGATGATTCCGAAGTCGAGGCCGATTTTGGAGGCGGCAATGATCAGGCTTAGCCGGGAAGCCATCAGGATGCCCCCGGCCATAGCTTTTCGGAGACCGAAAATCCGGGCCCAAAAAAGTCCCGGTACCAGTTTGATGGCATAAAGGATCACCAATAAGGCGAGCAGAAACAGCCAGGGGGATTGGTCCATTTGTTGAAGGGCACTTTCGTCAAAATGCACCCCCACCATAATAAAAAAGATGGGGATAAAAAAGCCATATCCCATCCCGTCGAGTTTCAGCAGCAGGATGGATCGGCTCTTGTTCAGGAAGACCGACAGCAGGATGCCGGCAAGAAAAGCCCCGAGCAGCATGATTTCTTTGCCGATAAACTGGGCGAGCACCACAAAAAGAATGATCAACAAGAGGGTTCCCCGGATCTGTATTTGAGAAGCCGCATGTGAAAGTTGATAGGTGAGCCTCTTGAACAGGGTCTTTTGTGTCAGCCGCTCTCCAATGCGGTAAAAAAGATAAAAAAGGAAGAACAACCCGATAATCAGCATCAATTCCGGCTGAAAACCATGTTTGAGGATAAAGGCGGTAAAGGAAAAAAGAATGATGCTCAGAATATCTGCTACTGCAGCAGAGGTGATGACCATTTGTCCGAAACGGGAGTTCAACTCGTTGCGTCCCTTTAAAACCGGAAGGATGATTCCCACTGAAGTGGTGACCATGATCAGGGCAAAGTACCATTTGTTTTGAATGGGAATCAAAAGGCCAAGCAGATGCGCACTGGCCAGGGATAAAAGCAGGGATGTGATGAAAAAAGCAACCCCTACCAATAGCGGATTGCTCAAAAAACGCCCGGCATTCAACTTTCTTTTGGGGAAGGAAGAGAGAATCTGGTTCACATCGATCTCCAGGCCGCTGAGAAACATCAGAAACATAAATCCGGAAAGGGCTAAAAAGTCGAGGGATTGAATGTGGCTCTCGGGAAAATCCACCATGATGAACCTGCCAATCAGGTAACCGGCAATGATTTCCACTATAACGGTGGGCAATTTCTGCAGCCTCAGTGCAGAAAGGGCCATTGGGATGAGCCATGCAACAAAAGCTACGATCAGCAGCGGATAATATTCAAAGTTGAATGAAATGTTTAGAGGAATCGGCAGGAACTGTGTCATCTTGGGTTGCTTTTGGGATAAGCTTTTGGGGCTTGTTTTAATTTAACCTTGTATTTTCCGGATAAAACTTTATATTGTTATCTATATACTGGCCGGATCATCCGGCAGGCAATTAAATTCATGGCCTATGATCAAAGCCTTCACCGATGGCAGTGCCAGCGGAAAACAGGGCCCCGGGGCCTGGGCAGCGTGCATTGTAGACCGCCACGAGGAACAAATGCTTCATGGGACGGCCGAAAAAGCCACCCAGCATACCATGGAACTGACCGCTGTGATACAGGCACTAAAATACATACAATTCAATAAAAAAAAGGTTGAATGGGCAGAAGTTTATACCGATAGCCAGTATGTGGTTGATCTCCCGCAAAGACGCCGGCGCCTGGAGATCAACCGGTTTGTCACCCGGGGAGGAAAACCGGTAAAAAACAGCGCACTGGTGCGGGAATTTTATAATTTGCTGGATCAAACATCGGTCAGGCTGATTAAGGTGGAAAGCCATGAGCGGGCAGGCAAAAGCGAAGCCACCGATTATAACCGGAAGGTGGATAAGCTTTCCCGCCGATTGCTGCGTAAAATGAGACGAAAAGGTTAATCTTCCGGGTTAATGATAAAGCAACCAGGCGGTGTGCCCTTGCTGTCTTAAACGGCGCAATTCTGCCCGGGCCTTTTCTTTATTTTGAAAAGAGCTATAGCTTACCGCATGCATCCCGTCGCGTTCATCAATTATTTCTGCCTGGTAACCCTGGTCGAGTAATTTTTGATGGAAATGAACGGCGTTTTCTTTATTCTTGAAACTGCCGGCTACCAGGTAATACTTTTTCCCGCCCCTGGCAGCTTGTTGTGACTGATCAGTCCGTGATCTCTTCTGGCTGGCGGTGGTTTCGGACTTTTTCTCCTGTGCCTGGCCGGGGGATTGTTTTGCGGAGGGCTCCTTTTTACCGGCTGCTTCCTGGCCGCTCCGGGCAGCTTTTTTTTCTTCTGCCCGTTTGGAGGGCTCTTTTTGTTCGGTGGTTTGCTTGATTTTTCCGGGGCCGCTTTCTTTTTGGAACAGGTTCTGAACCGTATCAAAGTTGATCATGGCCCATATAAAAACAGCGGCCACCGGCACTCCAATGGCGATAGAAAGGATCAGGCCACGATTGCCTTTTGACCCGGATTTTTCAGTCTGTTTTTGCTGGTTTGGCGGGGGAGGGGGTGCTTGAGCGGTGCCTCGTGGGCCGGTAGATCGTGGGCCGGTCTTTTTTTGAGCAGTGGAGGATTGGCGGCCTTTTTTCTGGCCGGTGGCTTTCTGCCCCCCGCCTGCTGCCTGAGCTGAGGCACGTTTTTCCTGGCCGGTGGTGCGCCCGGCAGCCTTTTCGCCCTGCCGTTTATTGGCCTGAGCTGTTTCAGACCCTTGGGGTGCGGTTTTACCTCCGGTGGAAGCCCCGGTGCTACCTTGTTTTTCTTTTTCGCTCCCTTCCTGGCCCTTGGCCGAAACTTGCTCGGATGAATCGCCAGCCGCTGCCCCTGAAGCAGCATCCGCGCCAGTTCCCTCTGGCGAGCCCGTCGGGTTGACCTTGAATTGTATTTTTCCCTGCTGATCCATGTAAAAAGAACCCATCTCTTCCAGGGTATATGAACCCGCCTGCTGAACCTGCTCCTCGATGCTCTTGACATAGGAGTTGATCCTTTCCATGGCCTCCTCCTGATGGACCCCCTCCTTCTCTATGATATGATTCACCAACAGTTCATCATTGAATTTTAAAAAGGGGCTGAAATATATATCGTCAATTTTTTCGGCTAGCACTTTCTTGTTTTTGTTTTTGGAAGTGGCTCTCAGAAGAAAAGCACCAAAATTCGGAATGATCACCCGATTGTTACTTGCAATCAACTCTTTAATATAACCATCCAGCATAATGCAGATTATTTGCAATTTGTTACAGAATCAAATATAACAAAAAATCGTATTAAATTAAAATCCATTTATTTAGTAAACGGAATATTTTATATGTTTGCTATGAAGCAACAACGATTTTGGTAATAATTTTCTAATATATTTAAAAGATGGACGACCATTAAATTTTGTGTACTAATTATCTATGAGCAATTTAAATAATGGTCTCTCTTCACCATCGAAACAACCAACATGCAGAGTTAAACTTAATTCTTTTGCTTATGAAGGCTACCATACATTTATTGTTTCTTGCGGTGCTCTCATTGATGGTCATGACCGGTCCGGGAACTGTTTACGGGCAGGGGTCCGGATATGAGTTTAATGAACAGGTGAGGCTTCCGGCCACTTCAGTGAAAAACCAGGGAAACAGCGGAACATGCTGGAGTTATGCGACCCTGTCTTTTTTGGAATCGGAGTTGTTGCGAAAGGAGCGTGGCCGTTATGACCTATCGGAAATGTATATTGTGCGGGAGGCTTATTTGGACCGGGCTGAGCTATATGTTCGTTTTCACGGGCATCTGAATTTCGGGCCCGGCGCCCAGGCCTGGGATGTGCTTCATGTCATGGACAAGGAAGGGCTGGTGCCACAAAAAGCTTATCCGGGCGAGCAAAAGGCGGGGGGGTTGCCCCGGCATGGTCAGATGGATGCTGTATTGCAGGCTTATATGCAGGAGGTGATTAAAAACCACAACGACCGGCTGTCTTCTTCCTGGAAGGAGGGTTTCCGCGGGATACTGGACGCATACCTGGGCGATGCCCCGGGGAAGTTCCAGGTGGAGCAAAATACCTATGAACCCCACAAATTTGTGAATTCCCTCGGCCTTGACCCGGCTGATTATATGCCGGTCACCTCTTTTGAAAACCACGATTTTTATGACTGGTATGTGTTTGAGTCACCTGACAACTGGTCGATGGAACAGATCTTCAATGTGCCCCTGGATGAGCTGGTAAGGATTGTGGAACATTCCCTGGAACAGGGTTATTCAGTGGCCTGGGCAGCGGATGTGACCAATCCCGGCTTCAACTTTGGTAAGGGCCTGGCTGTTCTGCCTCAAAAATCATGGCAAGAGATGGATGCCTATGAGCAAAGCCAGGTTTTTGAGCATCCAGTCAAACAGCAAGCTGTTACCATGGATATGCGGCAACGGGATTTTGATCAGTATGCCACCACCGATGATCACCTGATGCATATCACCGGTATGGCTGAAGATCAAAATGGAACGAGGTATTTTATCGTGAAAAATTCCCATGGTTCTGCCAATCCTTACCAGGGATATCTGTATGTTTCCAGAGCTTATTTCAGGCTGAAAACCACTTCCCTGCTGATTAACCGGGAATCATTGCCGTCGGATATAGCCGGCCAAACCGGAAAATAAACTGAAGCTCGGACAGATGCGTTTTCTTTTCCTGTTATTTCTAACCGGCCTGGCTTCTCTTGTTGCAGCCCAGGACAAGACAACCAACCCTGTATTTTTAGGGGTTAAACCCCAGTATGGATTTATCATTCCCCATAGCAGTGCCATCCGCTCTTTAAGCCAATCCCGGCCCTATGGCCTTGCAGTCGATTATGGCTGGTTCATGATCCAGAAGAAGGACTGGCAGCGGTGCAACTGCTATTCCCGGGCCGGTTTTTCCATCTCGCATATAAATTTTAATCAGCCACGTGTGCTGGGCCAGGCAACCAACCTGATGATGTTTGCCGAGCCCTTTTTCAACTACCGGGGCAGGGTGCTGACTTCCCTGAGAATGGGAGTGGGCCCCACCTACCTCAATAAGATCTATGATCCGGAAAAGAACCCCCGGAATCTTTTTTTTAGTACGCACCTGAGCTTTATCATTCACCTGGATGTGGCGTTAAATTTTCGTTTGACCCGCCAATGGTTTCTTAAGGTATACGGCAAATACAACCACATATCCAACGGCGGCATTCAGGAACCCAATAAAGGGATGAATTTTCCCACTTTCGGGGCAGGTTTGGATTATTTGTTTGCTCCTGTGGAATTGAAAAAACGCCAACCGCTGCCCCTGGAGGAAAAAGGCATCATCCCTTCCCTTGAAGTTTTTGCCACCATGGAGAATGTTACAAGGGGTGAAGGCGATGTTCAAAAGCGCACATACAGCTATGGACTTATCCTGAGGGGACGCCGGCGTATCACCCGGCTGAATGCCCTGAATGCCGGTGTGGAATATTTATGGGACGGCCAGATCAAAGAGAAGACCGGTGAAGCCGGACATTCCCGGCAAATATCTTTGTTAACCGGTCATGATCTTGCCTTTGGTAAATTCATTTTTTCCCAGTTCTGGGGAACCTACCTGTATGCCCCCTATTACAACAAGCCTTTTTTCCAGCGGTATGCCCTTACTTATCAGGTGAGCGACCATTTAAGGCTGGGGGTTACCCTGAAAGCCCATGCTGAAGTGGCACAGAATTTTAATGTGCTGGTCAGCTATGATTTTAAATAATAAATCGCATCTCGGGGGTTTATTGATTTAAGCGGCCGCCCCGGGCATAGACTGATCTTTTTATTCAAACGGGCTTATGATGGTTCTTTTTATTGCATGTTCAGAATATCCAGCAGTTCACCGAATTTTGGAGTGAGGATGATTTCCGTGCGCCGGTTTTTCCTGCGGCCTGCCTTGGTGTTGTTGGTGGCCACCGGCAGGTATTTACTGCGACCGGCTGCGATGATTCTTTCGCCTTTTATGCTGGAATGCTTCATCAGGATCCGGATAACCGCTGTTGCCCTTTTAACACTCAGGTCCCAGTTGTCTTTGATGGCTTTGCTGCTGATCACCGGAACGGTGTCGGTGTGGCCTTCCACCATGATGTTGATGTCCTGGTTGCCTTCCAGAACCCCTGCCAGTTCCTTGATGGCCTGCTTGCCCCTTTGATCAATAACAGTGCTGCCTGAAGGGAAAAGCAACTTTTCTTCCATCGAAACATAGACCTTGCCGTTTTTGGTCTTCACATCGAGGCCCTCATTCCTGAAACCATACAGGGCATCGCTTACTTTTTGCTTCAGGCGATCAACCAGCGAATCCTTCTGGTGGAGAATCTTTTCCAGCTTGACCAGCCGCTGCTTTTTGTTTTCCAGCTGACGACGTAATTTTTTGAGCTGTTCGCGCTCCTGGTTCAGGTTTTCTTCCAGCACCTGTAAACGGTCTTCTTTGGCCTGAAGCTTTTCCTGACTGTTTTGTATCTCCCGGAGCAACTTTTTCGTTTCCTGCGTGGTGCCTTTAAGCAGCTTTTCCTGCGTGGCTTTCAGTGATTCATATTTGTCCTGAAGCCGTTCGTTTTTTTGCTGATAGCTGATCAGGCGTTTAGCCCGGCTGAGGCTGTCGCGCATCAGGCGTTCGTTTTTGTCTCGAAGCACCTCATTTTTGGAGGAAAGCTCTTTGTTGGCTACTTTTAACTTTCGGTTGGCGTGTTCCAGGGAGTCCTGCTTTTCCAGGCAGGTTTGCTTCTGTTGGCGGATCTTTTCAAATTCTTTCTGGGGTACGCATGAACCTAAAAGAATCAGGGCAAGAAATAGAACATGTATCTTCATATGAATTGCAATTGATTGAACGTTTTTAAGAAAGGATTGTTAATATGTAGATCTTGAAGTTGTTATCAGGAGCCCTCATGCCGGGATCCTTTGATTTGTACTGGACCTCAAAACAAAGCGGTTCAAACCATATTTTGAGTTCATGTTTAAATGGCTTGTATCCATCTTTTAGAAGATCAACTTGACCTGACCTTTTCTCGTTAATGGGCAGGTGTAAGTAAGCAAATATAATAAATATGGAATTGACCGAGGGGGTTGTTTAACGAATTAAAATTATTCTTAATTTTGAAATAAAATATTAACCGTTTGTGGCCATGAACTCAACAGGTGATAGTCTTTTAAGGCAGATTCAGTACCCCGGGGATCTGAAAGCGCTGGGAGAGGTGGATCTCATAGAGCTAAGCAAAGAGCTGCGGAAATTTATCATTGATGAAGCCTCGGTCAATCCGGGGCATTTTGGTGCAAGTTTGGGGGTTGTGGAGTTGACCGTTGCGTTGCATTATGTCTACAACACGCCTTATGACAAGATTGTATGGGATGTAGGGCATCAGGCCTATGGCCATAAAATCCTGACCGGTCGCCGGGATGTTTTTCACACCAATCGTAAGTTAAATGGCATCAGCGGTTTTCCGAGCATGAGCGAAAGCAAGTATGATGCCTTTGGGGTAGGTCATGCATCGACCTCCATATCTGCGGCCCTGGGGCTTGCCAAGTCAGGAGAATTGCAAGATTTCAAAAACCGTCATGTGGTGGCGGTTATAGGTGACGGCGCCATGACCGGCGGGATTGCCTTTGAGGGGCTGAACAATGTAGGGGTTGAGCGTTCTAACCTTTTGGTGATCCTCAATGACAACAATATGGCCATTGATCCCAATGTGGGGGCGCTGAAGGAATATCTCCTGGACATCACCACTTCGCGCACTTATAATCGCCTGAAGAATGAAGTATGGAATTTACTGGGAAAAATCAGCAAACTGGGAGCGAACTATCAGCGACTGGCATCCCAGCTGGAGAGTGCGATCAAGACGGCTGTGCTTCAACAGAGCAATTTTTTTGAGGCCCTTAATTTCAGGTATTTTGGTCCGGTCGATGGCCACGATGTGGTATATCTGACCAAGCTGCTGGCGGATATGAAGCACATTGAAGGGCCCAAACTGTTGCATGTGGTCACCAAGAAAGGCAAGGGCTTCAGCCAGGCCGAAAAGGATCAGACCACCTGGCACCGTGCTCCGGGTACTTTTGATAAAGATACGGGCCAGTTGCACAAGGTGGGTTCCGATACACCCAAACCGCCTAAATATCAGGATGTATTTGGCCACACCCTGGTTGAGCTGGCAGAAAGGAACGATAAAATTGTAGGCATTACTCCGGCGATGCCCACTGGTTCCAGCATGAACATTATGATGCAAAAGATGCCGAGCCGGGCTTTTGATGTGGGGATTGCCGAGCAGCATGCCGTAACCTTTTCAGCCGGTTTGGCTTCAGATGGAGTGGTGCCCTTTTGCAATATTTATTCCACTTTTATGCAGCGTGCCTATGACCAGGTGGTGCATGATGTAGCCCTTCAGAACCTGAATGTGGTTTTTTGTCTTGACCGGGCTGGATTGGTAGGGGGTGACGGAGCCACCCATCATGGAGCCCTCGATTTGGCCTATATGCGAGCGGTGCCCAACATGACCATCGCGGCTCCCATGAACGAGATGGAGCTGCGTAATATGATGTTTACCGCACAACTTTCCGATAAGGGACCTTTTACCATACGTTATCCCCGGGGTAGAGGTGTGAATATCAACTGGCAACAACCCATGCAGGAAATTCCGGTGGGCAGGGGCCGCAAACTTAGCAGCGGCGATGAAGTGGCCATCCTTACCATCGGGCATCCCGGCAACTTCGCCCGGCAGGCCATTCAAAAACTCGCCACCGAAGGTATTTCAGTGGCCCATTACGATTTACGTTTTCTTAAGCCCCTGGATGAGGAGTTGCTCCATGAAGTGGGTCAGCATTACCACCATGTCATTACCGTCGAGGATGGTACCATCATCGGGGGCATGGGGACGGCAGTGATGGAATTTATGGCAGAACATCAGTACCGGGTTCGGATCAGGAAGCTGGGCATCCCCGATCGCTTCATAGAACACGGGCAACCCGAAGAATTGCATAAAAAATGCGGTTTTGATGCTGAAGGCATATTCCAGGCGGTGCGTTCCATCGTGAAACCCCAGGTATTCTCCAATGCGGGTTAACCTTTGTCCGGGTGGTATGGGGGTGATCTTTGCTCTGGCAAATGCATTAAGTTATGAAAGAAATTGATATTGAGGAATTTCTTCAGATTCGTCATGGCATACCGGTTGTTGATGTGCGTTCACCGTCTGAATTTAAGAGAGGGCATATACCGGGGGCCAATAATATTCCTTTATTTGATGATGATCAACGCGCCCGGGTAGGGATCCGTTATCACCGGCAGGGTCGGGAGGAAGCCATCATGGAGGGATTGCGCATCGTTGGTCCCCACATGGAAGCACTGGCTAAGCAGGCCAGGGCACTTGCAGGCCAGCAGAGAAAACTGATTCTGCACTGCTGGCGGGGAGGCATGCGTAGTGAAAGTATGGCCTGGCTTTTTGAAAGGCTTAGCATTCAAACCTATGTTTTGAAAGGGGGGTACAAAACATATCGGCGTTATGGACGGGCCAGGCTTCAACAGCCTGCTTCAGTGGTTGTCCTTAGCGGCTATACCGGCAGCGGGAAAACGGATATCCTGCAGGCCTTGGAACGGGAAGGCGAGCAGGTGCTCGACCTGGAAGGCCTTGCCCGGCACAAAGGATCGGCTTTTGGAGCCATGGGCCAAAAGGAACAGCTCCCCAACGAACACTTTGAGAACCTCATCTTTGAAAAATGGTTCCGTTTTAACCTGAACCAACCCATCTGGATTGAAGATGAAAGTAAGATGATCGGTAAAAATGGGATCCCCGATGAGTTATTCGCTGTCATGCGATCAGCTCCCGTGATCAGGCTGGAGATGAGTAAATCCCTTCGTGTGGAAAGACTGGTTCAGGAATATGCCTGCTTTGATCAGCAAAAACTTCACCAGGGCATTGATAAAATCAGGAAAAGACTGGGCGGGGATAAAGCCCGAAAAGCCCATCAGGCCATTGATCAATGCGATTTTCATACCGCCATCGATATCACCCTTGATTATTATGACAAAGCCTACCTGCACGGATTGAAAAAACGCAATCACCATCAAATATATCCATTGGAGACCGACCGGGATGATCCCGATTGCAATGCCCGTATGCTTTCTCAAAAAGCTCCCCAACTGCTTAATGATGCCTATTCTTTCCATTCCTGATAAGTTCCTTCCTCCCCGACAAAACAAGTAAAACGATAACCGTTGGATATTCCGCCACCAGGTTAATTTTCCGGGATTGACTTATTCCCCATCCTGATAAAAGGTGACCCCGCTAAACGAAAGGTCCCTCCTATCTTGTAGCTGGGCCCGTAGGCCATCAAATGCCAGTTGATGATGGGTCCCTGGCTTACTGGTTGAAATCCATTTTTTTAGGATGGTGGCCCACCAGGCGGGCTTCAAATGAGAGAGCCTGGGTTTAATAATGAAAAAAGGCGTTGCTTTTAAGCTGAGAGGCGTCGAAATCGGCGTAATGTTCACCAATATAATCAAGGGTGTCGAAAAGTTCGTCGGGGTCGAGGGAAGTGACCAGCTTTGTACGCAAGGGTTTGAAGTGGGGCAGGCCTTTGAAATAGTTCGACAGGTGACGACGCATTTCATATATTCCCCGGGGCATTCCTTTCCATTCAATGGATTTTTCAAGGTGTTTTTTGGCCACCGCTACTTTTTCGCGGACATCGGGTTCATCAACCACACGGCCGTAATCCAGGTACTGGCGGATGGATCGAAAGAGCCAGGGCTTGCCCACGGTGGCCCTGCCAATCATGATGCCATCGACCCGGTAATGGTCAAATGCCCGGGCGGCACCCTGGGGTGAGGTGATATCGCCGTTGCCGATCACGGGAATTTCTATTTCGGGATCATGTTTCACTTCAGCGATTTTTTCCCAATCGGCCTGGCCTTTATACATTTGTGCCCGGGTTCGCCCGTGTATGGCAATAGCCTGTATACCGGCATCCTGTAGCCGCCGTGCAATCTCAATAATGTGGACCGAATGCTCGTCCCATCCCAGGCGGGTCTTGGCTGTTACCGGAAGGCTGGTTGCCGCCACCACTGCCCGGGTCATCTGTTCCATGTAATCAGGATCCTGGAGCATCCCGGCTCCCGCCCCACGCGTGGCTATTTTTTTTGCCGGACAACCGTAATTCAGATCAATGAAATCAGGTCGCTTCGATTCTGCCAGCTTCGCTGCCTCCTGCATGGCTTCAATCCGGTTGCCATACAATTGTACCCCAAATGGCCGCTCGAATTCAGCAATCTGCATCTTCTTTATGCTTTTGTCGCAATCCCTGATCAGCCCCTCTGAAGCAATGAACTCCGAGATCATCACATCGCTGCCGTATTCCTTGCATACGTGGCGGAACGACTGATCGGTGATGTCTTCCATCGGTGCCAGAAAAAGCGGCCTTGGCGGTATTTCTATGGACCCTATCTTCATTTGACGATCTCTCCAAGGGTTAAATGTGAAACGTTGGCTTACGGTTCATTGATGATCATGAACATCCTTTTTTTAAGCATGACCCCCCCATACAGGAACTTACACAACAAGGCAATGCATAAAGCATGGGGGTTCCATGGCAGAGGGAAACAAATTATGCCATGTTGGAAGCAAAATTGTGTTGAAATACAGAACGTTAATTAAACTTTATACGAAACCCTCATGCACCGACTAGCACAAAAGGTAATGAATAAAACATGAGGGTTCCATGGCAGAGGTTACCGAGACCAACGAATTACATGCTATTATTATACTGAAATACAAACTGTTAATTAAACTTAATACGAATGAATAGAAATATTAAAGGTCTTTTCAATACAACCTTTTCTTTTTATGGCCCAATACAACTTATCCTCCTAATCCTGCTGATTCCAACCCGGGCCAATTCCTCACGCTGAGTTCGGACTTATATTGGCCGGTTTTTAAAATTTATCTATTATTTTTATCCTGCAAAAATAGGAAGTTTTTAAATTTATTTGATCATGCCAGGCCATTTCTTTCGCCATCCTTTTACCCAGCTTTTAACCGTCATTTTTATCATGATCACCTCCTATTTTGTCCTTTTTTCATTGGGTTTGCTTTTGGCGGTTCCCCTCTTTGGCATGTCGTTCGGTGAACTGTCTGCCCTTTTGTCGCAAGGCACCGGCTTTGATGACATCAACGTGTTGAAGTATTTCCAGAGTATTCAAACCCTGGGTCTTTTTGTCGTGCCTCCATTTATTGCAGTGCGGTATTTTTATCACCGGCCGGTGATGGCCCTGGGGTTGAGGGGTACTTTTACGAAGGGTTCTTTGGTGGCTGCCGTTTTGATGGTTTGGGTGGCTGTTCCTTTTATTAATTTTCTGACCCAGCTAAATCAGGAGGTTCATCTGCCGTGGTTTTTTGAATACCTGGAAGAATGGCTCATGGAAAAGGAAGGCACAACAAAGCAAATGACACGGCAATTGCTCCAGGCCGATACGGTTGGGGTGCTGGCGATAAATATTTTTGTGATCGGGTTGTTGCCAGCGGTAGGTGAAGAGCTTCTGTTCAGAGGTCTCATCCAGCGGATATTCACACAATGGACCCGCAACGCCCACTGGGGCATTGTGATCGCTGCTTTTTTATTCAGCGCAATGCACATCCAGTTTTATGGCCTGATTCCCCGTATGTTCCTGGGCGTGATGTTCGGATACCTTCTTTTGTGGAGCGGTTCCATCTGGTTGCCTGTGATCGGGCATTTCGTCAACAATGCCAGTGCGGTGGTCTATTATTACTTTTTTGATGAAGGGGCCCGGTTTTCTTCGACCCATTTTGATACCATGGGCGTTCATTTTCCCCTGGTATTGCTCAGTTCCCTGATGATTCTGTTTTGTGGTTATGTGATCTATATCAGTGAAAGGCGGCAAACCTCATGACTGGTGGGGGGTGTCGTCCAGAGAACGTAGATTGAGGCGCCCCAGTTCGTTTTTCCTGAAGAAATAAACAACCCCGTATTGCTGGGCTTTGCTTCGCTTATTGGCTTCTGTTTCACCGGAGAAAGTGTTTTCCACCTCATCCCATATGCTGGCAATGATTTGATCGGCTTCCTTCCTGAGCTTATGAATGTTGTCCGCTGCCCGCTGATGATTTTCCTGGAGCTGTTTCTGAAACTGGTAGGCTTCAGCAAAATTGTCATAGTTGACCTTGACAACCGCAACGGTGGGATTGGTAACCGGCGGCAAACCCGCTTTCTTGCGCTGTTCTTCCCCGTCTATGATTTTTTTTCCCCACTCCAAAAGATCCTTTTCTGAAGTCAGGGAGGGCAGCCGTTTGGTATCCTGGTTTAATCCATAATAACCCCTGGTTTTGGGCGGCATTTCACCCCGTATAATGGACATATTCACCACCTGGATGAAATGGGAAATATAAAGCCGGGCCTTTTTCATTCTTTTTTGGTAGGTCTTCTGATTGGCCGTTTGCCGTTGATAGGCCTGGTGGTATTCGGACAGGGCCTTTTCATATTTGGGCAAAAAGGAACTCAATCGTTGAAGGGTCTCCTGGGAAAAGGCCAGTTTGAAAGGAGGGATTTCTTTTCCCTGGTGATGTGCGGTTTTTAAGGCTTTCAGCCTTGACTTGTCGGTGTTGGGTAATCTTCGGTAGGGCATCGGCTGTTCATAAAATGTTCACAACTACATACGAATATAGTGATTTAATTGAGAATGTCAAGCAATTCGCAAATGAATTTCATCAGAACATTTTACTGAATATGAAAATGATATCGAAAGATGCAGGGAAATATTGTTTCATTAACAATGGTGTTCATATCATGTTGTTGAAAAAAAGTGGCAAAAATATACAATATTTCTTTCCGGGATGAATGCTAAAAAAAAGTCAGGGGTGATAGCCATCTGTTTGTCAGAAAAAGTGCAACTGTAAGAAGTTTTTCGTACATTTGTTATAATCCATATCAAAATCCTAAGTCTTTGAAGGTTAAAAATATAATCTGGATCGGGGTGTTGTATGTACTCTTTTCCTGTCAGTCTGATCCAGGCAGGCAAAGCCTCAGTCAAATGGAGTTCACGGTGGATAGCAGCCGGCTGGCTCCTTTGATAAAGGACAGGAGCAGCGGACTTCAGTATTGTCCGCCAGCGGGCTGGGTGCGGGCACTACCTGCATCATTCAGAAGCTGCATCGATACCTCCTATTATGGCAGTTTGCCGCAAACGGTCAATGTGTTCAAGGATTCCGCTTCCACTGCTTTTCTTGTGGTTTCTGTTTATCCGGGAGAAACGGGCAACGTGGGGGATTTAAACCAATATAGGTTGAATCAGCAATCTCCCTGGCAGGATGCCCGAAAAGCCCGTTTTGAACATCATCAAATGCTTTTTGGTCAACTTTTGCTGCAAAGCCCCCGATGGGTTTCATTCCGGCTGTTTATCCAAAGAGAAAACCGGCCGGTGCGTTTTGATTATTTTGTATCCAGGTCCGTTTATCAAAATGAGGTCAGGAAGATTGAATCTTCCATTGGCTCCATCAATACCCTTTCATCGTTTAACTAAAACCAAATGTTATGAAAAAAACAGCAGTAAAAGTGTCCGTTTTTCTTTTGGGTGTGATGTTTCTTTTTGCTTCATGCAGCACCCATGTACACACCGTTGGGCAAGGCGCCCAGGGCAACGTCAAACAGGAGGAAAGACAATGGTATGTTCTCTGGGGGCTGGTCCCCATCAATGATGTCGATAGCAAAGAAATGGCCGGAGATGCTGAAAATTACACCATTACCACCGAGCAACAGGCCCTGGATGTGATCATCAATTTGTTTACCACTTATGTGACGGTCGTATCCAGGACGGTTACTGTGGAGAAGTAGGGGGTGAAAGTCCTCCTTTACAAAAAGGCCCCGGCATCTTTTCCCCTAGAAGGGATGCCGGGGCCTTGTTTTTTAAATAACCCCGCTTAGCGGGGTCGGAAAATTATCCCCGCTTAAAATTATCCCCGCTTAGCGGGGTTATGAAAGACCAGACCCCGCTAAGCGGGGTCTAAAAAAGCGGGGGCCCAAAAAAGCCATTTGGATGAAGGCTGCTGCTGATTATTCCCTTTGCCAAACCTGATCAATGGATTGGGTTCTGCCCGGGGTGTGACCATCCTGATTTTTATATTACATTTGATGTTTTACTCAACAAAAAGCAACGAGTATGGTGAACGTAAAACTCACGGAAGATTTTCATATGTCCCGTATAGTTAGAGGGATGTGGCGGCTGGATGAATGGGATCTGAATGATCAGCAGTTATTGAAAAATGTGGAAGAGACCCTGGATATGGGCATCAACACGTTTGATCATGCGGATGTCTATGGGGATTATAGCTGCGAACAGTTGTTCGGACAGGTCTTTAATCTGAAGCCCGGTTTGAGGAAACGCATGCAGCTGGTGACCAAATGCGGGATCAAGATGCTTTCTTCCAAATACCCCCAGCGCAAGTTAAAACATTATGATACCGGTTATGACCATATCATATCGAGCGTTGAACAATCGCTGCAGAATTTCAACACCGATTACATTGATCTGTTGCTAATCCATCGCCCTGATCCGTTGATGGATCCGGCATCTACTGCCAGGGCTTTTGAGCAGCTGGCCAGAGATGGCAAAGTGCTCCATTTTGGGGTTTCCAATTTTACCCCGCGGCAATTTGAGATGCTGAATGCTTTTTATTCGGGTGAACTGGTTACCAATCAAATTGAGGTTTCCCCTTACAACCTTGAAAATTTTCAGAACCACAACCTGGAGTTTCTAATGAAAGAGGGCATAAGCCCCATGGGCTGGTCTCCATTAAGTGGTGGTGACATTTACCAGCCGTCGGATCAAAAAGGGATGCGGGTAAAGAAGCAGCTGGAGGACGTTGCCCGGGAATTGGGTGTTGATGGGATCGACAAGGTGATTTATGCCTGGATTCTTCGTCATCCGGCAGGTATACTGCCCATCACCGGAACTGCTAAAACTTCACGGGTTCAGCGTGCCGTTGATGCTTTAAATATCCCCCTCACCCGCGAGCAGTGGTTCAAGATCTATTCGGCTTCCCTGGGAGCGGATGTGCCTTAAGACGCCTGTACAATAAACTTTTCAGAATGGTCTGTCCGGGGCTTCCGAAAGTTTTGGGTTATCGCAGCGCTGTATATGAACTGTAGCCCCCTGGATGCACCGCGGTTAAGCTGCCTTCGGGATTATCGACGCAGGTCTTTGGCTGCCTTAACCATGTTTTGGAGGGCTGGCAGGGCTTCATCCCACTTTCGTGTCTTGAGCCCGCAGTCGGGATTGACCCAGATCTGTTGTTTGGGTATTACCTTTACCGCTTTTTTTAGCAGGTTTTCCATTTCAGATGCGGAAGGGACCCTGGGAGAATGGATGTCGTATACCCCCGGACCGATTTCATTGGGGTATTGATAATCGCCGAAGGCTTCCAGGAGTTCCATCTGAGATCGGGATGTTTCGATGGTGATCACATCTGCATCGAGATCGGCAATATGCTCTATGATATCATTGAACTCAGAGTAGCACATGTGGGTATGGATCTGGGTGTCATCATTCACTCCGGATGAGGCAATGCGGAAAGCTTTAACGGCCCATTGCAGGTATTGCGGCCAGTATTTTTTGCGCAGGGGCAGGCCCTCGCGGAAGGCCGGTTCGTCAATCTGGATCAGCTTGATACCGGCTTGTTCCAGGTCAGCCACCTCATCGCGGATGGCCAGTGCAATTTGGTGGGCTGTTGCATGCCGGGGCTGGTCATCTCTGGCAAAAGACCATTGAAGAAGGGTAACCGGGCCGGTCAGCATGCCTTTGACCCAATGATCGGTAAGCGATTGGGCATAAGATGACCATTCCACCGTCATCGGTTTTTTTCTTTCCACGTCGCCAAAGATGATGGGCGGTTTAACCCCACGGGTTCCGTAACTTTGAACCCAGCCGTTTTGGGTAAAGGCAAAGCCTTCGAGTTGTTCGCCGAAGTACTCGACCATATCGTTGCGTTCAAACTCGCCGTGGACAAGCACATCGAGGCCGATCTCTTCCTGTTGCCGGATGGCTTGTGCAATTAACCGGCGCAGGTGTTGTTCATACTCCCCGCGGGTAATTTCCCCCCGTCTGTACTGCCGGCGTACTTTTCTGACCTGGCTGGTTTGAGGAAAAGACCCGATGGTGGTGGTCGGGTACTGAGGCAAATGCAGTTGATTGGCTTGTTTTTGATGCCTCTCCGGGAAAGGGTGTTTGCGGGTGGTCATATCCGGGTTAACCCCATCCATTCGCTCTTGTACGCTTTGTTTGTGGATGCGTTCCGACTTACCCCTGCTTTGAATGGCTTGGCGGTTGTTCGCGAGGGCCGATTTATACTGGTGATGTGTGGCCGGATTAGCTAATCCAGCCAGGGTTTTTACTTCATGCACTTTTTGCCGGGCAAAAGCCAGCCAGTTCTTGATCTCAGAGGGAAGATGATCTTCATCTTTTTCCAGCTCCAAGTCGTAAGGAACATGCAACAGCGAACTGGAGGGGGCGATGAAGAGTTGTTCGGGTTTCTTTTGTTCAAGGGCTTTTTGGGTCATTTGAAGCGATTGCTCCAGGTCGTTTTTCCAGACATTTCTTCCATCGATCAGGCCAAGGGAAAGGTTGAGGTTTTCCGGGGCGGATGCCAGTACATTGTCGAGTTGCTGCGGGTCACTGACCAAATCCAGGTGCAAACCCTGAACCGGCAGGGAAACAGCCAGTGAGGTGTTGTCGTGGAGCCCCTCAAAGAAGCTGGTTATCATGAGTTTCAACGACGGCAATGCTGCATGGAGCTGCTGGTAAACCTGCCGGTAAACATCCCTGGTCTTATCATCCAGATCCAGCGAGAGAAAAGGTTCATCCAGTTGTACCCACTGAGCCCCGGCCTGCTGCAAGTCGGCAAGCATCTCCCGGTAAACCGGTAACAAACGACTGATCAGATCCAGGCGGCTGAAACCCACATCCTTCTCTTTGCCCAGCAATAAAAAAGATACCGGTCCAATCATCACCGGTTTGGGCTCAAAGCCATATTCCTTGCCCTCTCTATATTCCCTGACCATCTTGTGCGAATGGCTGGTGAAAGTTTGATCGCTGGTAAACTCAGGCACAATGTAGTGGTAATTCGTATCAAACCATTTGGTCATTTCCATAGGGATGATGTCATGACCCCCCTGCTGATAGCCCCTGGCCATGGCAAAATACAAATCCATCGGATCCAACTCCTTTAGAACCTGAAAACGCCGGGGAATGGCATCAACGGCAAATGCCATGTCCAGAATATGATCATAAAAGGAGAAATCATTGACCGGAACCATATCAATGCCGGCTTCCTTTTGAACCCCCCAGTTGTATTGCCGCTGCCGGCGGCCGGCTTCAACCAGTTCATCTCTTGTTATTTTGCCCGACCAGTATCGTTCACAGGCTTTTTTTATTTCCCTGTTGGCTCCTATCCGCGGATAACCTAACACATGCGTTATCATAACAGCCTCCTTTGCTTATTTGATGGATCTTTCCCTGGATTATAAATGATATGGACTCAATTTTTAATATCGGTTGATCTTGATCAACATGTTTTCAGTTTCTAGATTTTTTATTGGCCGGATGCATTTAACTTTAACCCGCCCTGGGGACTATCCCTGTTCTACATACATGTTAACCATCTGCTGACATTTCATTCAACATCTTTTACTACATATGAACCCTTTTTTTGTTGAATGGAATGGGCTGATTTTTAAATGGCCTTGTTGAATGGCTGAACTAAAAGGCGAAAAGGTGGAAAAATGTTGGGAGCTGTTATTTTAAATGGCTGACGAAATGGATGCCCTTAATTCTGGGATAGGAACCAGGCATAAGGTCATTAATGGGCATAATGCAATTCAAGGGGTGGGAAGGCTTAGATAAATTTCTGCAACAAGCCTTTGTTGGGGGCTTTTTTAAGTTTGCGCAGGGCGATGTTTTTAATTTGGCGTACCCTCTCCTTGGAAAGTTTCATGTTCCCGGCAATTTCGCCAAGGGAGAGTTTGATTTTGCCGTTTAATCCAAAGAAATGTTCTACGATCATCGTTTCCTTTGGGGTGAGAGAAGTAAGGGCTGAATTGATCTCTTTCTGCAGCGATTCGGTGAGCAGGCCATTATCCGGGGCCGGGTTGTTGGTGGGTACGATAAAATCGATCAAATTGCCTTTGTCTTCATCCTGGCCTTTTACCGGGGCATCGAGTGACTGGTGGCGGTTTTTGATGTGATGGGCCACCGCGACCATTTCTTCACTCATTTTAGCCTCCCGGGCGATCTCTTCATCGGAAGGTTCCCGTTCATATTTTTGTTCCAGTTCGGCAGCGGCCCGGTTGACCTTGTTGATGTTGGCAATTTTATTCAGAGGCAGGCGAACAATGCGGCACTGTTCACCAATGGCCTGGATGATGGCCTGGCGGATCCACCATACGGCATAGGAAATGAATTTGAAGCCCCGGGTTTCATCAAAGCGCCGTGCTGCCCGGATGAGTCCAAGGTTGCCTTCGTTGATCAAATCCTGAAGGCTCAGGCCACGACCCTGGTATTGCTTGGCGACGGATACCACGAATCGCAGATTGGCCAGGGTAAGCCTTTCCAGGGCCTTTTCATCCCCCTGTTTGATCAGCCGTGTCAGCTCCACTTCCT
Source organism: uncultured Bacteroidota bacterium (assembly GCA_913055635.1). Classification (GTDB taxonomy): domain Bacteria; phylum Bacteroidota; class Bacteroidia; order Bacteroidales; family UBA12077; genus JAGXLC01. The sequence goes on from CAJXLK010000002.1 coordinate 47,929, forward strand.
CCTGAGCCGAGAGCAACTCGTACTTGCTGATGTCATGGAAATATTTATCTATTGAGTCCTGACCCCGGTCAGTGACCTGCTTGGAAATGATTAATTGTCTCATTGTACCATTGATAAAATAAAGTTTATTTAAACACTCCATTACCCCTTTACCGGTTCAAGATCTGGGTATCAGGTAGGGTGTGGGAACAGAAAACTTTTTTGTAAGGGCTTTCAGCCTTTTTTCTTCTATAAGTCCACCCTTATAAGTCCGTCGGGACTATGATTTTCTTCTGTTGTAATTATTCTTTTTTGGTTTGGCAATGTTCACCCGGATATGCCGCCCGTCAACCTCCTGGCTGTTGAGGTGCTGTATGGCTTTCCTGCCTTCATCGTCATTCTTCATCTCCACAAAACCATATCCTTTACTGTCGCCCGTTTCCTTATCGGTAATGATCCTGGCTGAAGCAACTTCGCCGTACTTTTCGAAGGTTTTTCTAAGTTTGTCTTCGTCTACCGTGTAATTTAAATTGCCAATGTAGATGTTCATGGTTTTGGTCTTTGGAATAAAAAGTTAAAGTTCAGACAAAAATCCGGTGCTATAAGTTCAACTCCAAATCAGGTTGATTTATTGCGATCCCATCATTAAATAAGGATACATCTCATCATTCAGGGGTTTGAGGTTGATTATGCCGCCGGTTGATTCTTTGAACCTGACTGCCCGATATATTTTTAGGGGTCAGGATCCCGGTATGGAAACCTATAAAGGTAATGATTTTTTTTGACAATATGAAGCGTTTGTATAAAGGGAAGAAAGAGGGTAATGTGGGGTTATTGTTCAATCAGGGTGGGCAGTTGATTGATCCGCTTTTGGGTTTTTGACGAATAAAAAGGTTGGGTTAATTTTGGGTAGAGTTTTCCGGGAAATGCCTTTTCAATGGCCTGAAGGCTTTTTAGTCCGAAGATAGAAGCAATGGCGATGGGATCGGTTCGCCAGTAGGTATGGCCTTCATAGAATCCGTAGCGCATGATGTATTGGGGTTCAATTTCCACGGTATTGATGGTGGTAAGGGATTTTTTGAGCCGTTTAAATTTTTCGGGCGACAGGTGGGCGTATTTTTCTTCGAGCCAATGGGCTTCCTGCTCATTCATTTCGCGCTGAAGGGTAATGTGAAAACCGCCTTCAATGTTGTCATTAAAAATGGATTTTTGGCCACCTTTGGTGTCTTCAGCGTCCACATAGATTTGTTTGCCGTTGTAATAAAACCGGGAGATATTTTCCCATCGGTGGCGGGTCACCGCGATGATGAATTCCTGTTGGTCGGTGGTGGTAAAAGGAGATGCCAGCCGGGGGAAGTGATCGTTTACCTCCGGGTAAAGCCGGTAAGGCAATGTATCCAAAAGGATGGGCCGGGCCTGCGTTTTTCCCCCAGTGGTTAGTACCACAAGCGCCCAAAAGACAGCTATTTGCACAATATTTTTCATGGTTTTTGTAAGTTACGAAAAATGATCGTTGGGCGCCAATACGAAATTTTTTACCCGGGTCTCTTCAGACATCGACATATTGAATAAGGTATTTGCCGGAGTGCCTGGCCTTTGAAATGTTGCAAAACATTTGGTCAATGAATCTCTCTCTATAAATTACTACAACCCTGCATCATTTTTTGCGTAAAAAAATCATAAAAATTATAGTTTGTTGACAGTCAACATATTAATTACGTGTTGTTTTCCCGATCCATTCATGGGTGAATGGTTTTACCTGAACCAGGATTTTGTTTGCTTCTGTACCAATTAGCATAAGTGGATTTTAAGAAGTTTAGATTTTAGAATGCTGAATTTTTGAATATATGGTAAAGGATGAAAACGTAACAGAAACGATTAGGCGGGAAAATGAACAGCTAAAGCAACAATTGGCCGAGGTGCGGCAGGAGAATGAAAGGTTGAAGCAGGCTGAATGCAATGATTGTTATCGCACCATCGTGGAGCATCTCATTGATGCATTGGTCATTCACGATTTTGATGGGACCATTCTTTTTGTCAACCAGCAAACCTGTAAATTGTTGGGATATTCGGCTCAGGGGCTTCGTGGCAGTCTCCTGACAAGTATTCATCCTTCACGGGGTCGGGAAAAGATAAGAGAAGTTATTGACCATCAGATGTGGTATGCTGAGCGGGTGATTGAGCAGGAATTGCTGGCCGCAGATGGCACGGTTATACCGGTTGAAGTTACCGTCAAAATCGTTTCCCGAGAAGGGAAGGGTCAGATTCATAGTTTTGTTCGTGATATTCGACAAAGAAAAGAGGTGGAAGCCCAATTAAGGGCAAGTGAGGAAAAGTTCAGAAGCTTTGTGGATCATTCATCTGACTCCATGTCCATAGTCGATGAGACCGGTAGGATTATTTTTGTCAATAGGGCGCATCAAATGTTAACCGGTTACAGGGAGAATGAGGTTTTGGGTTTATACATCTGGGACCTGGCATATCAATTGATGTCGGAAACCGATAAGGCCAGCTATGGTTATCAATATGTAAAACGCACCATAGCTGAATTTATCAGGAACCAGGAGGATAATCCGGATTATATGAGTCATGGCATGAGTCTGCAGAGCAGGGATGGTTCTGTTCGGTATGTTCAGGAGGTAGTCTTTTGCATTCCGGGTGAGGAGCAAGTTCGTTTTGGAGCCATCCAACGTGATGTCACTCAATTGAAGCAGCAGGAGGGGAAACTGCGGGAAGCCAACGCCACCAAGGATAAATTTTTTTCTATTATTGCCCATGACCTGAGAAATCCGTTCAACAACATTCTTGGGTTTTCTCAGTTGGCATTAAGGCACTTGCACAAGCAAAACTATAAAAAACTGGAGCAGTATTGTCGCAGCATACATGATTCGGCCTATCAAACATGGTATTTGCTGAACAACCTGCTGCATTGGTCCAGGTTGCAGCGGGGACAAATGGAGTTCAATCCCCAACCGCAATATCTTTATCACACAGTTTCAGAGGCACTTAAATTATTTCAGCCGGATCAGCAGAAGAAAGCCCTTGAGATCAGCGTAGATGTTTCTTCGAACCTGCAGGTAATAGCCGATGCGTTTATGCTGGAAACCATTTTGCGCAATCTCCTCTCCAATGCCATCAAGTACACCAATAAACAGGGACAGATTAGCGTTGAAGCATTGCAGGAAAACGGAACTGTTCGCATTTCGGTTCAAGACGACGGCGAAGGAATGCCGGAGGAAGTGAGGCGGGCGCTTTTTCGCATGGACAGAAAGAATTCAAAGCCGGGCACCGAAGGGGAAGAAGGCACCGGCCTGGGTTTGATCCTTTGCAAGGAATTTGTCGAACAACATGGCGGTGCAATCCGGGTGGAAAGCGCTCCCCAAAGGGGCTCGACTTTTACCTTTACCCTGCCCGGTGATGGGGAAAATCAATGAAAATATACAGCCTCGCTAACGATAATTTGCTGATTCAATTATGACCAGCCGCTGCCATTTTTTGATCAATTGATTCCTGTGATGTTTGAATGGCGTATCCGATTGGTGTAGCCAACCTCCTTTTTTCTTAACTGTTGGGAGCACAAGGGTGTTTTTATTTTTAAGCCATCCCTGGCTTCCTGTAGGGCATTGGAAGGGTGGCTTGAATCCCCTTTAAATGGTTTTTTAATGTTGCCCGGGATGCAAAAGACGATTTTTTTTATTGGCCCCCGGTTTTTGTTGGGGGTCTGCTTTTTTATATTTTTATAATGGAGGTTTGCTAACTGTTGAACCGAAGTAACCGGATTTGTCCTTATGTATAAAAGTAGCATTCATACCATTTTGGTGGACGACGAAGCCCATGCGCTTGATGCCCTTGAAAATTTATTGGGTTTTTATCCTGATATTCAGATCATAAATAAAATTACGGATCCCGCCCATGCAATCCGGGCCATTCATGCACATCAGCCGGATTTGCTGTTTTTGGATATTCAGATGCCTGGATTGGATGGTTTTCAGCTCCTGGAAGCCATTAACCCGCTGGAAGCAGATCCTTCTGTTATTTTTACCACCTCTTACGATGAGTATGCCATACGGGCCATTCGATATGCTGCCTTTGATTATTTGTTGAAACCCGTTGAGATTCGTGAGCTGGCCAATGCCATTGACCGGTTCAAGAACAATTACAGGGAAAGTTCTCCCGCTGGGAAGTACGCCTCAGCGGACTATGATTGCCCTCCAAAAATCAAGTTTAATACCCAGGCCGGCACCATTTTGTTGCGTCCGGATGAAATTGTTTACATTCAAGCCCAGGGCAATTATTCACGGCTCTGCTTAAATGATCAAAAGCACGAACTGGTTTCCATGAATATTGGTAAGTTGGAAGATCAACTCTCCAGGCCTCCTTTTTTCCGGGTGAGCCGCTCTGCCATCATCAATTCCCGGTATCTTCAAAAAATTGACCATAAAAACAAGCAATGTCATTTGGTCTGTGATGGAAATACCTATGAACTATCAATCAGCAAAAACCGCATCAGGGTATTGGAGCAACAAGTTTAAATACTTCATCAGCCTGTGGTTTATTGTTATTGCTGTAGGCATCGATAAACCCCTCCAGGGATGTACTTCATTCTGTATAAAAGAGGGAAAGCATCTGTTGTTGGCCAAAAATCTGGACTGGCCGATAAATGACGGGTTGATCCTGATCAATAAAAGGGGGCTGAAAAAAACCGCATATATTCAGGATTCAAACAAGCTGGTATGGACTTCGAGATATGGAAGTATTACTTTTAATCAGTTTGGGAAAGAATTTCCCCTTGGAGGGATGAATGAAAAAGGACTGGTCATTGAAGAACTCAATTCCTGGGGAAAGATACCGGATGATGACCAGGCATACCGGGTTAATGAATTTCAATGGGTTCAGTATTGCCTGGACAATTTTTCCACCATCGGGGAAATCATTGCGTTGGGAGACAGCATTTTGCCGAAGATTATGCTGGTCCACCTCCATTACATCATCACGGACCGCAACGGAAATTCCCTGGTTGTAGAGCATCATGGTGACAAATCCCGGTTCATTTACGGGGAAGACCTCCCATACCCCATCTTAAGCAACAACCATTATCAACAATCTTTGAATTATATCAAAAATTATAAGGGTTTTGGAGGAGATCTCAAGGTAAGGTCCAATTCTTCCGGAGAACGTTTTGTGAAAGTGGCTTCTTTGCTTAAAGCAATAGAGCCGCACCCCCAAATGAAAGAAACGGCTTTTTCCGTGCTTGATTCCGTAAGCCAGGATGATACCCAATGGAGCATTGTCTATGATATTGGCCATAAAACGATACATTTTAGAACGGCAGGGGATCAAAAGATGAAGTCCATCCGACTGGACCGGTTTGATTTTTCTTGCAAAACCCCGGTCTTGTATGCGGATGTAAATGCTAAAGCTACCTCCTGCGGTAGGGCAATGACCATTAGCTGTTATGCCGGGGTGGTGAATTAAATTTCATTTTGCTTTATTTTTGCCAGGGGGGAAGTGGCCCGGTTTTTATATCCATGCCAGGAGATGGCGACCAATAATACGCCGGCAGCCAGGAGGCCGGCATATACAATTTCCGGATGGGCAGACCATTGACGCACTGCGATGGCGATGAATGCCCATATTCCTACCAGGGCTGCTTCACGCATGTTTCTAGTAATGATCAGCAGCAGATAAATTCCCGTCGCCACGGCGATCAGTATGAGTGTCCAGGCAGAGGGGGAAAGCATGCCGCCCTGCCAGCCCAGGCTGACCAGGAAGGCTGCCACATTAGCCACCGAGGCCACCACGATCCACCCCAGGTAGATACAGATAGGCCACCAGACAAATGCGATGGTGCGCAACGGGGCATCCCATATTTCCAGGCGAAGCCTCAGGGTCAGCATGATCAGAGAGAAAAGGAGCAAGAAAATCAATACCACGGAGATGCCCATATATTCATTCAGCCAGGCGAAGATCCACAAACCGTTGGCCAAATTGCCCAGTGCAAACCATAAGCCGGTTTGCTTTAAAGCTGTATCTTCCCGGTTTTTGAGCCAGGCGTACCATTGGTAACCCACAAAGAGGAGGAGCAATAAATAGATGATTCCCCAAATGGCGAAGGCATAGCCGGCAGGGGCAATCAATGTATCGTACCGGGCGCTGATGTCCCCAACGGTTTTTCCATTAAAAGCCCCGCTACCTGCCAGCCCGTTGGCCACCAGTGTAAAAGCCAGGGTTAAGGTGTTGGTGGTCAATAGCACATTTTGCTTCATTTGGATAAAGACTTATTATAGGTTTTGGTTCATTCTAAATGTGGGTTGATTTGTCTCTGAATGTAAACAAATTTCCGCCGCTCATGGTTTTAAAATTAAAGCAAAATACGGGCCAAATGAATAACAGAGGGCGGATTAGAGCAGAAAAAATTGACCGTGGATATTGGACCGGCTGGCACCGATCCTTTTATGCTCAGATGAGTGCAAGCAAAAGTGCGTTTGGTTGTCAAGGTTGTTTGACCGAGTGTATGCCAATAAAAAAAGGAGCTGCAACCTTCTCTTGCAACTCCTTGTCTTTGAAGCTCCCCAGGTCAGACTCGAACTGACGCCCTCTGATTAACAATTGTTGGACGGCTTTTTTGGCCTCAAGGCTAACCTGGCCGCAACCGACCCCGGGTAAAAGCATCCCCAGGAAAATCGGTAAGCTGAAAACAACCATCGCGGGCTTCATGATGCCGGGCTTTTTGCATGCTGAAAAGCCTGATGGAGCTGAGTCGGTTGACTGCCCGCTATGACCGGGGTTTGCAGCTTCAGCAACAGGTGAAGCTGCTATTTGAAGCGCTGATGTAAGAAACCAGGGGTTAATGCGGCCCTTGTTTTCTCGTGAGGGACAATACATGCCCACGAATCAGACCGGGGTTGAGCAGGCTGGTAATGTTTTAGCGTATCGTTGTGAAAAGGCGCCCGTATCGCGATGATGTTGGCATCAATAGGCCCGGCCCGGATGCATCCAGAAAGAGACTCTTGAAAGAGTTTTTGGCAAACGTTTCAAAAGCCTTTTTTGGCGCGTTGGTCCATCTCTTTGGGGTTGTGTTCAACCGCCCGGATCTTTTTGCCTGAGCCGAACCGGTAACTCAAGCTGATCCATACAGGAAAACCCGACATCCGGATGTTTCCCTGTGAATCGTCCTTAAAATGCATGCCGGAGGTCTCCGAGCCCAGGTAAGTGAACGAGCGGTCCAACGGAAGGGCGCTTTTCACGCCCGCCTTGAATTGATTGCCGAAAGATTTTTCAACCGAGAAGAAGTAGAGGGGATCGTCGTAAGTCATGCCCTGGATGTTATGGTTCGCGCTGTTGTACTGGAGCTGAAAGGCTGCTGTCAGGCCAGGCTTGAAATCGGCCATGGCCGAAAGCCCGGCATCGTATTCCAGGTGGCGTTGACCCTTGATTTGACAGGCCGCGGCAAGCTCATTGGGACGGGTTTGCGATTCATACAACCGCAGGTAGGGGTTCAGGGAGATCATTCCCAGCCTTACTGCCCCCTTCACCTGAATGCCGTATTGGCTTATGTTCCCCAGGTTCAGGGTTTGCGTCTCGAACAGCCCCGCCTCGTTGATGTGTGTAAACCGGTTGATGACCCGTTGGGTTTGGTGGAAGAACGCGCTGGTGGAAAGGAAATGTCCGCCCAGGGTGGCTGTATAGGCCAGAGCCAGGTCGTGGTGCAGTTCGGGTTGGAGTCCCGGGTTTCCGCTTTGTACCGAAAAGGGGTCGGGTTCGGTGGAAACGGGATTCAGCTGGTAGGCATTGGGGCGGTATAGGCTTTGCCTGTAGCTGAGCCGCAGCCGGGATGACCGGCCAAATTTATGGCTGACGGCCAGGTGAGGCAGAAGAACTCTATCCCGGGTGCTGAATCCATCCTCCAGCTCAGAAAAGCTTTGTTCAGCCCTTAACCCCATGTTCAGGTCCCATCGCGAAGCGGTATAACCGGCCTGGATATAACCGGCCAACACCTGCTCGCGGTAGCGGAAAGCCTCACGCTGCCTGTCGGTCAGATTTTGCAGGGCGCCCCGGGCTCCAAGCCTCACCTCCCAGTTATCCGGAGTGAAAGCATATTCTGTTTTCAGCAGGAACAGGCTCTTTTCCGGCCTTACCTCACTTACCGGCAGTGAGATGCCTGGTGCAGTGGTGCTGTCGGTCAGGTAACGATTGATGGTGACCCCGCTCAGGCGGTAATAACTGCCTTCGGCGCTCAGCTGCTGGTTTTCATTAAAGCGGTGTTTGTAATGGATCGAATGCCAGGTTTTGTGGTTGCGGTCTTTCTCATCCTTGCGGGCCGACCAGTAGAGGTTGTCCATATCCTGCCCCTGGGCATGAAAAGTGACCTCTCCGTCAAATTCATGGGAGAAAGGGTTGTAATACCCGAAATAGCTGATCTGGTCCTTGGGGCCGGGATGGTAATCGACTCCGTACTGAAAGCGATGCGACCATTCTTTTTGTCGCACATCCTGCATGGAAGCGATACGGTTGGATGCTCCGGCGAATTGAAAAAACCGGTTTTCCGATTCCCGGATGTCGAAATTTTTCATGTCGCCCTGGTAGGAAGCATGTAAGCTCCAGTTCTCCCTACCATACCGTAGACTGGCATTGGGCAACAGGTAGACTTCCGATCCCGAGGTCGGGGCTTCTCCGTACACATGTCCCTGGAATCCTTCGTCCGGTTCTTTCAGCCGGATGTTGATCACCCCGTTCACATCCCCGGCATATTGGGCACCCGGAGTATCCATCACCTCAATTTTCTCGATCTGCCGGGGATGAAGCTGTCGCACATACGTCATGTCCCTTCGCCTGCCGTCGACTTCAATGACGATGTTCTCACGGCCCTGCAACGACAGATTCTGGTTGAAATCGACCTGTATACCCGGTATGTGCTTTAACGCCTCGAGACCCGTGTTGGATGCTTTGGTTACCTGCTTATTCATGAAGAAGGTGGTTTTGGTGCCTTCCTCTTTGGCTTTGATTCGTTCGCCGACCACCACCAGCCTGTCCAACCGGAGGGACTTTTCTTCCATTAAGATGTTGCCGGTTTGGTACGAAGAATCACCGGTAAAGGCCAGGGGCCTTTCTGCCGTCTGGTAGCTCACGTGGCTGATGCGGAGCAGATAGTTGCTGGGTTCGATGTTTCCCAGTTTGAAGGTGCCGTCCACGCTGCTTAGTGTTCCCTTTACAAGGGAGGAATCGTTTGCATCGAGCAGGGCCACCGTGGCATAGAGCACCGGTTCTTCCCGGTGGTTTATCAAGTTGCCGTCGATGTGGTTTGTCTGTTGCCCCTGGACAGCGCCGTAGGCGAAAAGGAAGATCATGATCAGAAGCTGCCATTTGCTGAATGTTGAGACGAGTGTTTTCATGGTTCCCTGGTTTTAGATTTGTAAAAATGTTTTCAGCAAATAGACGGAACATTTTGCTGACATCCAAGGAATTGGTGTACTCGGCAAAGATTTGTGATGCGTGGAAAAAAACTGGGACGGAAGGCAATTTTTTGGGATGAATGGCAGTAGATCATCCGTGATACCGGTCGAACAGGTTTTCGAAAAATTTGGCCCGCTTGCGTGAAACCGGCAGCTTTGCTTCGATATTTTTCAGGGTGAGTTGGTAGCCACCCACGTTGCCCTCTTTTTTGGTCACCTGTTGGAGGTTGACAATGAAGGCCCGGTGGGTTCGAACCAGGTAAGGAATCTCGGAGAATTGCTGCTCCAGGTTGCTGATGGAGTTGCGAATGGTTTTTTTTACCTCTTTGCCCTCACGAACCAGGTGAAAAATCACGTAGTTGCCTTCCGATTCGGCATACAGAAACTCGGACGGATAGAAACTCAACTTTTCCTTTTTCAGTTTACTCTGGATGGGGATCTTTTTTTCTTCCGGTTGGTGGGTTTGGGTATCTGTTGAGCCCGGTGAAATCACAGGCTGTGTCAGGTATTGATGCACATTGAGTGCGAAGAAAAAAGCAAACGGCAGTATAAAAATCATAAACGACCGAACCAGGGAGTCCATAAATGTGGCCAGGTTCCAACGGTCGGCCGGGGGTTCGATGAGAAAAGCCAAAAAATAAACCACAGTGCCCATGCCGATCATCATCAGCAGGATAGCCGCAAGTTCCCTGGGGAGCGTCCATTTTTTATTGTCCGCAAACCAGGGGATGCGCCTGATCAAAAGGATGAAGCCATACAGAAAAGCCCCGGCAAGGAACGAGTACAGGGCCATCGTCTCGGTATAGGTGAGGTTGTAGCCTTCGTGGCTGTTGAGTGGCCGGTAGAGGATGAGAAAGCCGAAGCAAAATGCGGCAATGATCAGGGAGCCCACCAGGGGATTCCGGATGATGAAGTTTGGCGGGAAACGCTTATTGATCCAGCTGAAGCGGTTCTTTTTCACGGTTTCGTTTTTGAGGTCCTGCCTTCCTTTTGTCTTTGCAAAATAACCATAAATTTTTGAAAATTGACACGATTTTGAGCCGGGTAAGGTAAAGGCTGGTCTGGTTCTGTTTTGTTTCTTGTCTTCGTTGTATTGGACTTCTATATAAAACCTTCAGCCTATGGCACAGTGGACCACCTCATCCGGATATCATTCAACTCGAACGCCGGGGCAAGGTGTATATCATGTCAACGGCCCGGTTTGGAGAGCCTTTTACGACGGTTGCACGCGACACCCTGAAAAAGGAAGAGGGACCCGGCGATGAGGCGTATGCCGGTCTTTTTCTTTGCTCACACAACGATCACGTCTTGTCCTTTGACTGCCAGTATATGGGTCTCAGCGATCATACACAGCATCCCCAAAACCAGTCGCTGATTTATGTTCTTCCGTCCGAAGGAGGTCAACCGGAGAGGGTCACACCCAATGCTCCTTCCTGGTTGCACGGCTGTTGGCCGGACGGAAGCCATATTGCTTTTGTCAGCAATACGGATCGGAACAATTGATCTTTCCTACAACTGCCAGCAAAAAAATCAGAGAAGTGTCATTCTTTGTACTCCAAAGTTTCAGCGCAGGCATGCAATTAAATAAAAAAAGCCATTGCTTTTGCAACTAAATATAGTTACTTTTACGTTATGACTAAAAAAGAAAAATTAATTGCCCGGTTTTTAAGTATGCCAAATGATTTTCATTATAGTGAGGCAGTCAAATTACTGGGTTACTTTAATTTTAAAGAGGTATAAAAAGGGAAGACATCAGGATCCAGAGTAAAATTTGAAAATGATGAAGGAGTCCCGATCATTTTGCATAAGCCACATCCATCGGGAATAATGAAAAAATACCAGTTAAAACAAATTAAGGAGGTATTAGACTTATGAGACATTTAGAATATAAAGGTTACACCGGAAGCATTGAGTACAGCAAAGAAGATGATTTACTGTACGGGAAAGTGCTTGGAATAAGAGGTCTCATATCTTATGAAGGTAAGACAGGCAGAGAGCTTGAAGAAGATTTTAAAGAGGCGATAGATACTTACCTTGAAGACTGCAAACAGCGGGGAGTAGAGCCAGAAAGGGCTTTTAAAGGTAGTTTTAATGTCCGTATATCAGCAAAACTGCACCAAAAAGCTGTCCTATTGGCAATGGAAGAGAAAATGTCGCTGAATAATTTTGTTGCCGAATCCATAAGAGAACGGATTTTTAAAGAAACAGGTAATCAGCATTAACTTTCCAAATCACCCTTACAGCAAGGCAAAAAAATCCGGCCGTCTTAATAAATGAGCTCAAACCACCTGAGCTGCTGCAGAATAGGTGTGAGTTAGTGCAATAAGCTTAAGGATTCATAAGCTTTTAGGAAATTAGTTAGAAGGTTGTTGAGGAATAAAAAAAGGAGCTGCAACCTTCTCTTGCAACTCCTTGTCTTTGAAGCTCCCCAGGTAGGACTTGAACCTATGACCCTCCCGCCTACGGCGGGATGCTCTAACCAGCTGAACAACTGAGGCCGGATAAACATTCAGAAGTCTAGTAAAGGATATTCCGGTTTTTTTAGATGAAGGTTTAGAAATTGCAACGAATTAGCAACAAAAAAAAAGGAGCTGCAACCTTCTCTTGCAACTCCTTGTCTTTGAAGCTCCCCAGGTCAGACTCGAACTGACGACCCCCTGATTAACAGTCAGGTGCTCTAACCAACTGAGCTACTGAGGAATATGTTTTTGTCTGCGTTCGGTAACATCTTGAAAATTTACCGCAGTAACGCCCCACTTATCCAAAGCCCGTTATCCTTTAACGCGAGGCAAAACTAAAAGCTTTTTCTTAATTTTCCAATACCTGAACGAATTTTTTTGAAGTGAATTGTTTGATTCCCCCTCCAAATCAGGTTTATGTTTTATTAACTACTTTATCTGGCTTCTTCTCAATGCAAAAAAAGCCGCGCCTTTGTGGCGCGGCTCATCTTCCAATCATCGAGGAAGGGGGTCTACTGGGAGGAAAGATCTAAAGTTATGGGGCGATTGGTGTTTTTTCGGCTTTCGACAACTACATCCTGGACCACTTTAACAACCCCCTGAAACTGCCCGTCAAGGGTCTGGGCCAATACCAGGTCGTATGTCATGGGGGCCAGGTAATATAAGTGGTAGCTGTCTTTGTCTCCCACCTTATCGCTGGTGATGGCATTGGGGAAACGCGAGGTTTCGACCTCGGGATCTGCGGCTTCCTGATCTGAGTATGTGCCATCCTCATAGGCGTAGACTACGATCTCGCTGCCGTCGGTTGGCAGGCCTGTTATGCCTCCTGAGATGCTGCCGGCTTCATTATCGGCGATCAGCCTTACAGTGGGCTTAAGGATGTAAAGATCCCCCGAGCCCGATTCTACAATGGATTTTCTAGCATCAAAATCAGCGGTCAGCTCCACCGTACCGTTGGAGGGGACTTTGAAGGCGTGAACCAGCTTGAATCCGGATTGCTCCGCACTGGGAACATACAACGGCTCAGTGGTTCCCCCGTCAAACTCCAGGTAGCAACCCGGATTGGAAGGTGTGCCCTCTCCTCTTATCGGAGCGTTTAAGGTTAACCGGATCTGGTTATACTGCCCGGCATCCATCTCAAAACTGCCCAGTATGGCACTAACACTATCGGTTAATTCCATTAAATTGAAAGTCTTGGGCCCATCAAACTCTTTGAATGTGGCCCAGTCGTTGTTCTGCTTGTGATACTCCAAACCGTTGACCGTAATGTATACTCCGCTCACATTGTCCTGATCAATGGGCGCGTCAGTGATAGAAAGGCTTAGCATACCGGTTTGGCTGGAGTCGTTGTCCTCACACCCGGTAGCAAATGCGAGGATAAACAAGGTTACCGTGTAGATGAAAAATTTGGGTTTCATAGGTGGTTTATTTTAGGAATTGAATTTTTTATCTAAGAGCTGCCTTTATATTAGGATCTTTTTTTTATCTAAGACCTGCCTTTATATTAATATCTTGTTTTTAACTAAGACCTGACTTTATATTAAGATCTTGTTTTTAACTAAGACCTGCCTTTGAATTAAGAATTGAGCCGGTATTAATAGGGCCATCTCTGATGGTCTTATTGTTAATTAAGGCTTAACTTTTAATTAAGACGTTGCTTTTTAATATAAAGTGGGAACCTGTAACGACTTTTTTTAGTTTTTTAAGGAAAATACCCCGCTAAGCGGGGATAGGATTAGGTTTGTTGGACCATACCCCGCTAAGCGGGGGTAGGATTAAAGCGGAGATAGAACAGACCCCGCTAAGCGGGGTAAAAAAGCCGTGCCGCGAGGGGAGTTGCGGCACGGCTTTTCGAGGATTCGGGTGTTCGAGGATACTGGTTTAAAGGGAAGAGAGGTCTATGGGATAACCAGTGTTTTTCTTGCTTTCAACAGTAACGTCCTGGGCAACGCCCAATACCTCTTTGAATTCTCCGTTAACCGATTCGGTTACCACCAGGTCATAGGTCATGGGCGCCAGATAATACAGGTGATAGCAAGTATTTTCGTGCTGGCAGTTTTCATTTTGTCCGGCTATATCCGAGGTAACGGCATTGGGAAACCGTGTTGCTCCCTCGGCAGGGTCTTCAGCCTCGGCTGCTTCATAAGAGTCATTTTCATAAGCATACACCGCGATGCTGCTGCTGTCGGTAGGGATATTGGTAACGGCCCCTGATATGCTGCCGGCTTCATTGTTGGCTACCAGGCGAATGGTGGGTTGCAGGATGTAGCGTTGTTGCACAGGACTGCCCGTGACCCGGACGGATTTTCTGGCGTCAAAATCGGCGGTCACTTCAACCGTTGCATTGGAAGGGACGGTGAATGCACCGGTTGCTTTATATCCACTTTGTCCGCCACTGGGTACAAACATTGGCGCCGTCTGTCCGTCATCAAATTCGATGTAGCAACCCGGGCTGGTTGGCGGACCCTGGCCTTTTTCCGGGGCATCCAGCATGAATCTCAACTGGGTGTATTTGCCGGCTTCCATTTCAAAAGCTCCCATCATCTCACTGAGGCTGTCATTTAATGCCAGCAGGTTGTACTGCTGCGGCCCTTCAAAGCCTTCAAACGTTTTCCAACTGCTGTCCTGCATGTGATACTTGACGCCGGTGATGGTTACCCATACCCCGGTAATTGTGGTATCGTCAATGGGTGCATCGGTCAGAGAAAGCGCCATGGTTCCGGTTTGTGAAGAATCCACTTCTTCTTCCTCACATCCCATAAATGCAGCGAAGGATATGAGCAATGCCGCTAATAATGTGATTTTGGTCTTCATAGTCTTGTGGGTTTTGGATTCGTTTGTTACAAGACGAGGAGATGGGGTTAAAGGTGGGAAAGGAGAGCAAAAAAATTGAATTTTTTTATCTTGAGCTCAGGTTATACCTGATAGCCAGGCTTATATTGACTGAAGAGCTGTAGGTTTCATTAAACCGGGCCGGTAGTGAAGGGGTTCCTTCATATATATTGATCAAGCCGGGGTTGAAACGAACTCCGGCCGAAAAACTATACCTGCTGGTAATCCGGGTGTCCAGTTCATAGCCCACGAGTAGCCCCAGGTTGTAGTTTTTGTAAGCCCCGCGGATGCTTTCCGTTTCGCCGCCGGTATTTTGCCGGGCACTTTTCAGGTATCCGGCATGGGTGCCTAAAATCAGGTGATGGGAGACGGGCAGTTGGAAACTGGAAGATAAAATTTCATAGCGGGCGGCCACATGAAGGGCAGTGTAGTTGAGCTGAATCTGGTTGTTCATTACCTGGCCTTCTATGTATTCCCGGTAATTTTGTCCGGTTTCGCTGGTGATCAGGGCTTCCATCTGCACATCCAGTTTGTCGCTGAGGTTGATGCCCCCTAACAAACCAAAGGATTTTCCTTTTTCCGGGGAAGCCTGGCTGTAGGGAGATTTACGGATGCTGTGGAGGGTTTTGTCACTTAAAAGCCAGGAATTGCCCAGTTCTCCGCTCATGCCTACATAAAAGCGTGTAGGTTGAGGGTTTTCGGATTGCTGGTCTGCCTCTGCCCGTGCATTTTGTTGATTGGGAGCTTTGGCGGTTAGCGGGGTCACTGGTTTGCCGCCACTCAACTGCACATGGACCGGATCGGCTTTGGCAAGGAGTTGGCTTTCTCGGGGAACATTTGTCAGCTTCGTTGTGTGTGTCAATTTTGCCTGATTTTTGTCAGAGGCATTGGTTTTCTGGGTCGGGGTGTTTTTTGTTTTTTGGCCACCAGCAGAAGCAGCTTGTGTGGAGCGGGAGTCCATGGCAAGGGTTTGTTTTTTATCGCTGGCTTCAGTGGTTACCTTATGCTGGAGGTTTCTCTCCCGGGAAGGGTCTGTTTCCTGATCGGTTGAAGCCGTTTGCTTTTGAACCTGTTCCTTTTGAAAGGCTTTTTGTCCTTCTTCTTTGGAAGGCTTTTGCTGTTTGTCGTGTTTCTGGGTTCCTGTTTCCTGTTTTTGGGCCACGTTAGTTTTTTCGCGGGGTTGGAAGGCTGTGTCATCGGCGGAAGGCAAGAATATCTGAAGGGCAAAAAGCAGCAAAGCGGCGGCGGCAATGGCCGTAAAAAGTTCGCGGGTTCGTTTTCTCCAGGACCGGTCCAGCCGCTCTGAAATGCGCTGCCAGCTCTGGTCGATGTCCAGTTCATCCTGGATGTTGTTCCAGACCTGTTCGGAGGGTTCCTCCTGGGGATTTTCAATGCGGGAGGCATACCATTGATGGAAATCGCGGCCGAGGTTATCCTGGATGTTGTTCCACACCTGCGGCGGGGGTTCTTCATCGGGATGCTCTATTGCGGCTTTATAGGCCTGCTCCAGCCCATCGTCCGATGCCCCGGCATTTTCCTCCGGGGGGCCACTTGCTGCCGGGAAGGTTTGGCCCTGGGTTTGCTGGTGGGTCTGTTGGTTGGCCTCCTGCTGGTGCTGATCCTGGTTGAGTTGCTGCTGGATGTTGTCCCACACGCTTTGCGGAGGCTCTGCATCGGGGGCCTCTGTTTTTTGGCGATACCACTGATAAAAAGCCCGGTCCAACTCCAGGGTGATGCCCTCCCAGAGATCGGCTGGCGGCATGTGCCAGTTGCTCTCTATCAACCGCTTGTACCAGTTATGGAATTGCCGGTGGTCCATTTAGATGAAATCCTTGATTAACTGTTTGAGCAGAGCCCGGGCCCTTTTAAACTGCGATTTTGAAGTTCCTTCGGTAATCTCCAGTTTATGAGCGATTTCTTTGTGCGAATATCCCTCCACCGCATAAAGGTTGAATACCGTCCTGGCCCCGGCCGGAAGCTGCTGGATGATTTTGAATATCCCGTCGCTGTTGATCTTCTCCAAAATGGTGTTGTCAATGTTTTCTTCTTCTACTTCCCGGTTGTCATCAATGAATTCAAACTTACGGGTTTTCTGCCTCATGTAATCCAGGGCCGTGTTGGTGATGATGCGCCGAATCCATCCTTCCAGTGAACCCTGTTCCTTGTAACTGTCAATTTTCTTGAATACCTTGATGAACCCATCCTGGAGAATATCCTGGGCCATGGAGCGATCCGTGGCGTAACTCAGGCAGATGCCGTACATTTTTTTGGCATATTTGCGGTAGAGCAGCTCCTGGTATTTGCGTTCATTGTTTTTACAACCCTGAATCAGTTCAGCGTCGCTGTAAATTTCCCTTTCCCCCATGGATGATTGGTTTTATTTGACCACAGCCTTCATGGATCTTTCCACCCTTTCCACGAGGCTGTAATAGAGCTCCTGGTTGTGTTTTGCTGAAACGATGATTTTCCGCTGGTTCCCTGTCCCGTGCACTTCGGCCTGGCGCAACCTGCCGGGATTGAAATACCGGAACAGGTGGGCCATGTTAATGGTAATCTCCAGGGTATTCCAGTTGTCGCCCTTGAAGACGATTTGCTGGCCGTTGTCTTCTTTGTGCAGGGTCAGGGGGATGGCTTCGGACTGGCTGAAAAAATTCAGCTCAATGGGGATTTCTTCTTCTCCCGGTCCATCGGAATCCGCAGTGGCGTTGTTCCCCGAAGGATGTTTCCATTTCCCTTTGAAGGTCAGTGCAGATGCAGTGTCTCCCCCGGCTGTGTGAAGGGTCAGGCGGATGTGGTTGTAACTTCCCTGGGGAATGTCGAAGGTTACCGGCTGGTTTAGCTCGCCCCCCATCAAATCGGCCACTACTATATCGGTGAATTCACGCGAAAAGTAATGGTTGTCATTGTTTTGTCTTTCCCCGTCAAATTCCACCGAGGCCAGTGAGAAGTTCCCCTCGTTAAATTCAAGCTTATCCTTCATTGGTGATCCACCTGGCTGTTCAAACGCCTGGGTGTGGGTCATGGTGATTTGTAAATTTACCGTGACCGGCTCAATGAACTCATCTTCATTGCAGGAGGGAAGGCTTATCAATAAAGCCCCCGCCAATATGGCCGTTAACACACGCATCATGAATACCGGTTAAACTTTATTCAATAGCAAGACGAATGAACGGGGCAATAAGTTGGAATCTGCTTAAAAAATGATTGCTAAAACAACCCGTGTATTTCCGCATCGATTGTATCGATCACCTTTCTGAGATCTTCCTTGCTTTCAGAAAAATTCAGGTTATCTACATTGATTACCAACAATTTGCCCAGGTTGTAACTATCCACCCATGATTCATAGCGTTCATTGAGCCTTTTGAGATAATCCAGCCGGATGTTGTTTTCATAGTCCCTGCCCCTTTTCTGGATTTGGTTGACCAGGGTTGGTACGCTTCCCCTGAGATAAAGGATCAGGTCAGGGGGGTCAATCAGGCTGCTCATCAGGTTGAACAGGGAAAAATAATTTTCAAAATCCCGGGTCGACATCAATCCCATGGAATGGAGGTTGGGAGCGAAGATGTGGGCATCTTCGTATATGGTTCGATCCTGAATCACCGTTTTATTGGAGTTTTTGATCTTCAGTATCTGGTTGAAGCGGCTGTTGAGGAAATAGATCTGCAGATTAAATGACCACCGCTGCATGTCTTCATAAAAGTCATTGAGATAAGGGTTTTCATCGACCTTTTCGTAATGGGCTTCCCATCCGTAATGTTTGGCCAGAAGCCCGGCAAGGGTGGTTTTTCCTGAGCCTATGTTTCCTGCTATGGCAATGTGCATACCGATGTATCTTTTAGTAATCCCTGTTGGAAGAAGCAAATAAATTGGGTTGATCTTCAAAAAGCGAGGGGTAATCTTCGTCAAACTTCTGTAGAATGGCCGTGATGATGGTTTCGCGCATAAACCGGGATTTATTTTTTATTTTGTATTTGCGGCAATATCGGTTGATGGCATTCATTTCCTTCCGGTTAAACAGGATCGATTTTCGGTGCACCCGTTTCAGACTTTCCGTTTTCTTCTTATTCTTTTTTTGCACAGAGTGGTTGTTTTAGGTTTTGAAAATATAAAGCTGGTGATTTTTCAGCAAATACAACATATTCTGAGTTCCCATTCTTGCAAAATCCCATTTTCCGTTGGTTGGGGGCAGCTTCACCTGTTTTTTCCCCTGCAGTGCTTTGTTCATCGCAAAGAGCCGGCCATCGTAAAAATAATAAATATTTTGGTTGAGCATTTGAATGTTATCAACATTTTTTAAAGGTCGACGCCGAAGAACATTTCCAAAGCGATCGAAGATCAGGATACAACAGTTTGGCACCAGGCAGTAGATGCGTTTGTTGCTTTCACGGATAAGGGGGGAATGGTTTTGGCGGGCGGTCAGCTCACTTATCACGGCTGATTCGTGCTGTATCGAGAGGTTGGGGCCAAAATGGAGCAGTTGGCCTGAAGGGGGGTCGACCAACCAGAATCCGCCCTGGTGTGAGATACAGCAGGCGGAGGCCCGGTTAACCCCCAGTTGATCAAGGTTGATGGGCGAACGGATTTGTCCGAAATTTTTATCCAGAAAGACCAGGGTGTTAAAATCGCGATGAAAAACCAATGTTTTTAGGGGGTTGGATGCATCCCACGAGTGAATGGCTCCGAGGAATGAATTGCTGTAGGATTGTTTTTGTCCATTCAGCGGGTTGTATCGGATCAGGCGCTCATCCTGCTGCCAGTAAACCTGCCCCATGATATCGACCGTGAAGCGATCGGCCGGGAGCTTCACCTTTTTTATGAGTTCGAAGCGGGCCGACCGGGCCCCGATGGTTGACAAAAGGATTAGTGTGATCAGCAGGGTTTTGGCCATAGAATGGGTTCACGAGTGTTGATTCATTGCCAGCAGTTCGTCGATGTATTTTCGGTCGTTCGAAAGGCGGGGCACCTTATTCTGTCCCCCCAGTTTGCCGCGTTTTTTCATCCACTGATAGAACAACCCGGGTTTGGCCTGGTGCAGCAAGGGCGCTTCCAGGGTGATGTCTTTATAGCGCTTGGCCTCGTAATCAGAATTGATGTTTTGCAGGGCGGTGTCCAAAACATATTTGAAATATTCCATATCGGCCGGGGCCTTTTCAAATTCGATCAACCATTCATGTTTGCCTTTGGATTGGGTACCCATATAAACCGGGGCGGCAGTGTATTCTTTGATCATGGCCCCGGTCTCGTGGCAGGCTCTTTTTAGGGCATTTTCGGCGTTGTCGATGATCACCTCCTCGCCAAAGGTATTGATGAAGTGTTTGGTGCGGCCCGATATTTTGATCCGGTGGGGGAAAGTGCTGGTGAATTGAATGGTGTCGCCGATCATATACCGCCACAAGCCACCGTTGGTGGAAATGACGATGGCATAATTGGTGTCGGTTTCCACCTCATCCAGGGTCAGGGCACGGGGATGGTCCTTGCCCAGTTCTTCCATGGGGATGAATTCATAGAAGACCCCGTAATCGAGCATCAAAAGCATGTCTTTGCGGTCGGGCGAATCCTGGATGGCAAAAAAACCTTCAGAAGCATTGTAGGCTTCAAAATAGCGCATGTTATTGGAGGGGATGATCTTCTTAAAGTGGTCTACATAGGGGGCAAAACTGACCCCGCCGTGCACAAAAAGCTCCAGGTTGGGCCAGACCTCCAGGATGTTGTTTTTGCCGGTTTTGTGGAGGATGTGCTTGAGCAACACAAGCATCCAGGAAGGCACCCCGTTGATGTTGGTGATGTTTTCCTTAATGGTGGCTTCACTGAGCTTTTCCAGCTTTTCCTCCCATTCGGCCATCAAAGCAATGTCCTGGCGCGGGGCTTTGACAAAGTAAGTCCAGAAGGGCATGTTGTCGATCAATATGGCCGAGAGGTCCCCGTAATAGGATTTGTTGTTGATCTTGTTGATTTGCTGGCTCCCGCCAAGGGTCAGGCCTTTGCCTGAATACAATTTGGAGTTGGGGTAATTCGAAAAATAAATGGCCAGGGTGTCCTTGCCTCCCCTGAAGTGGCAGTTTTCAAGGGCATCCTTGCTGACCGGTATGAATTTGCTCTTATCGCTGGTGGTCCCCGATGATTTGGCAAACCATTTGATGCTGCCGGGCCACAGTACATTGGATTCGCCTTGCAGCAACCGGTCAATATAAGGCTTAAGCTCTTCATACCGGTTGATGGGCACCCTTTGCTGAAAATCCTCGATGCGTTCAACGGAGGAATAGCCGTACTTTTTGCCCCATTCAGTGTCTTCGGCTTTGTTCAGCAGCTTAAACAATTGTTCCCGCTGAACATCAACCGGATGTTCCTTGAACATCTCAATTTGATACATTCGTTTGATATTAAACCAATTGACTAGAGAGTTAATGATTTGCATGGCATCGGGATTTACTTAACCTTCAAATATACAGATAAAATTTGAATGAGATATGTTTCGGGGAAGTTTACCCGGTAAGCCGGGTTCAGAACTTCCGGAGAATGTCCAGTCCCTGTTTCAGGTGGTCGTCAGGTTGGGCAAAGTTGAGGCCCACCACATGATGGTCAATGAAATCGTGGTAATAAAAGGATAGGGGAAACAGAGCTACCCCTTCATTTTGAATCAGCTCAGAGACGAAATCGGTGTCCTTTTTTTGACTGATCCGGTCAAATTTCAGCAGCTGGAAGAAACTGCCTTTGGATTCAATCAGTTTAAAATTTGTGTCCTGTAAGTATTCCAGTACCAGGTTCCTTTTGGCTTCGTACTTGTTTTTGATCTCCTGCACATTGATGCCTTGCTTCAGGTAACCGGCAAGGGCGTATTGAAGGGGGGTATTCACGGAATTGATCTGAAAAGTATGGGTTTTTTGTATTTCGCGGGAATGTTTTTGCGGGGCGATGCAATAACCTATTTTCCAACCCGGTATGTTGAAAAGTTTACCGAAGGAAGAGACCACGATGCTGCGGTTGTAGAGTTCGGGGATTTGGAGGATGCTTTGATGTTGGTGGTTTCCAAAGATAAAATGGGCAAACACCTCATCGCTGAGGATGGTGATGTTGGTACCATTGACGATTTTTTTCAGCCGCTGCAGGTCATTTTGGGAAAGCAGGGTTCCGGTGGGGTTGTGGGGGCTGTTGATGATGATCATTTTGGTGCGGGGATTGATCACTTTTTGCAGCTCGGACCAGTCAATATGGTAATCGGGCAGTTTGAGCGGGACATAAATTGGCCTGCCCCCGGCATTCTGGATGGACGGGACATAACTCTTATAGGCCGGCTCAAAGACCACCACTTCATCTTCTTCTTTGATCAGGGTACTGATGGCCGTGTAAACCGCCTGATTGGCTCCGGCTGTAATGGTCACCTCGCTGATCGGATCAATGTCGCACTGGTAATCGTCCCTGACTTGCCGGGCAATTTGTTCACGCAGTTCATATACCCCGTAAGGAGGAGCATAGTGGTTGTAGGAACCGGATATATATTGCTGGGCCAGCCGGGCCAATTCATCCGGACATTCACTGTATTGAGGCTGAACCAGATTTAAGGCACCCAGCTCATTGGCCCGGTCCGTTATGATGGAAAACAGGTCCTTTGTCGTGTCTTTTAGCTTGTTACCAAACATCAACGCTGTTTTTAAATGAAGGTAAATTTACAAATTAAATCTTCCCCCGGCTTGAAATGTCAAAAAGATCTACCGGGTTTTTGTCAAAAAAATCAAAGGATTCGCCAAATTAACCGGTGGCATTTTCAGAACTATTAACGAAATGTATCTTTTAGTATTTCAAAGGAGTTGATCTGACCCATCCCGGGTATGTGCAGGTAGTAAAAATCGACCAGGGCGTGGAGGATTTTGATGCGGCGGTTTCTGGTGATTTGCAGCTCCTCGTGCTGGTCCTCAGAAAGGTTTAGGAGTTGAGCCATAAGGGCGCTTTCATTTTTATCCAGATGGTGATGATGTTTGGGCGGAAAAGCGGTAAAATGGCCTTTTTTTTCATCAAAGTAAGGGGCTGAGGAAGCATCGAAATTATTATGGGGAAAAAAGCCCAGGTATTTGGTAAGCTGGGTCATGAAATAGAGGTGAAAATTGGCCAGTCCCTGCTTTTTCAGGTCAAATATCCTGAGCTGATGGCTGATAAAGGCAAATAGTTCGGGGTTGGGTTCCTCTTCCCGCAGGCATTTGTAAAGCATTTCTGCCATAAACAGTGCCATGGAAGTTTTCCGATAGTCATGGGGAATGGATTGGTAAGGGTAGGCATTTCGGGCTTCCTTGATTTTCTGCAACTGACGTTTTTCTTTGTAATACATCTCCAGCTCCAGGATATAGAGCGGCTGAAACAGGTTGATCTTCTTCCGGCTGTTTCTTTTCCGCACACCCTGGAGCAGGAAACTGAGCCTGCCGTAGTTCCTGGTATAGGCGTGCAGGATGATGCTTGTATCGCTGTATTTAAAATGATGCAGCACGATGGCCTCGGTGGTATCAATCATGGCTGTTCTTTTCACCCATCATGGCTTTTATTTGTTTTGGTTGTCACCCATCATAGCTTCTATCTGGTCCGGACTCTTGGGAATATGCTCTGAAAGGTTCACCGGGGAGTCATCCACCAGGATATCGTCTTCAATCCGAATGCCGATGCCTTCGTGGGGTATATATAAGCCCGGTTCCCAGCTGATGACCATGCCTTTTTTAAGCACGGTATCTTTGTTCCCGCAATCGTGTACATCCAGGCCGATGAAGTGGGATACCCCATGGGGAAAATACTGTTTCCGGATTTCAGGCGCTTCTTCCAGTTTCTGCCGGGAATAAAGGCCAAGTTCGAGGTGTTTTTGGGTTAAGGCTTCCACGACCTGGTTGTTCAACGACTGGATGGTGGTACCGGGTTTGATCTCGGGCAGTACCTTGTCCATCACTTCCAGAACAGCCTGGTAGTATTTTTTTTGCTGGTTGCTGAATTTTCCGTTAACGGGGATGGTTCGGGTGATATCAGCGGCATAGTTTTGAAATTCGGCCCCAAAGTCCATCAACAGCAGTTCACCCTCGTGGCATTGGTCGTTGTTGGCGGTGTAGTGAAGGGTGGTGGCATTTTTTCCGGAAGCGACAATCGGGTCAAAAGCGAAGCTCCGGGCTCCTTCCACTAAAAACTGGTGGGTGATTTCTGCTTCGATCCATTTTTCAGAGGTCCCCGGCTGAACAACCCGACATACCCTGTTGAAAGCGTTCTCGGTGATCCTGATGGCCTGCCGGATGTTTTCAATCTCTTCGGGTTCTTTCTCAAGGCGCAGGGATTCAAGCAGGGGCTTGAGCGATTTAACGGTGTGAAAGGGATAATCAGTGGTAAAGGTTTTTAAATACCAGGCATCCTTTGTTTGTGGAGGTTCATGGTTTAGCCTGGAAGGAAGGTTGAAATAAACGGTTTCATGGAGTATGGCTTCCCGGGCCAGGATGCTTTCAAAGGCATTGAGCCATTGAATGTTTGCTATTCCGGAGATGGATTGGGCCCCCGTGCTGTCAAGCTGATGGCCTTCCCAAAGTTCCTTGGCGCCACTGGGTTCGCTGATGAAAAGATACGCCCGATCAGGGGTCATCAGCAAGATGCTTCCCGGTTGCTCTATGCCCGTGAGGTAATAGAAATCCGAACTTTGACGGTACGGATGAAACTGGTCGCCGTTGCGGAACATTCTGGGATTGGAAAAGACCAGGGCCATGTCTTTTTCCCCGAGCTTTCCGGCCAGCTTTGTCCTGTTGCGTGCATACAAGCCATTGGAATGAGAGGGTTCCATAACTTAGAATAAGTTTAAATTGTGTAAAATCTGCTGAGAAACATTTTAAATGCCCGCGCTGCCCAATATATTTGTATAGGGGTCCTGTCGCACCAGCAGTTGCAAGTTTATAAAAATTACCAAAAATCCATACCTATGAGCCACTTTTTCACCTCCTCGGTCGGGAAGAAATTCATTCTTAGTATTACCGGGATCTTTCTCATGTTGTTTTTAATTGTGCATCTAAGTGTCAACTCACTTTTAATGGTGGGTTCAGATGCCTTTAATTCAGCAGCCCATTTCATGACCACCAACACGGTGGTACAGATTCTTGAACCCATCCTAGCCCTGGGTTTTTTAGTGCATATCATTTTTTCGGCCTATATTACCTGGCAGAATCAGCGGTTGCGCCCGGTTCGCTACAAACGGATTAATCGTTGGGGAAGTACCACATGGCCGTCGCGAAACATGTTTATTCTGGGTGGTTTAATCCTGATCTTTTTGGTCATTCACCTGTCTAATTTTTGGTGGCAGGTGAAGTTTGGGGAATTGGACCAGGTGGAGGCCCACGGTGCCATGGTGCATGATTTATATGCGCTGGTTGCCAGCCTGTTCATTGAAAAATGGTGGTATGATGTGCTCTATATATTGGGGGCCTTGTTTTTGGGGCTTCATTTATCGCATGGATTTTGGGCGGCTTTTCAGTCGCTGGGCTGGAGCAATGATTTATGGCGTCGGCGTTTGAAAAGGGTGGCCTATGCTTTTGCTGTGATCATGGGGGTTGGTTTTGCCTCCATTCCGGTCTATTTCCTGGTCACTGCCGCTTGATGAAGGCAATTCCCACCAATATGTAAAATAAAGAAATCGAAGATATTATGGCTACATTAGATGCAAAAATACCCGAGGGTCCATTAAAGAATAAGTGGACCAATTACCGCAATTCCATGAAACTGGTCAGTCCGGCCAACAAGAAAAAGCTGGACGTTATTGTCGTCGGCACCGGCATTGCCGGGGCACCGGCAGCTGCCACCCTGGCCCAACTGGGATACAATGTCAAGGCCTTTTGTTATCAGGATAGTTCCCGCCGGGCACATTCGGTGGCGGCTCAGGGTGGGATTAATGCCACCAAGAATTACCGCAATGACGGGGATAGTGTTTACCGCCTTTTTTATGATATGATCAAGGGAGGTGATTACCGGGCGCGTGAAGCCAATGTATACCGGGCGGCCGAGGTAAGCAACGGGATCATCGATCAGTTGACCGCCCAGGGTGTTCCTTTTGCCCGGGAATACGGCGGACAGATCACCACCCGCTCTTTTGGCGGGGTACAGGTTTCTCGTACTTTCTATGCCCAGGGACAAACCGGTCAGCAGGTGCTTTTGGGTTCCTATTCCGCCTTGAAGCGGATGGAGGCAAAAGGGAAAGTCGAGATGTTTACCCGGCGCCAGATGCTGGAGTTGGTGATTAAAGACGGCCGGGCCCGCGGCATCATAGCGCGAAATCTGGTAACCGGCGAGCTGGAACGCCATACTGCTCATGCCGTGGTATTAGCCACCGGCGGTTATGGCACGGTTTTTTACCTCTCTACCCTGGGGGTGAGTTCCAGTGGTTCGGCGGCCATGATTGCCTACCGCAACGGCGCCTTCTTTGCCAATCCCAGTTTTATCCAGATTCACCCCACCTGCATTCCCCAACTTAGTGATTTTCAAAGCAAACTAACATTGATGTCCGAATCCCTCCGCAATGACGGCAGAATATGGGTGCCCAAAAACAAGGGGGATCAGCGTAAACCCAATGATATACCCGAAGAGGAAAGGGATTATTACCTCGAAAGACGCTATCCCGCCTTCGGTAACCTGGTGCCCCGCGATGTGGCTTCAAGAGCAGCCAAGGAGCGGTGTGACGCAGGCTACGGGGTGGGTAAAACCGGCCAGGCCGTATACCTCGACTTCAAGCATGCCATACAGGAACAGGGGGCTAAAGCCATCGGCAAAAAGTATGGCAACCTCTTTGAACTCTACGAAAAAATTACCGGCGAAAGTCCCTATCAAACCCCGATGCGTATCTACCCTGCCGGCCATTATACCATGGGCGGGCTTTGGGTCGATTACGAATTGATGACCACCATATCCGGCCTTTTTGCCATTGGCGAAGCCAATTTTTCTGACCATGGAGCCAACAGGTTGGGTGCCAGTTCACTGATGCAGGGCGCCGGAGATGGCTATTTCATCCTGCCCAATACCATTGGCCACTATCTCTCTGATAAGATCAAGGAGCCCCGCCTTACAACGGAAGAACCTGAATTCGAGGAAGCAGAGCAACGCGTGCGCGAGCGGCTCGAGGGGCTGATGAACATCAACGGCTCACAAACGGCTTCTGATTTCCATAAACGGCTGGGCAAGATCATGTGGGACCATTGCGGGATGCAACGTACCGAACAAGGACTGAAGGAAGCCCGCCAAATGGTTAAACAGATCAAGGACGAATTCTTCAACGACCTTCAGGTGCCCGGTACCATGTACCAGGTGAACCAGGAGCTTGAAAAGGCCGTTCGGGTGGCCGACTTTATGGAGTTGAGCCAACTGTTGATTGAGGATGCCCTGAACCGCAACGAATCATGCGGGGCCCATTTCCGCGAAGAGTACCAAACCCAGGCAGGCGAAGCCCTGCGGGATGACCAAAACTATATGTATGTGGCCGCCTGGGAATACCAGGGCGAGGATCAGCCCCCCAAACTCCACAAAGAAGCCCTTAGCTTTGAATTTGTCGAAGTCAAGGAAAGAAGCTATAAATAATACCCAATGCATGAATTTAAAAATCAACCGATATGAAAGTGAATCTCAAAATATGGCGCCAACCTGATGCCCAATCCAAGGGTCAGTTTGTAGATTATCACCTGGATGATATCAATCCGGAGATGTCTTTTCTTGAAATGTTGGATGCCCTGAATAAGAAGTTGATTGAGCAAGGTGAGGATCCGGTGGCTTTTGAACATGACTGCCGTGAAGGCATTTGTGGTTCATGTGGTTTGTTTATCAATGGCCGGCCACATGGTCCGGAGCGAGAAGTGGCCACCTGCCAGCTTCATATGCGCTCATTCAGTGATGGAGAAACCATTGTGGTTGAGCCCTGGCGGGCCAAACCTTTTCCGGTGATTAAAGATCTGATTGTAGACCGCAGTGCTTTTGATAAGATATTAAATGCCGGGGGATTTGTTTCAGTGGATACCGGATCGGCGCCCGAGGCCAATACCCCGGCGGTAAAAAAACTGAATGCGGAAAAAGCTTTTGATGCCGGTGTTTGTATTGGATGTGGGGCTTGTGTAGCGGCCTGTAAAAATTCTTCTGCTTCGCTGTTTGTCGCCGCCAAGATCTCACAGCTGGCGCTGTTGCCGCAGGGCAAACCGGAGGCCAAGAAACGGGCCCGCAACATGGTGGCCAAAATGCATGAACTGGGCTTCGGGAGTTGTACCTCCACTGAGGCCTGTGAGGTGGAATGCCCCAAGTCGATATCACTGGAGCATATTGCCCGAATGAACCGGGAATACCTCAATGCTTCGTTTGCGGAAGAAGAAGAGTAACCCTCAGAGTGGGCCGGATCTGTTTCTTTTCTCAATGTCAGGGGTTAAAATAAGGATCAACAGTCATTGCGAAGACAAAAGCAGGGACAGCCCCCGAAAGAACATGCCACCCCCCGTCAGTCGGTCGCTAAGAAGTCAGGCATTACCCGGTCAGGCATGTGATGTTGGGACAGGGCTGGCCCGAAGGTGTGCAGACATGAGATCCATATGGAGACCGGAGGGGAATAACAGAGAATTTATGGCAAATAAAGGAGGCTGGTTGCCAGGTCAATGAACCGGCGGGCCAGCCTCCTTTTCTTATTGCGGGAGAAAATGTTAGCTGTTCATGGTTTTTTCAACCTCTTCAATGGTGATGGGCACGCGTTTGCCAATGATGCGGCATCCATCGTTGGTGACCAGAATGTCGTCTTCCAGGCGTACACCGCCAAAACCCTGGAATTCGCGGACTTTCTTGTAGTCGATGTGTTCGCTGAATTTCTTTTCACCTTCCCATTTATCGATCAATTCAGGGATAAAGTAACATCCGGGCTCATTGGTCAAAACGTTGCCGGGCTGTACCCGTTTGCCGAAGCGCAGGCCGGAAAAGCCAAACACGCTTTGCCGTTTGATTTCATTGTCGTAGCCGACATAGTCTTCTCCCAGGGCTTCCATATCGTGGGCATCCAGACCCATGGCATGGCCCAGGCCGTGCGGCATAAACATGGCATGGGCCCCTTTGTTCAGGGCTTCTTCCACATCCCCTTTCATGATGCCCAGATCCTTCAGACCGCTGATGATCGTGCGGGCTGCTTCGGTGTGAACTTCCAGGTAGGATACCCCCGGTTTGGTCATCTCACGGGCCCTGTTGTTGGCTTTTAATACAATGTTGTAAATGCTCTTCTGCCGCTCGTTGAATTTGCCCCCTACCGGGATGGTCCGGGTGATATCGGATGCATAATGCATGTTGGTTTCTGCCCCCGCATCGGTCAACATCAGCTTGCCTTCTTCAAGCATGTTGCCATGATAATGGTTGTGAAGGGTCTCACCATGTTGGGAGAGGATGACCGGGAAGGAAATGGTGCCGTCATGGGTGCGGGTAATGCCTTCCAGTACACCTGAAATTTCCCGTTCATAAACCCCCGGTTTGCACATCTTCATTGCCTTGACATGCATCTCATAGCCAATGGCCGCTGCTTTTTCCAGCTCTTCAATCTCATAATTATCCTTGATGTTGCGCATCTCCACAATGGCCCGGGTCAATTCCTCGGAAACATAATCATTGACCTGCTTATGGTGAATATCCAGCCACCCGGCAAATGCAATCATGTTTTCAGCCCGGTAAAAAGGAATGGTCTGGAGCTTTTGCCCCTTATCCCGCGCCTTTTTTAAAAATCCAGGAATCTCTTTGACCGGCATGCTGTTCTCTACGCCAACCTCTTTGCTCAATTCCTGCATCGAGGGCTGGGGCCCCATCCAGATGATGTCGTCCAAACTTACATCATCGCCAAAAATATATTCCTTGTCGTTGTCCAGATCAATGACCCCGGTGAGATCCGGCATGTCCAGACCGAAATAATAGAGAAAGGTGCTGTCCTGGCGGAAAAGATAGGGATTGTCCGGGGTGTTCATCGGACTTTCACTATTGCCCGGTATGATAATCAATCCGTTACTTAACTTCTGCTTTAGCCTTTTGCGGCGGTCTATATAAACCTCTTTTTTAAACATAATGAAAATGGTTTTAGAATGGTTTTATTTGCTCTAAAATATAATTATTTCATCAATTTATCCAAAGATTTGTAGGATATCTTCGGATTTCCCGTCCTTCAGGGTGCCATGTTATCGCCATGGAAGGGC
This sequence comes from uncultured Bacteroidota bacterium, assembly GCA_913055635.1. Taxonomy (GTDB): domain Bacteria; phylum Bacteroidota; class Bacteroidia; order Bacteroidales; family UBA12077; genus JAGXLC01. Next base: position 77,836 of record CAJXLK010000002.1, read on the forward strand.
TGAATTTTTAGACAAAACCCCCTGGATGAAAAAAGCGATTAAAATCATCCCGTTTTAAATAACCTTTTCAATTCCAGTATCGTATAGCCTATTTCAGCCGGTTTAACCTGGTATTCATGGCCCTTTGCTTTTGAAAGGGCAAATGTTTGAACCTGGTTGGCTGTTTTTTTGTTTGACTTTACCTGGTATTTCTTTTCGCACAATGTCAATTTTGTATTAATTTTATAATGGAGTTCAGCGAAAAGGATAAAACAGGACAGCATGTAAGCGATATTTATGGGTAAGACGAAAGCCAGGACCAAAATAGGTTTTTATATATCTTCTCCCTCATGGGTCAATCATCAGCGTTGGTCCTATGAGACAGCCCGGTCGCTTGTGGGTCGGGGGTATCGGGTGGAAATACTAACCGCGCGCAAAGGTAAATTATATGCCCGGGCCAGGCGCTATGGTTTACAAGTACATCGGATACGTAAGGCCGGGATGTTGGTGGTTGACATTGTGCGTCTTGCATTTCAACTGAATCAGAAGCATATTACAACCCTATTCATCAATTATCCGGGGGATGTCAAAACAGCAACCCTGGCAGCAAGGCTGGCTGGGGTAACCAATGTTATATACCGGCGCGGCAGCGTTTCACCGGTTAAAAACACCCTGACGAACCGTTTTATTTTCAACCGCTTCATCTCCTCAGTCATTACCAATTCGTATGCCAACAAGCGGGGGATGGTCCAGAGCAGCAGCAAGATGTTTGATCCTGATACCACCCGGGTTATATACAACGGGTTAAAGCTTTCGGGGTCCGTGGCCACGACACAGACCGGCCACAACTACCGCAACAATGGCGAACTGATGGTGGGGATGATGACCCATGATGTGCAGCCTGCAAGGTTTCTCCGCTTTTTTGAATTACTTGACCAGGAAGGGACGGATCCGGACTATTTCCGGTTTTTGCTCCATGGCAATGGCAAGAGCGCGCGGGACTTGAAGGCCAATCTACGGAACCATCCCCGTTTGCAAAAGATGGTGGTTTGGGACAATCACTCGCGCAACCTGGTGGAATTCATGAATTCTATTGATGTCTTTGTAACGGGCAACACCCGAAATGTTTTCAATCACCCCCTGGTTTATGCCATGGCCCGGAATAAACCGGTAATTGGTTATGATGAGGGGAGCAATCCCGAGGTGATCACCCATGATGAAAATGGATATTTGCTGAACCGGGGCAATGTAGAGGGTGTCAAAGAAAGGCTTGAAAAGCTGCGTGACCCGCAGCTGCGTCTGCGACTCGGCCGGGAAGCCCGAAGAAGCATTGAGCGCCGGTTTACCCATCAACAGACCATCGATCAAATTGAAGCGTTGCTTAAATGAAGGAAGACATTAAAAAAGCCCTTGAAGTGCTCCATCAGGGAGGCGTTATCCTTTATCCTACCGACACCATTTGGGGATTGGGTTGCGATGCCACCAATCACCAAGCCATTGAGCGCCTCTATCGCATCAAAGAAAGAGACCCGGAAAAAAGTATGCTGATTCTGGTCGAATCGGCCGGAAGGGTGGAAAGGTATGTGGAAGATATGCCCGATATCGCCTGGGATCTGATGGAAGTGACCGATAAACCCCTGACCCTGATTTATGAGCAGGGACGCAACCTCCCGGAAAAATTGATGGCCCGCGACGGGAGCATCGGCATAAGGGTTACACACGATGCCTTTTGCCAGGAACTGCTTAAACAATTTAAAAAACCGATTGTTTCGACCTCGGCCAATTTCAGCAACCAGCCTTCCCCGGCCAATTTCAGCGAAATCGATGAGGCCCTCGCCCACTCGGTCGATTATGTGGTCAAACACCGTCAGGATGAACGAAAAAAAGCCTCCCCGTCTTCCATTATTAAAGTAGGATCGGGCGGGGAGGTGAAGGTGATCCGGGAATAGCCCGTTTCAACAGTGATGTCCCTAAAAGGACTCTACATCTCCCGATCCGGAGATGTCGGCGTTTACCCTGGGCTGGCCTTTGTAGCGAACCTTCCCGCTGCCTGAAATGTCCACTTCCAGTTCATCGGTTACATGTACTTTGCATCCACCTGATCCGGAAATATCCAGATCCGCAGTACCTGCCTTCAGCCTGTCGGCGTGCAGTTCTCCTGAACCGGATATATCGCACTCCAGGCTCTTAAGGGACTTACTTCCGGAGAGATAAATATCGCCCGAGCCCGATATGGAAAGTTCCGCGTTGGAGGCTTCCAGTTCATCGATGTTGATTTCGCCGCTGCCCGAAACATTGAGCTCAATATCCCCGCTGCGGATGGGTGTCTCGGCTTCAATGTTTCCGGATCCCCCCACGGAAAGTTCTTCAATGTCTTTCATGGTTACATAAATGGTGATCCGGTCATTGCTGCCGAAGTGGAACGCTTTTTTATGCTCGATTTTAAGGGTTCCCCCGCGAACTTCGGTTTCTATATCTTCCAGATCGTCCTCATCGCCTTCCAGCACCAACTTGTGGGTGTCGCCCTGGGTGAGATGAAGGTCAGCTGCGACGGAGAGTTCTAACTTGGTAAATGGACCCACTTCGCGATCCACTTTTTTATCCCCGGACACACCGGGTGCCGATGCCTGAAGCAAGATGCTTGCAGCAAAAAATAGCCCGGCCGTTAACATGAAAAATTTGGCTTTCATAATTGGTGTTTTTTAGGTTTATACTAGATTATCGTATCGATGATTTTTTTTGACGATATTTTAAAAGAGGATTGTCCATTAGATTTTTTAGGCCAATTATCAATGTACGATTTAAATACATTGAGATAAAGACGTATTATAAAATATATAATCGGCACATTGAATCCATTTTTAACGCTAATGGATGCTTTGTCTGTAAATGCGCATGCTTTTTTATGCATGTTTTTGTTGTGTTTGTCTGCGCATGTGGAATCTTTGTTGTCCGGGTCTGTGCCGGCCGGTTTTATTAGGAAGGACGAACCGACACTCCGGGTGCTGCATCAGTTTATTATTTTGTAATTTTAAAGCCTTGGATATTTTCAGAGAAGCGCATTGAACCGGCAGCTTATGGGATTGATATGGAACATGACTGTTCGGTTGTCCCTGCTTTTCAACATGTTGAATGATTAAGCATGAATTCTATCACTATGGATACCCCTTACCATTTTTTTCATCGCACCCCCATCCAGATTCGCTTCAATGATGTGGATATTATGGGCCATGTGAACAACTCGGTTTATCAAAATTATTTTGACTATGCCCGGTTGCGATATTTTGAGGAAGTCTTCGGTTACCGGATCGATTGGTTTGATAAGGCCCTGGTGCTGGTAAAGATAGAAATTGAGTATCAGCAGCCGGTTCGAATGTTCGATGAGATTGGGGTTTTGACCAAGGTCTTTCACCTGGGCAATAAGAGTTTGCAGATGGAACAACTTTTGGTGGGAACCGATCAGCAGGATGTAAGGTGTTCCAACCGCGCTGTTCTTTCGGCTTTCAGTTATCAGGAAGGCAAAGCGGTAGAGTTGCCTGAGAGGTGGAGAAAAGCGGTTGCGCAGTACGAGCATGACCTGTCGTTTTGACCCGTTGGCAGGATAGCCCCGATTAAATCTTTTTTTAGATTCCCGACTGAGTCTTTGCATGACCGGTTGTTTTGGCCGGCAGGCGGGATCGCTCCATTGATAAGAGAACGCTGGCAGCTTGAAGGCTCACAGCAGCAAAAGGTAAGAGCGACAAAAAAGGGCTTGGAAGGTGGTTTTTAAGCCGAATTTTTGGGGTCGGGCATTTTAAAGTTCCAAAAGCCCTAAAGTTCCAGGAGCCCTTCGGGGATTTCAATCTTTATGACCTGCTTTTCCGGATCGATGTAATAAAGGGTTTGCTCGTTTACAGGGATATCTACCAGGTTTTGCTTATATCTTACCTGAAGCAGGGCATTGGAGGGGATATCGGTATAATTCTCCACCAAACCGATGGGGCCATCGTTTTGATCGATCAGGGTGTAGCCTTCTAACTGGCTTAAATCGGGAGATGCCTCATTTCCTGCTTTTCCTGTGGCATCGGCCGGCAGGTACCACGTTAGGCCACTCATGCGTTGGGCTTCGTCCAGGGTGTCGATGTCCTCCAGCTTGATGATGGCCGTGGTAGGGGTTTTGTTTATGACATGGGTCAAAAAAAATGGAACCACACCCCCATCGATTTCAATGAAGATGGATTCCATATGGTGAAAATCCTGCGGATATTCCGATGTAAAACTGATGATCAGCTCCCCTTGTTTCCCGTGGGCTTTGAGGATTTGACCAAGCGGTTTGCTGGTTTTAAATTCCATCAACCAACATGGGGGATTTATTCGTTTTTGTCGGATTCTTCCTGCTGATCGCCCTGATTTTCCTGGCTGGCTTCAGATGATTCTTCTGCCTGTGGTTCAGTTTTTTCTTCTTCGGCAGCTTCGGATGAAGCGGTTGGTTTGGAGGCTTCTTGTTCAGAGGCTTCTTCTTCTGACTGGCTGGTTTCCTCCGTTTTTTCTTCTTCGGCCTGCTGGGCGTTTCTTTTGGCCAGCTCTTCAGCCCGCTCCTGGTTGATCTTCTTCTCGGCTTCCAGGCGTTCTTCTTCCTCCTTCTGCAATTTATTGCGCTCAGCCTCTTCTTCAGCCCTGACCTTTTCTTCCTTGTTGGTCAGCCATTCATTGAACTTGCGGTCGGCTTCTTCCTGGGTCAGTGCGTTCTTTCTTACTCCCTCCTGCAGGTGCTTCTTCATCATCACCCCTTTATGGGAGAGAATAGCTCGACAAGTATCAGTAGGTTGTGCCCCTTTTTGAACCCAGTCCAATGCTTTGTCAAAATCCAAGTCAATGGTGGCTGGTTTCGTAGTAGGATCGTACATTCCGAGTTTCTCGATGTACTTACCATCCCGTGGCGCCCTACTATCTGCAACGACAATGTGATAAAAAGGTTGCTTCTTCCTTCCTCTTCTGGTTAATCTGATTTTTACAGGCATATTCGTCCTTGATTTTACTTTAAATGATTTGTCAACCTATTTTGAAATTTGTCCCGCAAAGATATAACAATATTTCTATTACGAAAGTGTTTTTATAAATTTATTGTAATTAACCATTTATATTTCATCTTTTAATCTTTACATGGTCAAACCAAACTTATTCCGCCAGGCGGGAATGGTTTCAAAGAAAATCAACCTTTCCGGTGTAATTTGTTAATTTTTTCGGGGTGGGATCTTATCGTGAACCTTTGGTTATTTCGTATTTTTAACCGGGCGGATCTGCGCAGGCCGCAAAGGTATAATTGTTAAATTCTCTGCATTTTATGGGTCGATTCACGCATCTGCACGTGCACACCCAGTATTCGATACTGGATGGGGCTTCCAACGTTTCTGATCTGATTGCCAAAGCCCGGGGTGACGGGATGGAGGCAGTAGCGATCACCGATCACGGCAATATGTTTGGGGCGAAAGCTTTTTATAATGAGGCCATCAACCAGGGCATCAAGCCCATTATTGGTTGTGAGATGTATATGGCCGAAGGCAGCCGTTTTGACAAATCCGGGCAAAAGGACCGAAGTGGGTATCACCTGGTCGTTTTGGCCAAGAACTATACGGGTTATAAGAATCTGATCAAGCTGGTCTCCTATGCCTGGACCGAAGGTTTTTATTATACCGCGCGCATTGACAAGGAGCTTCTGCGCAAATACAGTGAGGGGTTGATTGTCTCGAGTGCCTGTATTGGCGGGGAGGTACCCAAAGCCGCCCTTCGTCATGGAAAAAGGCAGGCGGAAGAGGTGATGCTGGAGTATAAGGAGATTTTTGGAGATGATTTTTACCTGGAATTGCAGCGTCATCCTTCCGGTGACCCGGCCAAAGACCGCGAGGTTTACGATCAGGAGCAGCAGGCCAATGCCATTTTGCTGGAGCTGGCCCGGGAACATCGGGTAAAAGTCATTGCCAGCAACGACGTGCACTTCATCAATGCCGAGGATGCCGAAGCCCATGACCGGTTGATATGTCTGAATACCGGCAAGGATCTGGACGATCCCAACCGCATGTCTTATACCAAGCAGGAATATTTTAAGACCACCGATGAGATGTCGGAGCTGTTTTCCGATATCCCGGAAGCCATTGAAAATACAGGGGAGATTGCCGATAAAGTGGAGCAATATGAGTTGGATTCCGAGCCCCTGATGCCTGATTTCCCCCTTCCGGAAGGGTTTGACAATGAAGACGATTACTTGCGGCACGTCACTTACCAGGGGGCCAGGCGCCGTTATGGGGAGATCACCGATGAAATCAGTGAACGTTTGGATTTTGAGCTATCGGTGATCAAAGGGATGGGCTTTCCCGGTTATTTCCTGATTGTACAGGATTTCATCAATGCGGCCCGCGAACTTGGTGTTTCGGTTGGCCCGGGCAGGGGATCGGCCGCCGGTTCGGCCGTGGCCTATTGCATCAACATCACCGATGTCGATCCCATTAAGTATAATTTGCTGTTTGAGCGTTTTCTGAATCCCGACCGGGTATCCATGCCCGATATCGACATTGATTTTGACGAAGACGGCCGCGATCAGGTATTGAACTGGGTGGTGGAAAAATATGGGATAGAAAAAGTAGCCCACATCATCACCTTTGGTACCATGAAGGCCCGTTTGGCCATTCGCGATATTGGAAGGGTTCAGAAGTTGTCCCTGGCCAAGGCCGATCAGTTGGCAAAGCTGGTTCCAGAAACCCCTGGAATGACCTTGAAGAAGGCTTATGAAGAGTCGCCTCAGCTGAAGGAGGAACGCGCCTCGGGCGATGAACTGGTCAAAAAAACCCTCCAATATGCCGAAGTCCTGGAAGGTTCCCTCAGACAGACCGGCCTGCATGCCTGCGGAATCATCGTTGGCAAGGATGACCTGACCGAAAATATTCCTATTGCTACCTCCAAGGATACCCACCTTCGGGTGACCCAGTATGACGGCGACCATGTTGAATCGGTGGGCATGCTCAAGATGGATTTTTTGGGCCTGAAAACCCTCTCAATCATTAAGGATGCCGTTCAAAATGTAAAGGACTCAAAGGCCATTGAAGTGGATATTGACAACATTCCCCTGGACGATGCCGCCACCTATGACCTCTACAGCCGGGGTGAGACAACCGCCCTGTTCCAGTTTGAATCGCCCGGGATGAAGAAAAACCTGCGCCAGCTCAAACCCAACCGGTTTGAGGACCTGATCGCCATGAATGCCCTCTACCGGCCGGGACCTATGGAGAACATCCCCAGCTACATCAAACGCAAACACGGACAGGAGAAGATTGATTACCTGGTGCCTGAAATGGAAGAGTACCTTGAGGAAACCTATGGCATCACCGTCTACCAGGAGCAGGTGATGTTGCTCTCCCAAAAACTGGCCAACTTCTCCAAAGGACAGGCCGACTCCCTGAGAAAGGCCATGGGCAAGAAAAAGAAAAAGCTCATGGAACAGCTCAAAGAGAAATTCTTCGAGGGCTGCCGCGATAATGGCTATAAGGAAGAGACCATCCATAAAATATGGAACGATTGGGAAACCTTTGCCCAGTATGCCTTCAATAAATCACACTCCACCTGCTATGCTTTCGTTTCTTACCAAACCGGTTATCTGAAAGCCCATTATCCCTCGGAATTTATGGCTGCGGTCTTAAGCCGCTGGTCATCCAATATTGATAAGGTGACCCACTTTATGGATGAATGCCGGCGTATGGGCATATCTGTGCTGGGGCCCGACGTCAACGAAAGTAAACTGAAGTTCAACGTCAACCAGGAGGGCAATATCCGGTTCGGATTAAGTGCCATTAAGGGGGTGGGAGAGAATGCCGCCCGCAAGATAATCGAAGAGCGTGAAAATCATGGAGCTTACCAGGATATTTTTGATTTTGTCGAACGGGTGAACCTGCAGGCCGTCAATAAAAAGAGTATGGAATCGCTGGCTACCGCCGGGGCTTTTGATAACCTGGGCCATTATAACCGGGCGCAGTTTTTTACCGAAAACGGCAAGGAGACTTATTTTATTGAAAGCCTTGTCAAATATGGCACCAAATACCAGAACGATAAGAAGTCCCAGCAACAGTCGCTGTTTGGCGGGGTTGGCGGGGTTGAAGTGGCCCGCCCCAAAATGCCTGAAGCTGAAGAATGGCCCAAACTGGAAAAGCTCAACCGCGAAAAGGAGTTGGTCGGGATTTATCTGTCGGCCCATCCCCTGGACGATTTTAAAACAGAGATGCGTTTCTTCACCCATGTTACCTTAAAGGAGTTGAATGCCGATATCAACAGCTACCGCAATAAGGATTTAACCGTAGGGGGAATTGTCACAGGGGCTCAGCATGCCGTCAGCCGCAAAAACAACAAACCCTTCGGCCGGCTTACCCTTCAGGATTATACCGATTCCTATGAATTTGTTGTTTTCGGCAAGGAATACCAGGAATACCGCAAATTCTTCTACGAGAACTATCCCTTACTGGTGAAAGGCTCCGTACAGCCACGTTATAATGATCCCAGCCAGTATGAGTTTAAGATTAAGGACATCCGCCTGCTGAGCGATGTCAGAGAGGATATGATCCGCACCCTCACCCTGAAGCTCCCCCTTTCAGAAGTCGACCAGGAGTTGATCCACCAGCTTAATCAATACACCAATGAGAAGGGAAAGGTGTTGATGCGCTTTAAAATCGTTGATCCCGCCGAAAACATAGCTGTCAATATGTTTTCCCGCTCCAGACGCATTCAGGTGACCAATGACCTGATCGAATTCCTCGACCAGCATTCCGCCATTCAATATACATTGAGTTAAACATTTTTTGCCTTAATTTTGTAAATACCTTTAACAATCTTAAACCACCCAAGTATGAACATTGAAGTAACCGATGCCAATTTTGATGAGCAAGTGCTCCAGTCTGATAAGCCTGTAATCGTAGATTTGTGGGCTGAATGGTGTGGCCCTTGCAAAATGATCGGCCCGATCATTGAAGAGATAGGCAAAGAGTATGAAGATCAGGTTGTTTGTGCCAAGCTGGATGTAGACAGCAATCCTCAAACTCCGACCAAATACCGGGTAAGGAATATCCCGACTGTTTTGTTTTTTAAAGACGGAGAGCTTAAGGACAAACAGGTAGGGGCTGTACCGAAAAACAACCTGCTTGAAAAGTTAAAACCCCTTATGGATTAATCGAGGCATTGTAAAATTTTACGGGGATGAAATAACTTTTTCGCCGGCTGATTTTGTCATGTTGGACAGGGTCAGCCGGCGAATTGTGCTTTGCCTCCGAGTACAATGTCTTCGCGTTCAATGTCTTCGCGTTCAAATTTTCCACGTTCAACGCCTACAGGTACTATGCCTCCGCATGCAATGCTGAGTGAAGTTTATTCGCGCGAAATGTATTGCTCATAAGCTTCCCGGATGGTACAGGGAGTCTCGACCGGAAATACTTTGATGCCGCTGCCTTTCAGGGTGCTGTCGGCTTTCGGGCCAACGTGGCCTGTTATGACTACTTCTGCTTTCAGATCAGATGCCAGCTGACCCGCCTGTATCCCAGCTCCGTGTGCGGCATTCTTATTTTCTTCATTGGAATGCCAGGTTAACTGATCCTGTTCGTTGTCATATAGTAAAAATCCTTCTGCCCTTCCGAACTTGGGATCTAATTGAGCATCCCATCCTTTTCCCCGGGCTGTGAACATTATTTTCATAGCGGTCTTTTTATTGATTTATGAAAAAGGCCGTTAAATTAATGATTTCTTTTTGCCTGCCATAATAATTGCCGAATAAATCTTGAATGACATGGTGGTGGGACTGAACCCTGTGTTTGCCAACGCACTGATCAATGATTGGGTGAACCTGATTCTATTCCGGAGTTTTCATCATGTATTTTTTATGTTGATTGTTTGTCCTGGAGGGTGGGAGGTTAGGAGATCATATCCTTCCATTGCCGGGCATTTTCAGCAGCGTAGGCCTGGTAGGTGTTGTTGAAGAAAACAAAGATATCCTGGCAATCATCCTGAAACAGGTTGATTTTTTCAAATTCGCTGGCAATTTGACTGTGGGAGTATTTGGAGTAATAAGGTTTTTCGGGGCCCTGGAATCGGAGATACATGAAATTGGCCGTACATTTCAGGTCTGTAGGGAAGTCGCGGTTATGGGAATAGACCAGGGCCGCATTGTGTTTTTCCAGGGTGCGGTAAACTTCCTGATCGAACCAGGAGGGGTGGCGGAATTCAAAGGCATAACGAAAATCCGGCATAAAATTTAGCCAGGCTTCCAGGCGGGCCAGGTTTTTTTTCATGGTTCCCGGTAACTGCACTAAAATGGGGCCCATGTTTCGGTCCAGTATATCGGGCAGGTGTCTGAAGGTTTCATATTTTTCGCTGGCAGCCTCATCACTCTTAAGCCGCTTCATATGGGAGAAGTACCGGTTGATTTTGATGACGAAACGAAAATCGTCCGGTGTATTTCTTATCCACTGCTCAAGGGTTTCCTTTCCCGGGGTATTGTAAAAGGTGCTGTTCACCTCGGTGGCATTGAAATTTTCGGCATAATATTTAAGGTGCGAGACCGGACCGCTTAGTTGTTTGGGATAAAAACGGCCCTGCCAGTCTTTGTAGCTCCAGCCTGAGGTTCCGATAAACCAGTTCATAAGGATATAATTTAATTAAAAGCTTGTAAATCAATATAATCTGAATCTTAAAACAGACATTATGTGGTCAATCATTATGAAACCCGCATGAATAATCATGTCCTTGTTGTGTAAGTCCTTGCATGCAGGTTTCATAAGGATATAACTTAATTAACAGTTTGTAACTCAATATGATCTGAATCTTAAAACAGACATTATGTGGTCAATCATTATGGAACCCGCATGTATATCCATGTCCTTGTTGTGTAAGTCCTTGCATGCGGGTTTCATTCGTATAAAGTTTAATTAACGTTCTGTATTTCAAAATAATTTTGCTTCCAACATTGCATGGTTTGCTTCCCTCTGCCATGGAACCCCCATGTTTTATTCATTGCCTTGTTGTGTAGGTTACTGGATGCAGGTTTCATTCGTATAAAGACTTATTAAAGGTTATCAATCGCTATCATTTTGAACCATCATCCTATACTTATCGGCTCTCTCCATGGATCCCGCATGTTTGATTTATCGCTTCAATGCGTAAGTCCTTGCCCGAAGGATTCATTCCGGACAAAAATAAGGATTCAATGTCAGAATCAGAAAATAACCCCAAAAAACAAAAAAGCCGAAGGAATACCTTCGGCCGGAGGCGGGATAACGGTGGAATATAATATTTAGTTAAGTCTTAGGGCCTGGCCTTTGCAGCTGCCTGTCCTGAAACAGCTGTGGGCTTAAATATTGGTTAAGCCCGATATTTCATCCATGGTGGGTATAATGGAACTGACCCGGTGGGGCCTTGAAATTCCATTTACTCGAGGCTTTTCATTTTTATGGTTACCTGGTTTTGCTCACTGACTTTCAACTTAACATCGTTCAACTCTTCATCCTTATAGGAGATGAAAGACGATTCTAACTTATAGATGCCCGGCTTGAGGCCTTTGACTTTAAAGTTCCCTTCAAAATCGGTATATGCAGCCACATCGGCACCTTTCACCTTCACTTTGACTCCGGTCAGGGCTTCGCCAGTTTTCATATCTACTACCTCGCCTTTCAGGGCTGCAGTGGCCGTGGTGTTGTTTTCGCTCTTGTCATCATCATCGGCTGCCTGCACTGCTGCGGCCTGTCCGATCAGAAGGACTGCTGTAATGATTAAGGCATAGATTCTTTTCATCGTTTTATTTTTTTTAATTCACCCACAAATGTAGTACAGCAGCCTTAAATGGATGTTAAGGGGTTTTTAAGCCTGGATCATCTTTGCGTTAAATCCATGTTAAATCACTGGTGTTCATTGCGCAGCAAGTCGTTGATGGTTTTAACCGGGTTGAAGGTACTCAGGGGGACTTCCACAAAGATGGTATTCCACCAGGCCATTGCCCCGTTCCAGAGGCCGGGAAGCTCCTGGGCCTTAAGCTTCCTTCCGCCTTTCGATTTGGTGCTGATGATCCCGGCCGATGGATCACGGAAGTCAAACAAATCAAATTTTTCTCCCTGGTAATTGCGGATGCCGCAAACCAGGTCAACCGGATTAAAATGCGTGGAAGCATCCAAAATTTCTTTTTGGCCGGGATCATCCTGGTTGATCTGCGCCTTCTCAACAATCTGGAGGGAAACACTGCCATCGGCGTCGCGTACCCAAAAAGGACCGCCGCCGGGTTCTCCCTGATTTTTGACCATTCCACAGACCCGGATGGGCCGGTTGAGCTTTTTATGAAGGAAGCCGGCCAGCTCGGAGGAATTGCCACCGATAATTTCCCGGGGAAGCAACACATTTAGCTCTCGCTGCACAAAATCGGCCATCTGATCAAGTTGCCCTTGTGAAACATCACCGGATTCCAACGCCCGCAAGTATTGAAATATTTGCTCCTGATAATGCACCAGTATCCCGGCCAGTACTTTTTTATAGTCATAGGTGGTCTTTTTCAACCGGTCGGGCACCACGTTGTCGATATTTTTAATGAAAATCACATCTTCCTGGAGCATATTCAAATTGTTCAAAAGGGCCCCATGCCCGCCGGGTCTGAAAAGCAGGGAACCATCCGGATTCCTAAACAGGGCATTGTCCATATCCACGGCCACCCGGTCGGTTGATTCCTGCTGATTGGAAAAATGCAGGTCATAGTATACATGAAATGTATGTTCGTAAGCTTTGCGTTTGGCATTGAGATGGGTCTTAAAACCCTGCTGATGCTCGGGAAGCACCGTAAAATGAAGGTTTACCCGGTCATTCCGGTTCAGGCTGTAATGGGCCCCCTCTACCAGATGTTCTTCTGCCGGGGTTCGGGTATGATCAGAATAACGGTGAAACTTAATCAACCCCTTGGGCAACTGCCCGTAAGCCAATCCCTCGTCGCCAATTAACTCCTCTATAACAGGATGATAATGCTTTCTGCGGACCAAATCGTTCAGGTCTTGCCCCTTTTCGGCCAGGGCAGTTTCCAGATCCTCATAAAACGCAAAATGCCTCAGGTTGTGAATAAACTGCTCCACTTCCTGCGTATTGGCATGTGAATCTTCCAAATATTCAAACAAAAATTTAAACATCCGGGTGGCTGCCCCTGAGGCGGGAACAAATTTCATTACCCCCTTATGATGCAATGCCTGGTTGTAACGTTGCTGATAATAATCCATATCCGGCTGTGATGGCTGGCGGATGCCATCGCCAATGGTAGCCGGTTTAACCAGGGGGGAAGAAGGGAAACCCTGTTTAAAATTCAGCACTTGTTGTTTGATATCTTCCTGGCTCAGGCCTTTGCTTTGAATCTGCCTGATATCCTGGGAGGTAAGTTGTTCCATGTGTTCGTTATTTTTTAGGTATAAATTTAGTACACTTCAGGCAAAGTGTTGTGGTGTGAATGTAAAATATAAAATATTCTATAGTTTCAACACCATTTTGAGGTTTATTCTCCTGGATGTAAGATAGTTGGGGACTGCATACTGCCCGGATTGCCCCTGTTGATTCCCAACGGTTCGGATCCACTGGTAGGAGATGGTATTTTTAATATCAAGGAGATTGAACACTTCCACCCCGATCCATAAACTCCTGATATAATGGAGGGGATGAAAGCGGGGATAGTCCTTTCGGGCACCCTGAATGAGTTTGGAGAAGCCCACGTCCACCCGGCGGTAGGGGGGCATGCGATACACCTCATCATAGCGCTGGTTGTGGGGAGGTGAAAAAGGCAGGGGGCTGCCATAGTGCAGGCTGAGTTGAAGTTTGTAGGAGGGGTGATTGGGGACGTAATCCTGAAAAAACAGGCTGAAATGAACCCGCTGATCGGTAGGTCGGGGATAATAGCCCGATTCTCCTTTTATTTGTTGTTGGCCGGGAGCAGCGTCCTGTTTTATCCGGGCACGGGTTTGCATCAGGGATAAACTGGCCCACGACTGGGCCCCCGGCACAAATTCACCGTTCACCTTCATATCAATGCCGGCGGCGTAGCCCCGGGCCATATTCCGGCCGGCGTAATTAATGCGGACATTATCCATTTTATAGGGGATCAGGTGGTCAAGGCGTTTGTAGTACAATTCTGCCTGATATTTAAAGGGGCGGCTCCAGGCCGTGAAATCGTATTCCGAACCCAACACCAGGTGTATCGATTGCTGGGCTTTAATATCCGGGTTGAGGCTTCCATCCGTCCTCTTCATCTCCTTATAAAAGGGGGGTTGATAGTAATACCCCCCGGAAAGGTGAAAACGCAGGCGACGGTTCCACAGGGGTTCAAATGCCAGGCTGAAACGCGGGCTTAACAGCCATTGCCCGTTATAATCCCAGTGGGAAAAGCGTATCCCGCCATTTAGATACCAACCTCCCGCGCCGGGCTGAAAACGATAGGTATCCTGAAAATATCCCGTGAAACGGGTGGATCGAACCGTATGTTCCACATTTTGAGCATGGTATAAATGGACCGCCGAAGCACTGTAAGGGATGGAATAGCCGGCTGAATCCACATATTTCCATTCATTGGTGCGGTCGTGCAGATACTCCCGCTTATAGGTAACCCCCCATTTGAGCAAATGGTTGCCCGAATTGAACGTGCCCCGGTGCTGCAAAGTCGTGATCCGCCCCTGCAACTGGTTGCGGGCATGTTCCAGGTAGCCTCCCACCCCAATGTTGATGATGCTGTCGCCATAGGTGTCCGAATCCATCGACTGATCCAGTTCATTCAAATAATACTCGCCCAAAATATCGTAATTCTCCGACTCAAGGGTCCGGTATCGCGAAGCGCTAAAACGCAGGTTTAAATCGCTATGGGGTGAATAGTCCAGGGTTAAAGCCCCCATGTAATTTTCAAACCGATCCTCCTCCTGGCCTTCGTAATACACCTTCATGCTCAGGGTCTTCTGCAGGGTCCCGAAGGATGTTTCCCGGTTTTGAGGAACGAACCGGTAACGATTCAGGTTATAGTTGCCCAGGAATTCCAGGGAAAGCTGATTCGTCAACCGATATGTCAGGTAAGTTTGTAAATCATAGAACGCCGGTTGATAATCACCCTGCACATCCAGTGAATTTAAAAGGTAGGAAGTCGATTTATAGCGGAAGCCGGTGTTATACGTCAAACGCCCTCCAACAGTATCTTCCAGATGGACTGATCCGCCCAGCAGGCTCATTTCGACCTTGCCCGAGAAAGCCCGGGGTTTATTATAGCGAATATCCAGCACCGAAGACATCTTGTCTCCATACTGAGGCTGAAAACCGCCGGCGGAAAAATTGATGGATGAAACCATATCGGAATTCAGGAAACTGAGCCCTTCATGCTTGGCATTCCTTATATTGATTGGACGATAAACCTCTATGCCATTGACATATACCAGGTTTTCATCGTAATTACCTCCCCGGACGGAATACTGGTAACTGAGTTCATTGCGGGAGGTCACCCCCGGCATTTTCTTAATGATCCCCTCTACCTCACCGGCTGCCGTTGGCAACATCTCAAAATCTTTCTGGTCAATCTGTATAAGGCTTCGGTCCTGTTGCCAGGATCCCCGTACCTCAACCCGGTTGATCTTCTGTACTTCCCGTTTTAACCTTATAAGAACCGGCTTTTCCTCCATAAGGCCCTGGAGAGCCAGACGCCGGGTGCGGTAGCCGATATTGGATACAATCAGGGTATCGCTCCAATCCGGGTGAATCCGTAGCTGAAAATTTCCGTCGATGCCGGTGCTGGTGCCTACAGCCGTATCCTTTAACCTGAGGTTGACCCCGGGGATGGGTTCATCTTTCGGACCTACTACTCGCCCTTTTAATTCGAGGGAAGGCTCCTGGGCTGTGGTCAGACAGGCCAAAAAGGAAAAGAGAAAAATGAAAAAACTTTTTTTCAACAACATGAACCCTTTGTTATCACAACACAATAATAATATTTTTTAACGCAATCCGCATGCGAATATTTTTTGGTCCCATTTCAATCAGGGATTACCCCGGATTCAATCAGGGATTACCCGCAAGTGGTACATAAATCAGAAAAGGCAGTGTTTGGGGTCAGGGGCCGTATACCATATCTGTTGTTGCTATGCACCCAGGGTCAGGATCGATCAGATTCGCAGCGTCCGGGAAATTGTTTCATGGCAGTTGTTGTTATGAATCATCCCGTTTTTTACTGGTTTTCAGCTTAAAATAATGTTTGGAAATGGGCGTATTGTTCTCGAAATAAAAGGTTTTTCCCCATTGATGGGTAACTTTCCGGTAAACATCAGCAATGCCATCGTAATTGACGATGACCTTTTTGACCTTATAATTTTCCTTATCCTTGTGTTCTACGGTAATGCCTTCCGGATATTGGCGGGCCAACTCACTGCGATAGGTATACTGATTTTTCGCCCCGGAAGAATCGCTGGATGAAGAGGAAGAATAATCCTGTTTGGATTCCGGGTTTGTGTTTTGCTGGTGTTTTTCGCTTTTCTGCCTTAAAGCCTGCGTTTGCTCCATCTGCTGAATCCTTTTGCGGCACAGCCGGATCCTGTTCTGGGGATATTCCTTGTTGGGTTTATAAGCCAGGGCTTGCTGATAAAAAGCCTTGGCATCGTAATAATTATTTTTATCAAACAGGGCATCTGCTTTCTGGATGTTTTGGGTATAAAGAGAATCCATTCTTTTCTGGCGCCGGCTTGCTCGTTTCTTTCGGGCCAGCAGGTTTTTAATCCGCCCGATTTGCCGGGAGGGATATTCGGCTTTGGGTTTAATCTCCAGGGCTTTTTCATACTGATCGATGGCCCCCCGGTAGTGGGTATCTTCATACAATGAATCGGCTTTATTGATGGCCTTTTGATAGGCCATTTCCCGTTCCCTGCGCTTTTGTTCCAGGATGGAATCGATCTTTTGGATTTGGTCCGGGGGATAGGCTTCTGAAGGCTTAACCCGGGAAGCCTCGCTGTATTTTTTACGGGCCTGTTGATAATCGTTGCCATTGAAGTATTGATCGGCCTGGCTGATCAAACGCTGATATTTCCGGGCCACGGTTTTTCTCCTTTGTTGCCTGGCCTTTTTATTGGCCAGCAAATCGTTAATTTTAGCAATCTGTTGCTGGGGGTACTTTTTGCCAGGTTTGATAGAAAGGGCCTTTTCATAGGCCTGGATGGCTTTCTGATAATTTTCCCGGTCAAAATGGCGGTCTCCAGCTTCCAGGGCCTGTTGATAATTCTGGTTCTTTTCGCGTCTTTTAGAGAGAATTTGCTCAATCTGGTCAATCTGCCTGCGGGGGTAATCCTGGTCGGGTTTCAGGGAGAGGGCTTTTTGGTAGAGCGTTTTGGCCCCCTTGTAGGTCTCTTTCTCAAAACGCTGGTCGGCCTGCTCAATGGTCTGTTTATACTTTTCGTTCAGGGCTTGTTGGCGGGCTTTGGCCTGCTGCCTTTTCTTCAGGATCTGATCGATCCGGTCGATGCGTTGGCGGGGATAAGGTTCGTTGGGCTTCATGCTCAAAGCTTGCTGGTACAAACCTTTGGCTTTGTGGTATTGTTCTTCCTTAAAGGCCTGGTCCGCCTGTTTAATTTGCTCCTGATAGGCCTGGCGGGCTTGTTTTTTCTGCTGAAGACGCTGAAGGATGCGCTCAATTTTGTGGATCTGTTGGGATGGATAATCCTTATTGGGTTTGACATCGAGAGCTTGTTGATAGCTCTTGCGCGCCTGGGTATAGGATTCATTGTCAAAGGCCTGATCCGCCTGATCGATCAGTGACTGATAACGCTGATTGCGTTTTCTGCGCTCTTTGAGGATCTGCTTAATTTTTTCAAGGCGGTTTTGGGGATGGGTGCTTTTGGGCTTGATCTCCAGGGCCTTTTGGTAGGAATCGCGGGCCATTCTATACTTGTTGGCCTCAAAATGCTTATCACCCCGGGCAATGGCTGTCTCATACCGCTGCTGTCGCCTTTGACGGCGTTGGACGATTTGTTTTATTTTTTGAAGCTGCTGCCGGGGATAATCGGCTTGCGGTTTCACATCAAGGGCTTTCGAATAGGCACCCTTCGCCTTTTGATAGGCTTCCCGGTCAAAAGCTTTGTCCCCCTGGCCGATCAACTTTTCATACCGCCTTTGCTCGGCTTTTCGCTTTTCAAGGATCGAATCAATCCTGGCCAGCTGTTCATCGGGATAAGAATCAGCCATATCCATGTCTGCCGCCTTTTGGTAAAGATCGGTGGCCTGGCTGAAATTTTCAGCGGTAAAAGCTTTATCACCCTGGCGAATGGTATTTTGATACTTCTGTTTAAGCGCCCTCTGCTTTTCGATGCGCTCGGCTATTTCCCGGAGCCTCTCCTGGGGATGTTCTTTGCCGGGGAAAAGCTTCAATGCCTTCTTGTAACCATCCCGGGCCTGGCGCAACCGGTCTTTTGAAAAATGCTGATCGGCCTGATCGATGGCCTGGCGGTAATTTTCCTTTCGCTGGGCCTGTTGCTGACGCCTTTCCCGCAGGATGCGCTCAATCTTGCTGATCTGCTTCCGGGGATAATCTTTGGAAGGGAAATACTCCAAAGCCTCCTGATATAAGCCTTTTGCCTGGTCAAATGCTTCCTGGTCCATCTGCTCATCAGCTTTCTCTATGGCTTTATCATACCGGGCTTTCTTCGCTTTAAGCTCCTTAATCGCTTCGCGGGCTTTATCGATCTGGCGGCTGGGATAACCATCATCAGGGCGCTTATTCAGGGCCTTTTGATACTGCTCGATCGATTCACGGTATTTGTGACGCTCAAACAACCGGTCGGCCTGATCAATGATCTTTTGGTAAGCCTTATCCTTGAGCCGCTTCCGTTGATTGAGAATCTCATCTATACGCGACATCATCTTACGGGTGTACCGCTTAGCATATCCAAATCCCTGGGCCGACCGCTTATAAAGGATCTTCGTGACCGGCTCTTCCAGGGCTGAAACATCCAAACCGGGATACTCCTTGAAAAGTCCAATGGGAAACTCCACCTTCCATTCCCCCTTTTGACCCTTTGGAACAGTCGAATTGACCCGGATCTTCTTCTTTACAAATCCTTCCTTGGTAAAGGTGATGGTATATTCATTGCCCAACCCCATCTTAATCTCAAATTGCCCCCCTTCGCCGGATTGAAGATTCTTTACGGGTTGCGATCCTTTATAAACCTTTATTACCGCCCCTGAAAGCGGTTCCTTGCTTTGCTCAACCATCCCCGATAAAATCAAATGACCCGCTTCCTGCTGGGCCATTAATAACCTCGGGCAGGTCAAAAGTACCAGCAATGCCACCCTAAAAAAATGCCGCTTGGTTAAAACCCTTTGGTTCATTGATGTTATTAGCGCTTAATTCGTTTATTACCTTTGAGGCTCATAATGCTTTTTCCACCATCAATCAGTGGTTTATCAGTCCAGACAACTTTCAAATTTTATACCACATGTTTTATACCTAAAATACGAGCAATAAATAAAATGGTTCCTGGAAAACAGCCCGATAACAAAAATACAAGATGGGCGGGCACCCTGGTTATGATTTTCCAAAATATTATCCCCTCAATATGGTGATTTTGCTCACCCCTTTCTATGGAACCCCAAAGCCCCCTGACCATAAATTTATAGGACAAGGGTACTTCTGTTATTAAAAAAACAGTTCGATAAACGGATATTTGCTGATAAAATATATATTTGTATACACATTCGTTCATTGTAAAATCCTAAACAAACCACCATGAAAATATCCGTAGTTGGAACCGGCTATGTAGGGCTGGTATCAGGCACCTGCTTTTCAGAGACGGGCATTCACGTGACCTGTGTTGACGTTGACGCCAACAAAATTGAGCGGCTCAACCGGGGCGAAGTACCCATCTATGAGCCGGGGCTGGAGACGTTAATCGATAAGAATGTCAAAAAGCAGCGGCTGCATTTCACCACCAGTTTAAAAGAGAGTCTGGAAGGCAGTGAGGCTTTGTTTATTGCTGTAGGTACCCCACCCGACGAAGACGGCAGCGCTGATCTGAAATATGTACTGGATGTAGCCCGGGAAGTGGGCAGGCATCTTGAACATTATATGGTTATTGTAACCAAAAGCACCGTACCCATTGGCACGGCCAAAAAGGTTAAAGCGGCCGTGCAGGAAGAACTGGATAAAAGGGGTTCCGATGTGGAATTTGATGTGGCCTCGAACCCTGAATTTCTTAAAGAGGGCGATGCCATTGAAGACTTCCTGCGGCCCGACCGCATTGTGATCGGAACCGAAGCCGACCGTGCCGAGCAAGTTTTGCGGCGCCTTTACAAACCTTTCCTGCTCAACCAGCATCCCATCCTTTTCATGGACATCCCTTCGGCCGAATTGACCAAATATGCAGCCAATTCGATGCTGGCGACTAAGATCAGCTTCATCAACGACATCGCCAACCTGTGTGAGCGGGTGGGTGCCGACGTCAATCAAGTGAGAATGGGCATCGGCAGTGACTCTCGCATCGGCTACAAATTCATCTATGCCGGCACCGGCTACGGGGGTTCCTGCTTCCCCAAAGATGTCAAAGCCCTGATCAAAACTTCCGACGAACACAACCACTCCCTGGAGGTGCTTAAAGCCGTTGAGCGGGTCAACGAAAAACAAAAGGGCATCCTCTTCGACAAGCTTTCCCATCATTTTAACGGGCAGCTGAAAGGCAAAAAAATCGCCCTCTGGGGACTGGCCTTTAAACCCAATACCGATGACATGCGGGAGGCTCCTGCCATCACCATCATCGAAAAACTGCGCCAGGCTGGTGCCCGCATCGTTGGTTATGACCCGGTGGCCATGCATGAAGCCCAACGCAAGCTGGGAGATGCCCTTGAATATGCCAACGATCAGTATGAAGCCATCGATGGCGCCGACGCCCTGATCCTCGTTACCGAATGGTCGGAATTCAGGGTCCCCGAATGGGAAAAAATGGAGAAACGGATGAATCAGAAAATCATTTTTGATGGCCGCAACATATATGAGCCCAGGGATATGGAACAATGGGGGTGGACCTATTACGGAATAGGCCGTTTGCCGGTTAACGCATGAACAAGGTTTCCTGGTTCCCGAAAAACAGGCCGATGAAGTGTCCATGATCAAATCATCCCCAAACGGCCAAATGGAATTTACCAGGAAACCCGCATGCTTTATGCATCGACTTGTTGTTAAATTCCGGGGATGCGGGTTTGATATGACCCAATAATGCATCTAAAAATCAATGAACATACAAAGCCACAGGTTTTCCGTTGGACAGAAAAAGGCCCTGCGCCTGCAGCAATAAGGCCCGGCTGCAACATGATGCCTGTGGCTGAAAAAAAGGCTCCTGTGTGAGCCTGTTGTAAAATCCAAAACCTATGAAAAAACGCATTCTGGTGACCGGCGGAGCGGGGTTTATTGGTTCTCACCTGTGTGAGCGCCTGCTCAATGAGGGCAACGAAGTGCTTTGCCTGGACAACTTCTTTACCGGTTCCAAAGAGAACATCGTTCACTTGATGGACAATCCCTATTTTGAGTTGATTCGCCATGACATCACCCAGCCTTATTACGCCGAGGTGGAGGAGATCTACAACCTGGCCTGTCCTGCTTCGCCGGTTCATTATCAGTACAATCCCATTAAAACCATCAAAACTTCGGTGATGGGAGCCATCAACATGCTGGGGCTGGCCAAGCGCATCGGGGCCAAAATACTGCAGGCCTCCACCAGCGAAGTCTATGGCGATCCCACCATCCATCCCCAGACGGAAGATTACTGGGGCAATGTCAATCCCATTGGCAAACGCTCCTGTTATGATGAGGGCAAGCGATGTGCCGAATCGTTGTTTGTGAACTACAACCTGCAGAACAACGTAAACATCCGTATAGCGCGCATATTCAACACTTTTGGCCCCCGCATGAGCCTGAACGACGGGCGGGTCATCTCCAACTTTGTCATCCAGGCCCTTCAAAACCAATCCATCACCATCTTCGGCAGCGGCGAACAAACCCGAAGCTTTCAATATGTGGACGACCTCATTGAAGGCCTGATTCAACTGATGGACAGCGACGATCAGCACACTTATCCCATCAACCTGGGCAATCCCGGAGAGTTTACGATGCTGGAGCTGGCCCGCCAAATCATTGATATGACCCATTCTTCTTCCCGGCTGAGTTTCCACCCCCTGCCAGAAAACGACCCCATTCAGCGACAACCCGATATCTCCCTGGCCAAAGAACAATTGGGTTGGGAACCAGTGGTCAACCTCGACAGGGGCCTGCAACGTACCATTGAATACTTTAAAAAACAACTGCAAAAATGAAAGGCATCATCCTGGCCGGAGGAGCCGGTACCCGGCTCTATCCCCTGACCCAAAGCATCTCCAAACAGATCATCCCCATTTATGACAAACCGATGATCTATTATCCCCTCTCCGTGCTGATGCTGGCTGGCATCCGGGAAATACTGATCATCTCTACCCCAGACGACCTCCATCTGTACCAGAACCTGCTGGAAGATGGCAGCCACCTGGGTCTGGATATCTCCTATAAGGTCCAGCCATCGCCCGACGGACTGGCGCAGGCTTTTATCCTCGGGGAAGATTTCATCTCCAACGACAACGTATGTATGATCCTGGGCGACAACATATTTTACGGCTATTCCCTGACCGGAATGCTGGAACAGGCCGCCAGCCTTAGAGACGGAGCCATTATCTTCGGCTATTATGTCACAGAACCCAACCGCTATGGGGTGGTCGATTTTGACCAAAACGCCAATGTGTTAGGCATTGAAGAAAAACCCGCCTACCCCAAATCCAACTACGCCGTCACCGGCCTCTATTTCTACAGCAACGACGTGGTTGAGAAGGCAAAATCCCTTCAGCCCTCCGAAAGAGGTGAACTGGAAATCACCGACCTGAACCGCCTTTACCTGAATGAAGGCCGCCTTCGGGTCCAACTCCTCGGACGCGGCATGGCCTGGCTCGATACCGGTACCCACGATAGCCTGCTTCAGGCTTCCAACTTTATCTCTACCATCGAGAAAAGACAGGGCCTTAAAATAGCCTGCATCGAAGAGATTGCTTACCTCAAAGGTTACATCGACCAACAGCAACTGAAACGCTTGGGCGAAAAACTCCAGAAAAATCAATACGGCCAGTACCTGTTAAAACTGACCGCAGAAAAAAAGTTCCCCCAAAAATAATCCGTTATGCAAATCATCGAAACCCCACTCAGTGGTCTGTACGTGATCAAACCCAAAGTTTTTGAGGACCACCGCGGATACTTTTTCGAAAGTTATAACCTGCGGAACTTCAACGAACACGGGCTCCATTACGATTTTGTCCAGGACAATGAATCGCTCTCCAACTATGGCATCATCAGGGGGCTTCACTATCAGCTGGCCCCGTATGCCCAAACCAAGCTGACCCGTGTGATTCAGGGGCGCATTTATGATGTGGCCGTGGATTTGAGGGAAAACTCCCCTACTTTTGGCCAATGGTACGGTCAGGAACTTTCCGATGAAAACAAACATCAAATGCTTATACCCCGGGGATTTGCCCACGGATTTTCAGTGCTCAGCGATCGGGCCATTGTTTTTTATAAATGCGACAACTATTACCACCCCGAATCAGAAAGGGGCATCAATTACAAAGACCCCGCTTTGGGCATCGACTGGCAGATCGATCCCGGCAAAGCCATTGTTTCAGCAAAGGATAAAGTGCTGCCCGATTTCAACGAAGCCGACATGAATTTTTCAATCTGATCATTATGAATATTCTGGTAACAGGAGCCCAGGGACAACTGGGCCGTGAACTGTACGACCGCCAGCAGGAGCTTTTAAATGAAGGCCATACCTTGTATTTTACCGATCAACCCCAGCTTGACATCACCCGGTATGAAGGGCTGGCCCAATACCTCGATCAGCACCCCACCGATGTGATCATCAACTGTGCAGCCTTCACCGACGTGGATCAGGCTGAAAGCAACCAGGAATCAGCTTTTTTGATCAATGATACCGCTACTGGCCACCTGGCCCGCCTTGCCAGTGAACGAAACATCCGCCTGATCCATATCTCTACCGACTATGTCTTCGACGGACGCAGCCATAAACCCTATGTGGAAACCGACAACCCGGCCCCCCAGGGCATCTATGGCCAAAGCAAGCTGGCCGGAGAACAAAAGGTGATCCACCATCAGGCCGGTATGATCATCCGTACCGCCTGGCTTTATTCCCCCTATGGCAAAAATTTTGTTAAAACCATCTCCAGGCTGGTCCGGGAAAAAGACCAGCTGCAGGTGATCTACGACCAGGTGGGATCGCCTACCTATGCCGGCGACCTGGCCCGCGCCATTATCCATATCCTCAACACCACCTCCAATCCATCAGTGCTTCAAGAAATATACCACTTCTCCAATGAAGGGGTCTGCAGCTGGTACGATTTCGCCCAGGAAATAGCCCGCATTCAAAAGTCTTCATGCCATATCCAACCCATTGAAAGCAAAGACTGGCCTACCCCTGCCCCACGGCCACACTATAGCGTGTTCAATAAAAGTAAAATCAAAAACCACTTCCAACTTGAAATCCCCTATTGGCGCAACAGCCTTTACCAAATGCTGGTAAAAACAAACCGGTGAACCTAACCGGCTGAATAACTCCGGTTCACAGGTCCAATCTGGATTCAAAACCTTTACCAAATCCTGGAAAAAGGAATAAAAAAACGTTACCGGCAGAGTTCCCCCTGTTCATAGTTCCCATTCAGATTCGAAACCCTTACCATTTGCCGAAAAACGGACCGGGGAACCCTTACCGCCGAAATGCCCCTGTTCATAGCTCCATCTTTGATTCAAAACCTTTACCATTTGCTGAAAAAACCAACGGGTAAACCTTACCACCGCTTTTTACGTTGGATTGATCCTGATATTTTCTTATTTTTAACCATCGTTATTGCATCGTTAAACCCCTTTAACTCAAAAATATTACTATGGAAGAAAATGTTGATCTGTTAACCCAGGTTAAAAATAAAGCCCATGCCTGGCTGCAGGAAGAATATGATAAACAGACCCGGGAGCAGGTAAAGCATCTCCTGGAAAACGATGAAAAGGAACTCATCGATGCCTTTTACAAGGACCTCGAATTTGGAACCGGAGGATTAAGAGGCATCATGGGGGTCGGCACCAACAGGATGAATACATACACGGTGGGAAGCGCCACACAAGGCCTGAGCAACTATCTCCACAAGCAGTTTGCCGACCTGGACCGCATAAAAACCGTTATTGCTTACGATTCCCGCAACAACAGCAGATTCTTTGCAGAACAAACCGCCAAAGTCTTATCTGCCAATGGCATTTATGTGTACCTGTTCGACCAGCTTCGCCCTACTCCGGAGCTGTCTTTTGCCATTCGCCATCTCAACTGTCAGGCCGGAGTAGTGATCACCGCCTCCCACAATCCCAAAGAATATAATGGCTATAAAGTCTATTGGGAGGACGGGGGCCAAATTATCGCCCCGCATGATAAAAACATCATCCATGAGGTGCAGAAAATCACCAGCATATCAGAGGTCAATTTTGAGGGTGACGATCAGAAAATCCAGTCCATTGGAGCAGAGGTGGACCGGGAATACCTGAACAACATCAAAGGTTTGTCGGTCAATCCGGAAATGATCGAGCGGCAAAAAGACCTAAAGATTGTCTACACCCCGCTCCATGGAACCGGCGTGCACCTGGTGCCCCAGGCCCTCGAAAAACTGGGTTTCCAAAACGTGATTCATGTGCCCGAACAGGACCAGATCAACGGCGATTTTCCTACCGTTCACTCTCCGAACCCGGAAGAACATGCAGCCCTGGAGATGGCCCTGAAAAAAGCAGAACAGACCCAGGCCGATCTGGTGATGGCCACCGACCCCGATGCCGACCGCGTGGGCATTGCTGTACGAAATCATAAAGGAGAACTGGAGATCCTCAACGGCAACCAGGCGGCTGCCCTGCTGATTAATTACCTGCTTTCCCAGTGGAAGCAGAGGGGCAAACTTACCGGCAATGAGTACATCGTCAAGACCATCGTTACCAGCGAATTGCTGGCCGACATCGCCGAAGCATACGGAGTAGACCATTATGATACCCTCACCGGCTTTAAATACATCGCCGATAAAATCAAACAGCTGGAAGGAACAAAAACCTTTATTGCCGGAGGAGAAGAAAGTTACGGCTACCTGGCGGGCGATTTTGTGAGGGATAAAGATGCCGTCATTTCATGTGTGTTGCTGGCTGAAACCACTGCTTTTGCCAAAGATCAGGGCAAATCATTATTCGATCAGCTGATCGACATCTATACTGAACACGGCTTCTTTAAAGAGCGCCTGCTGTCCATTGTAAGACAAGGAAAAGAAGGCGAAGAAGCCATCCGCCACATGATGGATCAGTTCCGCAACAATCCGCCCGATACCATCAACGGCCAGGATCTGATGCTCATCCACGATTACAACAAACAAAAAACCCTGGATCTGATAAGCCATCTGCGCTATAAAATCAACCTGCCAAAGGCCAATGTGCTGCAGTTTCTGCTCAAAGACGGATCCAAAATTTCAATGCGCCCATCCGGCACTGAACCCAAAATCAAATTCTATTTCAGCGTCAATGACAGGCTCTCCAAAAGGGAAGACTTTGAAAAAGTGGATCAGATGCTGGAAAAGCGCATTGATCAAATCATTGAAGCCCTGAACATTAAATAGCCCCTTCTGGGTTGTTGGATGCAAAGTAATTGAATGCCAATCCGTCAGCTGCTAAATAGATGACCGTCAAGTAGATGCACTTTAAATTGTCGGATACAAAGGAGAAGGATTGATGGAACCTGGTGGGCGGATGGGGCCTGAAAATAAAACAACAATCCCGGTAACAGCAACAAACTACTCCCGGAAGCTCAGGATAAATCCGAGAAACACCGGATCAAGCCCGGGAAAACTGGGATCAAGCCAGGAAGAATCGGTTCAAGTCAAAAAGCACCCAGATCAAGCCCGGGAGGACCGGAATTAATCTCAGGGGGCACTGGGATCAAGCCAGGAAGAACCGGTTCAGTCAGAGAAGCACCGGATCAAGCCCGGGAATATCGGGTGCCAGAAGGTGCTCAACAAACATTGGGCCATCATAAAGTAGGGATAAAGCCCCTGATTAAAAAGGGGCCCCAGAGACTATGACAAAATTGGGCCAGAATGAAATCGGGGCTATAGAAAAAAGGCCATCAGAAAACTGTGACAAAAACGGGCCAGAATGAAATCGGGGCTATAGAAAAAAAGGCCATCAGAAGCTGTGCTAAAAACGGGCCAGAATGAAATAGAGGCTATAGAAAAGCCATCAGAAGTTGTGCTAAAAACGGGCCAGAATGAAATAGAGGCACAACAAAACCAGAGCAAGATAAAATGGCCATGATAACAAAGAAGTACGTTAAATACAACGATACAAGCAAAGTCTCACTCCAAACCCGCACATTATGAAATCATACCGAAAAGAACTGTGGTTCAGTACCAAGCAAAGAAGAGAACTGATCAACATTACCCCGGATGTGGAAGAAGCCGTTGCCCAAAGCGGGGTAAAGGAAGGCATGGTGTTGGTCAATGCCATGCACATCACCGCCAGTGTTTTTATCAACGATGATGAATCGGGTCTGCATCAGGATTTTGAGAAATGGCTGGAAGGCCTGGCCCCGGAGAAGCCCTACAGCCAATACAATCATAACACTGCCGAAGACAATGCCGATGCCCACCTTAAACGCACCATTATGGGCAGAGAAGTGGTGGTAGCCATCACCGAAGGGAAGTTGGATTTTGGTCCCTGGGAACAAATTTTCTATGGAGAATTCGACGGCAAAAGGAAGAAACGGGTTTTGGTCAAGGTGATTGGAGAGTGATGAGAAGAGAATGATAGAATGATTGAATCCCCGCCTTCGTTTTACTGCGTCGGGGCAGGCATTTAATCATCTAATCATTTATTCATTTGCTCCTTCATCTCCTGCTCCAGCCAATGAAACCATCCTTCCAGTCCCTGGCCTTTGGTAGAGGAAGTTTCGAAAAGGGGCACGGTAGGATTCACCTGTCGCAAGTCGCTGATAAAATGGTTGTAATCAAAGTCGGTATATTCCAGCAAATCCATTTTGTTCAGCACCACTGCCCGGGCATCTCTGAAAAGCATGGGGTATTTGATGGGTTTGTCATCGCCTTCACTGGTGCTGACCACGGCAATTTTTGAGGTTTCCCCCAGGTCAAAATGCGAGGGACATACCAGGTTGCCTACATTTTCCACAAAAAGCAGGCGCAAATTCTGCAGGTTGAACTCCTGAAGGGCTCCGCTGATGCTGTTGGAGTCGAGGTGACAGCCCCCCTCGGTATTGATCAGGACAATGGGAAAACCGTAGGATTGAAGCCGCCGGGCATCCCGGTCGGTATAAACATCCCCTTCGATTATACCTACCCCATAGTCCGGGCCCAGATGGCGACAGGTTTGTTCGAGCAGGGTTGTTTTACCGGCACCCGGTGAACTGATCAAATTGTACATACGTACATGATTTTCCTTTAACAGCGCCCGAATCTGCTCAGCCTTGTCCTGATTGCGATCGAGCACCCTTTTCATAACTTTGATTTCCATAATTTTGCTTTATTTATGATGTATTAACTTCATGATTAACCCCCACCCGGCTGGAGGATCCCCACTTCAACGAACCCCACTTCAACGAACCCCGCTTAGCGGGGTCAGCGGAGGCAAAAAGGCGTGGGCCCGGCCTTCAGTTTTTCATAACCTGAACTTATGACAACCTTAACCTGATGGCCGCTAGCTGAATGGCTTCATTCTCCTTCTATGCTTTTAACAATTAACTCCCTTCCCTGAACCATATCCAGATCCATACCCTGACAATCGGGACATTGGAAATTCTGTTGTTTGAGTTCAAACTCAGTCCCGCATTGACGGCATTTCATACGTACGGGCAAAAATTCAATCTCCAGTTCAGCCTCTGCCGCCAGGGTATCGGCCTTGGCCGAATCGAAAGCAAATTTAAACAGATCCGGTACCACCTGCATCATTTTTCCAAGCTGAAAATGCACTTTGTCCACTTTTTTCAGCTTCTCTTTTTCAGCCACATCCAGAACAATGCGGAACAGGTCATTGACGATGGCAACTTCATGCATCCTTCAGATCATTTGGAAGATTAACAAATCCGGGGCAATTGTTCGCCGGTGAGGGGTTCAATGATGCGGCGCCCCCCGACCTGTGTCTCCATCACCACCTGTCCGGGGTGTTGGCCAGCGACCTGCCCGATCACCTGTGCATTGGCCCCCAGGGGATGCTCGTGCATTGCCCCCAAAAGGTCATCTGCATCGGCCGGGTCGACAATGGCCACAAGTTTGCCCTCGTTGGCCATATAAAGGGGATCCATCCCCAACATCTCACAGATTCCCCGAACGGCCTCCCCTACCGGCATTTTATCTTCGAGCAGATAAAGGCCAAAATCAGCATGGTCTGTTACCTCACACAACACCGTGGCCAGTCCGCCCCGGGTTAGATCGCGCATAAAACGAATTTTTCCCGACACCTGGCACATCTGATCAATCAATGCGTTCAGGCTGGCACAATCCGAATGCACCTGCGAGGCCACCTCCAGTTCTTCCCGGGCCGATAACACCGCAACCCCATGTTCGCCAAGGTGGCCATTTACAATAATGCGATCGCCGGGTCGGATGCCCGCTGTATTGGACAGATCCGCCCTGCCCGCAGGTAAAAATCCAATGCCCGAAGTATTGATGAATACCCCGTCAGCTTTGCCCCGATGTACCACCTTGGTATCGCCGGTAACAATCTGAACACCGGCATGGCGGGCTTCTTCTGCCATAGATGCTGCTATCCGGTGAAGCGTTTCCAGGGTTAACCCTTCCTCCAGGATGAAACCTGCACTTAAATAGGCCGGGATGGCACCGGTTACGGCCAGGTCATTGACCGTACCGCAAACCGCCAGCTTCCCAATGTCACCCCCCGGGAAAAACAGAGGATCCACCACAAAAGAATCAGTGGTGAAAACGGTCCGGCCTGAACCATTGCTCAGCATAGCCGAATCGGAAAGGCCACAAAGCCATTCATTGTTAAAATGATGGAGAAAAACCTCCCGGATCAATTGCTGGGTCATCTCCCCACCACTGCCGTGACTTAAAACAATGCGATCATGCATAACGTCGGTATTTATAGTAAGCCTGACAGGCTCCTTCTGAACTAACCATACAAGCCCCTACCGGATGAACCGGTGTACAGGATGTGGCAAACAGCGGACACTCGGAGGGTTCCTTTTGACCTTTGAGGATCTCACCACATATACATCCTGCATTTTCACGGGCAGGGCCGACCTCAACAGGTATTCGCTGTTCGGCATCATATCTGGCATATTCCGGCCTTATCCGAAGGCCACTGTCGGGAAGCACCCCCAAGCCCCGCCAGGTATCATCACCGTGTTGAAAGACCTGGTCCATCAAGGCCCGGGCCTTCAGATTGCCTTCCGGGCGAACCGCCCGCTTATACTGAATGGCCACCTCCGGACGCCCCGCTTCCATTTGTTCCACCAACAGCAGAATCGACTCAAGCATGTCGGTGGGCTCAAAACCACTGATGACACAACCCATCCCATAAAGACGCGGAAGATCCTCATAAATGCCCATGCCCGTAATGGTGCTTACATGGCCCGGACAAATAAAACCATCCAGTTGACCCGCATCACTGGCAACAGCTTCCATCGCAGGTGGCATCCGTTTGTGGGCACTTAAAAGACAAAAATTATCAAGCCCTTCCTGCTCTGCTTCCAATATGCCAACCGCACTGCCCGGAGCTGTCGTTTCAAAACCAATCCCTAAAAAAACCACCATCCGAGAAGATTCTTCCCGTGCAATACGCAAGGCCTCCAAAAGCGAATAAACAACCCGTACATCACAACCTTCTCCCCGCTTGTCATAAAGCGAGGCACTGGTGCCAGGAACCCGCAAAAGATCCCCGTAAGTGCACACCACCACCTCCTCCATCTCTGCATAGGCCACCGCCCGGTCAACATAAGACTGATCCGTAACACATACCGGACACCCCGGTCCCGATTTAAGCCGGATAGTCGAAGGCAGAAGCCAAGGCAAACCAAACTTATGAATGGCCATGGTATGGCCCCCGCATACCTCCATGAAGGTATAGAAACGACCTGCCCGTGCCCTGATCTTCTTAGTCAGCCCGGCAATTAATGTCCGGTCGCGGTATTCATCCATGTATTTCATAATCCGGCCTATTTAAAACATGGGTGTATTATTTATAACCCTAGTGATGGAATGGCAACTTGCTGCTGTTGATCAACCCCCACCAATAATCTCCATCATTCATCTTAAAACAAAACATTGATAATCAAACTCTTAACAACAATCCTTATTGGAATATTATCAATGTTCCCTTGCAATCCATTGATCGGATGAATTAGTCCAATTCGCCCATCTCTCGCAACAATTCAAGGGTCTCACGGGCCTCCTGGTCGCTGATCTTTTGTATGGCAAAACCGGCATGAAGCAGGACATAATCCCCTTCTTTTACGTCGTTTAGCATGTGCAACCCGGCCTGATATTGATTGCCGGCAAAAGAAACAGTAGCCGTATCACCCTGAATACTTATAACTTGCGCTGGTATGCTTAAACACATAGTGATGATTTTTTTTTTGGCTCATTGTTCATTGCTCCCTACTCCCTACTCATTACTCCCTACCAATTACTCCCTACTAATTACTCCCTACTCATTACTCCCTACTAATTACTCCCTACTATTTTACTCCCTACTCATTACTCCCTACTAATTACTCCCTACTAATTTACTCCCTACTAATTACTCCTTACTCATTGTTCATTGCTCCCTACTCATTTATTCGCTGCCACGACCATCTGCCCCAACGCAATGCCTCCGTCATTGGCCGGAACACGGCGATGGGCATACACTTCAAATTGATGGTTGCGAAGCCATTGGGCGGTGGTTTCACTCAGGTATTTGTTTTGGAAGGTGCCGCCGGAAAGCACCACCTTGTTGTATCCGGCTTCTTGACGTATTTTTTCGGCCACAGAGGTAATGATCCGGGCAATGGTGTGATGGAAACGTGTTGCAATCAGTGAAGATTCATGGCCATTGAGCAGCTCAGTAACCATTTCGCGGAAGGCCGGGGTAAGATCAATGCCTTCCGGGGTTTGGCCGAATGAATAGTGACCCTCGGTGTGGGGATCCACCAGTGCCTCGAGGCGCATGGCAGCTTCTCCTTCAAAACGGTTATGGGTACAGACATTGAGCAAAGCCGAAACCGCATCAAAAACCCGGCCTGTGCTGGAGGTCAAGGGCGAATTGATTCTTTTTCGGATCATGGAGCTCATCAGCCTCAGGTCCTCCCGGGAATGGTGAGACAGCATATCCAGCGGCAGGGAAGAAAATTCCGGGCCAAAGCTTTGGTACAAATAAGACAGGGCCATTCGCCAGGGTTGATGCACCGCTTTATCCCCTCCGGGCATGGGTACATAAGTCAGGTGGGTATAACGGTGAAAGGAAGTCAGGTTGGCCGTCAAAAACTCCCCGCCCCATATGTGTCCGTCAGGGCCAAAGCCTGTTCCATCGAGGGCAACCCCTATGACCGTTTCCCGTAAGTGATGTTCAGCCATGCAGGAAGCGATATGGGCATGGTGGTGTTGCACCTGGATATGCTGAACCTGGTGGTTATCACCTGCCTCGCCCATTCTGGTTTTCTGTTTGGCATAGTTCCTGGCATATCGGGTTGAAAAATAATCGGGGTGGAGATCACTCACCACACAATGGGGGGTTACCCTAAACAGGCTCAGGAGCCTGTCCACGGCATGGGTATAAAAATCATAGGTCTCATAATTTTTCAGGTCGCCTATATGCTGGCTCATAATGGCCTGATCGCCTTTACCGATGCAAAAACAGTTCTTCAGCTCCGCACCGGTGGCAAGGATTCCATTGACCGTAAAATTCAAAGGGAGGGGTTCCGGGACATACCCCCTGGAGCGGCGCAGTGGCTGGATCTGGCCATCAATGATACGGACCACCGAATCATCTACCCGGTTGGCAATGGCGCGGTTATGCAATAAAAGCGCATCGGCCTGGCGGGAGAGTTTGTGATGGGCCGTTTGATTATCGGCAATCAAAGGTTCATTGCTTAGATTGGCACTGGTCATCACCAGGGCCGGAAGGTTCAATCCGGCAAATATCAGCTCATGCAAAGGCATATAGGGAAGCATGGCCCCGATGGTGTTCACCTGAAGGTTGAGTGAAGGGGCCAGGGCCTGTTTTTGTTCAAGCAAAACAATGGGCCGGCGCCAACCAGTCAGGTGCTGTTCCTCGAGCTGGTTCACATGGGCATATTGACGCAGGGTTTCCAAATCAGAGAACATACAAGCAAAGGGCCTTGTCTCCCTGCGCTTAATGCGGCGCAAACGCGCAACAGCTTTTTCGTTGGACGCATCACACATCAGGTGAAAACCGCCAATGCCTTTTACTGCAATGATCCACCCCTTACCCAGGCCATGGGTAACCTGGGTAAGCACCCGGTTGATATCATGCATGACCCGACCCTGCTGGTAATACTCATAATGCGGACCACAATGGTTGCAGGCCACCGGCTGGGCATGAAAACGGCGGTCATTCACATCATGGTACTCTTCATGGCAGATGCTGCACATGGTAAAATCCGACATGGTGGTTCTGGCCCGGTCATAAGGCAACCCCTTGATGATCGAAAATCTGGGCCCACAATGGGTGCAGTTCACAAAAGGATAATTGATCCGGTGGGGCTGTCGCCTCATGTCCTCAAGGCAATGGGGGCAAACGGCAATATCCGGGCTGATGTCCGTGGCATCCTGTGAAGCAT
The DNA here is from genome assembly GCA_913055635.1 of uncultured Bacteroidota bacterium. Taxonomy (GTDB): domain Bacteria; phylum Bacteroidota; class Bacteroidia; order Bacteroidales; family UBA12077; genus JAGXLC01. Next base: position 111,750 of record CAJXLK010000002.1, read on the forward strand.
TCCGACTGGTGATGATGTGAAAACCGTCCAGCTCCTCTTCTTCACTCATTTGCCAGTCAATCAACCGTATACGGGAAGCTGCCGGGGCATACCTGCGGATCTGCCCGGCAAAATCGGAGACTTCCTGCTCCCCGGTCATCAGTTTAATCACAACACCGTCGTTTCGGTTGACCACCCAACCCTTCAGGTCGTTCTGCCTGGCCAAACGGTAAACAAAGGGTCGGAATCCCACCCCCTGAACCAGGCCCTTTATATGTATCTTATATGCGCTCACTTGGGATGGATTTGGTGCATTTTATCATTTAGCCATTCAATCATTCAATCATTCAATCCCCGCCTTCGTTTTACTGCGTCGGGGCAGGCATTCAATCATTTCCCCATTCACTCATTCACTCATTTCCTCATTGAATCACCCCCGAATGGTACATCAGCCGCTCCAGCTCCACCATCAGGTTGACATTATTGACCAGCACGTGGTCGGGGGTTTTCAACAGAACAGGAGCCAAATTGAGTATGCCAGATATGCCGTGGGATACCAGTTGATTGGCCGTTTCCTGGGCAGCTACTTCCGGTACGGCCAATACAGCCACCGAAACATTGAAGGCTTCAATGACCTCGCCCAAACTCTCCATGGAATAAACCGGGATGTGAAACTTCTTGTTCAGCTTGGCCGGATCGATGTCAAAACCCGCCACCACATTCATGTTGTGCTCCCTGAAGCCCTTATACATGGACAGGGCCCGCCCCATATTTCCCATCCCCACAACGATGACATTTTGTATGCGGTCTTTCCCAAAGATCTTTTCCAGGGAAGACAACAAATCATCCACTTCATAACCTCCCCGGCGGTGGCCTTTGATGCCAAAGGCCGAAAAATCCTTCCGCACCAGCTCGGCACTGACCCCCACCTCTTTGCCCAGGGTATAGGAAAAAACCTTCTCCAGGCCCATCTTCTTTAATCGGATCAACCCCATGCGGTATCGAAGCAATCGTTTGGTCTGCGTGAACGATGCCATAATTGTTGTGAAAATTTGTGGCTGGTTATTTTTATTGTGAAATATATAACTATTTTTGCTGAATTACAAACCTCCGCTTCTATCCCCGCCAACGAACTTATCTTTATTTAATCCAGTTCTATATAATTCAGAATGTTGTGATTTTGTACCTCGATTATTGACTCAAATTCACATTCTTCATATCTTGATTTGTGAAAAACATAACAATAATCATGCACAAATATTACACCCTAACCAAGGAAGAATGGGATCGGGCACTGATCCATCTTATTTCCCAATACCTGTTCTATGCCCCTTTGGGGGAGGGGGAACAACAGGATTATGATCTGATCGGCGAAAAAGACATCCCCCGTATCATCTACAACCAACCCAAGCCCGCCACACCCCTGAAGACCTTCTTCCTGCCGGTGGCCGAAAACGTGATCGCCCCCACTTCCCATCCTACCCCCCGCATCATTATGGGCATCCCGGCGTGCGATCTGGCGGCCATGAACATCCAGGATGAGATGTATTTGAACCGCGATTACCTCGACGGTCCCTATCAAAAACGCCGCGAAGCCACCATCCTCATTGGCACAGATTGTCACAGCATCCAGCCCCACTGTCACTGCACCACCTATGGGGTCAAACCTTATCCCCAAGAGAACCATGACTTGAGCTTAAGCCTGAGTGATCAAACCATATACCTGTATACCCACTCAGAAAAAGGAAGGGCCCTGATCAAAGAAATTGAAAAATACAGCGCCCCGGGTGCCCCTACTGAAAATGAGATTCAGGCCCTGTTTGATAAGCGGGAGGAAATTGAAAGGAAACTCAATCAAAACAACCAGGAATTACCCAACTACCAACAAACGGGTGAATTGATTGACCAATCAGATGCGGAGATCTGGAAAAGGTATTCTGAAACCTGCGTCTCGTGTGGGGCGTGTGCCACCATATGCCCTACTTGCACCTGCTTCCTTTTACTGGAGCGGCCCGGTTTTGAGAAAGTACGCCACCTGGATGCATGTCAGTATCCGGGTTTTGAAAAGGTGGCCGCCGGAGAGGATCCGTTAAGACCACTATATAAAAGGTTTTACAACCGATATATGTGCAAATATGTGTGGAAACCCCAGAAATTCGATGCCCTGGCCTGTACCGGCTGCGGGCGTTGCATAGAAGCCTGCATCGGCAAGATTAACAAGAATGAACTTTTCCAGGAATTGGCCAACCATTAACCTGCCTGCCATGAAAAACAACAACATTTATCAACCCATAAAAGCCAAATTGGAAGAGGTCATCGAGGAATCTCCGACCATTAAGACGTTTGTGCTTAAACCCGAGAACCACTTCTCCTTCCACACCGGCCAGTTTGTGGAGCTGGTGCTCGAAGGGGTAGGTGAAGCCCCTTTTACCCCTTCCTCCTCGCCACTGGTAAGGAATAAAATCGACATTACCGTGATGCGTACCGGTTACCTGACTCAGCGGCTGCATCAACTCAAAGGAGGCGAAACCCTGGGCATCAGAGGCCCTTATGGCCGGGGCTACCCCCTGGAAAAACTCTACGGCAAGGAAGTGCTCGTACTCGGAGGAGGCTGCGGCTTCGCCCCTTTGCGCTCCCTTCTTTACAACCTGCAGGCCGAACAGGAGCGCATTAAAAAAGTTACCTTTTGCTATGGCTCCAAATCCCCCCAGGAATGCATCTATGAACCCTATATCGATGAGCTGCGCAATGTGCCCAAATTCGAAGTCATGCGAACAGTGGACGAAGCCGATGAATCGTGGACCGAGGAGGTAGGCGTGGCCACCGTTCTGCTCGATAAAATAGACATCAATATTGACGAGTCGGTGGCCGTTGTGGTCGGGCCTCCCATCATGATGAAGTTCAGCGTCCAAAAACTCCTGGAAATGGGATACCCTGAACACAACATCCTGCTTTCCATGGAGAAAAACATGTCGTGTGGCCTGGGCAAATGTGGCCACTGTATGATGGGCGAATACTTTGTCTGTAAAGACGGACCTGTTTTCAGTTATGATCAAATCAAAGATAAACCCGACATCTGGAAATAAAATCCATTGATATGACCCAAAAAATCCTCATCGATATGACCAAGCTCCGGGATCACCAGATTACCGGACGGGGCGATCAGCCGCGGTTGGATGGGATACTCACCGAACATCCCAACACCGATGGGCTCAAGACCCTCAGGGAATTGGCCGTCTTTCGTTTTACCTGCCGCAGGTGCGAAGATGCCCCCTGCATCGAGGTTTGCCCGGCTGATGCCCTGGAAAAAGATCCGGACGGGATGATTGTGCGCCACACCAATCTATGCATATGCTGTAAGTCGTGTGTCACGATCTGTCCGTTTGGCACCATGATGAGCGACTTCTTTGAACACAAGCGCCAGGGAGAAAATTACTTCAACCTGGAAGATGAAAAAGAACTGCGCCGTTTTGTGGAATATAACCCGGGGGGGGCCGTCCGGCTGGTAGAAATGGAAGCCGACCCCGACCAGAACATTTATGCATTGAATGACCGGGTGCTGGTCAAAGAGGTTCCCTATGACAAACTAAAACAAGAAAACCATGGGTGAAATACTGTACCATTTTTTCGTCTATCCGGGGCTATTATTTGCAGGGGTCATCGGGGGTCTGCTGGCCTGGTTCGACCGTAAGGTCACTGCCCAGGTGCAATTCCGCAAAGGCCCCCCCTTATTGCAGCCTTTTTATGACTTTTTAAAGCTGCTGTTGGTCAAAGAAACCATTCTGCCGGCCAGGGGCTCGCGAGCGACCTTTCTGATCGCCCCCATATTGGGGCTTTTTGGTGCCACCGCTGCCGGAACCTTCATCCTGCTGCCCCTGTTCAACATCAACATCGGTTTTGAGGGCGATGTGATGGTGATTTTTTACCTGTTAACCATCCCTTCCCTGACATATATCATCGGGGCACTGGCTTCAGGAAATCCTCTGGCCTCAGTGGGCGCCTCGCGCGAGATGAAACTCATCATTTCCTATGAACTGACCTTCCTGCTGTTTTTTGCCGCCATTGTGCTTAAAGCTGATCAACACATGCAGATGAGCCAGATCATCCAGATGCAGGCCCAATCAGGTCCTTTCATCAGCAGCCTCTCCGGGGTCCTGCTTTTTATCGTCGGGGTGTTTTGCATACAGGCCAAAATGGGCATGGTTCCCTTCGATCAGGCCGAAGCCGAAACCGAATTGTCCGAAGGTTCCTTCATTGAATATTCGGGAACAGTCTACGCCCTGGTCAAACTAACCCGCTATATCATGCTGTTCATCCTTCCAGCCCTGCTGGTGGGGTTCCTCATAAGCGGGTTCAACCTGAGCGGAACCGGTATCATCTGGGCGATTCTGAAAATTCTGGCCGTGGTCCTGCTGATGACCCTCATCCGCAACACCAATCCACGGCTTAAAATCAAACAGGCCATGCGGTTCTTTCTCATTGGCATGAACGGTTTGGCCATTGTGGCCATTATTTTGACATATCTGAGTCTATAAACCAATTAAGATGGGACTGAAAAGTTTTTGTCTGAAAAAATCACTGTGGGTCTATCATTTTGCAGGGGCTTCCTGCAACAACTGTGACATTGAGATCCTTGATGTGCTCACTCCAAGATACGATGTGGAACGCTTCGGGATGCAACTGGTGGGCAGTCCCCGCCATGCCGATGTGATACTGATCAGCGGTTCGATCAACCAAAGGGATAAACCCCGGCTTAAAGAAGTCTACCACCAGGCCTCCAAGCCGGTTTTTGTGGTAGCCTTTGGTGCTTGTGGGTGTACCGGTGGGGTGTTCGCCGAAGGCATCACCTTTGCCGGGCCGGTGGACCAGATCGTTCCGGTTGACGCCTATATACCGGGATGTCCGCCCAAGCCGGAAGCTATGATCTCCGGTCTCAGCAAACTGATGCAAACCATATAAACAGGGCTCATGAAAAAACAAACCTTTTTGGAAAATATGCGCGAACAGTTGCCTCAGGGGGTCATTCAAACCGGGCAGATTCGGGACAACCGCTTTGTCATCGACATTGAACCGGCGGCCCTGCTCACCATAGCCGGTTATCTCTACCACACCCTGAAGTACCGCTTTATCATTGCCTCTGCCTTTCACACCAAAAAAGGCTTTGAGATCATGTATCATTTCAGCGACGATGCGGCAGGCAACATCATCAACCTGCATGTGATCCTGCCCCAGGATCAACCCGAGATTGAGTCCCTGACCCATATGCTATCCGGGGCCAACTGGATTGAACGGGAGATGCGGGAGATACTGGGCATCACCTTCCGCAACCATCCCGAACCCGAAAAGCTCATATCTGATGGCAACTGGGCAGAAGGGGTTTATCCGTACCGTAAAAATTTTAAATGATCCATAAGATGGCCAACCAGCGAATCATACCCGTAGGTCCCTATCACCCGCTTCAGGAGGAGCCTGAACTGTTCAAGCTTTACTGTGAAGGGGAAACCGTCAAAGACATCAAATGGGAGACGGGTTACAACCACCGGGGCATCGAAAAGCTCAGTGAAAGCAAAACCTTTGAACAGGTCTTCTTCCTGGTAGAACGAATTTGTGGGATTTGCTCCACCTCCCATCCATTTGCCTATGCCAACTGCATGGAAGAGATTGCCCAGGTGGAGCCCCCCAACCGGGCTAAATATATCCGCTCGATCGTGGGTGAACTCGAGCGCCTGCACAGCCATTATCTGTGGTTGGGCCTGGCCGGTCATTTTTTGGGCTACAACACCGTGTGGATGTGGGCCTGGAAATACCGCGAGCCCATTTTGGATCTGTTCGAGATCATCTCGGGCAACCGCAACAGTTACGCCATGTTCAAAATTGGCGGGGTAAGAAGGGATGTCACCGGCGATCAGATCGCACTGGCCCGCAAAACGATGCGTGATCTGAAAAAGAAAAATGACCTGTTGACCAAAGCAGTCACCGATGACCCGGTGATCCATGCCCGGACCAAAGGGGTGGGTACGCTGACCAAAGCCGATGTGATGGACTATGCAGCCGTGGGGCCCACGGCCCGGGCTTCAGGCTGGGCAATCGATGTGCGCCGCGATGACCCCTATGCGGCTTATGATATGGTCGACTGGAAGGTGATCACCGCAGACGATGGCGATGTCTTTGCCAAGACCCAGGTGCGGCTTTTGGAAAACTACGAATCCATCAAGATCATCGAACAGTGCCTCGACGGACTGGAAAAAGAGCCCGAGGGCGACATCGAACTCAAGGTCAAGGAGATACCCGAGGGAATAGGCACCGGCCGGGCTGAAGCCCCCCGGGGCGAAGTCTTCCACTTTGTCAAAACCGACGGGTCCAATTCACCGGTACGCCATAAGATCCGAGCGCCCAGCTACGTCAATATTGCCACCTTTAAAAAAGCCTGCGTGGGCCAAACCATCTCCGATGCCACCATCTCACTGGCCGCCGTCGACCCGTGTTACTGCTGCACCGAACGCATGGCCTTTGCCTATGACTGGCATAGCGGAGACAAAATATATGACGGCAATCAACTGGTGGAACGCTCACGCAAAGAAACAGAAAGACTAAAAAACACCCTTTAAAACACTGATTATGGAGGCCCTTTACTACATCATCTTTTTACCCATCGTAACCGGAATATTGCTGTTAATCCTTCCGGAGCGGCTCAAGCCCATCAAGGCAGGAATAACCCTTGTGGTGGCGCTGATGGTCTTGTACATGAGCATCGGGATGTATGGGCAGCACCCTGAAATCATCTCCCTCCCACTGGTACCAGAAGCCGGGCTCCATAGCAGCTGGATGGCAAAAACCCTGGCGGGTATGAGCCAGTTTATGAGCTTCAACCTGGATCATCTGGGTCAGTTGATCATCCTGTTTGCCGCGGGGTTTGCCGCAATCATATCCGTCTATTCCCTGATATATGTAACGCCTCAGAAAAAGATCTTTCATTTCTACCCCTTCTTCCTGATCACCCTGGGTTGTGCGATGGGTGCAGCCCTGGCCGATAACCTGCTTTTGTTCCTGTTCTTCTGGGGTGTTATGGGCTTCACCCTCTACAAGCTTATCAAAGGGAAGGATCCCAGGAGCTCAGCGGCGGCCAAAAAGACCCTGATCATCGTGGGCGCCTCAGACGGCATTATGATCCTGGGGGTGGCGATCATTTGGAAACTAACCGGCACCTGGAGCATGAGCCAATTGTCCCTGGCCACCGCCTCTTCCCTGGAAGTGACTGCCTTCATCACCCTGTTGGTCGGGAGCTTTACCAAAGCAGGGGCTTTCCCCTTTCATTCATGGATCCCCGATTACGGTGAAAATGCACCGCCCCCTTCTTCAGCTTACCTCCCGGCTTCACTCGATAAACTACTGGGCATCTACTTTTTGGCCCGCATCTGCATAGACCTGTTCCGGGTGAACCCAACCCTGACCCTCATCCTGCTGATCATTGCCGTGACAACAATCATCATTGCCGTAATGATGGCCCTGATTCAACATAATTTCAAGCGGCTGCTGAGTTTTCACGCCGTATCCCAGGTAGGATACATGGTGCTGGGCATCGCCCTGGCCACCCCCCTGGGCGTGGCTGCAGGTCTGTTCCATATGGTCAACCACGCCCTCTATAAAAGTGGTTTGTTCCTTTCGGCTGGCAGCATCCAGGAAAAAACCGGCCAGGTCGACCTGGATCAATTGGGAGGCCTCTCATCCAAAATGCCCGTAACCTTCTTCTCCGCCCTGATATTTGCCCTGGCCATATCCGGCATCCCGCCCCTTAACGGCTTTGCTTCTAAATGGATGATTTACCAGGGCATCATAGATTTTGGCCAGACAGGTGGCATTGCCAGCCAACTGTGGATTGTATGGCTGGCCCTGGCTGTTTTGGGTTCCGCATTGACGTTGGCCAGTTTCATCAAATTCATTTCAGGCATTTTCCTGGGAAGAAGAAAGTCCGCTTTCGACAACCTCAAGGAGGTCAACTTTTTAATGTGGTTCCCAAAACTCCTGCTGGCCCTTACCTGTATAGGCTTTGGTGTGTTCGCCACCAGTTGGGTGGTACCCCATTTGTTCCAACCCTATACAGGAACCATCGAGTATATCGGGATCTGGGAATCCTCTACGGTCTCATTGCTGGTGGTATTCTCCCTCATCCTGGGCGGGGTGTTCTATTTGCTGGGCAATGTAAAAAACATGCGCACGGCCGATGCCTTTCTCGGGGGTGAAGCCATCCAGGAAAAAGCCGGTTACCGCGTTACCGAATTTTACAACACCGTACGGGAGCTCAGGCCCCTGAAGGGGCTTTACGATAAGGCCGAAAAAAGCTGGTTTGATATCTATTACCTGTTTAAAAACCTGTTCTACGGGCTTCACTACGTATTCAAAGTCCTCCACACCGGGGTGATGACCACCTATGTGATTTGGATTTTTGCCGGTTTTATCATCATCATGCTTTGGCTGCTCTAAAAATCAATATAGCGAATATATGGAAACATTGCTAACCATCATACTGGGATTCATGATCATCGGGGCCATTTATGCCCTTCATGCCAAAGATCTGCTTTCAGCAGTGATCGCCCAGGGTATTGTCGGATATGGGCTGGTTATCTGCTTCCTTCATTTGAGTGCCCCGGATCTGGCCATTGTCCAGATCGTGGTCGAGACCATTACCCTGATCATCATGGTAGCCGTGGTGCTCGACAGCAGCCGCGAAGAAATCAAATCGCCCCCTTCCTGGCGGAGCACCATCAACGTGGTAGTGGGATTGGTCTTTATCGGCTTCATGCTCTATTTCTTCGATATGGCTACCGCCTCCCTGGAACCCTTTGGGGAACATACCCTGCGCATGTCTCAAACCTACACCCAGCAGGGGGCGGCCCAAACGGGGGCTGCCAACCTGGTAACAGGAGTATTATGGGACTTCAGGGCTTACGACACCCTGGGTGAAGCCACCATCCTGTTTACCGCAGCCCTGGGCGTGTTGACCGTGCTGCGCATGAAAGGAAAAAAATAACGGCGGAAGCTGTCCTATAAACAGGGGCCCGCCCAACAAATAAAAAGCCCGCGAAAACAATAAAATGAAAAACCGATGAAAGGACTCACACCCATTGTAAAAAAAATAGCCCAGCTGATGTGCGGGATGATCTTCATCTATGGCATTTACATCGTAGTACACGGACACCTCACACCAGGCGGGGCATTTGCCGGGGGAATTATACTGGCCGGGGCCTTCATCCTGCTGATCCTGGCTTTCGGCAGCGAGGTGATCAAACTCCGCAAAGAAGAATCAGGCTCTTCTGTCTCGGAAAGCTTATCGCTGCTGGTTACTCTTATTCTGGCCTCAACCGGGCTGCTGATCGGAAGCAAGGTCTTTTTTAAAAATTTCCTTCCCCCCGGACAAATCGGACAACTCGTTAGCGCCGGTGCCATTCCCCTCTACAACATCCTGATCGGCATTGAAGTGGCAGCGGCCATCATTACCATATTTCTGGCTTTAATCATCTTTAAAGAAGAGGAAGAACAACGATGATCATTTATTTTATGTGTTTTATCCTGTTTCTGGTGGGTCTTTACGGCATGGTGACCCGACGCAACCTGATCAAAATTGTGATCAGCTTTACCATCATGGAATTCAGTATATTCTTGTTTTTTGCCCTGATCGGCTATATTGACCAGGGATATGCCCCCATTTTAAGCCAAAATGTACCGGAACAAGCCACTTTCGTGGATCCACTGCCCCAGGCCATGGTATTGACGGCCATTGTCATCGGCCTGGCCACCTCGGCCATGCTGCTGGCCATTGCCATCCGGCTCTATAAAAAATACGGAACTTTTAATATAAGGAAAATCAACAATTTAAGAGGATAAGCTATGACCCATCTGGTACCCTTATATGTGATATTACCCCTGGCTACCGCCTTCCTGATTCCTGTTATCGGGCGGATGGTGAAGGGATTCCAGAAGACCCTTTTCTCAGCGGTGCTGTTGTTTCTGACCGTTCTAACCTTCTACATCCTCTTTAGCGGGGTGGATCAGCCCGTAGCTTATAAGATTGGCGGCTGGGAGCCTGTTGCCGGTGTGCCCATCGCCATCTATCTGGTTATGGACGGATTGAGCGCCCTGGTACTTCTTATCATCAGCCTGATCGGATTTCTGGCAGGTTTTTATGCCATTTCCTACATCAAACGCTATACGGCTGAAAACAATTTTTATGCCCTGCTGGCCCTGATGATAGCTGGAATGAACGGGGTCGTGCTGACCGGCGACATGTTTAACCTGTATGTGTTCCTGGAAATTGCCGTAATCGCTTCTTATGCACTGGTGGCTTTCGGCATCGAACGAACCGAGCTGGAGGCTTCCTTCAAATACCAGGTGCTCGGGGGTGTTGCTTCCCTGTTGATCCTGCTGGGGGTGGCTATGTTGTACTGGAAAACCCAGACCCTCAATATGGCCCATATATCACAGGTGCTAGCCCAGAGTGAAAACAATGCTTTTCTGACCTTTACCCAGATCCTGCTGATCAGCGGCTTCGGACTCAAGGCAGCGATGATCCCTTTTCATGCCTGGCTGCCCGATGCCCACTCCTCTGCACCTGCCCCGATATCGGCCATGTTATCCGGTGTGCTGATCAAAGCCGTGGGTGTTTATGCCCTGCTGAGGCTGTTTTTCAATATGTTCGCCATTGATTTCCAAATCAGCCTGGTCATTACCGCCATCGGTACCCTCTCGATGGTGATCGGGGTATTGCTGGCCATCGGCCAGTGGGACCTCAAACGCCTTCTGGCCTATCACAGCATCAGCCAAATGGGATACGTGGTCATCGGCGTGGGCATGGGGATGATATTGCTGGTGGAAGGCGGCGATCGTTCAGTGGCTTCCCTGGCTATTGCCGGAGGACTGTTCCATCTGATCAACCATGCCGTCTTTAAAGGTTTACTCTTCCTTAATGCCGGTGCCATCGAACACGTCACCGGTACACGAAACCTTAAGATGATGGGCGGGCTGTTCAAAACCCTGCCCGTGACTTCCACCACCTCCCTGGGGGCTTCCCTGTCCATCTCCGGTATCCCCCCATTCAACGGATTCTTTAGCAAACTGATCATTATCGTGGCGGCCATCCAGGGAGAATTTTACCTGCTGGCGGCACTCGCCGTGGTGGTCAGCATCATCACCCTGGCTTCATTCATGAAATTTCAGCGATACGCATTTTTCGATCAGCCCAAATTTTCAAAAAAAATCAGAGAAGTGCCCTTCACGATGCGTTTTTCCATGATTGTGCTGGTCATTCTGTGTTTGGGCTTAAGCCTTTTGATTTTCCCGGGGGTAAGAGAAATCATCCTCTCCCCGGCCGTCGACGTGCTGATGGAAACAACCAATTATGCAACCACGACCTTAACCGGCATGTAATATGAAACGACATCTGGCATTATTCATCCTCACCCTGGTTTTCTGGCTGTTGATCACCCTTAGCCTTAGCCTGGCCAGTCTGATTACCGGCATCGTGGCCGCCGGGGTGACGACCCTGCTGTTCGGCAAATACTTTGTAAGGAAAGTCGGAAAATTCCTGGAACCCAAAAGATATGGATGGTTGTTGATCTACATCTTCGTCTTTCTCTGGGAATGTATCAAAGCCAATTTTGATGTGGCCTACCGGGTATTGCATCCGGCTATGCCCATCAAACCAGGAATTGTCAGGGTACAACTGGGTATCCAAACCGACCTGGCCCGGACCATGCTGGCCAACTCCATCACCATGACCCCGGGGACCATTGCCGTGGATATCATCGGTGATGTGATGTATGTGCACTGGATTTATGTCAGTTCAGAAGATCCCCAGGTATATTCCAGAAAGGTCTCGGGCCGGTTCGAAAAATACATCGAAAAAATCTTTGAATGATATGGCTTTCTTACACATTTTACTGTACATACAGATCGGACTGAGCGTATTCTGCCTCTATCGCATCATCAGGGGGCCCTCGATCGCCGACCGGATGGTGGGGATCGACATCTTCGGCATCCTGGTGGTAGGAATATGCGCCATCCTGGCGGTGGTCACCGGCAGAACCTTCCTCATTGACATCGGCATTGCCTGGGTGATTCTGAGTTTCATCGGAACCCTGACCCTGGCCAAATACATCAGTGGTAAAAAATTAAACGAATGATATGGCAAGTACAATCCTTATTGCTATCGGTGTCCTGTTCAACCTTTTTGGTTGCATAGGACTGATCCGGTTACCGGACGTATACAACAGGCTGCAGTCAGCCACCAAAACAGTTACCCTGGGAACCTGGAGCATCCTGGTGGGGGTGTTGGTGCGGTACGGTTTTATCGACATCGGGGTGAAAGCCCTGGTTGCCATCCCCATCCTGTTCTTTGTAGCCACAGTCTCGGCCCATGCCCTGGTTCGGGGATCACATATTTTCGGCATTCCCCTGGGGAAAAAAAGTGTCCGCGACGATTATGAACAGGAAAAAAATAATTCAATGAAAAGCAACGAGCCATGAGATATCCAAAGATTCGTGAATTGAAAGAGGCGGTTACCTCCTTGTTTTCCCCCGCCTATACCACCTCTTTCCCTAAAAAGGAGCATGTGCCCTTCGAAAAATTCCGGGGCAAGCCGGTGGTGGATGACGAAAATTGCGTGGGATGCGAAACCTGCGCCAATGTCTGCCCCTCCCTGGCCATCACCTTTGAAGATGACCGCGAGCGAGGGGTACGGGTCATCAAACGGGACTATGGCAAATGCCTTTTTTGCGGTCAGTGCGAAGAACACTGCATCACCGGCAAAGGGGTGATCCTGTCGGACCAAATATACGACCTCTCGTCTTTTGACAGACAGACCAACGTGGAATATCAGGAAAAAGAACTGCTGATCTGCAAAAATTGCGGGGCCATCATCACCACCCGCGAACACCTGCTGTTTATGCACCGAAAACTGGGCCCCAAGGCTTTCTCCAATATAATGAATTTGAATATGCTCAATGAAAAACTGAAACTGGCCTCGCGCGAAGAAACGCAAGTTGAACTGAGCGAGGATGAACTCAGGCGCCGCGATATGTTCAATATCCTCTGCCCCAACTGCCTGCGGGAAGTTCAGTTAAAAGTCTTTTCAGACCGTTGAGGGGTTCATTCAGCCTCTTAAGGAGTTATTCAGACTGGATAAAGGATCATTCAGACCGGGGAAAGGATCATTCAGACCGGGGAAAGGATCATTCAGACCGGAAAAACATTCATTTAGACTGGGAAAAGGTCCATTCAAACTGGATAAAGGTTCATTCAGAGCGGGGAAACAACCAACAAGAGCGCAAGGGGGTGGATTGAGTGGGGTTTATTAAAAGCTGTTTTGATCAACCACTTCATTGATCGGCATCCTAAAAAAATCCCTGAAAAGGAGGTTCATACGCCTCCATTTAAAGAGGTCTCAACCATGAACAACATCATCGGACATAACAACGGTCAAAACATCCTGCTGGTGGGCATTGGAAATGTTTTAAAAAAAGACGACGGGGTCGGGGTCTACATCAGTCAACATATTGGCCCGGTTGCCCGGGTAAAGGCATTAACCGTTGAAATGAGCATAGAAAATTACATTGGAAAGATCAACACATTGAATCCCGAGGTGTTGATCCTGGCCGATTGTATGGATCTGGGTGCGGCACCCGGCCATTGGGACCTGAAGGCTGCCACAGATATTGCCGGGCATACGACCAATACCCACAACATCTCGCTGGAACAGGTATCCCAATTGTTCCACTGTCCGGTTTATTTTCTGGGGATCCAGCCCCTCGACATATCCTTTGGTGAAGGCCTGAGCCCGCAGGTCAGGAAAACAGCCGATGCCCTGGTCGAAAAAATCAACCGCATCGGCGATGAATGGCCAGCAACAGAGCTATTAAACAACCAACATATTTAAAAATGGGAGGTCCTATGTGGTATGATTATTATTGCCCCGTGTGCAAAGGTCAGCTTCGGGTTGAAAACAGCCTGGTATTCACCGCCAGGAGCAAAAAGACCAATCAGAAAGGTCTGATTTTCCTGAGTCCTGAACTGGGGAACTACACCACCAGCAAACATCCGAATTTTCAGATTGAAGAAGGGGAGGAATTTTCCCTGTATTGCCCCATCTGCCATACCACTTTAAACCGGGAAGAAAACAACAACCTGGTCAAGGTGTTCATGCAGGATGAGCAAGGCAAGGAATATGAAATTTTCTTTTCCGGCATTGCAGGCGAGAAATGCACCTACAAACTGCGCGACAAACAAGTAGAAGGGATGGGTCCGGATGTGGAGCTTTACAAGGAATATTTTGATGTGCCGGATGAATATCAGCATTATTTGTAAGGCCCCGGGCGGTAATCTTCATTAAGGCCAAATTGGGATGTTTTAGCCACATGCCGCCTTTTAACAGGCAGCCTGTATAAAAAGTACCCCCAAAAGAGGCCCAAAATGCTTGTTGAGGCTGTGTGCGGAACAACAAAATACAAAAAAACAAGGAAGCATAAAAAGAGGCCCCACAGTGGAGGCCTCTTTTTAAGGAGGGTTGGATAAAGGAATCGATTAGTAGCGTTTACGCTCTTTATAGTGGGTATGGAGCAATTCGTGGGATTTATGCCCCAGGGGCTCACCCAGGTATTCCTTATAGATAGCCTGTATTTCAGGATTTTCGTGCGATTTACGAACCGGCATATCGGAGTCCTCGGCATAGATGGCATCGGCACGTTTTTGACGGATTTCGGGGGTTGTGGGGATGGGCTGTCCGCCACCGCCCAGGCAACCGCCGGGACAGGCCATGATCTCTATGAAGTGCCAGTCACCCTTGCCTTCGCGCACTTTCTGCATCACCTGACGGGCATTGGTCAGGCCATGGGCGACTACGGTTTTGAGTTCCACGCCTTCCAGGAAGTTCCACTCTTTCTTGGCCCCCTCAATTACAATGGAGGCTTCGCGCACCCCTTCCATACCCCGTACAGGCGTGATGTTGAGGTTATCAAAGGGCACCTCTTTGCCGGTTACAATCTCATAGGCCGTACGCAGGGCAGCTTCCATCACCCCGCCGGTGGCACCAAAGATCACAGCTGCACCGGATGATTCACCCATGATGCTGTCGTACTTGTTCTCCTCCAGGCTGAGGAAATCCACACCGGCCTGACGGATCATGTGGGCCACCTCGCGGGTAGTCAACACATAATCGACATCTTTGTAACCGCTATCGCGCATTTCCGGCCGGTCGGCCTCGTATTTCTTAGCCGTACAGGGCATCACGGAAACCGATACAATCTTATCGGGGTCCAGCTGCTTCTTGTCGGCGTAATAGGTTTTGGCCAGGGCACCGAACATTTGCTGGGGCGACTTGCAGGTCGATACATTGTCCAGATATTCGGGGTAGGTGTGCTCAATGAACTTAATCCAACCCGGCGAGCAGGAAGTGGTCATCGGCAGCTTGGTATTGGGATCCTTATCGACCAGGGCCTTTTTCAGGCGGGTCAGCAACTCGGTGCCCTCTTCCATGATGGTCAGGTCGGCCGACCAGTCGGTATCGAGCACCGAATCAAAACCGATGCGCTTAAGGGCGGTCACCATCCGGCCGGTAACCCGTTCACCCGGATCAAATCCCAGCTCCTCGCCAAGGGCTACCCTTACGGCAGGGGCGGTTTGAACCACCACGTGGGTATCCTCATCATAAATGGCATCGTAAACCTGGTCGATGTAGTTGCGCTCAACCAGGGCCCCGGTTGGGCAACGGTTGACACACTGCCCGCAATTGGTGCAGACCACATCAATCATGGGATTTTCAAAGAAAGTGGAAATCTTCATCTCACTGCCCTTATAGGCGACCCCCAGGGCACTGACATGCTGCAGCTCGGTGCAGGTTCTCACACAACGCTGACAGCGCACACATTTGCCATCATCCTTGATGATCGAAGGCGAATACTGATCAATGGTGAAGTTTTTGTCGGGTACCAGGTCCATGAACAAATAATCGCCGCTGATAATGGTATCGGAAGCCAACGACTGGAGTTCACAGTTGCCGTTTTTGTAACATTTGGTGCAATCTTCCCGGTGCTCACTCAGCAGCAGGTCGACAATGTAGCGACGGGCCCGGCGTACCTTCAGGGTGTTGGTTGAAATCTCCATGCCCTCTTCGGCCGGCGTGGCACAGGAAGGAACCAGGTTATTGGCGCCCTTGCGCTCCACCATGCAAACCCGGCAGTTACCCGCTACACAAAGGTCCTCATGATAACAAAGGGTGGGAATGTGTATATCGAGCTTCCGCGCCGCATCCAGAATCGTACTGCCCTTTTCTACTTGTACATCAAATCCATCTATTTTTAAATTAACTGTATTGGCCATTTTATTGTGGTTTTAATTGATTCTACAAAAATTAGTAAATCATCTCTTCTTTGAAATTATCGACAATAGAAGAGAAGGAATTGGCGACGGATTGACCGAGGCCGCATTTGGCCGTTATCTTCATCACTTCGGTGAGCTTCAAAAGGGTATTCAGGTAGGTGGTGGGCTGATCGCCCCGTTTGACCGCTTCAATGCCCTTGAGCAACTGCTGACAGCCAGCGCGGCAAGGCGTGCATTGTCCGCAGGATTCTTCCCGGAAAAACTCCACGTAATTCTTCAATACATTATACATCGAACGGGAACTGTTGAAAAGCATCATCGACCCGCCGGTGGGTACGCCTTCAAAGCCAATGATGGTATCATTGAATTTTTTCCTCGGAACGCAGAAACCAGCAGCTCCTCCAACCTGTACGGCTTTGGTGTCGCCATCGCCAAATTCCTCGACGAATTCAGCCAGGGACATGCCCAGCTCCAGTTCGTAAATGCCGGGGATGGGGGTATCACCGGAGATGGAGAACACTTTGGAACCCCTGGAATCGGCCGTGCCCAGCTCCTGAAACTTTTGGGCGCCCAAATTGCATATCATCAGCGAATAAACCAGGGTCTCCACGTTATTGATAACGGTAGGTTCACCCCGGAAGCCATTTTGAGTGGGATAAGGAGGTTTGTTGCGGGGCTCACCGCGTTTGCCTTCCATTGATTCGAACAGGGCACTCTCTTCCCCGCAGATATAGGCGCCGCTGCCCAACAACAATTTGATCCTGAAATCCAGGCCCAACTCGTCGAGGACCTGATGGAACTCATCTATTTTCTTTTGAATGTCGTCTTTGAGGAATTCATATTCACCGCGAAGGTACATATACCCTTCTTTGGCCTGGATGGCATAGGCACAAACGGCCATCCCCCCGAATACCTTAAAAGGCACGCGCAGGAGAATCTCGCGGTCTTTAAATGTACCGGGTTCACCTTCATCGGCATTACAAACGACAAATTTCTCCGGGCTCTCTTCCTGGGCGGTAAATTTCCATTTCAAACCGGTGGGGAAACCAGCTCCGCCCCGGCCTCTTAAGCCTGAATCGAGGATCTCCTGAATCACATCATCGCGCGAGCGCTGAAGGGTCTGCTTCAAGACCTCTTTATAACTGCAATCCTCCGAAAAGATCAGATCTACGCGTTTAAGTCTTGTATTGGCTGTATCTGGCATAATGGTGTTGTTTAAGGTTTTCGATTAATATTCAACTTTCATATACTCATCAATGATCTCACTGACTTTGTCGGGGGTCAGTTCGGTATAGGCCTGTTCATTGATCAGCATGGCCGGGCCTTTGTGGCACCAACCCAGGCAATTGGTCTCAAGCAGGGTAAAACGGTTGTCCTTGGTGGTTTCCCCCACATTGATCTTCAAGAGTTGCTTGAGGGTATCGAGGATTTCCTTTTTACCATGCATATCGCAGGTGATGGTTCGGCACAGGCGGATGACATATTTGCCCCGCGGCTCGGTGTCGAGGAAGGAATAGAATGTGGCGGTGCCATAAACCAGGGCCGCCGACATGTCCAATTCACGGGCCACTTCAGTCATGGCCTCTTCCGAGACATGTCGCTCCTGTTTGACAATCCCCTGTAAAATGGGCAGCAAACTCTCCCGGTTCCGCCCATGTTGGTCCGCTAAATCCTTGATTAATTCTTTCATTTCAGGCATATTGACTCCTTTTAAATATTAGTACTGTGAAAACATTAACACTGTTAAAAATATAACGGCATTTTTTTGGGGGCCCTGCAAGGGCCTTGTTTCTAAAATTAGAATGGAAGTTTGACCAAGTAAATGACAAAAGTCATGTTTGACCCCTCCCCGGCCCGATCCTACCGAAAAGGCCTCCCCTCGAAAACGCCCTCAAAATAAGACTTTAAAAACAAAAAAACCAACCCCCCAACAATTTATAATCGGTCTAAAGAGCCATGGCCTGCCTAAACACCCGTAAACCCCCGACAAACCCATATCCCGCAGGATGTACCCGGATCCTTCAAAATAAACCAACAGCCCACCCCACCGAATAGCCCCATCTCACCCATGGGGTGAAAAAGCTGGCCGAAAGCCAGCACAGAAACCCATATCATGATCAGTTGCCCCCTTAAAAACAAAAAACCCCGGATTGGACGATCCGGGGTCGGTATATTGGTGACCTTTTTTTCTTAGATCATTGCTGTCCTACTTGTACCTACCCCTGGTAATATCCGGGGTTCATCAGGGGCTCTAGCCTGACAATATCCGGGTTCATCAGGGGCATTGCTTAAGGAATATCCAGGTTCATAGGGGCTCTACTTAAAGACCACCACGGCAGCAGGATCCAGTACCTGAAAGGCAAAGGATTCGGTAAAGTAAAGCTGAACTTCCTTCTCAGAATGCGATTCGTAGCCGATGGAGAGATCCTGGCCCAGGGTCAGTTTAAAATCACCCCCACGGGCGGAAATTAAATAGGCCTCATCCACATAAAAGTTTAAAATGATATCCCCGCCAATCAGGTCTTCTACCCGCTTTTTCAGGGGATAACCACCGCTGTTAACCATCAGTTTCTGCCACTGATCTTTACCGACCACCAGATGGTAGGGCCCGCCAATAAAAGAACGGCTCAGCTGGTCAATCCCCTCGGAGAGGTTGCGCAAAATCTCCTTTTCGTCATCGGGAAAGCTCATCACCTGATGTTCGCTGGCCGATTGCAGGCCCTTGATGCAGGCTTTATCAAAACCATGGTAGATGCTTTTCTCTTCAAATGCGGCCACTTCGCCGGCAGCCTGCTCCAGGGGCCCCAGGTCAACGTCTTCAGCCCCGCGCACCACATTGTCCAACTCCCAGATATTCAATTTAAAAGAACGACGGATTTCAGTCAGCGGCAATACACGGTTAATGCCATAACGCACCTGATTCTCCTTTTGCTGTTCATCCATCTCCAGGCGGCCAATGGAAATGCCGCCAAAGTCCATCCCTTTGGGCCCTTCTACATCAGCAAAACGCCTTCCGGTTAATGTGTTTTGAAAAATATCGCGCGCCTGCGATTCAATCTCCTCCCAGGCCGCTTGTGATATGGGTGCCAGTGATTTTCTTAAATGATCCATAAATCCTCCTTTTTATTTTATTTTGCCAATTCCCAGATCCCCATTGCCTGGGTTGTTTTGTGAATGATTGGACGCTCCTTCCTCTTCTTCCGCAATGTCGCCTTCTTTGAACAGCCAGTTCCGCAATTCTTCGTCCCAACCTGGCATATTGCGCCTGAGCCACTCCAGGGTCATACAGGCATGCTCAATTTCTTCATCCCGGTTGTGTGCCATGATACCAGCCAGACTCTCATCGTCGGAAGTATCGACCCGTTGGTGGTACCAATCCACCGCTTCAATCTCCTCCTTCAGGCTATTCAATGCCCGGGTGTAATTGCGGGCATCATTGCTCAATTCATTTGCAGGTTCGTGATACTGTGACATTATTTCCTCCTTTTTTGATTGGTTTGATAAACAAGGATAAAATTAGCGGATTTTTGTTGATATTTCAAGCAAATCACCCCTTCTTTCCTTAAAAATCGCGGTGTAAAGCAGAATAAAGCATCTGAAAGCCTTTAAAAACGCTGAGAGAAGGGAAAACCACCGTTGGTGAGCGTAAAATAAAACATGAGAAAGGCTGATTAAGCCCATAAAATCTGAAAATGACAGATATCCTCGATGAGAAAAGCGGGACATCATCTTATTAAGCAGCGGGAACTTCGGGAAAGACAAATAAAAAGGGATGAAGTTGGAGGAAGCCATATGAAGCGGGCTTCACCCCTATCGGTTCACCCACCGGGGCATATATCGGTTCATGGTGACCCGGTCAATGGTCAAATCGTCGCGGTATTTGAGCAGGTAAAGGCCCACATTTTCCATCCCGCTTGCCCGATAAGGCCGATAAAACCGGTAGTCGGAATGGCACAGGGGGATATCATACCGATAGAGACAGTCCTCAAAATGACGCCCATAGCGATGCAAGGCGGTGAGGAAATAGTAACTGATGTCAAAACCATGGAATACGTATCGGCTCGGTTCAGAGTAGAAGGTTTGTCGGTATTTTCGGATCACCCGTTGCACGGGCGGGCGCCGGTAATCTACATGAAAAGGGGTGAACAAGGTCAAATTGATGTTGTAGAAATACTCCATCTCAATATTGACAAAATCCTGCCAATTGGAATAACCAAAGACCCGCATGTCGTAGCCTTGCTTTGAGAGGGTATTCAGGTTGTTGACCACATCGGTAACGAAAGCCTCCTCTTCGGAGGGCACAATCATTATATTCTCTTCTCCCCGGTTCATCGCCTGTTTGAGGTAAAACAAACTGTCTTTGAAGGCCACTTCCTTGAAGCGAACATCCGCAAAGGTGGTATCATGGGAAAGATAAGAAAAAATCCTGTCCTTAAACTTCCTGATTTGCGGATAAAAAAGGCTATCGCCACTGTGGACCAATATCATGTTTCTATCACTAAAATTGGAGATATAGGCGGCAAACTGGTCCAACTGGGCATCCCGGGAAGGATAGACCTGGAGCACGTAAGGATTTTGTTGCAGCCAGCGGGGACTTTTGGAGAAGGGTGAAATGATGTGAATTTGGTGGCGCCGGGCGAAGCGGGCCATAACCCGGAAATTGCTTTTGTAGACAGGCCCAACCATCAGATCCAGGCTGGATAGGTTATGCTGGTTCAAGATCGCCCGGGTTTGGGAGCTATCGCCAGCGGTGTCAAAAACCTGCAGGTCCACCCGAATGCCCTTTCCGGAGAGTGAATCCAGGGCCATCAGGACCCCTTCATAAAATTCCACAAAATGCTCGGAGGCTGGATAAATGTCGTTGGGATTGCGTTTGACTTTCTGGGTGACGGCCTGGCCGCGGGCATCGAAACGGGTGGAATCGACATAAAATTGCTGCTGGTTTTTTTCCAGGTAAAAAGGCAAAAACAACCCCACCCGGATGGTACGGCCCTTATAATAGCCGGAAGAGTCGCAATCGGGCAGATGCTTCCGAACCGTACGGTAATAAGTCGGCACAGTATCCCTCAATTCTTCCGGCCGGGGTGAGTCCATAACCGGTGATTGGCGCCCAGAGGCTTTTTTTCGGGGTATCCGTACCTCTGAACCCACCTGCAAGTCTTCCTTCTTAAGTTTCTCATTGGCCCTGATGATCTGGCGAATATCCACCTGATACCTTTGAGAGAGGGCATATAAAGTTTCGCCTTTCTGAACCCGGTGATAAATAAAGCGGGAAGTTTTGGCCCTTTGCTGTTTGTCCTTATCTACAGCCTTCCGACGGGCAGTATCCTTTGGAATCTTAATGGTTTGACGGGCTTTAAGCTCCTGATCGTACAAGACAGGATTGTAGCGGCGCAGAACTTCCGCAGATACATGATACTTTTGGGCAAGCGAATAAAGGGTCTGGCCCTTCTTAACCCGATGGTAACGATAACGGGAAGTATCGTGTGAAGAGGTTTCTTCAGCAGGTTCAGGACGATAGGGAATCTTTAAGGCCTGGCCTGGCCGCAAGCCAAGAAGAATATCGGGATTTTCGCGGGCAATCACTTTTTGAGAAACACCATAGGCCTGGCTGATGGAGTAAAGCGTCTGACCCTTCTTCACCTGATGAACATAATACTTCTGATCGCCGATAATCACCTTCTCATCTGAACGCTCCACTTCCACCTGTTGAGCGTAACCCTTGAAGGCCACCATCAAAAGGATAAAAACCAGCCATGTCCAAAACTTGTGCCTGTTCACTCTATTCAACTGATTTGGTTGGACTCTGCAAAAGTAATAAAGCTGGCCTCAAAATAAAAGTTTATCCCCGGAAAACAAAAAATATCCCGTAAGTAGCAGCTTACGGGATAGACAAAAGCGATCTTGTCGGGGGGGATTAATTTTCCCGCAAGACATGTTCATCATATTCCAGCTCAAAACGCAGCTTATGCTTGGATTCCTCCTGAGCCAGGGCCAGGAAAAGATCCTTCATCTCCTGCTGCTCAGTCTGCTCGGCCAGGTCCATATAAAGCCTGAAGGCAGCCTTTTCTTTGTTCATGGCCAATACCAGGGCATCCTGATAATTCATGTCAGGCGTCGGGGTGACATTGACCATATAGTCGCTGACTTTGAGGTTGCGCAATTTTTCACGCGAAATCTCATAACTGCCCTCCTCCTTGATCTTACGGACTTTGGCTTTATGAGAAATCTCTTCCTGGGCAAACTGATTGAAGATTTTTTGCATTTCCTCATTCTTGGCATTTTCTGCCAAATGATTGTAGAAGTCCACGGCTTCCTGCTCGGCATTCATGGCAAAGTCCAGTATGTCATCGACAGTCTTAAATTCTTTCATAATGATTGATCTTATTGGTTAAATACCCGATGTCACATTCATTGATTGCTGATCTATAATCTACCCTAAAGATAATAAAATACAACGAACTCCGCAATTTTACCGCGATGAATCGAATGCATGGCGGAAACCCTCATCAAAATATCGTACCACTGAATCACATCCATGGTTGAACAAGTGGTAATCCTCTGCCTCTCCCTGGGTATATTCAAACCTATATTCAAAGCGTTTGTTTTGAGGAAGCAGGGAAAGGGCCTCTTTTCTAATGTCCTGCACATCACCCAGGCCATTGGAGTCAAAGGCGTTAAGCAGATCCAGAATCTGGCGGTAATTTTCCTTTTCGACCTTGCTGTCCAGGTGTTTTTCAAACTGTTGTATAAAACGCTGGGTATTGGTAAAGGTACCGGAAGTTTCTACCGGCAGGGTGGCAGGCAATATCAGGTCGGCATCCCGGGCCGTTTCCGTCATAAAGTAATCCTGTACCATCACGAATTCGGCATCAGCAAACCATTTGGCCACCCGTTCCTTATCAATGGC
Organism: uncultured Bacteroidota bacterium; assembly: GCA_913055635.1. Lineage (GTDB taxonomy): Bacteria > Bacteroidota > Bacteroidia > Bacteroidales > UBA12077 > JAGXLC01. The sequence continues at coordinate 135,005 of CAJXLK010000002.1, forward strand.
ACAACCTCTGGGATCTTCCCCAAAAACATAGAGCTTTTTGATTTTTCCGGCATCCAACTTATCGATATGACGGTTATTGGGCACTTCAGGTATTTCCTCCACATCCCATACCTCTCTGAGGATTTTACGGAAGTCTTCATCCCGCAATGAACGGTTGCCCACGCCGGTATAAGCGCCAATGCCCATGTCAAAAATGCCCTGGGAATTGTTCTTCTCCTTCAGGGAGATGATGCCACTGGCGGTTTTGCCAATCTTACCGGTTAACATGGCCAGGTTGAAACACTCAGCTGCGGCCTGGGGAGAAAGATTGCGCTCAGAAAAAACCAGGATGGCCTTTTGCTGCAGGTTATATTCCTCGGCAAAATCGATGATTTGCTGGCTCGAAGCAATTCCCGATTGCTGAACCAATTGATCAAAGTCTTCCCGGAGGATTTGCTTGCGGTAGCTTTCAAAATCGCTGCATTTATCCCTTATGAAAAGGTCATTTTGCTTATTCTCCGACAACAGATAATGGATCACCGCCTTGATGAAATGATAATAGGAATCCACTTGGGTGATCTGATCCACTTTTTCTTTCATGGCCGAGGCCTCCAGGTTGGTTACCATATCGACCGGCACCTTGTGGTTAAACCGGGCGCTTTGAATCATAAAACCAGGCACGGCATTTTCCTGATTGATTTCTGACCCCATCAGATAAATCTTACTGGCCTGGTTGATTTCATCAAAGGGCACATTGGCTTTATAATTGAGGTCACTTCCCTTGAAAGAGGTTAAATACTGAAAGCTGTGGATGTTGTTGGTTTTGGCACCCACCCGGGCCAGTTTTTGGATCAGATAGAGTTCCTCATTGGAAAGGCGGGCACCGGCATAAAAGGCATTTTCATGGGGTTCAGCATGTTTGATTTCGTCGAGGATCACCTCATAGGCCTTGTCAAAATCGATGGTTTCAAACTGCCCGTCCACTTTGAGCAGGGGTTGGGTGATGCGTTGGGGGTCATTGATGTAATGGTAGCCAAAACGCGGGTATTTACAGATGTTCCCGTCGGTATTGATGCGGCCTTCCTTACCGCTAACCCGCAGGACATAACCGCTTTTGTGGTGGTAATTAATCTGACAGCCCACCGAGCAGTAATTGCAAATGGTCGGGACCGTTTCCCATTGCACCGGTGCGGGTTTGAAGGGGACATTTTCGGTCAGTGCGCCGGTGGGGCAAGCCGAGAGGCATAATCCGCACGATTCACATCGGGTATTGGCAAGGGACTCGCCCATGCTGGGGGCGATATAGGTTTCAAAACCACGGTTAACGAAACCCAAAGCATTGGCCCCCACCACTTCCCTGCAAATGCGCACACATCGTCCGCACAGTATGCATTTGTTGTTATCAATCTCAATAAAGGGATGGGAATGGTCGACCTCTTTTTCCTGAAATTCACCGGCAAAGCGTTTCTGGTCGGCCCCGTATTCGCTGGCATAACGCTTGAGATCGCAGGTATAGAGCTCACTACACCCACACTCCATACAGCGGCCGGTTTCCCGGTCGGCCACCTGGGCATCTGAATAACCCAGTTCTACCTCCTTAAAATTCTGACGCTGATCGGCAGGCAAGGTGGGCATTTCTTCGCGCATTTGCTGCATATAGCGCCCGGCAAAATCATCGGAGGTCAGTTCGCGGAAATGTTCCTTCCGGCTGATAAACTCACCGGGCTGGGGTTCGATGGGCTGGCCGCTTAAATATTGATGGCAGCTCCGAGAGGCGGTCTGCGCCTGAGCTACTGCCTCTATAATGGTGGCTGGGCCCGTCACACCATCGCCCGCAGCAAAAACCCCTTCAATGCCGGTGCGCAGGGTCTGCTCATCGGCGTCGACATCCCCCCAGCGATTCAGCTTCAATTCACCCGCCCCGGCATGGGCATTGATGTCATCAATAAAGTTGACATCGGTTTTTTGCCCAATGGCAGCCAATACATAGTCGAACTCCATGTCAAACTCGGATCCCTCAATGGGAACAGGACGCCGCCGGCCGGATTTATCAGGCTCACCCAACTCCATGCGAATCAGGGTCATTGAGCGAAGCCTGCCCTGCTGGTCCTTATTGACCTTCACCGGATTGGTTAAAAACATATATTCAACCCCTTCCAACTGAGATTCATGCACTTCAATGGGATTCGCCGGCATCTGCTCCTGCGAGCGGCGGTATATCACATAAACCTTTTCGGCCCCGCAACGCATGGCCGTACGGCAACAATCCATGGCGGTGTTGCCACCTCCTACCACGCCCACGGTCTTTCCCGTAAAATCATACTTCTGGCCGGTCATCTCCATATTCCGGAGAAAATCAATGCCGGAAAACACATTCTCGGCATCCTCTCCTTCAGCCCGGATTAATGTACCCCGCTGGGATCCAATGGTTAAGATCACCGAATCATACTTCTCCTTCAGGTCCTTATAGCTGAGGTTATCCCCCAGTTTTTGGTTGCAATAAATGCGGGTGCCCAACTCGGTGATGGTTTCAATCTCCTTATCCAAAATGTCATTGGGCAGGCGGTATTGGGGAATTCCATATCTGAGCCATCCGCCAGGCTCAGGAGAAGCTTCGTAGATATCACATTGATGGCCTTTTTGCTGGAGGAAATAGGCCGAGGAGAGGCCTCCGGGACCGGCACCGATGATGGCCACTTTCTTTCCGGTGGAAGGGGCCACCGAAGGTTTGTAATGGCTTTCTCCTTCCAGCAAATCCTTATCGGCGGCAAAGCGCTTGAGATAATCAATGCCGACGCCGGTGCCTTCATCGAGAAAATTCCTGCGGCAGGCCAATTCGCAAGGCCTGACACACACCCGCCCGCAAATGGAAGGCACGGGATTGGTTTGTTTGATCAGGCCCACTGCATCCTGATACAACCCTTTCTCTATGAGCGATATATATCCCTGTACATCCACCCCGGCCGGGCAGGTTTCCTTGCATGGCGCCACGCAATCGGCAAAGTGGTTGCTTACCAACAGATCAAGGGCCGTTTTCCGGGCTGTCCGCACATTTTCATTGTTGGTGTGGATCTTCATCCCTTCCTGGATGACCGTGGAACAGGATGGCTGCATGCCGTTCTTTCCTTCAACCTCCACTACGCAAACAAAACATGAGGAAAAGGGTTTGAGCCGATTGTCATGACAAAGGGTAGGGATTTCAATATGATGGCGCCGGGCAACCTCCAGAATGGTTTCACCCTTATAACCTTCTACATTTTTTCCATCGAGGATGATATTGAGTTTTTCTTCCATTTTGGTCGAATTTTCTATTCAGTAATTGGGTTTTTTTAGGAAAGAATAACTGCATCAAACGGACATTTGGTGTAGCAAACCCCACACTTGATGCACAGATTCTGATCGATGGTATGCACTTCTTTCTTTTTCCCGCTAATGGCATCCACCGGGCAGTGCCGCAGGCAGAGGGTGCAACCGGTGCACTTTTCAGGATCCACCGTATAGGTAATCAGTTGTTTACAGCTCTTAGCCGGACATTTTTTCTCCTGTATATGGGCTTCATATTCATCGCGGAAATACTTGATGGTGGTCAGCACCGGATTCGGGGCGGTCTGGCCCAGCCCGCAAAGGCTGTTGTCTTTGATCTGATGGGCCAGCTCCTCCAGTTTTTCAATGTCTCCCTGCTCACCTTCTCCACGGGTAATGCGATCAAGAATCTCCAGCATCCGTTTGGTTCCGATCCGGCAGAAGGTACATTTACCGCACGATTCTTTGCGGGTAAAGTCCAAAAAGAACTTGGCCACATCTACCATACAGGTGGATTCGTCCATGACCACCATGCCGCCCGAGCCCATGATGGCCCCGGTAGCAGTAACCGAGTCGTAATCAATGGTGGTATCGCTTAGGTAAGCCGGGATACAACCCCCGGAGGGCCCGCCGAGCTGCACCGCTTTAAAATCCTTTCCCCCCTGAATACCGCCCCCAAGCTTATAGATGATATCTTTGATGCTAATGCCCATGGGCACTTCTACAGAGCCGCCATGGTTGATCTTACCGGTCAGGGCAAAAACCTTGGTCCCCTTGCTCTTTTCCGTGCCATATTGGTTGAAGAATTCTGCCCCTTTTAATACAATCTGAGGTACATTGGCATAGGTCTCCACATTGTTGATGTTGGTGGGTTGCTCCCAGAGTCCTTTTTCCGCAGGATAAGGCGGACGCTTGCTGGGCATGCCCCTTCTGCCTTCCACCGAAGCCATCAGTGCGGTCTCTTCCCCGCAAACAAAGGCCCCGGCTCCTTCCTTGACATACAGGTCGAAATGAAACCCCGGGTAACCCATAATATCATGGCCCAAATAACCCCGCTCACGGGCCTGTTCCAGGGCAATGTTCAGGCGCTTGATGGCCAGCGGATACTCAGCCCTGCAGTAGATAACCCCCTCCGAGGCTCCGGTGGCATAAGCGCCAATAAGCAAACCCTCAATCACTGAATGGGGATCCCCCTCCAACAGGGAACGGTCCATAAAAGCCCCGGGATCCCCCTCGTCGGCATTGCAGATAATATATTTCTTCGGGGCTTGATTCTTGTAGGTGAAACGCCACTTTAAACCGGTCGGAAAGCCTCCGCCGCCTCTTCCCCGTAAACCGGAATCATACACGGTCTGAATCACATCTTCCGGGTCCGTTTTTTCCTGGAGTATCTTCCCAATGGCCTGATACCCTTCGCGCGCCTCGTACTCCCGAATGTTCTCGGGATTGATCACCCCGCAATTCCGCAGGGCAACCTTGACCTGTCCCCGCCAAAACGCATCATCCGGGGTCTCAAATAAATCCGTTTTGACCACATAGTCCCGGATGGGCTCTTCATTGCCAATGTGCTTGTCCATAATCTCTACAGCCCTTTGCTCATCCACCTCTCCATAGAGATACGACCCGGATTCGTCAATGACTTCCACCAGGGGTTCCCGGTAACACATGCCAATGCATCCGGTCTTCTTTATTTCAATATCCAGTTGATCTGCTTTCTTGAGTTCAAGCAATTTATCATAGACTTTTTGAGCACCGGCTGCTATCCCGCAGCTGGCCAAACCGACTAATACTTTTGATTTTTCCATAGGAAGGTTTTATTCAATATTGCTGTCCAAATTCGTTAATTGCGTTCACTGATCTTGAGCTCCTTGACGATTTTTACCGCCTTTTTCCCGGTGAGCTTGCCGTAAGTATTGCCATCGATCATCATCACCGGGGCCAGTGAACAACATCCCAGACAAGCCACCGATTCCAGGGTGAAAAGCCCGTCGTCGGTGGTTTCCCCATCTTCAATCTTCAGGGCATCCTCCAGGGCATCGGTGATGGTTTCGGCATCCTGCACATGGCAGGCCGTGCCGTGACAGACTTTGATGATGTGCTTGCCCACCGGATTAAGCCTGAATTGGGTGTAAAAGGTGGCTACCCCATACATCTCATTCAACGGAATGCCGGTTTCACGCGAAAGTTTAAGAAAAGCCTCATAAGGCACATAACCATAAAGGTCCTGTGTCCCTTGAAGCAAGGGAATCAGATTGCCTTTCTTGTGTTTGTATTTTTCAATCAGGGAATCCAGCAAACTCAGATCAACCGGTTCCTGATCAATCTGCTGTTCTTTCCTGGGGGTTCTTTGGACACGCATAATATTAGCTTTGAGTTTTAACATCAAAATTCGGTTTTAATTTATAACTTGTTCACATAAAAACAAAATATATGCAACATGCTCTGCAATACGGTTGCTCCTATATATCGAATGATGCCAAAAAGATAATTATTTATAATCATTCTTAATTGCAGAACCCCCGCCATGATGGTCCTTTAACCTTCACAAACCGGAATCCTTTTTTTGGGGTCTATTGCAGGTTTAAATAAAGGCAAATCGCATTTGTCGTGTCGACCGCCATATCCGCCATAAAAATTCCGTATTTATACGGTTATTCCTTGTGGTAAAATTGGGTTATTATTGTAGAATATTGCGACTTCATTGAACAAAGGCTTTTGTATCACCGATTGGTTTTAAATGCGACAAACCATCAACGTATTGAAGAGCAACCGATTACAATCAAAAGAATCACCATGTTAACAGAAGGTGTGTTGGCCTGCCTGAGTTGAAGTACCATGGAATTGGTTTTATGGGATGACCGGCATGGCAGCAACCCCGTCTTCAACCGGGTGAAGGAAACCATACAAATCGTTGAAAACTTTCATAAGGTTATTTTTTTTATTTTTTGGCCTTATGGAACCTGCATGAAATAATCATGTCCTTGTTGTGAAGGTTACTGGATGCAGGTTTCGTTGGATATTTTACAGGCAGAAAGATATCGTTGTATCTTTAAGATAGCAGCAAAAAGCCACCTTTATGGCGCAGACATTCATTGTAGGGATTATTGATGACAAAACGTTCGGTCCGATAGCCCGACCCCTGATCATCAATAAATACGAAGACAAAGGTTTTTTACCCATTGAAGCTCAACTCAATGAGCTCAATTACCCGCGATATGCCCCCCAGCTTAACTCCCAGCAAAGGGAAATATATGAAATCACCCGCCAGTACAGTGAAAAGAACCTGTACCGCATTTTCGGCAGGAAAAAGGATCAAACCCTTAAAGAATTCCTGAACAAAGTCCCTTCTGATTACGTCTCGGAAAGAATCCGCCCTTTCATCGAAAAACGCCAGGCCCGCCTGGCTGATTTGCTGAGAGAAACCGACATTGAGGTTTATTTCAAAGAAAAACACCAATTCATCAACCGGGATCACTGCATAGAAGTTTTACCGGAACAGGCCAATACCCTGTTCAACATTGAAAAAGGGGAACATGAGACCCGATATAATTTATCGGTGAGCCAGGGCGGAGAAGAAATCAGTCTGATCAATAAAAGCCACATCATATTGGCCCATGAGCCGTGCCGAATGATCATTGAAAATCAGCTGTATGCTTTCAGTGACATCGATGCCAATAAGCTCAAGCCGTTCTTCCAAAAAGAATACATCATTGTCCCCCAGCAATTTGAAAAGAAATGGTTTGAGAGTTTCGCCCTCCCCAACATTAAAAAATATGCAGTCCATGCCAAAGGTTTCGACATTGAAACCATCGATCCTCCACGACAAAGCTGGCTTACCCTGCATAATGATCTTTATCAGCGCCCATCCCTGATATTGTCCTTTTCATATGGCGAGCAATCTTTTTTGGCCCACAATAAGCAAAAGACCAAAGTCATACTGGAATATCAAAATGAACGATACCGATTTTCAAAAATTGAGCGGGATCTGGAATGGGAAGCCACTATACAAGAAGAAATTAAAAGAATAGGCTTAGAGAATTATCAGGAAAATTTTTTCCATCCTTTTCCCCATAAAGCTTCGGCCGGCTCTGAGAAAGACCCCCTGCACGAATTGCTGCAATGGCTTAAAGAACATCAGGATGAACTCAAAGAAAAGGGCATCAAGGTAGAGCGAAATTTGGGGGGAAAGACATACAGCCTTTACGAATTCAATATTCAATCGCAGGTCAATGAAAACAACGACTGGTTCGATCTCAAGGCTCGTGTTCAAATCGGTTCCTACGAATTTTCCTTTGTGACCCTCAAAGACTATATTCTGCAGGGTATTCGTGAAATTCCCCTGCCCAATGGAGAATATGCCCTTCTGCCGGAGGAATGGTTCACCCATTACAAGGATCTTTTTAAATTTGGCCAAATAGATACGGATCGGCTCAAAATCAACAAGTTTCACTTCAAAATACTGGAAAAAAGCATTGGCAAAGAATTTAGCCAAAATTACCTGGAACGCTTAAAAGATTTGGAAGAGCAGCTGGATCAACAACAGGTTCCTGTGCCCGGCGACATACAGGCCACCCTTAGGCCTTACCAACTCAAAGGTTACCAGTGGATGCACCTTCTCAACCAGTATGAATTTGGCGGATGCCTGGCCGACGATATGGGCCTGGGCAAAACCGTCCAAACCCTGACCCTTTTGGTTCATGTAAAAAATACCGCCGAACCGGTGCCCATTGCCCAATCGGAACTCACCCCATCCGGTCAGTTAAGCCTGTTTGACTCCTGGGAACGGGCAGACGCCTATGCCGATACCCTCGAAAAAACCAGCCCCGTTTCCCTGATTGTCATGCCCACTTCCCTGATATACAACTGGGAAGATGAGATAAAAAAATTCACCCCCCAACTCCAGGTTTATCGCTATACCGGGATTCACCGGACCCGTAAACCAGAAGAACTCCACCACTACGACCTCGTGCTCACAACCTATGGCATCGTACGCAATGATTACCAGCTTTTGCGGCGAATCCCCTTTCATTACCTCATCCTCGACGAAAGCCAGTACATTAAAAATCCCTCTTCCAAAATCTACAAGGCCGTAAACGAACTCCATAGCAAACACAAACTGGTGCTGACCGGTACCCCAATAGAAAATTCCCTCTCTGACCTTTGGGCCCAGTTCAACTTCCTGAACAAAGGCTTGTTGGGCAGTTATCATTTTTTTAAAAATGAATTCCTCCAGCCCATCGAAAAACAAAATAACCAGGAACAGGAAGCTAAACTGCAGGCAATGATCGACCCGTTTATCCTGCGACGCACCAAACACCAGGTAGCCAAAGAATTACCAGAAAAAACCGAACAGGTCATTTATTGCGAAATGACCGAGCCCCAGGCTTCTTATTACGAAAGAGAAAAATCGATCATCCGCAACAACATACTGGAACACCTTGAAGCTGAAGAAGATAAAAACAGCCTTCAAATCCTCGACGGGCTCTCACGGTTGCGACAAATTGCCAACCACCCCTTAATGGTGGATGAGGATTATTATGGGGAGTCGGGCAAATTCAACGAAATCATTGACTATTTGGGGAGCCTCATATCTGAAGACCATAAAGTTTTGGTTTTCAGCTCCTACAAAAAGCACCTCCGCCTTTTGGAACACCATTTTAAACACATCGGCTGGAACTATTCCCTGCTCACCGGGGAGACGCAAAACCGACAGCAAGTGATTGGCGAATTTCAGGATAACCCCCAGAACAAAATCTTCCTGATCCAGATCAAGGCAGGCGGATTTGGTCTGAACCTGACGGCAGCCGACTATGTCTTGATTCTGGATCCATGGTGGAACCCCGCCGTTGAAGAACAGGCCATTAATCGGGCCCACCGCATCGGCCAGGATAAAAAGGTCATGGTATATCGTTTTATTTCAGCCGGCACAGTAGAGGAAAAAATCCAACAGCTTCAAAACAGGAAAGCACGCCTGGCCGAAACCTTCATTACTCCTAGTGAAACCCTGAAGAAACTCACCCGCGAGCAACTCCTGGAATTGTTCGGGTAAAAACCGCAATCCCCTCTTGAGACCCCAATGTATTGATTGAGTACCAGGATGTGGCCATCGCATAAAAGCAACGATTACTCTTTGATATCCCATGTTAGCGCATAAACCCCGCTATTCCTCTTTAATACCCCCTTTTGTTTGAGGAAGGGGATGCCGGAACCGCATATATACCCTTTACTCCGCTTTTATTTCCCCCGATTTGCGGAGGGCAAGCTTGGCCAGCACCGGTCCGATCAATTCATGGAGGACCGTGGCACCTAAAATGATGTTGATGAAAGCATCCGATATCTGGGAAAATGCAGGGTCCTGTTTAATTAAAAGGGCCAGCCCGATCACAATACCTCCCTGAGGGATCAGACCGGCCGGGGTATATTTGCGCACCTTTGCCTCTGCACCACGGGCACCCAGGGTTACCCCCAGCATCTTTCCGGCCCCGCGGAAAAGGAGGTAGAAGAAAATCAACAGAAAATAATCGCCCAGAACCAAAACATCCAGGTGCATGCCGCTGATGGTAAAGAATAGAACAAATATGAGCTGTTCGGTATAGCGCTCCAGTATATTAAAAATCTTCTCGCTGTAAAGGTTAAAATTGACCACCACGAATCCCATGAACATCACTGAGAGCAACTCATCAACCCTCAGCCATTCAGAGACACCAAAATTAACCGCCAACAAGCCAATGATCAGGACAATGAACATCCCTTCACCCTCCCGCTTCAAAAACAGGGTGACCTGGTTGAATATCCAACCGATCAAACCGCCCAGTGCCAGGGCTCCAATGATCTGGCGAAGGATGTGCCAGGTAACCTGCCCGATACCGGCACTTTCCGGGGCAATGAAAGAACCGGCAAAAGCTACCGCAATGCTGTAGAGGACAATGCCCATGGCATCATCAAATGCGGCAATGCCCATGACAGAAGACATTACCTTGCCTTTTGCCCGATACTCATGGGCAACGGCTAAGGTAGCAGTGGGGTCGGTAGGGGCTGCCAGTGAACTCAGCAAAAGGGCAAAAGGAATATATACCGACATGTAACCGGCTCCTTCCACATTCAGGAAGAACGGGGCAACCACAATAAAACCCCCCAGTACCAATGCAAAGGCCATGGTCGATTCCAGCAGCGTCATCCGCAGCAGGCGCCCACCCATTCGACGGATCTTCGAAAGCAAAAGGGTACCCCCTACTGAAAAGGCAATCACACTGAGCGAAAGATGGGTGACCACATCGGTATGGCGGATAAAGGATTCCGGTATGAACCCCATTATCCGCGGATTCAATATCACACCAGCCAGTATATACCCAGTGACTTTGGGCAGCTTTGCCTTGCTGGCCAATTCTCCGAAAAGAAAGCCCGCGACAATGACAATGCCCACGACCAACATAGAATTCATTACCTATGGATTTAGTTCTACTCCAAAGATAATAATTCTAAACCAGAACAAATTCCCCGCAGATCACAACTGATCTATCTCACCGGCAACCTTGTAGTCCTTATCCGTTACCCGGCCCTCACTATGTGTGGTCAATGTGATTTTAACCTTGTTGTAGGAATGGATGTATAGATCGGGATGGTGCTGATGGGTTTCAGCAATGTCCTTAACCCGGTTGACGAAATCTATGGCTTCAACAAAATCCTTAAAGTTAAAGGTTTTGGTTATTTCGCTTTGTGTTTCTTTCCAGTCTTCCATAAGCTTTTTTATTGATAAACAATTTACTGTATTCAATTGTTTGCTTCCAATGGATTAGATGAGGAAGCATGATTGAAAAAAATAACAGGAAATATGCGTGGCCATCAAATGATTTGAATCTTCAGGCATGGCCTTGACAGCATTGATCAAAATCTCACTGCTTCTTAGCGGTTTCGGCAATGAACCGGGAGAAAAATTCATTAACTTTACAGCAGGCCAAAAGATAAATGGCAATACACCCGGAAGATTATTAAGCAGGTAGTGAGGGTACCCAAAAGCTATCAATCATGATCAATGTCCTCATCGTTGATGACCATACCATTGTAAGGAAAGGGCTAAAGCAACTGCTGGATGATACGACCGATATCCGGGTCAAAGGGGAGGCCGAGCATGCTGCTGACATGCTCAAGCAAATCAACCAGGAAGACTATGATGTAGTGGTTTTGGATATATCCCTGCCGGGTCGAAGTGGGGTGGAAGCCCTCAAGCAGCTAAAAAGCATCCAGCCTGATTTGCCGGTGCTGATCCTGAGCATGTACCCGGAAGATCAATATGCACTAAGGGTTATGAAGTCCGGGGCGGCCGGATATTTAACCAAAGAGAGTGCCCCGGGGGAACTTGAAAATGCCATCCGAAAAGTGGCTGCAGGAAAAAGATACATCAGTTCCAAGGTAGCTGAAACCCTGGCCGATCACCTGCACGAACCGTCCAACACCCCTGCCTATAAAAGCCTCTCCGACCGGGAATTTGAAGTGCTGCGCCGCATTGCTTCCGGGGAAACCCTCACCGAGATATCCGGAAACCTCTCGTTAAGCGTCAAAACCATTAGCACCTACCGCACCCGCATTCTTAACAAGCTAAATCTCTCCAACAATTCGGAGCTCATTCGCTATGCCATTCAAAATAAACTGGTAGATCTGTAGGTGTTTATCGGCAAATGGGTTCAAGAAGTAGATCACAGACCAGGTCACATCAGGGACTTGTCAGATCATTTGTTGAATTTCCTTCCACTGTTGAACAGAAAGGCGGGCCCCCTCCACTTCAAGGATTTTGGAAGCCACAAATGAAGCCACTTTGCCGCAGTGGGTCAGGTGGTAATTTTTGAGCCATCCGTAGAGGAAACCAGCCATATATAAATCACCGGCGCCGGTGGTGTCATGGGGTCCGGAGGGGGCTGCGGCAATGGTGTAAAATTCGTTGCCCCGTTGGATCAGGGCGCCCTTTTCCCCCTGTTTGATCACGACCACTTCACAATCCTTGGCGATGCTTCGGATGCCCCGTTCAGGTTCATTGCCGGTGTATGAAAAGGCCTCCAGATCATTGGCAAAAACCATGTCAACATGGGTTTTCAGCAATCGCTTTAAGAATTCGCGGTAGCCCTCCGCGATATGGCTGCTGGCCATATCGAAAAGCACCTGTGCCTGCTGGAGGTCTTCGCGTTGAAGAAAATCCTCCAAAAAATCTTCCCGGGGGGCCAGAAAACCATCAACCACCAGGTGGGTGTGGTCTGACAAATCCCATTCGTCCAGATCTGCCTTGGTGAGTTGTTCATTGACGCCGGTATAGCCGACCACCGTTTTTTCACCGTCGGGGGTAATCAGATGAAGGACTCTTCCTGTCGCACCCTCTTTGCGCACCGGAGCAAAGGAAACCCCTGCCTGCTGCAAATCCTGTTCAAACAGACTGGCCCATTCATCATGGCCAAGGGCGCCGAGGAAAGTGGCCTCGTAACCCATGCTGGCCAGAGGGTGCAGCACATTGGAGGCAGATCCGCCCGGGACAAAACGGGCACTCTCTGTGTTTAACTCCTGGTAAATGGAGTCAAATACCGATTGATCCACATGTTCCTGTGAACCCTTGGCAAAGCCGTACTTTTTTAGCAACCCCTCATCATCCAGGTTGACAAATATATCGATCAGCGCATGGCCGATTCCTGCAATTTTTGACATAACAACCGTTTTTGGTGCTTTAAAGATAAAGAAAAGCGTTTGATTATGGCAAAAAATACCCCGCTTAGCGGGGTCAAAAACATAAAATACCCCGCTTAGCGGGGGTATTGGAAAGAAGCTACCCCGCTAAGCGGGGGTATTAAGCGGGGTATTAGACTCCGCCTAGCGGAGGGGTATGATCTTCTGACCCCGCTTAGCGGGGAGAAATTGACCCCGCTAAGCGGGGTCTCTTAGGGGTCTTTTAAGCGGGGTTGGAAGCAATCAGGCGTTTAATTTCCTGCCATTGGGATTGATCCATTTTGGCACCAACCCCCTCGATGACCTTGCCGGCCAAAACCGACCCGACATATCCGCAGTAATCCAACCCGTAATTATTCACCAAACCGTAAAGGAAACCAGCGGCGAAAGCATCGCCGGCACCTGTAGTGTCTACCGGTTGGGCGGATATGGGCCTGATATAATGTTTCTCCGCTCCCCTTTTGATGTAGGAGCCTTCCTTGCCTACTTTCACGATGGCAATCCTGCACAGACCAGCCAGCTCATCCAGGGCTTCTTCGGGTTCTTTGCCGGTGAAAGCCTTGGCTTCCTCTTCGTTGGCAAATAGAATATCGACATAATCCTTGACAAAAGTGCTGAGGAAATCCAGGTTGGCTTCCACCACATTGAAGCTGGCCAAATCAAGGGAGACCAACATGCCATTTTCGCGAGCCAACTCAAAGGCCCGCTTCATCAATTCATGATTCTGGATCAGGTAGCCTTCCAGGTGCAGGTACTTATAACCTGTAAAAAGTTGGGGAGTCAGCTCAGAACCGGTCAGCTCAACGGCAGCACCCAAAAAAGTGGCAAAGGTACGTTCCGAATCGGGGCTCATCAGGGCAATGGCCCTTCCACTATCGGTTTGACTGTGAAACAGCTTCGGATCAATCCCGGCTTGTTTCATATCCTGGCTGAAGAAACGGCCCAACTCATCATCCCCTACCTTACCAATGAAACCCGTCTCAACCGCGAGCCGGGCCAGGCCATGAATGGTGTTGGCTGCTGATCCACCACTGGCCCGCTGTTTGTCCAGGTCCTCCGTGGCACGGGTCAGCTTCTGACTGAATGCCTGGTCCACCAATTGCATGCTGCCTTTGGGAAGCTGATACGCTTCCAGCAGGGTTTCATCTTTCAGGCGGGTCATGATATCGACCAGGGCATTTCCTATTCCTAATACGCGATCCATAAATGTGTTTTTTGATTCAGACAATACAAATAAAGGAAGTCCCGGAGAAACCATGCACACCTTTAAGGGTACAGTCTTTCCGGGACAAAGCTTTGGTTGGTCAGCTTTATTTTAAGCCGAATTCTTCTTTGATCTGGTCGACATAATCCAGTTTCTCCCAGGCGAAAGTATCCACTTCCTTGCGGTCGCCATTGATGTATACCACTTTCTTGCCCGGATTACGGCCCATGTGGCCATAAGCGGCAGTTTCCTGAAAGATGGGATTGCGCAGGCCAAAACGCTTGATGATGGCATTGGGCCGTAGGTCGAACAATTTCTTGACTTTTTGGGCAATCTCCTCATTGGTTAGATTAACCTTGGAGCCATGGGTCCCAACAAACAGGCCCACAGGTTCAGAAACGCCAATGGCATAGGCCAGCTGCACTTCCACTTCCTCGGCGATACCGGCCGCCACCATGTTCTTGGCAATGTGGCGTGCTGCATAAGCGGCAGAACGGTCAACCTTGGAGGGGTCCTTCCCGGAGAAGGCACCGCCCCCATGGGCGCCCCTCCCGCCATAGGTGTCGACGATGATCTTACGGCCGGTCAGGCCGGTGTCGCCGTGCGGACCGCCGATGACAAACTTGCCGGTGGGGTTGACCAGCAAACGGAAATCGGTGTCAAAATACTTCTGAATTTCAGCAGGATAGGATTTTTTTACCCGGGGCAACAGGATGTTTTTGACATCGGTTTCAATTTTACCCAGCATTTCGCGGTCGGCTTTTTTACGAGCCTTTTCGGTGTTATCGACCGGGGAAATGAATTCATCGTGCTGGGTTGAAAGGACAATGGTATTGATACCCATGGGTGTATGGTCATCATCATACTGAAAGGTCACCTGGGCTTTGGAATCAGGACGCAGGTAAGGCATCTCTCCTTCAATGCGTCGGATCTCGGCCAACTCTTTTAGCAGACGATGGGAGATATCCACGGGCAAAGGCATGTAATTTTCGGTTTGGGTAGTGGCAAAGCCAAACATCATGCCCTGGTCACCCGCACCCATCTCTTCTTCTGATTCGCGTTCAACGCCCATGCTGATATCGGGCGATTGTTCGTGGATGGAAGTCAGTACACCGCAGGAATCGGCATCAAACCGGTATTCGGGACGGGTATAACCGATGCCCCGCACCACATTACGGGCAATCTCCTGGACATCAACATAAGCTTCCGTCTTGATTTCACCGCCTACTACAACAAGGCCGGTGGTTACAAATGTCTCGGCAGCACATTTGGAATTGGGATCCTGTTTGAGCAGCTCATCCAGGATGGCATCCGATATCTGATCGGCTACCTTATCGGGATGGCCCTCAGAAACAGATTCCGAAGTGAATAAATATGGCATAATTGAATTGTTTTTGGGTTCTTAATTGATTGGTGTTCCTAAAAAAAAATACATCTTCCCAAAATAACCCCAGAAACTTGGGATTAATACCGGTAATGGTCGGTTTTATAAGGACCATCTACGGGATGGCCGATGTATTCAGCCTGCTCAGGGGTAAGCTTAGAAAGCTTAACACCCAGATGATTCAGGTGGGCCCGGGCAACCTCCTCATCCAAATGCTTGGGCAATCTGTAAACACTGATCTCGCGTTTATTTTGCCACAGGTCAATCTGGGCAAGGACTTGATTGGCAAAAGAATTGCTCATCACGAAAGAAGGATGACCGGTGGCACAACCCAGGTTTACCAGCCGGCCCTGGGCCAGCATAATAATGGAGTGGCCATCGGAAAATTTGTATTCATCGACCTGGGGTTTGATGTTGATCTTTTCAACATCTTTGCTTTCCTCCAGTTTCTCGACCTGGATTTCGTTGTCGAAATGGCCGATGTTGGAGACGATGGCTTTATCTTTCATTTTGGACATATGCTCGACGGTGATCACATCCTTATTGCCGGTAGCGGTAACAAATATGTCGGCCTGATCCACTACGTTGTCCATGGTATTGACTTCAAAGCCTTCCATGGCTGCCTGAAGGGCGCAGATGGGGTCAATTTCGGTAACGATCACCCGGGCGCCAAAGGCGGCCAATCCCTGGGCACAACCTTTGCCCACACCTCCATAACCGCAAACAACGGCTTTCTTTCCGGCAATCATGATATCGGTGGCCCTTTTAATGCCATCGATCAACGATTCACGGTTGCCGTAATTGTTGTCGAACTTGGATTTGGTCACCGAATCGTTGACGTTGATGGCCGGGAAGAGCAATGTTCCGTCTTTTTCCCTTTGATAGAGCCGGTTAACGCCGGTAGTGGTTTCTTCAGAAACCCCCTGCATTTCTTTGACGGTACGGCGCCATTTATCGGGATCATCCTGCTGAAGGGCCTTCAGCCGATTAAGCAGGGCCTCTTCATCCCAGGCTTCGGGGGTTTTTTCCAGGATGGAGGGATCTTCCTCGGCCTGATGCCCTACAGTGGCCATCAGGGTGGCATCGCCCCCGTCGTCCACGATCAGATGCGGGCCTTTGCCCCCGGGAAAAGACAGGGCCTGGGCGGTGCACCACCAGTACTCATCAAGGGTCTCACCTTTCCAGGCAAAAACGGGCACACCCTCTTTCGCAATGGCCGCTGCCGCTTCATCCTGGGTGGAGAAGATGTTGCAGCTGGCCCACCTTACATCGGCTCCCAATGCCCTGAGGGTCTCGATCAAGACAGCCGTTTGAACGGTCATGTGAAGGGAACCGGTAATCCGGGCACCTTTTAAAGGCTTATCCTGGCCATACTTGGTGCGCAACTCAACCAAACCAGGCATTTCATGCTCTGCCAGCTCGATCTCTTTGCGTCCGGCCTCAGCCAGATTAATATCTTTTACCCGGTATTCAAGTTGTTCATCAACTTTTTCCAAATGATTCATATAATACTGTTTTAAATGTTAATAGCTTTTAGCGGTCTAAAGTTAATGATTTTCATTTTATCATCAATCTTCTTTGCGGAAATGAAAGATGCCCCAGGTCAAATGGCCTTTTTTACCTCCATTGACCCAGTTCTGAAGGCCTTTCTTCATGTTATCGATGTAATTGCGCGAGACATCTCCTTCAAGTTCATCTTCACGGGCTTCCGTTTCTTTAAGTACCCGGTAATAATGATTGGTCAGATGATGGGGCATCTCTTCAAAACCAACCTCTTTTAGACCGTTTTTCCGGCATGTTTCCCGGTAAAAAGAGGGGGAACCCAGTGAAGACAGATTGATGCGCTCATAAATGGGTTGGAGCACCTGTTCATCGCAGTTATCGGTTTGCATGGGATCGGTAAAGATCAACTCTCCGCCCGGTTTCAATACGCGGAAGGCCTCACGGATTACCTGCTCCCGGTTGTCACTGTGGAGGATGGCATCCTGCGACCAAACAATGTCAAAGCTCTCGTTGTCAAAAGGTACATCGTCAAAACTACCATCGACTACATCAATCAGATGATCGAGACCCTGTTCCCTGTTCATTTTGCGGCCCCGCTCATTTTCGGCTTCACTCAGGTTCAATACCGCCACATAACATCCATACTTGCGTGCCAGATGCCTGGCTGAACCGGCAAACCCTCCACCCAAATCAATAATCCGGGTGGATTGATCGATCTTTTTGGCCTTTTCTGCCATCCGGTCGATGGTCCGCCGGCTGGCCGTATAAATGTCTTCATCTTCGGTATCGTAAATGCCCAGGTGCAGGTCTTCCCCGCCCCAAATCCGATAGTAAAAATTATCGGCATCCGTGCTGTTGTAATAGCTACGGGCTACTTCCACTTCATTGGAATATTGTTTACTCATAATAACCTCCTGTGATTTTTTGATCCATCCACACCGCTGAGCAAACGCCCAGCGGATACATTTGCGGTGGATTCATTTTCTGATTATACAATATGATCGTTGCTCGAGTCCTCCGCGCAAGGCTAAGCGGTGATCAATCATTTAAATTCAAACGCCGATTCCCGGTAAGCATTGACATACTTTTCGCAGAACGGGTCTTTGCCCATTAGGGTCTCAGCGGCGGTAATGCTTGCCATCATTCTTTTATCCAGGGGATTGAGAATGGCCGAATCAAGCCCCTTGGTAATGGACATGATCATAAAAGTCTGATTGGCAAATTTGCGTTTGGGAATGCCGTACGAGATGTTTGAGAGTCCGCATATGGTATGAACCCCTTCAAATTCTTCATTCAGGGCCTCAATGGTATCGAGAAATTCCACCCCAAAGCGGTCGCCCGAACCAATGGGCTGTACCAGGGGATCGACATAAATGTTGTCGAGGGGTACATTTTTTTGCACCAGGTTGTTGATCAACCGGCGGGCGATCTTCATCCTGTCGTCTTTGGTATAAGGCATTCCCTCATCGCTCATGCACAGGGCAATAACCTTCATATCGGTACCGCTAACCACCGGCAACATCTTCTCATACCGCTCTTTTTCCAGGGAGATGGAATTCAACATCGGGGTGCCCTGATGAACCTGAATGGCCTGTTCAAGAACGGCCGGGTCGGGGGTGTCGATGCAGCAGGGGGCATCCACATTCTCCTGTACGGTTTGAATGAGCCATTTAACATAATCAGCTTCCTGGCCTACAAAAATACCGGCGTTGACATCAATAAAATCCGCGCCGTGCTGATGCTGATCTTTAGCCACCTGCGCAATGGCATCATAATTCTTCTCCTTGATATCATTGCGAATTTTTTTCCGGCTGGCGTTGATTAATTCTCCTACTATTTGCATTATAGATCCTCCTACTTTAAGAAATCTTTTTGTTTTACAATATTTCCGGGTTGTATATAGATAAAGTCGGGGTTTTGATAGGGTCCGTAAAGGATTTTGCGGAAGAAGGCCTCGGAGCCCTGATACTCGATGAATTTTTTGTTGAAGTAACGGGCATTTTCGCGGGCCCGTCTGCGGTATTTTTCGCTATTGGGGGCATTGGTATTGACAAAGCTGATGTGGCTATAATTGCGGATTTCAGTGCGCATGGTCTCTTCCGCCATTTCAGCCCCAACGCGTTGGGTATACTCGTTTTCCACCAGTCCGAGCGGGTCGGTGTGGTTGTTGATCCAGCTGGGGGTCAGGTGATAGGTACCGGGATGCTGGTGGAAGATTTTTTGATAAGCCTGGCGGCTGCCCAGGTAAAGGGCAATACAATCGTGCACATGGGGTATATATAGTCCCTGATCGGGGGCTTTCACTCCCACAATGCCATTGGAGCATAAGCCATACCCCAGTACCACCTGCTCATATGAGGATTCGGTCTGATCGATGGCTTTTTGCAAAAATTCCTTCAGTTTATGGGGGAACCGGTGCAGGTTTTGAGGCAAATAACGGATATGAAACGGTGCCTCGGGCTGCACCAGCTGCTCCAACTCAGGTTTGATGCTTCGACAGGCAATGATGCGTCTCATAAGGCCGTTGACTCGTCTTTAAGGGTTGTCATTTCTGAAAGCTTGGGATTTCCAACTGCCCGGGCCACATAGCGGGTCAGCGACCCCTCCACCTTCTGATCGACCTCCACATAGGGATCGGCAGCTCCGGCTTTCATGGCAGCCTGGCGGGCAAGCTGTCTGGAAACCTCGCTGGCATGCTCACAGGCCTGGCTGTATTGCTCAAAGCAACGGCTTTGGTCTTCGTATTTGGCCACATAGTGGTGTTGGTGCTCATTCTCCCGAATGAAAACCAGGGCTTCCCGTACTTCGCTGACTGACCCCGAGACCGCTCCCACGGCATTGGCTACATCGGCATGTTCGGGAAGGATAAACTTGGCGTGAATCAGTTTGGCCGCCTCCCTCAAAAAATGACGGGCCGGGGCCCCCGTTCCAATCAAAGGATAACGGCTGTCGGCATCAATCGAAAGAAACTCATTGTCGCTGTGAAGGATCTCCCGAAGCATCCACCGGCCCCATTCCCCGTCTATCCGAGCCGGCATCTTACTCTGGTTGACATTCTGACAGGCCAAAAAGATGATCAGCTCCTCGACAATGATATCCACCATGCGATCAAAGGTCTGCTCTATAAAATCTTTGCGGTTTTTGCCATAGGCCTGACAATAATAGTCGGTGGCCAGAAAAGCCACTTCCGTATTCCACATTTCCATGGCCCCTTCCACATGAAGCAAATCAGAGGGGGTAAGGCTGGAACACTCAATTTTGCCCTGTTGAATCAATTCATCCAGGTGAAGGTGGGACGGGTGAAAAACCCCCATTTGCTTGAGCAAATCGGACAGGCGAAGGGGCTTTCTGATTTTGTCCACGGCATTTTTCTGCTGATCGCTAAGCCCGGCCATCTCGTTTTCATCGAGGGGTTTATGGAGATACCAGTATTCCACGTCATAGGGATTTTTCCGGATCAGGGCAGTCCGACTCAGGGATTTCAACTCTTCCTCCACATGGGGATGATGAACGGCCATCTGAGACAGGGGACGGACCCGGTCGGGGCCGATTTCCAGCTCGCGGCGCTGATTGAATGCGATACGGCTGTCGCATCCAATGCTGATGGTTCGAATCCTGGCGGCTTCCACTGCCGTATGGGTATTGCCTACCTTGGCCCCTTCTTCCGAGACAATGACCCTTGAATTCTGAACCAAAGCCATATCCGTGGTGGTGCTGCCCATATCCACCACCAGGGAGCTGTTCTTCTTCGAGAGGAACCTGCCCCCGATGGCACTTGCCGCCGGACCGGAAAGGACAGTCTCTACAGGCCTTTCAATGGCATCGGTATAGGGCATCAGGGTGCCATCGCCGCGAACAATCATCAAGGGAGCCTGGATGCCCAATTCCCGCAATGAACGGCGAACAGCCTGTATGAAATCATACATCACAGCCACCAGCGAAGCATTGATCGAGGCGGTGGCCGCCCGCTTGATGGAATTCAACTTGGTGGAGAGCTGATGGCCCATCACCACAGGAATGGAGGTGTACTTACGGATGACCTCAAAGGCCGTTTTTTCATGTTCGGGATTGAGCGGGCTGAAATAACTGGAAACAGCAATGGCATCAAATTCATGGCTTTTCTCGCGTACCCAGGCCTCAATACCGGCCTCGTCCAATGCCTCCATTTCATTGCCCTGGGCATTGTGTCCGCCCTGAAAATAATAGACCTGATCGGTCGAGAGTTGTCCGCTTAATCCATAATCCTCAACCAGCTCCCGGTCATAACCAATCAACAACAGGCCTACTTTACGGGCTTTGCCTTCAGCAACACTGTTGGTGGCCAATGTACTGGATATGCCCACAAGCTTGATCCGGTAATCCTCCTGCAGATCAAGTTTGCGCAAAACCTTGATTACCCCTTTTTTCAAATCCTCACGCGTGGTAAGGGATTTTGCGGTGGAAATGACCCTGCGCGACCCATAATGCAGCAATACCCCATCGGTAAAGGTACCACCGGTATCAATGCCTATGACATAATGATTCATAAGTATATAACTTAATTAATAGTTTGTAACTCAATATGGTCTGAATCTTAAAACAGACATTATGTGGTCAATCATTATGGAACCCGCATGTATATCCATGGCCTTGTTGTGTAAGTTACTGGATGGGGGGTTCATTGGTATAAAGACTTATAAAGGTTATCCATCCACGTTACATTGGGCCATTCATACTTTGTTATCAGGGCGCTCACCATAGGCCACGAAATTGACCCCGCAAGATTGACCCCGCAAGATTGACCCCGCTAAGCGGGGTAACAGGACAATGGAACAAAAGCCTGCCGGTATTCAAACGGGGTATTATCCCAGGCAGGGATCCCGTGGATAAAACATGGAAGGGCTTGACCCGGCCGGCAGATCCTTTTTCGCCATTTCTCAGACAACATGTGCTCGGACGCCTGCAGAGGCCGGGCAAGAACCCTCCATGAATCAGCCGTTAGCCTTGGGTTTGGGGTTGTTCTCTCTGAATGCGTTCTTCGGCTTCCCCAAGGATGCGTTCAATCTCCTGGTCGGCCTCGGCAGGAACCTTATCGCGCGGACCCTCGTAATTGTTGATCAAATCACGGGTCTTTTCAAGAACCCGGTCCTTCAGGGTCTTTTTACCCTGCGATTCCCAGTTCTCATAGCTGTTGCGGTCCATCAGCGAAGGCATCCAATGTTTGCGGAACCATTTCATGGTATGGTCTTCATAGAGATAGTGGCCACCGGGGCCCACATTCTTGATCTGTTCAACAGCCAGGGTTTCTTCACTGACCTCGACCCCGTTTTCAACCACCCGGGCCATGCTAATGATTTCATCATCCATCACGGTCTGGAAAACATCACCGGTCAGGCCCGATTCGGTATAGCCATTGTCATGGACAAAATTGGCTCCGCTCATCATGGCCGCGTTAATGGAAAGGCTGGCTTCCATGGCCGACTGCACGTCCATTTTCTTGGTATCGGTACAGCCTGAGGTGGAATACATGGGCAAGCCGCAATAATGGACCACTTCGGTCAGGGCTGCACTCAAGAGGCTCAGTTCAGGGGCCCCGTAGGAATATATGGAATAACGCATGTCGAGGATCGACTGTACTCCGCCAATGATCACACAGGTGCCCGGGCTGATCAGCTGTGCGGCAATAACTCCCACCATCGATTCGGAAAGGGCCACCACCAGCTGGCCGGCATGGGTAGCCGGTACGGTGCCACCGCCAATGGCACAGGGACTATAAACCTGGGGAATACGGTTTTCAGCGCAGTAGATGCACTTATCAATGGCATGAAAATCACTGACCAATGGGGATATGGGCTCGCCATAAAAAATGTAATTGGGACGCTGGCGGAAGGCTTCCTCTCCGCCGGCCATGGCAATACCCATCCGGTGAATGTCGCGACACCCTTCCCGGGTAAACGACCAACTCATGATGGGGGTGGTGGTATTGCGCACCATATCGGCAAATTCATACACATCGGCCAATCCATTGGTGACATCCGAGATGGAGCCCAGCGACTGTACATACCCCATGTTGGGCAGGGCATCACATACACGGGCCACCAGCGAGGCATCTTTGCGCAGATAAGGCCGCCGCTCCAGGGTCTCAGTGTCTATGAAGTTGGGAGGAGTCGGGCCGGGACCAAAATAACTGCGCTTTTTCTCGACCACAATCTTCTTCGATTCATCCCCATCCCAGGGAAAAACTTCCGTGATGGCCGGTGCCGTAGATAAGGCCTGCTGGATGACTTGCGGGGGAAAGTAGACCCGAACACCATCGACCTTGCATCCGGCCTTCTCAAAAAGCTCCCGGGCCCCCTCATGGTGCACATTGGCTCCTGTATATTGCAAAGTCCGCAACATTCCGTTGTAAACCCGCTCCTTTTGATCGTCGGAGAGAATTTCAAAATGAGGACTTTCCTGTACGGTATAATTGGTTCTGTTACTCATAATCGATCTTTTTTTGAATGTGATGCAATCAGTTCCCCTTAGGAATGGCGCTTATCGGCTTCATCCACTATATGGTGAAGCTCTTTCTTCAGGCCATCCTCAATGGGATCTGTTTGATAATTGTCGAGCAGGTCCTGGGTTTTTTCCTCGATGCGTTGCGACATGCTTTTGGCACCGTTTTTCTGCCAGGTTTCATAATCGGCACGATCCTGGAGTTCAGGGAAATACCATTCTTTCCAGTATTCGAACGTGTGGTCGGTGGTAACGTATTCACCGGCGGGGCCTTGTTTTTCAATCAGATTCAGGGCCAGATGCTGATCATCGGTATTGATGCCCTGGCCAAACTGCCGTACCATGCCCATCATTTCCTGGTTAAGCACCAGGCTTTCCAGAGAAGCATTGGTTCCGTGGTCCAGGTAACCCACATCGTGGATTAAATTAGCCCCGGAGAGGTAGGAATAGAACAGGTTCATCATCTGCTCAGCGGCAGCCTGTTCATCAAGGACTTTGGCATCGGTGCACCCGCCAGTGGAAAACATCAACAGGTTCAACCATTTGGCAATATCCGTGTTGGCGGCCGAAGCCAGTGACAGCTCGGGAGCCCCGTAAGAATAGGTCGACATTTTCATATCCAGCAGCGTGGTAACCCCACCCATAATCAGGGGCATGCCCGGATTTTTCAGGTGGCAAAGCACCGTAGCCAGCAGGGTTTCAGCCAGGGATTGCACCAGCATGCCTGCGATGGTAGCCGGAGCTGTAGCACCCGAGCTGGGACAGGGTGTGTACATGGCCGGGATCCTTTTCTCTGCGGCAAAAAGGAGTTTCTCAACCGCAGTGCGGTCATTTTTCAGGGGCGAAATGGGCTCAATATAAGCCACAAAAAGGGGATTCAGCCGAAATTCCTCTTCGCCGCCCTGGATCAAACAACCCATCTTCCAAAGATCTTCCAGGCCTTCGCCATCCACACTGGTCACCACCATGGGCTTGGTACATCCCTCCAGCATGGCCATGAACTGATGGCGGTCATAGGTCTGGGGATTAGGGGCATCTCCGACAATGCCATGAGACATGAAAAAATCATAGTTGGAAAGGGCATCAACCAAACGCCCGGCATTGCGCACATCATCATACTGGGTACGCCTGCGCTTGCCCGTCTTCCGGTCATGGGTGAAAGGCAGGTCCGACCCGGTGCCGAAAGTCACCGTGTCTTTCTGTAGATGAAGGGAACGCTTTCCATTGCGCCCCTGAAGAGTGATCTTACGGGGGTAAAAATTTAAAGCTTCCTCTACCATGGTCGTGGGTATACGCACGTTGTTGCCCCGTACTACGGCATTGCTGTTATTGAAAAGTTCCAGGGCTTGATCATGGTAGATGTTACCACCGGTTTGTTCCAGTACCTCCAGAGCAGAATAAAAGATCTGTTCTATCTGATCCTCTGAAAGCACCCGAAAACGGGTGGACTTATTAATCGATTGGTTCATTTTCATAGGGATAGAATTTTTTTAAGTTAGGCTTCCAGATCGAGGACGGTGGCAGATCCACCGCCGGTTCAGGAGCCCGGTACGTACCCTGGCATGCCAGGGGATGCCTGCCGTGTAATTTACAGGTAGAAATCATCCCCGCATGCTGTTAACAGGGTGGCTGTATTTGTAAGGAAACCTGTCCGGGCGAAAGGGTTTGGTTTTCATGGGCCCGATATGGCATTGCGCTTGAGAGGGGCTAACCATTAAGATCTAAAATCAGCCGCTGAAACCATATCGCTCTCTATGGCCCGCCACCCGAGATTTACACAGCAGAAAACCTGCTGTCACCAGCGACAATCAGGTGCCGGCCAGCAATCAACCAATAACCCCCTTGAGGTGGGTCAGGCCATTAGGCACTCTTCTTTTCAAAAAATTCCCGGGTAATATCGACTGCACCCCCGGCATTGGGTGCGTAAAGGTCAGCACCAATCTCTTCGGCAAATTCTTCAGTAACCGGGGCCCCGCCAATAATAACGGCTACCTGATCACGGATCCCGGCCTCCTTCAGAGAATTGATCACTTCGCCCATCCGGGGCATCGTGGTGGTCAGTAAGGCAGACATCCCCAACACATTGGGCTTGTGTTCCTTGACGGCTTTGACAAAATTTTCATTGGGCTGATCAATGCCAATATTGATGACCTTATAACCAGCCCCTTCAAACATCATGGCCGCTAAGTCTTTGCCTATGTCATGCAGGTCGCCGGCAACCGTACCAATGACCATGGTGCCCGCATTGCCCATGTCGCCTTCAGACAAATGGGGCCGTAAAATATCCATCGCCCCACTCATGGCCTTGGCACACCGCAATACTTCCGGCATAAACATGTCGCCGTCCTTCCATTTCTGCCCAACGGCATCCATGCCCGGAAGTAAACCCTGATTGAGAATATCTGCCGGATTTACCTCTGATTGAAGGGCCTGCTCGGTTAATTGCTTGAGCTCATCAACCTTGCCTTCCATCAGCTTTTCTGAAACATTGCTTAAATCCATACTCATAATTCCTCCTTTTTACATATTTTATATATATTAAATACTTTCAGTACAAATTTTATTCAATGGGATTAAAGGGAAATACAAAAAATCCAAACAAGCTAATATTGTCCTATAATTCGATTGAGGCGATGTATAATTTCTTTGGATATAAGAACAAATGGTGTACGTTCGCTCAACAGACTGGGGTTATTTGGTGTAAAACGTTCGATGATAAAAATATAATTCGTTGTCTTTGAATACATTATGTTATTAACCAAAATTAGTCTAGTGCAAATATCATGAATAAAAAGATAAGATCAAAATTATTGGCGCATTAATCTCGCTGATGAAGCTTTCATCAAAACAGCTAATTTTTTAAATCATTGTAAATCAACGCTTAGCATTAAACCTGATTTTAATCATTTTTATCCTAAAAGGATCAATGAAGAAAATAAAAGCGAATGAAAAGGGCGAACATTCACATATTTAATTTATTGCACATCAATTTTTTACACAAAAAACACAACAAGGTTCATTGCCCTGCAAAATCTATGGGGTAGAAAATAATTGCTCCATTTAATTTTGGTAAAGGGGGTAAGATCTGTTTTTATTGTCAAATATATTGCTTAGTTTTGTAGCTGATTTGGTACCCGAAAGGGTTTAATAGGGAATCCGGTGATGGCCTGGTAACAACAGGAAGAATCCGGAGCTGTACCCGCAGCTGTAATCCCACTTCCGCCATCGCGGGAGTTTTCTTTGAACCACCTGCTGCCACTGTTCTCCGTCTTAAAGCGGGGGCGGGAAGGCCTCAAATGAAGGGAAAGCCAGAAAACCTGCCAGATCGCAACCATGCTTTCGGGATTAAAAGCGCTCTAAATCATGAAGATACCAAACCATTCCATTGTATTTCCCGGTTTTATTCTATTATTGGTGGTAAGCCTTTACGGGTGTGGTCATCAAGACAGCGCCTCCTCAGGTGAAGCTTCATCCCGTGCCGGTTCCGGGTCAAAGGAGCTGCAAAAGACCAGTGTCCGATACGCCCGTTTATTTTCGGTAGAATATAAAAATCAGGCAAAGATTCTTCGCATCCGCGACCCCTTTGATCCATCCAAGACATTGAAAACCTACCTGCTGCTGCCAACAGGGGTTGAACCCGCCAGGGAATTGCCAGAGGGTCAGATTGTGCGGACTCCGCTTAATCAGGTGGCCCTGGCGCAAACCACCCATATTGGTTTTTTCAATGAGCTCAACCTCTTAAAAACCATCCAGGGGGTTTCTCAAAAACGATACGTCAAAAATGAGAAGATTCGCAGGCAGATCGACTCCGGAAAAATCGAAGAATTTGGTCCATCCCACAACATCAATGTAGAGAGGTTGCTGCAGATCAACCCCCAGGTTTTATTTGTGGCCCCTTTTAAGAACAACCAGTACAAAAAAGTCAGGGATGTAGGCATTCCCATAGCGGTCAACTCCAGTTACATGGAGAACACGCCTTTGGCACGGGCAGAATGGATCAAATTCATGGCCTGTTTTTTCAACAAGGAAGCTACTGCCAACCGGATATTCGACAGCATCGCCAGCGGCTATCACCGATTGAAAAGAAGGGTTGACCAACAAGGGGCAAGACCCACCATTTTTTCGGGGAAGAAAATAGGACAGGTGTGGTATGTGCCGGGGGGTGACAGCTATATGGCACATTTCTTCGAGGATGCCGGAGCCCGGTATCTGTGGCGGGACAATCAGCAAACCGGTTCCCTGGAGTTGGATTTCGAGACGGTATTCTATAAGGCCCAATCGGCGGATTATTGGTTAATGAAGGAAAATCCGCAGGGGAATTATTCCTACGCCCGGCTGAAGGCAGAAAACACCCATTATAAGGAATTCAAAGCATTTCAACAGCGCCGGATCCTCTTCTGCAATACCCGTACCCAACCCTACTATGAGGAAGGCATACTGGAACCGGAAGTCATCCTGGCCGATCTGATCAGCATACTGCATCCGGAGCTTTTAAAGGACCATCAGAATAAATATTATCAACTGTTGGACGGGACGCAATGAACCCGGCGGTGATTTTTCACCTTAATCATGGGGTTTTAGGGGGTATCATCCGGCAACATTGAGTAAAAAGTCAATAAATCGCCTCGATCATGTTAAAAAAGCCGCTCGACAAATGAACAGAGTAGGTCTCATATCAGCCAGGAGTTGGATCCTGCTGCTTTTCACAGCAGGTATTGTGGTGTTGTTTTTCCTGAACATGGCATTTGGGTCGGTACACATTCCCTTTCATCAGGTTCTCCGGGTTCTACTGGGAGGAGGGCAGGAAGGGAGCACCTGGCGGATCATTTTGGTTAAAAGCAGGCTACCACAGGCGCTTACTGCGATTTTGGCAGGTGGAGGGCTGGCCGTAGGGGGGCTGATGATGCAGACCCTTTTCCGCAACCCGCTGGCGGGACCTTCCATCCTTGGAATCAGCTCAGGGGCGAGTCTTGGCGTTGCCCTGATCATGATGTTCATTGGCCAGTTGCACCTGGCGGCCATCACCCAAGCCGAACTCTTTGGTAATATGGCCACCATCATCATGGCCATTGCCGGGGCTGTGGCCACCCTGTTTTTGATCCTTTTCTTTGCCCGCAAAATCAAAGACAACGCCATGCTGTTGATTTTGGGGATCATGATCAGCTACATCACCTCGGCCCTGGTCGATATCCTTAAATATTACAGCACTTCTGAGCACCTACACTCCTATGCCATGTGGGGGCTGGGCAGCTTCTCGAACGTGGCCTGGCCCCAGCTGGAATTGCTCATCCCGGTGATCCTGATGGGCCTGGGCTTATCTTTTTTGCTGATCAAACCCCTGAATCTGCTGTTGCTGGGCGAAAATTATGCCGCCAACCTCGGGCTCAATGTCCAACATACGCGGTTTTTCATCATTATGACCACCGGTTTACTCACGGCAGTCATCACCGCTTTCTGCGGCCCAATCGTATTTTTGGGGCTGGCTGTACCCCACATCACCAAAATGATATTCAAAACCTCCAACCACCAGCTCCTTATCCCCGGGGTGATCCTGATTGGAATGCTGCTGGCTTTGGCCTGTAACTTTATCGCACGTTTGCCCGGTTTTGAAAGCGCCCTGCCCATCAATGTGGTCACCTCCATCTTTGGAGCCCCCATTGTCATATCTGTGATTTTGAAACAAAGAAGACTCAAACTGAACGTTTAATGAAAGGAGGCCATCATGCGCCATCATCTGCTTCATACAAAAGATTTAACCATTGGATATACCCGCAAAGGCAAAACCGTAAAAGTGGTCCATCAAAACCTGAACCTGAAGCTCGTGCCCGGAGAATTCACCTGCCTGCTGGGCCCCAACGGTTCAGGAAAATCCACTCTGATGCGTACCTTTGCCGGCTTTCATCCGGCCCTGTCCGGTAAAATATTCCTCGACAACCGGCAAATACAACACTTCAAGGAGAAAGATCTTTCCCGACTGGTCAGTGTGGTGTTGACCGACAAAACGAATGTCGGCAATATGACGGTCTTCGAGTTAATATCCATGGGGCGCCACCCCTACACCGGTTTCTTTGGCAACCTGACCCCCCGCGATCGTAAGATCATCGATCAGGCCATTGAATCGGTAGGTATGGAGGCCCTGCGGGATAAACTGGTCAATGAGATCAGCGACGGCGAGCGTCAAAAAGCAATGATTGCCAAAGCACTGGCCCAGCAGACCCCCATCATCATCCTGGATGAACCCACGGCTTACCTGGATTTGCCCAGTCGCATTGAAATCATGCAGTTGCTACACAGGCTGTCGAGTCAAATGAAAAAGGCCGTTTTGCTCTCGACCCACGACCTGGAACAGGCCCTTCGATTTGCAGACAAAATTTGGCTGCTGGGCAACCAGGGTGAAGTCCAGTCGGGTACCCCCGAAGATCTGATTCTGTCGGATCAATTTAAGCAGTTTTTTGAACGCAAAGGCATCCGCTTTGACAACATCACCGGAACTTTCAAAATACCTAATCCCCAGGCCCGCAAGGTCAAAGTATCGGGCAAAGGCGTCGAATATTACTGGCTGCTCAACGCCCTGCAGCGCAATGGCTTTGCCGAAGGCCACGAATCAGACCTGAGCATTGAGATCGTGCGCAATGGTTCGCCCCATTACCTGCTCAAAAAGACAGGAGGGGCAGGCATCGAGATAGGTTCTATAGAACATTTAATTCATCAACTAAAAACCTTGGAAAGGTAAATTCTTTTCCCTAGCTTTGAACCGGTTTTGGTGAAAGATCGTTCAACCGAACGCTCTTTTTAAAAGGGAATCCGGTGGATAATCCGGAGCAGTTCCCGCTACTGTGATCCCAACCGGCCATGGGCCGGGAAATGGTGCATCCCCTGCCACTGCCCCGTTTTGCAAACGGGGCGGGAAGGCGCATCATCGAGGGAAAGCCAGGAAACCTGCCAGAACCGACAAAGCACATCATGGCTTTCGGGTTAAAAGCTGTGGTCAGAAGCTAACCCTTCTGCTTCCTTGCCCGTCCCGAACAACAGGTCATGATCATATTGTTAAAACAGGCCCGCTCGGTTCGACCGCGGTGTTCTTGCGATTATGAAAGGAGTTATCATGAGATCTGTTACAATCCCTGGTAGGCTTCCCCGACTGGGAAGACTCATTGTGCTGGTGGTTATCCTCTCGGGAAGCCTTCCGGTTAAAGGCCAGCAATTTTCCCAAAAGGTGCATCAGGTGCCCCAGGTTCAGGTCATTGCCAACCGGAACGATTACTACAACCAGGATCAAAAGATCATGGTGTTGGATACCACCACATTAGCCCAATATTCAACCGACAACCTGGGCGAACTACTCAGCAAGGCTGGCCCCATCTTCATCCGATCATACGGGGCGCAAGGGTCGGTATCAGCCCCCAGTTTCAGGGGCACGCCCGCCCAGCACACCTCAGTCACCTGGAATGGCTTCCCCATTAACAGCATGACCCTTGGCCAATGCGACCTGTCGCTTTCACCGGCTTCGTTCACTGACCAGGTCACCATAACCCACAGTGCCCCCTCTTCCCTTTACGGAAGCGGTACATTTGGCGGGGCCATCGCCATGGAAAATCAGCCCGACTGGGACCAGCGGCAGTCCCTGGGGATCACTGCCAAAATGGGAAGCTGGAACAATCAGCGATATGGGCTTCAAACCCGCCTGGGCAATGCAAAGTTCCATTACCGCTTGAAAGGTTTCTATCAAAAAGCACAAAACAATTACGAATACCGTGATTACCAACAGTTCGGCCAGCCGGTGCGGGAGCGTAAAAACAATGCCGTGCAAAATGTGGGGGTCATGCAGAATGTTTATTACCAGCACAGCACCCGCAGTCGCCTGGAAGCGGGCGTCTGGTTTCAAAACCGCAACAAAGAAGTTCCCGACATCATGGGGGCTTCCGGCCAAAGCCACGCCCAACAGAAAGACAGCACCCTTCGGGCATATGCCAGCTGGAAACGAACCTTCGATCATTCAGCCCTTCAGGTCAAATCGGGTTTCTTCTACCATTACCAGCTCTATAAAGAAAAGGAGTCCGCTGGCGATCAAAACTATATGATTCACTCGCCCCTGGAAACCCAAAAATGGATGAACGACCTGAATTACCGTTATTACCTCAACCAACAAATAACCTTTGATGCGGGATTTCAATATTCCAACATCCGGGCGGATGTTAAGGCTTACAACCGCCACATTGGCGAATACCGTATGTCGGCAATCGGGGCTTTTCAATATGAAACCGATCAACTCACCGCCAACGTTTCCCTTCGCCAGCAATTCAACTCTTATACCCAGCCAGCTCCCCAATA
This sequence comes from uncultured Bacteroidota bacterium, assembly GCA_913055635.1. GTDB lineage: Bacteria > Bacteroidota > Bacteroidia > Bacteroidales > UBA12077 > JAGXLC01. The sequence continues at coordinate 166,891 of CAJXLK010000002.1, forward strand.
CAGCATTGGGGTCAATTACAGACCCTGGGATGATCAACTCTTTATACGCGGGCACTTCTCCACGAAATACCGCCTGCCCACCCTGAATGATAAATATTGGCAACCAGGGGGGAATAAAGATTTGAAACCCGAACATGGCTGGTCGGGCGAAATGGCAGCCGGTTATACCCTGGAATACGGAGCCCCCGGAGCCCAAAGCACCATTGAGGTGACAGCCTATCAGTCGAACATCCACGATATGATTGAATGGATTCCCAAAGAAGGGGCTTCATTCTGGCATCCGGTCAATACTTCAAAGGTGCGTACCACCGGCCTGGAGGTTTCCATGAAACACCGATTTCAACTGGAACGCCTGCAAATGAGCCTTAGCTCCATCTACCACTATACCCGAGCCATGAACCTGAATAAAGATCAACCCCAATTCTACCGCAACCAGTTGCGCTATACCCCCTATCATAACCTGAAAAATATACTGCGCCTCTCTTTCAAACATTACCAAATGAATACTTCCCTGCGCTACACCGGAATCAGATATGCTGGCCTGGACAATGCCACCAGCAACATGCTGGACGACTATTTCGTGGTGGACCTCGGATTATCCCGGAACTTTAAGTTTACCCCCATGAAAGGTTCCCTGAAATTCCAGGTTAAAAATTTGCTGGACAGACAATATCAGGTCATTGCCAATTATCCCATGCCCGGGCAGGCTTTTTATATCCATCTGAATATTCAGTTCAATCAACTATTTAAACAAATCTAAAAATCAATCGTAAACATGAAAAACAAACACATGAACTTCAGGAAAACAATCATTTCAATATTTTCGGCGGGAGTACTGATCTTCTCGATCAGCGCCTGTGAGGAGAGCCAGACCAATCAAAACACCCCCGATGTGGAGGGCATATACATTGTCAATGAAGGGGTGATGGGACAGATCAGCGGTTCGATCACCCTGGTTGATCCGGAATCGGGCGAGACCATCCAGGAATATTTCAAACAACAAAACGAGGGGCGTTCTGCTGGCAGTGTGGTGCAAGACCTCTCCTTTTCCGGCGAAAAGGCATTTTTAGTGGCCAACAATTCCAAAACGGTGGAAATACTGGATAAGGAAAATTTCGAGGCCCGGGATGTCATTTCGGGATTAAGCTATCCCCGGCAGTTTATGGCAGTCGGTCCAAACACGGGTTACCTGACCAACGGCAGTTCAGGTGATAACACCAACGGAGAGGTATTTGTCATTGACCTGGAAAACCATACGGTAGCTGATACCCTGGAAGTTGGGAAAGGCCCCGAAAGCATGGTTCAGGTCAACAACCAGGTATATGTCACCAACAGCGGCGGCTACGTCTCTGACAGCAGCGTGAACATCATCAACACCGACCGCCACCAGGTAACCGGAAAGGTGGAAGTGGGGGCCATTCCCACCGACATCACCAAAGACCTCAACAACAATGTGTGGGTCTTCTGCAAAGGACTGGGCGGTTGGCAAGGCGGGCCGACCAACTCTTCCCTGGTAAAAATCAACACCGACAACCAGCAAACCACCACGTTTGACCTGGGGGGAAGAATATCCAGCTATGGCAATTACCTGCTGGCTTCCGATGCCAATAAAGATAAGATCTATTTTGTTGGCATGGATGGGGTCTATGAAATGGATGTCAGCCAGGAAGAACTTCCCGCTGAACCCATTATTCAAGAGATTCCTTATGGTTTGGACGTAAATCCGGAAACAGGCAACATCTATTGCCTGAAATCTGAATTTCAGGCCAGGGGTTATGCCATTCGCTACAACCCGGACCATACATTGATCGATTCCCTACAGGTGGGTTACTCACCCAATGCAGTGGTGTTTGAATAAGCATTGACCCCGCTTAGCGGGGGGTAAGGTCAAGACCCCGCTTAGCGGGGGGCAGCCATCCAACACCTAAAATAAACAAGGCCCTTTTAAAGCTGTTTCATATAGCGAGGATACATTGATCAAAGCCTTATAAGCTGCGGATTTCTTCTTGTTTCCATACTCATAATTCCCCCTTCAAAAAGATTTCCGCAGCTTTTTTTATACCTTCCCCTGGTGCTGCACCAATCCCGAAAAAGACGAGGTCCTCATCACAATGCGCCTTCTTGATATGTGACACACATTGATGGTGATACACCCAACTGATGTTGCTAATAAAAGGGGAAGAAAAGTCAGGATTGCAAATAGAGGCCGGCCTGATCAAAAACCCGGTCAAAGGCGCGATTCACCTGATTTTTTTCAGCGGGGCCCTGAGGGGGAAAAACATTTTCATGGGTATAATCAAAGGGGAAGTCCATTGTTTGGATCAAACCGAGGAGTTGCCGGTTCATCTGGCCAAATGTTTGACGGATAGCCCGGGCGGGGATAACCTGGTCCTTTTTCAGGGCAATGATCCGGAGTTTGTCGGCCAGGTCGGTGAACCGCTGTTTTCTCAGATCGGCAGCGTACAGGGCATTGACCATGGAGCGGAAGTAGATACCGGGGTTCAGCTTATGGATGATTTGCTTGAGTCCCGGGTCATTGTTCAGATGTTCATCCAGGCGGAGGAAATAGTTGCGCAGGGTTTCAAAAGCCATATTATCGAGGATAAACCGGGAAGCCCCCTGCATCCGATCAACCGTGGCGCCTCCGCAAAACAACAGGGCTTTGCTGGAGGACAGTAGCTGGCCGGGATTGCACATCATCATAATTTGGGTCAGCAAGGCGCCAATCGAATAGCCAAAAAAATGAACCTGTTTCTTTTGAGCCAGAAGGGGGTGTTGACCACAGCGGATTTGACGGATCAGTTCCACCAGGTCATAATACGTTTCCAGGCCAGAGGTATAGAAGCGTTTGGGCAGGGTTTGGAGCCTTTCACTAATGGCGGCATTCAAATAGGTAGAGTGAGACAAACCGGAATATCTGCGTTTGCGCTCTTTGGCCAGGCGGTTCATAACGCGGGGGTCCTTCCACTGGGGCGGAGTGCGGTTCACATGAAAGGAGATTGGGAAAAGCACCACGGGCTGGCCGGTTCGTTCATAAAGCGCTGCAGCCCAGGGCAGGTATTTGTTCCAGTCGCGTTCATTGAGTCCGTGCAGCAGCACGATGGCCGTATCGGATTTCAAGGCCTGGTTGCCGGTTACCACCGGATATACAAAGTTTTGATTTTCATCGATTTGGTTGTCTCCATTCAAATGATAGGGTTCATTCACCGAAGAACCGGTTTCTTCGCCGGAAGGCAAAAAGTGGGTCGTGGCCGAATGAAAGGACAGGTTGTGAATGGCCATATCCTCACCGGGAACCGGAATCCATGAGGCCTCGGGATGGTATATCTGTTTTAGCTGATCATAGCGCTGGTGATAGTTCATAAGCCCCATCCTGTCATGCTACCCGTGGATGCAGCGCTGTACCATCAGGGCTGCATCCATTACGGATTAATCGGACAAAGGTAATTTATCCGGGAAAAAATGACAAAAACTACGACAAAAACCTCCCCTCAAAGCAAGGTTCGCCCGGGCAGGTCAGACATTGATGGCACCCCCGTGTTGTTCTACCCCGGAATCCTGGCCGGGATGATCCCTCAGCAGGGGGCAAAGGAATCATAAACCGGACCAGCAGGGTCCAAATACCGAGGGCCGCGTATACCGAAGGGAAGCCCCTCCGGCAAGAGGTGGGTCTACTTAGAAAGGGTTTATTTTTCCGGCACATGCGGGGTTAAACTCTTTTCAAAGCAATTCTGAACCTCTTTAAAATCCTTGGCCAGGTTGTCATAAAGGTCGATGGCAGCGCGGGATTTGTTCAGGGTGTAAAAATGAATGCCCGGGGCACCGTTGTCCAGAAGGTCGCGACACTGATCAATGGCCAACTCCAATCCAATCTTGTATATTTCCGAGGGATTGTCCTTATAGGGTTCCATCTTTTTGGAAATTTCTTCGGGGATGCTTGCTCCAATGGCCCCGGCAAATTTCCGGATCTTCTTATAATTGGTGATGGGGATGATTCCCGGGATAATCCGGCAACGTATGCCCTTTTGTTCGGCCTTGTTAATGAAATCCCAGTAATAGCGGTTGTCGAAAAACATTTGGGTGGTCAGAAAATCGGCCCCTGCATCGACCTTCATACGTAAATTGATCAGGTCCTCTTCCATGGATTGGGCTTCTACGTGCCGCTCCGGGTAGGCCCCGGCTCCAATGCAAAAATCGTAGTTCTCGTTGACAAAACGGATCAAATCACTGCCAAAGTTGAAGCCATCGGGATTTTCAGGAAACTGGTCATGTCCTTTGGGTGGATCGCCCCGCAAGAGCATCACATTTTCTATGCCCATATCCTGAAGGGTTCTCATGTCATAGGCAATTTTTTCGCGGGTAGCATTAACACAGGTGTAATGGGCCATACAGACAAATCCCAGGTCATTCTGGAACAAATCCACCAGGTTGAAGGTATGCTCCTGGGTGCTTCCTCCCGCTCCATAGGTAACCGTTACAAAAGAAGGATCCAGCTTGATGAGTTGACCGGCATTGATGCCGAACTTGACTGCTGTCAGATAATCCTTTGGGGGAAAGAACTCAAAGGAAAAGGTCTTTTCCTGCTTCTGAAAAATCTCTGTAATCTTCATAATAGGTATATTTTCAATTTATTTCACCATCACTTGAGCCATTAATTGACGGACTCTTCCAGGGAAGGAGCCAGCCATTTTCGGGCTTGTTCCAGGTCGGTATGGGTCCGCCGGGCATAGTCTTCGAGTTGATCGAGTCCAATCTTCTTAATGCCAAAATAACGGGAAAGGTCATGGGCCATATAAAAACCTGCCACCGAACTGGCCGGATCCATCACCAGGCTCTGGGTCAAGGTGATTCCGATGCGTTGCTCCACTCCCAGCAAGTCGAACAAGTAGGCCTTCAGGTTGTGGTCGGGACAGGCCGGATAGCCTGGCGCAGGGCGTATGCCCTTGTATTTTTCCCGTATCAGCTCTTCCATGGACAATTCCTCATAAGGTTCATATGCCCAGTAATGTTTGCGCACCTGTTTATGGAGGACTTCAGCAAAAGCCTCCACCAACCGGTCGGCCAGCAGGCGGATCATCACGCTGTTGAAATCATCGCCCACCTGTTTGAATCGCTGCACCAGGTTCTCGGTTTCAAAACCCGAGGTCACGGCAAAGCCCCCTAAATAATCGCGAATGCCGCTGTCGACAGGGGCAACGTAATCGCTTAATGACAAGGCATAACCTTGATGATCCACCAGTTGCTGCTGGCGAAGCATCGGGATACGCTCAATGACCTGTTGGCGGCTTTCATCCGAAAAAATCAAAATATCATCCCCCTGGGAATTGGCCGGAAAAATGCCAATAACGCCCTTGGGCGTTAACAGCTTATCGCGGATGATCTGATTGAGCATTTGCCTGGCTTCACCAAATAGCCGGGTGGCTTCGCGCCCAACCTTTTCCTTTTGTAAAATCCGGGGATAGGTCCCGGTTAACCCCCATCCGCGAAAGAACGGGGTCCAATCAATATATCTCCGTAAAACTTCCAGATCATAATCTTCAAATACCTTTATTCCCGTCATTGTGGGAATAATTTCTATGGCATCCTGTTCATAGTTATAATGAAACCTACGTTTGCGGGCATCTCTCAAAGGCAAAAACTGTTGAGTGCTCTGTAAAGCTTGATCCATGGTATGTTTCATATTGAATGGTTTTCGTTTTGATTTTCCACATTCGTTGCTGGTCAGGGAAATAAAAAATTCCTGTAGAAAAAAGGTTCATCCGGTTAATGCGTAGGTCTTCTCATGAAGACTATATAACTTGAGAATAAAAAACTCATCATCTCTAAATCCATAAGCCTGATCTAAATTGTTAAACTGAGCTGGTGGCCTTTTTGTCCTTTTCATAGGGATATCGTAAGTCATTAAATCCGCATTATTGAGCCAGTTGGTGCGTCCAATTGTTTTGTTTACAGGCATATTGTGAGTCATGCATTCCAGGTTGTTAAACCAGTTCAAGGTGTTGTTCTCACTGTTTTTGGCTCATTATTATATGCCAGCAAATCCTCATTGCTGACCCAATTGGTGATGTTGTTCCGGGATCAACAATAAATCGGAGCCCTGCCTGGGATGGGGGGATAAAAAAAACCGGTCAAAATCTTGCTTTATGTTTATTTTTTGGTTAATATTAAAATTGGCAGTGATCCCGCTCAAAATTACGCCAGGCTATATATACCAAGGGGATCTGATTCACATTAAAGTTCAACTGTATTGAGTGCAATCTGCATTCGCTTCACCCTGTTAAGCCATTCATTATGGAGCTTCATTCGGCGTTTGTTTTATCCGGACCGCTTTATCTTAATTTCCGTCTTCCTGGTCTGTGGCCCGGAAGGCATGCTTAAGTTACAATTTCAGTGGTTTCCTCATTAAAAAAAACATGATGATGAGCACAAAAAAAGGCATTTGGATTGACCATTCAAAGGCTGTCATTGTCAGCCTGGATCAGCAAAAAGAAGTTGTCTCTGTGATTGAATCGAAGGTTGGTAAGAAGGTTCGTTTATCCGGGGGATCCCGTACGAAGGTTCCCTATGGTCCTCAAGACATTGTACATGAGGGCAGGAGGTACCGCAAGTACCTGAATCATTTGAAGGATTATTATGAGCGGGTTTGCCGGCATGTCAGCGATGCAGAAGCCCTGTATGTATTCGGCCCCGGGGAAGCGAAGCAGGAATTCCGCAAGCATATTGAAAATCAAAAGCGATTTGTTCCACCGGTCATTGAAGTGGAAGCCTGCGATAAAATGACCCGGGCACAAATTGCGGCGAAGGTCCGGAGTCACTTTAAGGAAGAGGTAAAGAAGGCCCCGAAGCCCTGATCGCATCTTAGGCTGGCAGAACCCCCCGGCTCTATGGGGGTATGGTTTGATGGCCATGCCCCCGCAACCGGGTATTGCGTTGTGTTATCCCTTCTTGATGGGTGTAGGATTATCAGGATATAAATTGACAAGAAGCGAATTTATCGTTATCTTGTTTTTATATCTGGATATCCTATGGAAGAGGGCTACTTCAATCAAATGCGGATAAAAGGGCTCAGTCCTTCAACGGCTTTAAAACCGTATATATGGAAATATTATCTATATGAACAGGCCGATGAACGACTGCGCCGGTCTTTTTTTCGTGCATTGCCCAGTGGACGGGTCGAGATGTTTTTATTTTTTGACGACAACCGCATTGTTTTCCTGACCAATCGCCAGATAACAGTTTTGTCGGGTTTTGTAGCCGGTATTTTTGAGTTGACCCATCCGATGAAGGTCAAAGTGGAGGTCAATGGGGGGCAGTTCAATGGAATGAGCGTAATTTTCACCCATCTGGGGGTCAACCGGATTTTAAATGTCCGGTTAAGCCAATTGACCAATCGCATCATTGATTTTACTGATTTTTGGAGCGGGGCTTACCAATGGCTCCGGGATAATATATTAAGTGTGCAGGAGGATGGTTTGCGGGTGAGGAACCTGAATCAGTTTTTTCAGAACCAGATTGGCAATTATAGGGGCCCGGTAGCGAAAATTTACTGTATCCTCGACAGTATAGAACAAATGGAAGGACCCTTGTCGGTTGAGCGTCTGGCCCGCGAGCTGAATATCTCCTATAAGTCCCTTTACCGGATGTTTGTGGATGAGGTGGGCCTGACCCCTAAGATGTATTTAAAGATCCTGCGGTTTAACCAGGCCTGCCGCATGTTGAACAACAATCCCCGGGTGCGCTGGATTGAACTGGTTCATCAGTGCGGTTACTATGATCAGTCGCATTTCATCCACGAATTCAAGACCATCATGAAGCAGTCGCCGCGTCAGTACCTGATGAGCACCGGCGGGAGCTTTTATTTGAACCGGCCTTATGTGTTTGGTTGATCGGGCAAGATAAGTTTGGTATGTGTAGACTGTTGATGATTGATCGGATACCAGGTTCCCATGATTGGCTGTTTGATCCTTCAATATAGGGATAGGGCCCCCTGAATCCCACGATCCTTCCTATTTTCTATGGCCTGCCCTACAGACCGGTCTTCGGATTTTTAGGCAGTGATCAGTCCCCTTTTATTTACCAGGCATTATAACACAGATAAACCTCAGGGGTTTGAGGTTGGACCCATCCGTCCACGGCTTTTGCTTTTTGGTCAAAATTTTTGATTCTGTCCGTTTTTTACAATATAAATTCCTGACTCCTTGTTATCTTGTTTGTTCAGGCTCTGAACCCAGCTTATTATCAGGGTAACCCAAATGCTCCTGTTTAACAGCAAAAGCAGGAGGGGGGTGTCTCTCTATTTTCCCTGAAATCAGGTTTTCAGGTAGCACAGTGCATCAATTTATCAGGCAAAAACATTCTAAATCAACAGGAACTGAGCCAGGGGGCTTCCCGCTTGTTTTTAACCTTAAACCTTCCCTGGGTGTACCGGGAAACATCCAGTGAACATATGTTCAACGACTCATCCTGTGTTTAGAATGTGCCTTTTTCTATGGACCAAAACCTTCAGGACGATGAAAGAAAGTGTTCATTCTGTCGATCGGGATCAAATCTTATGGCAGAACTTTAAAAATGGCGACCAGCAGGCCTTAACCAAAATCTACCAGGAGTATTATGCCCATATGCTGACCTATGGATTGAAAATCAAGCCCAACCATGAATTCATCAAAGACTGTATTCATGAGGTTTTCTATGACATCATGAGCCACATCAAGAATATTGGGGACACCGATAACATCCTGTTTTATCTGATTACCTCCCTCAGACATAAAATTTTTCGCAAGTTGCGCTACGACATCTCTTTCAAGTATGACGACAATTATTACCTGCAGAATCTGGACTTGTCTGACGGTTTCTCGGAAGAGTCCGTCATCCATCAGGAGAATACCCGTCTAAAGAAAAACATGATTAAGGTTTTGATTGATAAACTACCTCCACGGCAAAAGGAGGCATTATTGATGAAGTTTTACCTGTATTTTGAATACAAAGATATTGCTTCGCTGATGAACCTCAACCTCCAGTCGGTCCGCAACCTGGTTCACCGGGCCATTAAAAGCCTGCGTGAGCAGGTTCAAAAGGATTATTCAACGCAATTGTAACCAGCTGTTCAGGCATTATTAAGGGCATTTGCTTATCTGTCTAATATCCTGAACGATTTATAACGATCATCCTTTCAACCAATCGTTGATTTGATAGCGCAGCTTCATCACAATCATCCAACATTTAGCGATTAACCTCATTTTTATAGGTTAAAATTTCCCAAAATTTTTAATAATTTACAGGTATATCATTCATTGGGCTGTCTTTCTTTTTATAGATGGCATTGGTTCAGGTTGATTTGATCTGGATTTCAGTTGCGGTGATACCGCATGGTTAAATGTTGTTGTTCCCGATGTTTTTTCCCTTCTGAGGTGCTCATAGAGGTATCGGATTGGACGGTATCCTTTTTGTAACCTTGGAAGGTTCGGTGTTTCCGGATTTGCTTTTTTGGACCTTTTCCCTGGAGATCCTGATCATGTGCTTGCTGGGGGGATGGTTCACATTTATGGGGCCCATGCTCGGGGCGGCCATAATGGTCAGCATGAGAACAATAGTGGGCATATATACGGAATACTGGACCATGATTATGGGAATTGTCCTTGTTCTATTGATCTTTTTCCTCCCTCAAGGCGTCCTTGGCTATATACAGGATAAGCTTACCTATCAGAGAGCCGATATAAAGGAAGGAGAACTCTAGATGCTCAGTGTGGATAAGGTACAAAAGTCTTTCGATGGATTTATGGCCGTCAAGGAGACCAGCCTACAGGTGAGCCAAGGACAGATCGTGGCCACCATCGGCCCCAACGGTGCGGGCAGGGCATCGAGTTCGACTACTGCTGCGTGCACGCATCACTGGCCCTGCGCGAGATGGGCTACGAAACCATCATGGTCAACTCCAACCCCGAGACGGTCTCCACCGACTACGACGTCTCCGACCGCCTGTATTTCGAACCCCTCACCTACGAAGACGTACTCAACATCGTGGAGAATGAACAGCCGGAAGGCATCATCGTGCAGCTCGGCGGCCAGACGCCGCTCAGGCTGGCCGTGCCGCTCTCGCAGGCAGGAGTGAACGTGCTGGGCACCCCCCCGGCGGCCATCGACAGGGCCGAGGACCGGAAGTTGTTCCGCGAACTCATCCAGAAATTGGACCTGAAACAACCGCCGAGCGAGACGGCCACCTCCTACAGCCAGGCGCTGAAAATAGCGGGGCGGCTGGGCTATCCCGTGCTCGTGCGCCCCTCCTACGTGCTGGGCGGCCGCGCGATGGTGACCGTGTGGAACGAAGACCAGCTGGAGCATGTGATGACCGAGGCCATCGACGTGGCGCCCGACCACCCAGTGCTCATCGACAAGTTCCTCGACGACGCCGTCGAGGTGGACGTGGACGCCGTCAGCGACAGCGAGAATACCATCGTTGCCGGCCTGATGGAGCACATCGAGCAGGCGGGCGTGCACTCCGGCGACAGCGCCATGGTGCTGCCGCCCTATTCCCTGCCGGACAAAGTGATAAACACGATCAAGGACCAGACGCGCCGCATGGCCAGCGAGCTTGGCGTGCAGGGACTGATGAACGTGCAGTACGCCGTGCAGGACGGCGAGGCCTACGTGCTGGAAATCAACCCGCGCGCTTCGCGGACCGTCCCCTTCGTCTCGAAGGCAACCGGGCTGCCGCTGGCAAAGGTGGCATCCAAAGCGATGGCCGGCAAGACGCTGCCCGAAATGAACGTCACGGAAGACCCCGTGCCGCCCTACTACGCCGCCAAAGAATCCATCATGGCCTTCTCCCGCTTCCCCGGCGTCGACCCCGCGCTCGGACCGGAGATGAAATCGACGGGCGAAGTCATGGGACTGCACAGCGACTTCAGCATGGCGTTCGCCAAGTCGCAGACGGCCGCGGGACTGCCCCTGCCGCGCGAAGGCAACGTCTTCATCAGCGTGCGGGACTCCGACAAGGACACAGCCCTCCAGATCGCCGGCAAGCTCGCCGACGCCGGCTTCAACCTGCTGGCCACGGAAGGCACCGCCAGGAAGCTGCAGCAGAACGACATCGACGCGGAAGTGGTCCCCAAGCTGGCCGAGGGCCGGCCCAACATCCTGGACTACATCAAAAACCAGGACGTTGGACTGCTCATCAACACGCCCAGCGGTGCCCGGCCGCGGGAAGACGAGGTGACCATCCGCAGCGAGGCGGTCATGCACTCCGTGCCGCTCATCACCACCATGGCCGCAGCCACCGCCGCCGCGGACGCCATGGCGGCCTTCGACCAGCACGAGCGAGAGGTGCACAACCTGCAGGAGATACACGGCGGCGAAGAAGGCCAGATATCCACCCTGCAGCTCAAGAAATGACCGCCATCACGCGGGCCGCCCCATGACCGACAACGTCATCTCCGTCTCGTCCACCAGGGAACTGCGCCGCGTGCTGGAGTCCCACGGCGTCGATACGGACCCGTGGGGCGAACCCGGCGCGCAGCCGGTGAGCGACCTGTACGAGGAGATTCAGCAGGGCGAATGCCGGATAGAAAAGGATCCCTTCTGCCGCAAGGTGTGGGTCACCGAGGTGCTCATCCGACAGCACGGGCGGGCGCTCCTGGAGGTAGAGCAGCGCCTGCAGGACGGGACCGAGTTCGAGCGCCGGCTGCTGCCCGCGGAGAAGATGAAGACCGACGAACCGTGCAGGCACGCCGCCCGGCGCTGCCTGACCGAGGAGCTGGAGCTGGACGAGGACGACATCTACGAGCTGGAATACCTGCGCACCCGCGAGACCGACTTCATCAAATCGCCCTCCTATCCCGGCCTGTGGAGTATCTACCACATCCACCGCGTGAAGGCCGACGTAAAACCGCTCCCGTCGGACGGATTCTGGACCGCCGAACGCGGGGCGGATGAACACGACCGCGTGGCATGGCACCGATGGGAATGGGTAGACCCTGACGAAGTGTGAACCGCTGGCCCCTACTCCACGGGATCATGGCCTCCCCTGCAGAAGGGATTGCAGCGCAGAACGCGGTAGATGCCGAGCAGAAGCCCCCGCAAAGGGCCCTTCTTGCGGATGGCGCGGAC
>CAJXLK010000003.1 GCA_913055635.1 uncultured Bacteroidota bacterium
CCTGAAAAGTACAGTGAATGGCAGGAACAAAAGAAAGGCCATACCCCGTGGGAACGTGTCAAAATTGCCAGAACCCTGGAGCGACCCAAACCACAGGATTACATCGAATACCTGATCCAGGATTTCATCCCGCTCCATGGCGACCGGCTGGGGCATGACGACAATGCGATCCTGGGTGGCATCGGTTACCTGAAGGACATACCCGTCACGGCCATCAGCACACGCCGGGGCAAAGAGCTCAAGGGAAATATGGATGCCAATTTTGGCATGCCCCATCCCGAAGGCTACCGCAAGGCATTGCGGCTGGCCAAACAAGCCGAAAAGTTCAAGCGCCCGGTCATCTTTTTTGTCGACACACCAGGAGCCTTTTGTGGTATAGGTGCCGAGGAAAGGGGTATTGCAGAATCAATTGCCCGCAACCTCTATGAACTGTCCGACCTGAATGTTCCCACCTTTACCGTCATCACTGGTGAAGGTGGCTCCGGAGGAGCCCTGGCCCTTAGTGTCTCGAATAAACTCTATATGATGGAAAATGCCATCTTTTCAGTTATTTCCCCGGAAGGAGCTGCCTCCATCCTTTTCAAGGACGCCTCAAAAGCCGAACAAGCAGCCGAATCCCTTCGCCTTACGGCATATGATCTCTTTGAACTGGGCATCGTGGATGAGATACAACAAGAAAGCGAAGATTTTGATTCCAATCCCCAGCCATCCCTGCAGGAACTGGAGAAGAAGCTTTACAACGACATCTTCCATTTTTCCTTCATGGATGAAGAGAAGATGAAAGACCAACGCTATAACAAATACCGTTCAATTGGTTTCTTCGAGACCGACAAAAACCAATTGCCCGATAAAATACTGAACGGGGTGAACAAGAATGGTGGTAACAAAACAACTGCAGAAGGAAAAACTTTCCTGAAGGAGCTGGCCCGTTTGCTGGGACTAAAACAATGAATCACGCCCGGGAAGTTTCATAATCCACCGCTATGCGATGGCGACGCAGTTCAGAGATGAACTTGACAAAGCGCAGGTGCTCCGAATGGCTGCTGTAACGCTTGAGGTCTTCAAAACTGTCAAATTCGGCAATCAAAACCACATCATAATTCTCAGTATCGGCTGATTCCGCATTGATGCCTACTTCCACGCTTCGCATCTCCGGGATCAGTTCTTTTAAGGCCAGCAGTTCTGCCTTGATCAAGGAAGCATTGGTGGCTTTGTCACGGCCGGCTGCCTGTTCATAGAGATCCCAACATACAACATGTTTTATCATGGCTGATATAGCTTAAGAGGATTAGAAATTCGGCAGGAGACCAAAATAAAATAAAAATTCCGGACGGCATAAGTTTTTCAAGGCTCAACGGCCTCTCTTTGCTGGCAAATCACAATCAAAATATTGTAAAAAAAGGCATGAGCCCAATGACCCATGCCCCGCTATTTTGTTGTTGATCCACCCCCAACCAAATGTATTCCGCAATCCTCTGCAAAACCAAAAGGGCACTACCAAGGAAAAATACTCAGCCCAAAAGGAAATCTCAGGTTTTCTATTCAAGGGTAAACATAATGGGAATGGTACAGGAAACTTTCACGGGCTTACCCCGCTGTTTACCAGGTTCCCATTTGGGGGTATCCTTCAAGGCTGCAAGGGCTGCTTTGTCCAGACTGGGATCAACCCCGCGGATCACTTCAACATTGATGACCGACCCGTCGCTGTCGACAATAAACCGCAAAAAGACAGTCCCCTCAATGCCGTTTTCCTGGGCCAGGGGTGGATATGTAACCCGCTGCTGCACATAGTTGGCAAAAGCGTCCAGCCCCTTGCCCTGGAAGCTGGGCATGTCCTCCACCACAACAAAAACCTGCTCCTCTGCCGCCTCTTCTTCCTCCTCAGTGGAAAAGGCATCAATGCTTACCCGTGTGTCCTCATCTGCCTCAGACTCTTCCAGTATAAGCTCATCTTCAATTTTTACGTCGTTTTCTACAATGTTGATCACTTCAGTAGTTTTGGGTGGTGGCGGTGGCGGTGGTTCCCTGCGTTGCTCCTGTCGGGTGACGGGGACAGCTTCCTGAACCAGGTCAGATCCGGATTCTTTTTGAAAACCTTCAACCTCTGCCGGCCTCGAAGTCCACTCAAAGGCCACCAAAGCCATTCCCAGAGAAAGAACAAATCCTATCTCGAGGAAAAGCAACCTTTTGCTTTGAAGATCGGCTTTTCTTGATTTTTTCGGCTCCATATTACTTGAATTTTGATGTTTTATTAAAAAATGACGATTGTCAGACCTTCACGATGCATCTTTAAAAAAACGGTCTTCTCAGAAAAAGACCCTATTTAAAAACAGGTTCTCTGTCCACTTAATTATCTTCAACCTGAGGCGGTTTTCGTTTTCCTTATACAAAAGTAATGCCTTATTTAATAAATTGTTCACAACCAGGGAAAAATTATTTTAAAAACATCTTAAATACACCTTAACCCGTCCGGTTTTGTAATAACCGGTGTACATTAACGAACAGTAAAAACCGACCTGTGCATCTAAACAAATGAAACCCTCATCCACTAACCTACACAACAAGGACATGATTATTCCATGCCGGTTCCATAAGGCTAAAAAATTGAATAAAAAATAACCTTATGAAGCCCCATGGACTGATCTGGTGTAATAACGTTGATTTTGTGTCTGTCAATCCTGTGCATGCAGGGGGTATAAGAAAGGTCTGATATGATACTGGTAAGGCCCAACATATTGATGGTTGGTGGCAATGCCCGCAAGTCGGGCAAAACAACCTTTGTAAGGAATGTGCTTGCCGTATATGGGAAGCAGTATCACATTGCAGCCATCAAAGCAGCCCTGTACGACGATGCCGGAGATTTTGGAAGGCATTATCCCCAAGCGCTACCTCGTGGCTTTTGGGAGGTGAAGGAAGTCGAACCCTCCGAAGACAATGATTCTGCCCGGTTTCTGGCTTCGGGGGCAACTGAAAGCTGGTTTTTTGCTGGCCTGATGGAAAACCTGGAGGAGGTGCTTGAGTGCATTTCTTTGATTGGCCGGGAGACCGGGTTGGTTGTGCTGGAATCGAATGCACTGAGAGAGAACATTCAACCCGGTGTTTTTGTTATGATCAATAACCCGCAACGCGCGACCAAAGACAGTGCAAGAGGGGTATGGCATAAGGCCGATTTTTTGCTGGATGCCGGGGAAGCCGGGGATGAGTTTATTTACCAATCCATTGGAATAGACAACACGCGTTGGATATTGAAAACGAACCATTAATATCGCCCCGGTTTGCCTGGGGTTTAGCGCAGTCATGATCCATTATGAGCAGGCATACCAGATAATGCTGAACCATGCGGCCTTTGTTGGGGCTCATCGGGTGCCCTATGAGCAGTCGTTGAACCGGGTTTTGGCAGAATCGATAAAGGCCGACCGTGATATGCCGCCCTTCCATAAATCGGGCGTTGATGGTTATGCCTGCATGGAACCTGTAAAGGGTCAGGAATTGCGGGTTATGGAAATCATCCCCGCCGGCGATGAGCCTACCCAGCCACTGAAAAGGGGAACCTGTTCCAAAGTGATGACCGGGGCCCAGGTACCTGCCAACACCACCCATGTGGTGATGGTGGAGCGTGCGGAATCTTTGGATTATCATACTGTACGGCTGGGCGAGCCCGGAAGGAAAACCAATATTGCCGTTCAGGGTGAAGATTTTAGGCAGGGTGACCGTATTCTTCCCGCCGGCACCTTGCTTTTACCCCAGCATATTGCCATCCTGGCTGCGGTGGGGTGGGTCAATCCCCTGGTGGGCCAGCCCCCCTCAATAGGGTTGATCACCACCGGCAATGAACTGGTGGAGCCCCACCAAAAGCCTGATTCAGGACAAATCCGGAACACAAACGCTTCCCAGCTCCTGAGCCAGTTCCGGAAAATGGACCTTTATCCGCGTTATTCGGGCATCGTATGGGATTCTCAAGACACCCTGCTTGAGACCCTTAAATCCAGTCTGGCCCGCCATCACCTGACCATCCTTACCGGCGGTGTCTCGATGGGCGATTATGATTATGTGCCTGAAATGATGGAAAAAGCTGGCGTTAAGGTGCTCTTCCATAAGATTGCCATGAAACCCGGTAAGCCTACTATTTTTGGTTCAGCCAACGGGAGCCTGGTGCTGGGTTTGCCCGGCAATCCTGTTTCTACGTTTTTGCAGTTTGAACTCTTTGTTAAGCCATTGGTTTATAAACTGATGGGGGGTCACCATCAGCCGGTGGCCCTTCGTTTGCCCCTGGGCGAGGATATTCAACAAAAGTCTTCGGACCGCGACAGCTGGAAGCCCGTTTACATTCATGCGGGTAAGGTTTATCCCCTGGCCTATCACGGCTCTGGACATATCCACGCCCTGGCCCGGGCGGAAGGCTTTATTTGTGTACCGGCCGGAGAGACACGCGTAAAGAAAGGAACCACCGTTGATGTACGACAGATATAACAGAAAAATTGACTATTTACGCATCTCGGTCACTGATAAGTGCAACCTGCGGTGTTACTATTGTATGCCGGAAGAGGGTATCCGATTGTTGAACCATCGGGATATCCTCTCTTATGAGGAGATTGCCGGTTTTGCCCGTTATGCTGTAAGTCAGGGGATCCGTAAGATACGCCTCACCGGAGGAGAACCCCTGGTCAGAAGGCAAATTACCACCCTGGTTCGTATGTTGGCCTCCATAAAGGATTTGGAGGATCTGGCCATGACCACCAATGGGATGCTCCTGGAAGATTACGCTGATGCTTTGTCGAAGGCCGGATTGCAACGGGTCAATGTGAGCCTGGATAGCCTGAAGCCCGAAAAATATCGGAATATTACACGGGGCGGACAGGTGGACAAAGTGCGCCGGGGCATCGTGGCCGCCGAACGAGCAGGCCTGACCCCCATTAAGATCAATGCGGTGATGCACCGTTATTTTGATGACCACGACCGGAAAGAGCTTCTTGAGTTTGGAAAACAGAATGGTTTTCAGGTTCGGTTTATCCGGGAGATGAACCTTGTGCGGGGCACCTTTTCGGTGGTTGAAGGAGGCACTGGCGGGGATTGTGCCCATTGCAACCGCCTCAGACTGACCCCGGATGGACAGATGAAACCCTGCCTTTTCAGCAACCAGGCCTTTGATGTGAGAGCACTGGGCCCCGCCGAAGGCCTTCGCCGGGCCCTGGCCAATAAACCCCTTAGCGGGTCGGTCAATACGGCTTGCTCTTTTAACCGGATGGGGGGATGAATCCATGCCCCCATGTGCTTGTGCAGATCCAAGACCACATTAAACGGACCCAGCTCGGCATTACATGTATTAAAAAATTGGACGATATGCTAAAAATGATTGCCTGCCTGTTCAATTTGTAGCCCAATGAGCAATGAATAATTATGAATTATGAATTATCAATGAACCATAAACCATTTAAATTATTATCTCTCTTTGCCAGTGCTGATTGTAAAGGGAGGTTTCATCAAAATCAACCAACATTTGGAGTTTAACCAAAGATTGCTTTATGAGTGAATTGAGCCATACCGACAACTCCGGAAAAGCCCGAATGGTTGATACCGGAGGCAAGCCTGACCAGCAGCGGGAGGCGCGGGCCGAGGGCTTCATCCGCCTGCAACACCATACCGTTCAACTGATTCGGGACAATCAACTAAAAAAAGGGGATGTGTTGAGGATTGCTGAAATAGCCGGCATCCAAGGTGCCAAGAAAACAAGCGATTTGATTCCCCTTTGTCACCCTATCCCCCTAACCCACGTTTCCGTGGAGGCTTTTCTGCTGGAAGATGGCGTCAGAATTGAATCACAGGTCAGATGCACCGGCAAAACAGGTGTCGAAATGGAGGCCCTTACCGGGGTTAGCATGGCCCTGTTAACGGTGTATGATATGTGTAAAGCTGTGGATGAGACAATGATTTTGGAAACCATACGGCTTATAAACAAAAGAAAGGTATGACCCGCTGATATGGACGAAAACAGTACAATACAGATTAACCATGTGAATGTTTCAACCCATAAGGGCACGATCAAACAACCCGTTGATTCGGTGACTTTGGATTCCAGGGGCATTCAAGGGGATGCCCACGCGGGCGCCTGGCACCGCCAGGTGAGCCTCATCGCGCAAAAAAGCCTGGAGGTTTTTTATCAACAAACCGGGCGCAGAATACACCCCGGTGAATTTGCCGAAAACCTGACCATTGAGGGGATGGATTTGACCCGAGTTAACCTTTTGGATCGATTTGTCAAAGCAGAGGTGATCCTGGAGGTCACCCAGCTTGGAAAAAAATGCCACGGCGATGACTGTGCCATATTTCGGGAAGTAGGTAAATGCGCCATGCCTGAGGAGGGGGTCTTCACCCGCGTGATACAGGGTGGTCAGTTGTTCCCCGGGGATAAACTTGAATACCGGCCCAAAAGCTACCGCGTCATGGTGATTACCCTTAGTGACCGAGCGGCAGCCGGTCATTATCCGGATAAGAGCGGTCCAAAGATCGGGCAGAAAGTGGAAAGGCACCTGACAGGACTCTTTCCCCATGTTTCAGTGGAACGGATGGTCATTTCTGATGACCAGGGCCGCCTTCTCAATGCCCTTCAGCAGGCCAAGAAACAGGCCTATGATGTGGTTTTTACCACCGGCAGTACAGGCATCGGCAGCCGGGATATTGGCCCCGAGACAACCCGCCTGTTGATGGACAAAGAAATACCCGGTATCATGGAGATGGTGCGCATGAAGTATGGCCGCGACAAACCTGCTGCCTTACTGAGCAGATCGGTGGCCGGGGTGATGGATCATACCCTGGTCTATGCCCTTCCCGGAAGTTCCAGGGCGGTGGGCGAATACCTCGAGGTTATTCTCCCGACCCTCCATCACAGCCTCATGATGGTCCACGATCTGGATGTGCATTGAAGAAATGATAGATCTGCCCCCGACGAAGCGAAGGCGGGGAATGAAGAAATGCTTGAATGCTTGAGTGCTTGAATGAGAGAATGAAGAAATGCTTGAATGCTTGAATGGGGCAATGATAGAATACTTGAATGATAGGAATTGGGTGGATGGATGCATCTGGGTTTGGGTCAGAGGTAAAAAGGATTTTTATTCGCTGAACCATTCTTCACCGTGGTAGATGTTCATCCTTTGATCCCGGACAAAACCGGCCAGTGTGATGTTGTGGTGACGGGCCAGCTTGAGGGCCTGGTCGGTAGGGGGGCTGGTGGAAATGATGGCCTGAAAACCTCCTTTTAATGCTTTTTCCATGATGCTTGTTGAAATGCGACAGCTAAGCAGCAGCCATTTGTCGGCCTGCGGGTAATTTTCAAGCAACCCCCAGCCGATCATCATGTCAAGGGTGTTGTGGCGGCTGATGTCGTCGAAGTATTTTTGGATGCCTTTCTCATTGGCAATGGCTGCCGTGTGGACGGCCCCTGTCTTTCTGAACCGCTCCGATACACCGGCAAAAGAAGTCATCCATTGGAAAACCGTCTCTGGTTGAATATGCTTTTTTGGGTGGGCTGTCGCTCCGTCAAAATCAGTAGCTTTTAACGGGCTTTTTTCAATTCGAAGGGTAGCCTTCTGATTTGACATCTCATAGTCAAGTCGCCGTATGTCACCTGTTTCATTGATATAACCATTGGTATAAAGATACCCTGTGATCAGTTCGTTTACATGGCGGCCTGAACAGGACAAGGGAATCGATTTTTCCCCGTTGATCAGCAATGTAAGGCGGATTTCACTGATGATGTGATCCTGCATTTGCCTTCGCTGATGGTTTTCAATCCTTGTTATATGAATCGTTTTCATAGCTTTTGAGTTCTTCCGGGGTGTTGATGTTGATAAAGGGTTTAGGGTCCGACACATCCCAGTAGTGTACCGCGATGGTGTTTAGAAACTGCTTTACAGCTTGATTTTTGTGTTGCTTCAGAAAGGCTTCAAGCGCTTTCAAATATTTTTTGGGGTAGATCGCATGGAGGGGTTCGGTGTGTTTTTCTATGCGCGGTATGATGGCTTCATAAGGGTGCCGGGCGGAGATTTCGATTTGACGTATCATGGTTGAAGAATCTATAAAAGGCATGTCTCCTGCAACGACCAGTATCCTTGATTTGCCGCTGAAATACAGGGCTGAATGGATGCCCCCCAGCGGTCCCTGGTTGGGACAGCGGTCGGAGTGAATCGACACTTGAGGATAGTCAGAGAAGATCTGGGGTTGATGGGTGATTAACAAAATTTCTGGAAACAAAGGCCGCAGGACCTGCAATTGATGGTCCAGGATGGTCTTGCCCCTGAGTTTGGCAAATGGCTTGGGGTATCCGTTGAACCGCGAACTACTCCCGCCGGCCAGTATGGCCGCGGCATATTCTTTATGTAGGTGGCCGCTGGTCATGGCAATAAAGATATATAATTTTGCAGAACCAACTAAATTCTGTAAAATTAGCTATGTTGATCGGAAACAATTACATCAGCAAAACCAATCACGTTTTATCAACATAGCCATTCGATTTTTGACCCCGCTGAGCAGGGTCAGATTTTAACCGGCTTTTGATCCCTCGGGACCCCACTCGTATGGTTGTGGGAGAAAAAGATGGGGCCAATGACCACTGATTTTGTAGTTTAGTGGATAATTGGGGAGTGACAGGATAGCTAAACTCCGTAGGTTGACCAGCGGGAGCATCCATGGGGTTGACGGGATAAAAAAGGCTGGCTCGATGGAGCCAGCCCTGAACAAAGCATGATTGGAGGTATTAATCAGCTGCCCACCAAATCTTGTCGTCGTAGATGGATATTTCCGGCACGTTATCGGGGTTAGCCCTTTCTTCACTCAGGGCGTAGGGGAATCGGTGCGGGAAACCCACTGTTTGATTGTTGGGATTTTGCATGGTGGGAATGCTGGTGCGGCGATAATCGTTGTACGATTCGATGCATTCGGCTTCGAACATGGCAATGTACTTTTGGGTGAGGATTTCCTGCAGTTCATTGCCAGCGGTCAGCAGCGGCTCGACTTCATTGGTGTAATAGTCGGTGGCACCCGGGATGGGGGCCCCGTAATATTGGGTGCCAATGTAGGCAAAGGCTTCTTCGATGGCTGTTTGCAGGGCATCGGTCCAGGTGGCGTCGCCGGTGCGGAATTTGGCTTCTGCCTCGATGAATTTGATTTCGTGATAGGTGATCATGGGGGTGGGTGCCGACCAGCCACTCCAACGGGTCGAAAGCCTCGATTGGGAATACCCGCCTTGTGTTTCTTCAGCTTCCCCGATGGGAGCGGGCACGTATTCTCCTGCATTGGGCCATACCAGGTAAGGAATGCGGGGATCGTTCCGATCGGACAGGATATTGAAGAAAGTGGTGGAGATGGAGTTGTGGTCTCTGTAATACCAGTATTCACCCCAGGGATTGGCATTGGGCAAAGCAATGCCAGCATATTCCTGGAAAAGCATGTCCTGGTCTGCACTGGTAAAACCGTTGGCCAGGGCATCCAAAGCATCTTGCGCTGCAGTGGTCCCATTGACGTTGGTCAGGCGAAGATGGAAACGGGCTTTCAGCGAATAGGCCGCCCGGATCCAGTTGTCAATGTTGCCGCCATAAATGTAATCATCGGCATCGATGGAAGAGGAAGCACTCAGGTTGTCAATGGCTTCATCCAGCAACCTTTGGATTTCAGGGTAAAGGGTAGAGGCCTCGTCATATGAAGGCTTCAGGTTTTCTGCTCCCTTGAAGGCTTCGGTGTAAGGGACATCACCCCACATATCGGTGGTAACCGCCAGGTTATAGGCCATCAGTATCTGGGCAAGGCCCCTGGCCGAAGTATTCATCGCTTCCTCCCCGTTGTCGGGATCGGTTTTATCGATGATCGTCTGACAGATGTTCATTACATCATAGATGGCATTCCAGGAGTTGTTCATCAAGGAGGCCGACTCCAGCCCGTTGCGTTTGTCGGCATCGGAAAGTTGGGCCCAGGTGCCGGCATTGTGCTCAATGAAAACTGTAGAATACCAGGCAATATCGGTGCCGGTGGTTTCATAGGCCGATTTGAGAATCATATCGGGTACCAGGTTGTTGGCAACCATTTCCGTGGGATTGGTGGAGGTCTGGTCCTCATTGATCTCATCCAGTACCTCTTGGCTGCATCCAAACAGCAGAATTCCCACCGAAAACAGGATTAAGATTTTATATAGCTTCATGGCATTCGGTGTTTGTAGGGTTAGAAAGTAAGGTTGATGTTAAATCCGTAATTGGTCGTCTGCGGCAGCGACATGTAATCCATTCCGCCCTGCATGTTGCCCTGCCCCTGGGAGGTTTCAGGGTCGAAATTTTTCAGGGTACTCCACAAAAGCAGGTTCCGCATGACCAGACCAATCTGTGCTTTTTCCAGCATAAGGGGGGCAATGATCTTTTGGGGGATGCTATAGCTGACTGAGACATTCCGGAGCTTGAGGAATGAAGTCTCATGAATGTTGGACTCCGGAAGACTACCCAGGATGTTGCTGTAGAGGTATTGGTAAGCACCCTGATCGTCGGGCCCACCCCGTTCAATATCGTTTTTACTGCCGTCTGATTTGTAGCCGTTATAAACAAAGGGGGTCTCCCGGTCTTCTGTTTTGGCCGAAGAACCATACAGGTTCATCAGGCGGTTGGATCCGCTATACATCTCACCTCCCTGTTTCCAGTCCAGTTGAGCCGACAGGGTCAGGTTGCCAAACAGGGTGAATGTATTGCCCAGGCCCATGGTAAAATCGGGGGTTACTTCTCCGATCAACCCGAATTCGCCGATCATCGGCAGGCCATAGCCCGGTGAACTGGAGTTCTCGTTCACCAGGATGCGGCCCTGGTCGTCGCGGACGAATTTTTCGCCATAGATGGCCGGGTAAGCGTCTCCTGCTGAGGCCCGGATGTTAGGCGTTACATAGCCGCCCAGGAAAATATCCTCTACGCCTTCGGCCAGTTCCACCACCTCATTTTTGATGGAACTGAAATTGACACTGATGTCCCAGCCAAAACTATTGAGCTGGATGGGGCTCACGTTGAAGATGATCTCATGGCCCTTGCTGTACATTTCCCCGGCATTGGTATAGAAGGTGCTGTAACCGGTTGACCCGGCCATGGGCACACCAAAGATTTGATCTTCGGCTGTTTGGTCGAAGTAGGAGTAATCCACCCGCAGGCGGTTGTTGAAGAACCTCAGGTCGGCCCCAAACTCAATGGTTCGTGTGTTCTGCGGGGTCAGCTTCGGGTCGTAGAGGATGCTGGAGAGCTTGTAGCCAGTGATGTCATTGACCGGGTATTCCATGCCATAGGAAAGGAAACCGCTGCCGCCGCCGCCTGTCACGAAGATGGGTTCGGGCCGGTAGGTAGAAGCGGCCTGGCCTACCTCAGCATAGGAGGCCCGCAGCTTACCGAAGCTTAATATGTTTTGTCCGCTTAATGCACCCAGCTCGGTGAATACAAACCCCAGGCTAACGGAGGGGTAGAAGAAGCCCCGATTGTCAGAGGGCATCGAGGAGATGATGTCATACCTGCCGGTACCTGTAAGGAAAAGCATATCCATCCATTCCACCGAAGCTTCTCCAAAAAAACCGATGGTCCTGCGCTGATAATTGTCGTATTCAGAGTTTTGTACCGAGGTGTTGTCCAGATCATTCCAGCCGGGGGTGGAGAAGTTCGACCCGTAAGAGGTGTAGTACTCACTGGCGTTGTCGTTGAATTCGTTGCCCAGCAAAAGGCTACCCCTGAAATCCTGGGTGAAATCATGCTGGAGGTTTCTGCATTGGTGACCACTCCTGTTATTGTTTGCTGGCCATACGCGGTGTAACCGGCCAACAACAGGACTACCCAAAAAAAGAGCAATTTTTTCATAGGGCTTTAAGTTAAGTGATTGCTATTAATACCGAGGAGGGGGTTCAGTACACCTGGCTTGCCCGTATTTATATTGAATATGGGGGTCTTCGGGTATATCCTGGCGTATTTTCAATCCCCTCCTTACATCGGTAAATACAAGTTACGGGGAAGTGTGGAGGTTGAGAAAAGTTTTCGGCCGAGATGGGTAAAGACGGTATTGGGTGGGGTTTTTTATTATAGAATGGGGTTAACATAAACAATTGCAGGATTGACGGACAAAATTTTCTCATTGGCAGTGATTTGCCAGAAGCCTCGGACTGATAAAGGGTTATGTAGATAGCTGGGAATGTGTGAGCCACAGGATGTCTGTAGGATGCTGTAAGTCGATTGGCAGGCTTCAGGAACAAATTAATTGGTATGCTTTGAAACGTTCATTTTTGTTGACGGCTGATTCCAGGATGACCATATATATTGAAGCCGGCTTTGGCATAAAAAAGGGCCTCTGCTGTAGTTTTGTCAACAGGGTATGATGGAAATAACCTATGAGGGCAAAAAAAGCCGGCCCTGTGGAGGGCCGGCCTGATTAAAGATATGTTTATGGTCACTAATAGCCGGGGTTCTGATTCATGTTGGGGTTGACATCTCTTTCGGCTTGAGGGATCGGCCACAGGTACTGATCGGTGGTGGTAACATTCTGAAGCACCTCCACGCCTTTGTTGTTGCGGGTCAGGTCATACCAGCGGTGGCCTTCAAAGGCCAGTTCTTTGCGGCGTTCATTGAGGATGTCGTCCAGGGACAATGGTCCGGGCAGTCCGGCCAGACTCGCCCGGTCGCGGAGGGTGTTGATGTCATCCAGGGCCGTGGAGGTCCCGGTGGCCCCATTGAAAAGGGCTTCACTACGGATCAGGTACATCTCACCCAGGCGCAGGACCACTACATTGTCCGAACCCGAGCTGATGTCCTGATATTTGTTGACCATGTAATTGCCGGTGGAAGCATAGTAGTATATGACCCCCAGGCGTTCATCATTGGGCTCGTATGAAGCTACCAGTCCCGGGTTGACCCCGTACTCGTAACGGCCTCCGAAATCATCCTCATAATACCAGAAGGCCAGCGAGTTGTTGTCCTGCTCATTGAAGTCGACCTCAAAGATCGATTCAGCCGAATAGGGCGAGGTATAATCAAAGATCGATGTGTAATCCTCGACCAGGGTGTAAGGCCCGTTGGTGATAATTTCATCGGCCATGTCGTGGGCGTTTTGGTATTCCCCCTGGTATAGGTGTGCCCTTGCTTTCAAAGCCCGTGCAGCCCAAATGTTCGCCCTCCCGTTGACCATGAAATCACCCAACCGGGCAATGGCCTCATCCAGATCCGACTCGATTTGGTCGTAAACCTCTTCGACGCTGTTGCGACCGCGTTTTTCCACATCCTTGCTGTCGCGCACGGGGGTGAGCTGCAGGGGCACCCCGCCCCAGCTTTTAACCAGGTTGAAGTAGGTCAGGGCCCGAATGAAATAAGCTTCACCGGTCATCCGATCGCTTAACCCCTGATCAATGCCTTCAATCGAGGGAACATCCTCAATGATGGTGTTGGCCATGTTGATCACATAATACAACTGGTCCCATACATCGTTAAGGATGATATTTTCAGTCAGCACCTGGTTGTTGTCGATCTGTTTGCTGTTGACAAAAGTGCCGGTGTGGTCGAGGTTGTCGGCGGCCAGATCACCATAGGTGATGATGTAGTTGCCGTAGTACTCATCGGGCTGCAATCCGTCGTACATGCCATTGATGGCCAGGGTGGCCCGCTCTTCCGTTGTAATTACCCCGTCTTCCACATTCAGGGAAGCGGTGGTTTCTACATCCAGCATATCCTCACATCCGGTGAACAGGAAGCCCAGGATTGCCGCGATATATAAGAGTTGTTTTTTCATAATGTAAAAGAGATTTGAGTTTGAGCATTAAAGGCCGAGGTTGACCCCAAAGGACCAGGACCTGGCGATGGGATAGGTGTAGAAATCGGTGCCCAGAACGGTGTTGCTGGTTCCGTCAAAGTTGACCTCCGGATCGGGGCCTGAGTAATCGGTCCAGGTGACCAGGTTCTGTCCGGTCAGATAAATCCGTAACTTCCGTATGCCAATTCGGTCCATCCACTTTTGCGGAAGGGTATAGCCAAGGGTTAATGACTTTAGGCGAATAAACGAGCCATCCTCCACCTTATAGGAGGAAACCTTCTGTACATCGGGATTGGCATATTCAGCCCGGGGTACGTCGGTCTTGTCGCCCGGCTCTTTCCAGCGCCTCAAGACCCTTTTTTCCATGTTGTCGAAGAAATAGGCCTCCGAATAGGTGCGCACCCCGTTGTAGATGTTGTTGCCCTGGACGAACTGGAAAAAGGCATTGAGCTCAATGCCTTTGAAAGAAAGGGCGTTGGTTAGCCCTCCCTCGTAGTTGGGGTTGGGGTTGCCAATGAAGGTGCGGTCGTCGTCGTTGATGAGCCCATCGTCATTGATGTCCTTAAATTCCATGGCACCGGTCTGGGCATTGACCCCGGTGAATTTGAGTCCATAAAAAGCTCCGAAAGGACGACCTTCGGCATAACGGTTTGCAAAGCCCTGGTCAATGGGTTCACCGCGGTAAAGCTTTTTGATTTTGGATTTGTTGAAGGCAATGTTGAAGTTGGTGCTCCAGCGAAGGCCGTTGTTCAAATCCAGGTTGAGGGTGGTTAGGCCCAGCTCAAAACCTTTGTTTTGGCTTTTGCCGATGTTTTCGATGATCGAGGTATACCCGCTGATGGCAGGCAGGGGCCTGGATAGCAGCAGGTCATCGGTGTTCTTGTTGTAATAGCTGGCTGTCAGATCGATCCGATCATCAAACAGGCCCAGGTTGATGCCCCCTTCCATGGTGGTGGTTTTTTCCCAGCGCAATTCAGGATTGGCCAGTTGAGCGGGAGCTACAGCCGGATTGCCCAGGTAGTTGTAATCGGAGCCCCAGAGCCCAAGCGATCCGAAATTGGCAATTTCCTGGTTGCCGGTGGTGCCGTAACTGGCGCGGATTTTAAGTTCACTGATCAGGGAATTGCCCTTGAGGAAATCTTCCTCCGAGACGCGCCAGGCCAGGGAGGCAGCCGGGAAGGTCCCGTAACGGTAGTCGGCCCCAAACCGCGATGAACCATCAGCCCGAAGGCTGAACTGGGCCAGGTATTTCTTGTCGTAATCATATTGCACCCGACCAAAATAGGATGCCAGCTTATTGGAAGTGGTCGAGGAGCTGCCCCCGTCGATATTGGCGGCCGAGGTGATCCACTTGAAGTCGTTGCTCGGGAAATTGATGGCTTCGACCAGGGAGTAGAACTCGTTGTTTTGCTCATAGCTGAAACCGCCCAGTACGGTGAAGCTGTGGCGATCCAGGGCAAATCGGTAGGTCAGGGTGTTTTCTATGCCGATGCGGTAAATGTTGGAGGTACCGGAAGTACCGTCGCCACGGCTGCCGCGGGCTATACCAATGTCGGTGGGCAGGAAGGAATCCTCCCGCAGGTTCATGATGTCGGCATTGATCGAAGTTTTAAACTTGAGGCCGGGGGTGAACTCGTATTCCCCAAAGAGGTTCCCGATGCTGCGGAAAGTCCGTACCGAGTGTTCGGGTTCCTTGCCCATGGCTACCGGATTCGGGTAAAGGGTGTTGGTGTTATAGGATCCGTCGTCGTTGTAGACGGGTTCAGTGGGTTCAACGGCAAAAGCATTGGCCAGAGGCGCGAAGATGTTGTTGTCGCCCCAGATGCGGCTGTTGTTTTCATTGGACAGCTGGATCCGGGTGCCCAGGGTCAGGCGGTCGGAACCTTTGATGTCGGTGTTGATGCGGGTGGTGAATTTTTCATAACCCGATCCGATCACAATGCCTTTCTGATCCATGTAACCGCCCGAGATGTAATAGGTAATATTCTCATTGCCTCCGCGCAGCGACAGCTGATAGTCGCTGATCGGGGCCCGTCGGGTAACTTCATTTTGCCAGTCGGTGTTGTATTCTACATCATCGGGGCTGCCTAAATATTCTTCGAAGCCATAGGTGTTGAAAAGGGCTTCGTTCATGGCCTCAACATATTGCCGGGAATTGAGCAGATCACGCTTTTTGGCCATTTCCTGCCGGCCCGTTGAATAGTTGAAGTCTACCTGGGTTTTGCCTTCCGCGCCTTTTTTGGTGGTGATCAGTACCACACCATTGGCTGCACGGGCCCCGTAAATGGAAGCATAGGAGGCATCCTTGAGCACTTCAATTGACTCAATATCAGCGGGGTTGATTGATGAGGTGGCATTCAGGTCCTGGTCGAAGGTCAGCTGCTGGGAATAATCCCCGGTGTTGATGGGTACCCCGTCGACGATGTACAGGGGCTGGTTGCTGGCATTGATCGATGAAGAACCACGGATCCGCACCGATATACCGCCACCTGGGGTTCCGCTGTTTTGGGTGACCCGCACCCCTGCCATTTTGCCTTGAAGGGCCTGGTCAACGCCCGAAAGCGCTTTGTCTTCTATGTCCTGGGTCTCGATCGATTCAACCGAGCCAGTCATCAGTTTCTTGCTCTGAGAGCCGTAACCGACCACCACCACCTCTTCCATCTCCAGGGCTGCTTCCTGGAGTTCTACATTGATGCTCGTGCGCCCTTGTATGCGAACTTCCTCGGTGCGCTTGCCCACGAAGCTGAAAACCAGTACTTCGGCTTCAGATGGCACTTCCAGGGTATATTCGCCCTCCAAATCGGTGGAAGTACCAATCGTTGTCTGGCCTTTTACGACCACCGTAACGCCCGGAATGGGATCGCCGGTCTGTGCATCGGTGACCCGTCCCGTTACCTGCTGCTGGCCGTAAACCATGGCCACGGAAAGCCAGCTCAGCAGCATCCATAAAAATAGCTTTTTCATGCTCATTGGGTTTTTAGGGTTATACTTTGTCTGATGATCTCCACTTTCCGGATGTCTGGTGGATCAAACCGGTCATGCTTACGTGGACCATAAAGGAGGGGACTCCATTTTGGAAAGATCATTCGCCGGCCAAGATACAACCGGGAATTTCATTTGGGAAAAATACTATGCAGACCATTTGTTGATTGATGTGAATCGGTCAATTTTAGCGGTTCAGTTAATTTTACATCAAAAATCAACCAGTCTGCATAAAAATATTGGTTTTCAGGGTAGAATTTTTTGCTTTTGAATCCAAAAACCCCTAATTTGCATGTAGATTTTTTGCACAGTGGCAGAACTTTATGGAAATTTTACCCGTTAAACCCTAATGCTTGCCAAACAGCCATGACAAAATAATCATGAATATCGCAAAACGAGGTGATTGTTTTGCCCTGGTAAGTTCCATATCAAATAAACATGGTTTAACCCTAACATGAATTTTTTCA
The DNA here is from genome assembly GCA_913055635.1 of uncultured Bacteroidota bacterium. GTDB lineage: Bacteria > Bacteroidota > Bacteroidia > Bacteroidales > UBA12077 > JAGXLC01. The sequence goes on from CAJXLK010000003.1 coordinate 17,244, forward strand.
CCCAAACCATTGATTGAAAAGTTGTAACTACAAACAGATGGTGCACCAAGCCTAAAAAAACCCATCGGGCACACTTCGGCTCGGTCCCATCCGCCCACTTTAATCCTTATCGCTATGAACGGCATTACTTGTATGATCGTCGAAGACGATCCCGGAGCTCAGGAGAAGCTGGTTTTTTACATCAGTAAAATGCCCTTCCTGAGGCTCAAAAAGCGTTTCTTAAATGCCTGTCAGGCATACGCCTACCTCAAGGCCCATCCCGTTGACCTGGTTTTTCTGGATCTGATGATGGAGGAGTTTTCGGGGATTCAATTGCTCGAATCGTTAAATAATCCCCCGCATGTAATCATTACTTCCGGTTATGACAGCTATGCCCTTAAAGCTTATGAACTCAATGTTCAGGATTACCTGTTAAAGCCTTTTGGCTTTGAGCGTTTCGTCAGGGCCGTCAACCGGGTCTATGACCTGATGTTTCCCCCGGAAAACACCGACCAGGCCAGCCCCCAGGTCAACCACATCAACACTGTGCGGGAATATTTTTTTGTGCGGCACAATTATAAGATGTTGAAGGTCTGTTTCTCTGATATCCAATACATCCAGGGGCTGAGCAATTACCTGATCATAAAAACTGCCCGAGGTCCGGTTTTTACCCTGCAAGGCTTCAGCCAGATCGAGCGCCTGTTGCCCCCTGACCGGTTTCTTAGGGTTCACCGCTCCTATATCGTGGCCCTTGATCACATTGAGTACATCCAGAAAAATAAATTGAAGATAGGCGATCGCATGATTCCCATTGGCGAGAGTTATAAACAGTTTTTTATGAGCCACCTCAAAGACCACCATTTGATTTAAAGCTTCATGTCCTTCTGGTTTTCAGCCGCCATCCTGATTCAAGGCTGAACCAGATTCATCATTCACCCCGGTTTGGGTTTGAAACTGTTTCGAGGCGAACCCTGTTTGAGGGCTAACCGGGTTCAGTTGCCAACCTGGGTTAAGAACCTCTTTGGCTTATCGGCCTGAGCTTCTTGATCAAAAGAGCACCTTTTTACTCGGCGTTGAGTTTTTGGCTGGCCTGCTGGTAAAAAGAACTCTCGAAATCGGCTTCAGCGTAGCGATCTACGATCTTTTGCCAGTATTCGTCGGCTTTTTCTTTATTTCCCAGGCTTTCGTGGACCAGGGCATAATACTTGAGCCGCATATCATGCGTTTTCCATGATTTGTCCAACTCGTCATAAATTTCCTTGGCCTTTTCAGGTGCTCCCCCTTCCAGATGGTCACGGGCCTGGATAAAGGCTTTGACAATCCGTAGGTTCTTCCGGATGTTCCGCAACAGAATGCCCTTATCCCGCTGGCTTTTGGCCCGGTTTAAAACCTGCCGCGCCCGCTCCAGGCTGTCGGCCATGAAAAGGGTCCACCCATAATCATTGAGCAAAAGCGCATGATCGGGCTTTTCCTTCAACAGCTCCTGGTATATTTCCAGGGCGGCCTGGTAATTCCCGGCTTCTGAATAATCATAGGCCTTTTGATGCATCTTTTGGGTTCTGCCGCATCCTGAAAGGATGATGATGGCAAGTACAGCCAATATCCAGTAGTTGATCCTCATAGTACATTGAAATTGGTGGACCATAAATATAAAGATTTTATCCCATTGTTGCAATATACCCCATGGTTGTAAAATGTCTTGCCCCCTCTGATAAATTGGCCCGGTTGCACCCATGGTTATTTATAATGAATTCAGACAAGGCCCGATCCCATATTTATCCGGGCCAAATGTTACAAATATGCTATATTTATCCTCCTGCAATGGTGGGGTTTAATGGCCAAAGCCTTTCTTTTTGGCGGCGGATCCCTGGGCATAATGAGCCTGTGTGCATGAACCCGCCCTGCAGGCTCATACATTAAGGCGGGCCCCTTGACGGGTATAGTTGAAAATGATATTTTGACTTGCTTGTATAGAACCTGAGTAAGATGAATTGTCATTCAACCACATCAATGAATTTTGCTTTATGCTCAAACACATAAGATTTATTTTTTCGCCCTGGATGATGGGCTTGCTTTTCGTGGTTTTTGCAGTGGCTATGGCCCTGGCCACTTTTATTGAGAATGAATACGGCGCCCAGGCTGCCCGGCAGTTGGTTTACAACACCAAATGGTTTGAGTTGATCTTTGTCTTGCTGGTGGTCAATTTTGCCGGGCAGATCTTTCGTTATAAATTGCATAAACCCCGGAAACTGACCATTCTTGTTTTTCACCTGGCCTTCGTGGTCATTATCCTGGGAGCCGGAATAACCCGTTATTTTGGCTATGAAGGCATTCTTCATTTGGAAGAGGGCCAAACGAAGTCGACTTTTCAGACCCAGCAAAAATACCTGCAACTTGTTGTCAAGGGGGAAGAAGGCCAGAGGGTTTATGGCCACGATCAAAAGTTTGTCATCACCTCGGTGAGTTCCGATGATTTTGACCGGCATTTTCAGGTCGGTGGCCAGACATACCGGCTGACCTACCAGGGTTATTTGCCCGGAGCCAGGCAAACGCTGGTGGAGGTGCCTGATGGCCAACCCATGGTTCAGGTAACGGCGAGCCGGGGAAGAGGCAACATGCGCAGTTTTGTCCTCTCGACCGATGAGCAGTTCAGCTATAAAGGGCTTCAGGTGGGTTTTACAGAGAGCGATTCGCTGGATGTGCATTTTGATTACCATCGCGATTCTTTTTCTATCACTGCCGGCAGTAAGATTTCCCGCTTCAGTATGGAATCCCGCCGGTCGGAGACTTTTCGTGCCGGAAGGGAGCTTCCCCTGCAACCGATGTATATCTATAAGGTGAAGGATTGGCGTTTGGTGGTGCGTAAGTTAACCTCCTCCGGTGCTGTTCGGGCCCGTAGTGCCGGCCGTTCCTCCCAGGGGCACAATCAGCGTTATGCCTTGAAGTTTAAACTGGAAGGGGCCGGTTCCCCCAAAAAAATCTATGTATGGGGCGATCAGCAAGGATCGCGCCCTGCCGTGAGGAATCTGGGCCAATACCAGATCCGCCTCGATTATGGAAGAAAGAAGCGCGCTCTTCCTTTCCAGATTCGCCTGGATGATTTTATCCTGGAGCGCTATCCAGGCTCCAGCAGCCCTTCTTCCTACAAAAGCCGGGTAACCCTGATGGATCCCGATCAAGGGGTGAACCGATCCCATCAGATTTACATGAACCACATCCTTAAATACCAGGGATACCGGTTTTATCAGTCATCCTATGACCAGGATGAAAAAGGCAGCGTACTTTCGGTGAACCATGACCCGGTGGGCATGCATGTCACCTATGCCGGTTATGGCCTGCTGTTTGTCTTTGTCCTGCTCGCTCTTGTGAATCGGTATTCCATGTTTCGGGTGGTCAAGGCCACACATTGGCGTGGACCGGTTAAGAAAGGCGCCGGTGTGTTGTTGATGCTGCTGGTCTTTTCCTGTGGAACCCTGGCCGGCCAGCAAAACCGACCGGGCAACAACGGGAAATTGGTGGTTGACCGGGAGCTGGCCCGGCGTTTTGGCAAGGTCCTGGTCCAGGACCGCCAGGGGCGTACTGAACCCCTGTATACCCTGAGCCATGATATCTTAAGGAAAGTGCACCGCACCAACGACTTTAAAGGGCTTAGCTCCATGCAGGTGTTCCTGGGCCTGCATTTTGATTACCGGCAGTGGAAGGATGTGCCCCTGATCCGGGTCTCGCACAGCGGCATCCGCGATATTATTGACGTTGAAGGCAAATACGCCGCCATCTCCGACCTGGTTGATATGCAGGGCAATACCTACCGGTTGCGGAAATATGTGCAAAAAGCCTATAACAAACCGGCCGGTGAAAGGAATAAGTTTGAAAAAGAAGTGATTAAGGTGGATGAAAGGGTCAATATCTGCTTTATGGTGATTTCCGGTGAGCTGTTCAAGATATTCCCCACCGGCGATTCCACCCATAAATGGGCCAAACCGGGTAAGGCAGCTTCATTGGTGGCCAACCCGAAGGATTCGGTTTTTGTGAACCAGGTGATGGGCCGCTTTCGGCGGGCTGTTATGCAGAGCAATGAGGCGGCTGCCCGTGGCCATGTCCGCTCCATACGCGATTATCAGCGACAGCATGCCGGTTATGCCCTGCCTTCAGAAGACAAGATAGAAGCCGAAGTGCTGTACTATCGTTCCAGGGTTTTTGAACGCCTGTTCCCTTTTTATGCGGGACTCGGGCTGATCATGCTGATTATCCTTATGATGGATATTTTATCCGGCAAACGCAGATGGCCCGGTGTACTCAATGGGCTCACCCTTATCCTGGCCATGGGCTTTGTTGTCCACACGGGCGGATATATCCTCCGCTGGTACATCTCTGGCCATGCCCCGATGAGCAATGGGTATGAATCCATGATTTTTGTTTCCTGGGTCATCTTGCTGGGCGGTTTCCTGTTTGCCCGCCGGTCCAAAATGACACTGGCTGCGACTGCCATATTGGCGGCCCTCACCCTCATGGTGGCCCACCTTAGTTTTATGGACCCCCAAATTACCAACCTGATGCCCGTACTCAGGTCTTATTGGCTGACCCTCCACGTTTCAGTGATTACCAGTAGCTACGGCTTCCTGGGCATGGGCGCCATCCTGGGCCTGATCATCCTGATCCTCTATGCCGTGGTCTCTCCCTCCCGCCATGACCGAATCATAGATAAAATATGCGAACTTACCGTTATCAATTATAAAGCCCTGACCATTGGCCTGTATCTGCTGACCATCGGAACATTCCTGGGGGCCATATGGGCCAATGAATCCTGGGGGCGCTACTGGGGCTGGGATCCCAAAGAAACCTGGTCGCTGATCACCATCATTGTCTATGGCTTTGTGATCCACTCCCGCAACATCCCCGGGTTTAAGAGCCTTTTTGCTTTTAATACCCTCTCGCTCTACGCTTTTTCTTCGGTGTTGATGACCTATTTCGGGGTCAATTATTACCTCTCCGGCCTGCATTCCTATGCCGGTGGCGAACCCGTGCCGGTGCCGGCTTTTGTATATGTAACGGTAGCCCTGGTGGTGGGGCTGACTATACTGGCTTACCGCAACCGGGCCAAACAGTTGAGGATCGCCTGAAAATAGGTGTCAATTGAAGGGTTAAGTTTTTCTTAAGGGAGGATTTTATGTGATTCCTTGCAGGGCTGCTCAGGATTTTATAAATTTCACCGTTTTTATTTTTAGAGTCACATGGTCGTATATTCGGTATGAAGGGAACTGGAGGAATGAATCAGGGTGGTTTTCTCCAACCCTCCGGCAAACGGCCATTGGGCTGGCAATCTATCAAATAAATCGTCATGGCAGAAAATAAAGAAATTGCTGTAGGCATTGATATTGGAGGAACCAACAGCCGGTATGGTGTGGTTTCTGAGTCTGGCGAAGTGTTGAAACATGATCGGTTCCCGACCCGCTCCTATCCCAAGGCAGAGGGTTTTGTAAGGGCCATCAGCCGTAAAATAAAGGAAATCCTGGCCGAATTTGAGGGTTACACTTTTAAAGGCATTGGCATCGGCGCCCCCAACGGCAATTTTTTCCGCGGAACCATTGAGCAGGCGCCCAATTTGAACTGGGAAGGGGTCATTCCTTTTGTGGATCAGTTTAAGAAATATTTCAGCGAGCGGGTGGTTTTGACCAATGATGCCAATGCGGCAGCTATTGGAGAGATGATGTTTGGCGGGGCCCGGGTGATGAAGGATTTTATTGTGATTACCCTGGGAACCGGTCTTGGTAGTGGTTTTGTGGTAAATGGCGATTTGGTTTACGGCCATGACGGATTTGCCGGCGAGTTGGGCCATACCTTTGTTTACCTCGATTCAGGCCGCAAGTGCGGTTGCGGAAGGCGCGGCTGCCTGGAAACCTACGCTTCGGCCCAGGGCATCAAAAGAACCGTGTTTGAACTGATGGCCGAAAATACCCAGATCAGCGAACTGCGTGATTTGAGCTATTCTCAAATGACTTCCGAGCACATCTATCATGCAGCCCAAAACGGTGACCGTATCGCCAAACAAGCTTTTGACATCACCGGACACTATCTGGGCATCAAGCTGGCCGATGCCGTGGTTCATACCAGCCCGGAAGCCATCTTTCTGTATGGAGGCCTGGCCAAAAGTGGCAATCTGATCCTTAATCCCACCATCAAGGCTTTTGATGACCACGTGATGAATATTTTCAAAGGCAAAGTTTCCATCCGTTCCTCCGAACTCAACGGCAAGCAGGGAGCCATCCTGGGAGCGGCAGCACTGGTTTGGAAGCGACGCAAATCCTAGTACCGGGGCGAACGATTGGCAATTGGGTAAACCATTAGCACTGGCGCAAACCATTAACACTGGGACAAACTCGTGCGCCATAGAGGAAATTCAGCGCCCCTATAAAAAACCGGCGCCTTCAGACCCTGGCGCCGGCCTTATTTTAAGCCCCCTGCGATAAGCCCGTTTCACCTCCCGTTGGCTGGCCTTCTTTATCCCCCCAGGCCTTGCCTTACAATGTACCCCGGACCCTTTAAGTGGGCGGCGTTTCCCCTTCATGAACAGATCACCCCGGCTGGCTTAATGATTTGCCAACCCCGGTCAGGAGCTTTTGGGTGGCCAAAATGCCTTGCTTTTCGCTGAGCCGGCTCCCTTCGTATTCTTTGCCAATGTATCCGTGATAATGGGCCTTGAGGACAATCCTTAATATGCGCCTGAAATCCATCGAGGTTTCATTGCCCTGTTCATCGAAGTCGTAGGTTTTAGCACGCACTCCCTTGGCATAGGGCATCAACTCCCGGATGCCCTTGTACCGGTCGTATTTTTCTCCCTCACGGATGGTAAAATTGCCGAAATCGGGCAGGGTACCGCAGTTGGGCATATCAATAGCGCTTAGAGTTTCTTGAGTTTGATGTTGCGGAACCATACATCGTTGCCATGGTCCTGGAGTCCGATGTAGCCCTCGCGGTATTTGCCGAAATCTTCATACTCACTGAACTTGCTGTTTTTGACCATCTCTTTCCATTGGTCTGTGCCCAGGTGGTATTCCAGGATCTTTTCTCCGTTCATCCGGTGAACCACCGTTCCCTGGTAAACCATGATCTCTGCCTGGTTCCACTCGCCTGCCGGCCGGGTGTTTTGAGGCTCAGGAGCGATCAAATCGTACAGGGCCCCGGCCATCCTGGGCTCGCCCAGCTGGGCATCAATGTGGCGTTCGTTGTCCAGCACCTGCATCTCCGGGGCCGACTGCCATATGGGTTGATCCTCCAATTCTTTGGCCAGGTAAAAAATGCCGCTGTTGCCTCCTTTAGAAATCTTCCACTCCAGTTTCAGATGAAAGTCCTTAAATTTTTGATTATAAATGATGTCTCCACCGGCTCCACCGGCTTCCCCCTTTCCTGAGCCAATGCAGCGCAGGGTCCGTTCTTCAATGACCCATCCGCTGTCGGGAAACGCCTGGTCGTTGTATCCCCGCTAGCCTTCAAAATTTTTTCCGTTAAAAAGCAGCATCCAGCCTTCCTGCTTTTCTTTTTGGGTTAACTGGTTGGGTTGTTCCACATCGCAAAGAGCCACAATGTTTTCATTGGCCAGACCCTTCAGTACACCTCCGCCGCGCCCACCAACTCCAATGCCGGCAATGTTGAGTTTGTCGCTGGGTGGGGTGTGCCCCAATCCCCCTACCACATAATTGGGCAGGATGGTTATACCCGCTGCCGCTACCCCGGTTTTCCGGAGAAAAGTACGCCGGGTCATTTTGGAATATTTGCTTTTTTGCTCCATAAAAGAAGGTTTTGATGATTGGTGCATTGCTTTTTTATTGGCATATCAGTGGTGAAGCAGGATCATCTCATCAACTTATACTGCTTAAAAAGTATCGGTCCATTCTTTCGCCCTGGCGCAGCCACCACTTTACCTTTTATACCCTTCCTGGCAATGGCAAATATAGGGGCGGTAGGAGGGAACCCTTCCTCAGGCAATTTTTCCACAGGGAATTTTGTAAACGAGGCCCCTGTTATAAATCGCCTCAAATAAAAGTATTGTGCGGTCTTCCATAGTGATTAACTGGATACGTCTTCATAATGGGCTGGTTAGGGACAAGATACAAAAAGTATGTTTTAAAAACAACTTCTCCTGGTGAAGCGCGTTGCCGAACTTTATTGAAAACATCCGGTGGGATTCACCGAATGATGCCTTACAAAAGCTCGATGTTGTGTTTTTCGCAGGCATCGCGCATTTCATCCGGCCAGATGCCAGCCTGTACCTCGCCAATGTGGGCTTTTTGCAGATACAACATGCAAAGCCTGGACTGGCCGATCCCTCCACCCATGGTTTGCGGCATGCCCCCCTCTAAAAGCCGGGCATGGAAAGGCAGCTCTTTTCGCTTTTCCTGTCCGCATAAGTGAAGTTGGCGCTCCAGGGATGCCGGACTTACCCGGATGCCCATCGAGGAGATTTCAAAGGCTTTTTCCAAAACCGGGTTCCAAACCAGGATGTCGCCGTTGAGTCCTTTGTAACCATTGATCGTTGGCGAAGACCAGTCATCGTAATCGGGCGCCCGGTGGTCATGCGGTGCCCCATCCTTCAGGGTGTGGCCGATGCCGATTACAAAAACAGCCCCGTATTCCCTGGTGATCAAATCCTCGCGCTCTTTGGGCGTCTTTCCCGGATATTTTGCCTGCAACTCCTCACTATGAACAAAGGTGATCTCTTGTGGCAACCCCGGACGAAGAACCGGTATGCGCTCGGTTAATGCCACCTCCGTTTCCACAATGGCCCGGTAAATTTTTCTGACCTCCTGTTTTAACACCTCCAGGTTACGTCTAGAGCTGTCCAGTACCTTTTCCCAGTCCCACTGGTCCACATAAACCGAATGCAGGTTGTCCAGGTCCTCATCCGGGCGCAGGGCATTCATGTCGGTGTAAATGCCCCGGATCTTTTCATTGTCCAACCGGGCCAGCTTCATGCGTTTCCACTTGGCCAGGCTCTGAACCACTTCCACTCCACTGCTGTTGAGCGATCCAACAGGGAAACGCACCGGCTGCTCTACCCCGTTTAAGTCATCGTTGATGCCGGTTCCCGATAACACCAGCATGGGCGCCGTTACTCTTTGCAGATCCAGCTTTTGGGACAAAACCTTCTCAAATTCATCCTTGATGAACTTGATCGCCGATTCGGTCGATTCGCGGGTCAGCATGTTCCGGTAATCCTTTGGAATGATTAGATTTTTCATGGTGTTTCGATTTAAGGATTTAACAAATAATGGAAAAAAAAGCCTTCTTCGGAGTTTACCGGAGAAGGCCTGAGCGATTGAAGCAATAAAAGACAACCTCCCCCGGTGGCGGGCGATTGCAATTATTGTTGTTGTTATTTTGAAGCCTGGGTTCCATCTTAGCAGCCATGTTTTTCATAAAAAAGCCTTCCTGAAGGGCAGGAAGGCTTTGGATGATGTTTGGTTGTATTGGTTACAGCTTGTCATAGCCCTCCTGTTCGCAAAGGCAATTGTAATTGCGATTCCAATTGGAGGGGTTATGGTTGCTGCTTGGGTACTTCATGATTGTCATCGTTCTATGGATACAAGAAACGAATTTTTTCACTGCCACACAAACCGTTGGTGGAAAAAATAAAGGTGTTAATCACTGCGCAGGTTTCGTTCAATGATGTCGTAAGGGATTTTGGTATCGGAATAAACCTGCCACCGGTCTATTTTATCGTCTTTAACAACAGCTTTCCAGGCACAGGGGAGCTTCCAGGTATTTGAGGCGTCGTTTTTTTCCTGGTTCTTATAGGTGCCTCCGGCCCATCCAAACAGGCCAATCATGTCATCCTCTTCTATGATTTCGGTCACTTCAATGGTGTAATCGGGGAAGAAATCCAGATAGCCCTTCCAGGCCTTTTTCATGTTTTCTTTTCCCACTGTCTTTTTCCCGTGCGAATTGATAAAGGTATGGTTGTCGGTCATCAGCCCGGCAATTTTCTTAAGCTGATGCGAGTTAATGGCTTTCACAAAATCCATGGCAATTTTTACGCTCATAAGCCGGAATTTTCAATATCCATATTCATTATCTTTATCTGCAAATGTAGTGACAAGGGTTTTTAATATCCATATTGTTTGTTGCGCAATTGATGAATCAGACCCCGGGCTTTTTGCTGAGCTTCCAGGGCCAGCCCTTTGCAGTAATGGGTCAGAAAAATAGTTGCCAGTTCGGGATCTTTGCGGTAAAGTTCCCGGGCTTTTTCTTCTATGGGGGCTTGCATGGCGAGCATCTCCTGTTCGAATGTTTCCCAGGTTTGGGAGACAGGCTTGATGTTTTGTTTATAGTCTATATCCACCAGGTTTTCCAGGGTATTGAAAATCCAGAAAGCCTTATCGGCATTGTATTGGTAGATGGATTGGGGCGGATGAAAATGATAAGCGGTGATGCTGTCTTTTCTTGAGTCGGGGTTTATGCGGTAGGATTGGGGGGTTTCTGTTATGCCGGCATACCAGGGGGTCAACACGCCTGAACAGAGGGCGGCTGTTGAACGCCAGTAAACACAGCCTATTTCGGGGGGCATCCAACTGCGCAGTTGAAAAATGGCCACTTCCTGGTTGCGTTGATCACAGATGGCTCCGTCGGTGGGCCCCATCATGTCGTGGGGTGATCCTTTGCGGTAACCATTGGTTTTATCGAATTGGGTGCCTTCCATATGATCGCTCATGATGCGCCTTAATTTTTGGAAGGTGACGGGTTCGGCCGGTTTGACTGAAAAGGGCCAGGCCTTTTGCCTGGAGAGTTCCGGTTTTTCTCCGGTTAGCAGCCACTGTCCCCTGAACTGGCGCGGATCTTTTCCGTATTTATCTTCAAACCAGCCGGTCCATTTGGGTTGGCCATAGGCCTGCTTGTAATTGAAGGTATCATCATGGCGGGGATCATACCAGCCTTTTTCGATGGCATAGCCGATCAGGTGGTCGGAGACCATGAAACGGCTGGTGTCTTCGGGATGCACTTCCTGGATGATGTTGACATTGGGCAGGGCCACCACCCGGTCGTCACGAACCCGCTGGGCCACCCATTGCCTGCCTTTGGGCAGGGCCATGACCCAGGCTTCCTCGGAATCTGCAATCACAAAATGAATGGCGTGCCGTGAGCCAAAGCGCTCGACCAGGTTGGCTACGATGCGCACCCCCTCGCGGGCCGTTTTGGCCCTTCGCGCTACCTCAATACGCAGGCGAAAGCCAATGCCACCGTCTTCTATCTGTCCCGATGCCTTCAGGGCTTCCATGTTGGTCTCTTTGGAAGGTGTCCCGTCGCTGACGCAAACCACCCCATGTTCATTCATCACTCCGTCACTGCCTTCCAAACCCATGTTTTCCGACCAAAGGAAAGCATAACTCCTGCTTACATCCCGGTAGTGGCCGCCATGCTGCAACCGGATAACGCTTCCCGGGTCATGTTCCATGCCCGGTATCACATGAAAATTTAAGAAACACTGGTCGGGCTTGTTCAATTCACTGTGGGCAACCATTACCGAACCATCGGCCGTGGCATCCTTTCCGGCAACAATGGCATAGCAACCCCGGGCCTTTTTAACCGACAAAAGGCCCGCCGCCAGCATCAAAATAACGATCAAATGAAATTGTACCCTTTTCATAGATTTTTTATGATATAACCCCGCTTAATATAACCCCGCTTAGCGGGGTCTGGTTTTAGCCACCCCGCTAAGCGGGGTCCGGTTTTAGATAACCCCGCTAAGCGGGGTCCGGTTTTAGATAACCCCGCTAAGCGGGGTCAAAGCGGGGTCAGAATTTAGAGCTTCTGACAGAATGGATAAAGGTATTGAAAACACAGAAAAAACCAAAAATCTTTTTTTCTGATCGATGCCCGGGAAGGCCGGCCCCGCAGAAGATTCTTCGTGAATCAAAAAGATTTTGTTATATTTAGACGGGCGAAAACCCACATGCAGGAACCTGCGCAACAAGGCAATACATAAAGCATTTGGCTTGTATGGTGAGCGTTCCGATGACAATGGATCAACTCATGGTTCAATACAATGTTGATTTATAATCCTTAGTATTGATCAGGATAAAACCCGCATGATCAAATAACCATTAATATAACCAAAGAGAATGATTGTTTGACCGTGGTAAGTTCGATCGCACCCTAAACAAGGTCATTCTATGAAGCATTTCATTCCGGCTTTTTCTGTGAAGTGGGCCTTCGTCGTGTTTTTACTGGTCGTCTTGTCGAAAAGCTTTGCCAATGGGCAAGCTGTAAGTGCGGAGGATACAGGTGAGCGGGAAATATTTATGTGGGTGGGGGCACAGAAGCTTCAAAAACAACAGCCTGCTACCCTGGAAAATATGCTTTTATTTGCCCGCCGTTTTGATATCATTCCTTATTCTTCGGGGATGCATGATCCTGATAAACTGGAACGTTTTCTTGGTCTTTGCCGGCGACTGGATATCGACAAAACGTGGATTGAAACAGGACCGGGGGAAGGGGTATCTGTTCGTGAGTTTGTAAAGGATAGTGCTGCCCGGCGCCCGACATTGGAGCGATTTCGGAAACTGGCCCGTGTATACCAGGCCCATTATCCTGATTTTGCACGAATCACCCTTTTTGATGAAGCCCCTCTGGGTGCTTTCAAGAAGCAGGTGGCGGGTTCAGAAAATGATTATACCAGCCGGGTGCAAAATTTTATGGAGTACGGACCGCAAGCTTTTTCTTATATACGGGAAGCCATTCAACAGGAAATGCCAAAGGCTGAAGTGGGTATCTTTATGCACCACCCGCATAATGCATCTTTTTCCATGTCGGGCAGTCATTCTCTGATTGGTCGCTTTGTGGAGGAATGTGTCCGGCAGCAGGAAAAGCCCGATTTTATTTTTTCTGATGTCTACCGCGGCTATTTTACACGGGGATATGGCATGGAGCGAACCAATGCCTATGTCAAAGACGTTGCCCGTTATACTAAAGGTGTGGCAGATGAACACCGAATAAAAGCTTACCAGCTGGGCCAGATGCATACCATCAAGCTGGGTTATACCCCTTCCCGCATGGAGATCGATCAGAATGTAGAGGCCATGCTTCAAGGCGGGTTGGATGGAATGGGTTGGTACTGGCCCAATTATGCTTCCACCAATTATACACGAACCAGTGGCAAGGGCATTGGCCGGCCATTGAATTATCAAATTTCCCATGATCCTTTCGTTCCCAATGCCTGGGGCAAGACCGGCCCGGCCGGCTCTGTGTATGCCACCTCCAAAGACCGTTTTGTTTATGCCTACTTGCGAATGGCAGAAGAAACCCGCCCTGTTCATAGCACCACCCATTTTGACCTTTGGATTGACGGCCATGATTTTGACCATACCGAACACAGCCTCTATTTGAAAACAACGGGGGAAAATGGTGGCAACTGGGAACTGATCGGGCATTTTAATCCACAGCACGATAAACAGGCATACGAGGAAGGAGCCCGCCAGGAGTATATTTATTCCTACAATGATCAATGGCATGCCCTGGCTTTCCATGGATTATCCCGCCAACGCTACCTGCTAAAGAATGAAGCCGGCTTCCAGGCCCGGGTAAAAATCACCACCCGCAGCGAAAGTGATACTTCCCGCCTGAGTGCTGTTTACCTAATGCCCTACCGGCCTACCCGCAATTACCTGACCGAGAGGCGGATCAATGATTTTGTCCGAAACCAGCCCCGGTGGGTCAAAACCAACAGCCTGGCCTCTTCGGTATGGCCGGCTTCAAAGGAACTTTATCCCGGAGATTCATGCATTGTTAAAGTTGAATAACCATGTACCGCTATTTTACGTTTTTCGTTTTGACTGCTTTTATGCTGGTTCTTGCCGGTTGCCGGCAAAAACCTAATGTGGCCAATATCCCGGAGGGTGAATTCTGGAAGCGCCAGGGCATTCAAAATGTGCTTAAACCCTGGCATAAGAATGCCCGGGATACCGCAGACCAGGCCTTTCATACTTATTTGAACCGCAAATGGAAACCCTACAACGGGCAGGAAAAATATCCCGGGATGATATCCCGCCACATCTTCAGCTATTCGGTGGGTTACCTGCTGAGTGGCGATGAGTCCTACCTTCAGCAGGCCTCGCGTTTGGCTGACTACATCATTGAACATGGCTGGGATGAAAAGTATGGGGGATGGTACAATAGCCTTAACCGCCAGGGTCATGTGAAGGATTCGGCCAAGGATGGTTTTTTTCAGCCCTATGCCATTGCCGGACTGTCTATGTATTATTTTGTCACCCATGACCGGGAGGCATTGGATTATATCCGGCGATCCCACTGCATCATGCAGGAGCATGCCTGGGATTCAATCTATGGCGGATATTACCGCGGTCTGAACCGCAACCTGAGCCCTAAAAATACCGGCAAGGACTTCTCCCCCCAACTGGCTCCCGCCTCGGGCTATTTGATCTACCTGTATCTTGCCACCCGGGATTCTCAGTATTTGACTCAAATGAAAAAGATCATGCAAGTGGCGACCCACAAAATGTCGCCACCGGACAGCCCCTGGATCCTGGAGCGGTTTGACCGCCAGTGGAACCCTGCCCGGTCTGCCCGCCACGACAGCCTGGCATTGAATACAGGTCACCAGGCTGAGGTGGTTTGGATGCTTTTGAGGCTCTATGAACTCACTGAAAAGGATGATTATTTCAGCCAGGCCATGCAACTACAAAAGCCCCTGTACCAGTATGGTTTCGAACAAAAGAAGGGGGTTTGGTACCACCGTACCGGTTATCAGAATCCTTCCCTCCACAGCAGTTCATCCCCATGGTGGGTCCAGGCTTACGGCAACATGCTTTCGCTATACCTGTATCGCCAAACCGAAGAACAGCAATTCCTGAAAGCTTTTCGCCGGGGGGCGGACTATTGGAACCGTCATTTTATCGATGATGCCCATGGAGGAGCCTTTCTATCAGTCAAACTGGACGGAACACCCCTGAAAGCCAGTAAAGCCGTACGCAGTAAAACTTCTTACCACAGCCTCGAACATGCCCTGCTGAACTATATCTATACCAATTTGTGGATTAAGGAAAAACCGGTGACACTCCATTTTAAAATCCCAGAGGCCAGGACTGGTGAAAAGTTGTACCCCCTGCCCGTGGAAGATGCAACCGCGCAAATCCTTCGGGCCGAAATCAATGGAGAACCCCGCCATGATTTGAATGCCCGAAAGGGTTTTATTAGCCTTCCCGCCGGGAAAGATATGAAAGTTAAATTGGTGGTTGCACCAGGGCGAAAGAATTGACCGATGATATTTTTAAAGTTTGTATGCGTTGATGAGATCCTGCTTTATCTTCACAATAAATAAACCCCTTCACTCTATGATGTCTTTCTGTTTGAGATTGCAAAAACAACGGTTTTTTCTGCTGGCGGTGGCCGGTCTTTTTATGATCAATTCCCTGAAGGGCCAACCGACAGGTGCCGGTCAGGATAGCTTGTTTTTCCGCTTATCTGGACCAAAAGAAAAGATGGACCTGGTACTGTTCGGTAAAAATCTGCCCCGGGATTCGCTGCGGGTTGAACTGATGACCAATCCCCGCTTTGGGGGTAAAAAGCAAAAGCTACCCCTGGCAGAGGCCATATTCAATAGTTCATCGGGTAGTTCGGAAAGCAATAGGGTAGGTGATGCAGGAGGTAACTCAGCAGGCCGTTCAGAAGATAACGCAGCACATAGCTTAGAAGGCAGATCGGGAGACAATTCAGCACGTAAACCAGAGGACCGTTCTGTAAAGAAATCAGAAGGTTATTCAGCAAGTAATTCGAAAGATCATACAGGATTTAATCCTGCAAGTACTTCAGAAGAAGCTTCCCCCGGAGAGATCATGATTTTTCGCGACCTCCCGGTGCAAAGGTTTCTGGGGCAGGACATCCGGGAAAATTATATTTCGCTTCATATCAAATCCTTCAAGCAAGCTTCCTTTTGTTTGTCGGCGGCTTATGCCATTGGAGCTTCTGATTACCCGAATCAGGAGCTTTTACAAAGACTGCTTAGGATCATCAAGGAAAAACCGGCCTGTTTGGAGCGCCACAGCCTGGCGTGCTATGTGCGGCCGCGCCCTTTGATATTTGAAGCCCGGAGTTATCACACCCTGCATGTGGAAGCCCCGGTGCGACATCTTAAACCCGGTGTTCAGGAGGTTAAATGGCTGAACATCCTGTTTGGCGGGAAGTAATTTTTAAAAGTTTTGCTTTATGCTTAAAACAAAGGCGATCACTGGATTTTTACTGACAGGTATGTTGATGTTGTGTTTTGGTGGATTGAAGGCACAAAAAAGTGAACCTGTACCGGCCGAATACATTCGACATTTTTTTGGGGCGGCTCATTTAAAGACCCAATATCATCCCTATGCCTCTTCCACCGGGGTAATCTGGTCGCGCATGGGCACCCGTTGGCATCAGCAGGAACCCCGGCGTGATGAATATCGGTTCGGGCCATATGATGCCCTGGTAGAAAGTGCCCGTGAACATGGCATCAAAATATTGCCGCTGATTGGGCATTCAGCGCCCTGGGCAGCTGATGCTCCGGAAGGCTCAGACGAGGCCAACCGGTATGCCCCTTCAAAGGATATGATTGGTGAATGGAAAGAATATGTTGAGAAGGTGGTGGAGCGCTATCCCCACATTGAATACTTTGAGGTTTGGAATGAGCCCAACATCGACTGGTTTTTGCGGGCTGACACCAACTACCGGGTTTATGTGGATCGGATTTTAATTCCGGCGGCAAAGGTGATCCATGGCCATGGGCGCAAGGTGGTGGGACCGTCTTTTACCACCGAGTGGCCGATGGATTCGTGGCCCCCAAAAAAACGACCCCGCAGGCATGCAGAGAATGTGGCTTCCAACATACACGATATCAACCGGTGGCTTTCTTACCGGGATGCCTGGAAGCATATTGATATTTTGGCCATCCACTATCCCCACGGGGATACCCGAAAACCTTCCCGGCCCTATGCCGACAACATGATGCGGTTTTATGATTATGTCTACACCAAATGGATTGAGCCGGGAAAGCTGGAAGGCATATGGAATACGGAAGCCGGTTTTGCCGGGGTCGAAGCCGGCATGCAGGGCTTTGTTGCCCTCGATCCCTGGGAACATGAACCCCTTGAGCAGTGGGTGGCCCGGTATGTGATTCCGCCCCTGCACTGGAGCATCCGTCATAACTGGCACTTCCGCGATCAATACAAGTTGTTTTGGTACCATATGTCGGTGGGCGATCACCCGCGCGATATGCTGACCCGGGAAGACGGGAAGATCATCCCCTCCAGCCGGAGCAAAGCGCTCCGAACCATTGGACGCCTTCTGACCGGCCAAAATAAAACCGGTATTTATCCCAACCCTGTCCGCACCGGTTATGGCATATTCTCAAGGGATACCAGCGCCATCAATTATTTTGCCCCTTATGAGATGAAAAACTATGCCTTTACCGTGGATAACCGGATCGTCATAGCCATTTGGGCCCAGCTAACCGGTAAAACGGCTTTTAACCAGCCCCTGCAGGTTATCGTCGGCGGCCTTGACCACCAGAATTACCAGGTGACCCAAACCCATTACATCAGCGGCAAACAAACAGACCTGGACGATTATATCCTCAACAACCAGGGCAGGATGCGGTTGAAAATCCCGCCCCTCGAGGATCCCATTATTTATATAACCCTTAAGCCGGAATCTTAATCTTAAACCGGAATCTTAATTCGATCTTTAGACCTATGAGCCATATAATAATTATATATCATTCGTCAAAAAAGCCTTAAAATGATATCGCGATTGATCTGTAAGCCTTGGTCAGGAATTCTTACACCCGAATCTTGATTGGATTTTAGACCTTTGATCTATATAAGATTTTATGTATATAATTAGAAAAAAACCTTGAACCTGTATCTTGATTTGATCTGTAAGCTTTGATCAAGATAAGAATTATGTATACAATTAGTTAGGAAATTTTAACCCCCAACATGGATTTGATCTGTAACCTTTGAATGATATGAAAACCCAAACCCTGGCAACTATTTTTACCATCGTGTCGATGTTTGCATTGACACCAGCTGTGGCTCAGTCTGAGCAGAATTATGACCTTACCGAAGACCATGTGCTTTATATGGTGGGCTATGCCCATCTGGACACGGAGTGGCGATGGGATTATCCCACCACCATCAATAAGTATTTGAAGAATACCCTCGATGACAATTTCCGGTTGTTTGAGAAGTATCCGGATTATGTATTCAATTTTACCGGCTCGCGTCGCTACAAGCTGATGCATGAGTATTACCCTGGCCGGTACGATACCCTGAAAAAGTATATTGACCGAGGGCGTTGGCGTGTTTCCGGATCATCGGTGGATGAAGGCGATGTGAATGCCGCTTCCCCTGAGTCGGTCATTCGACAGGTCCTCTATGGCAACCAGTACTTCCGCAAGGCTTTCGGGAAGGAGAGTGTGGATTATATGCTGCCTGACTGTTTTGGTTTCCAGGCCCACCTGCCCTCAGTGTGGGCGCATTGTGGCATTAAAGGTTTTTCCACCCAAAAGCTGAAATGGGGTTCGGCCGTGGGGGTTCCCTTCAATGTAGGGCGATGGAAAGGCCCTGACGGAGAATCTGTGATCATGGTCAACAGCATTCGTTCTTATGGGGGTGAAGTGGAGCCGAGGGTGGATACCTCCGATTTTTTCCTGAACCGCCTGGAGAATATGCGTAAAAAATACGGTTTTTCGGTGGGGTACAGTTATTATGGGGTAGGCGATATTGGGGGAGCCCCACGTGAGGAGGATGTGCGCCACCTGATGCATTCGCTGGATCATAGTGGCAGCGATATGAAAATAGTGGCCGGGTCGAGCGATCAGCTTTACCGGGATATGACCCCTGCTTTGAAGGAGAAACTGCCTGTTTACAAGGGCGATTTTTTGTTAACCGAACATTCGGCGGCATCGATCACCTCGCAGGCTTATATGAAAAGATGGAACCGGATGAACGAGAAGATGGCGCAGTCGGCTGAATTGTCGGCAGCGATGGCTGACTGGACCGGCGCCATCGATTATCCTTTTGGTAAGCTTAATGATTCATGGGAACTGGTTCTGGGAAGCCAGATGCATGATATCATTCCCGGCACCAGCATTCCTTCGGCCTATCATTATGCCTGGAATGATGAGGTGATTGCCATGAATGGTTTTGCGGCTGTGGAAAAGGATGCGGTAGGGGCCTTCTCAGAGATGTTGGATACCGATGTAGAGGGTAGGCCGATCGTGGTTTACAATCCTGTATCGCGAAGCAGGGAAGACATTGTAGAGGTCACCCTTCGGGATGGGGCGTATAACCGGGTCCAGGTATATGATCCGGAGGGCAGGCCCGTTGCGACCCAGATTGTTTCAGCCGGTCAGGGCAAGACTGACCTGATCTTTTCAGCAAAGGTGCCTTCGGCGGGGTATGCCGTTTATGAGGTTCGTCCCGGCGAAGGGGGTAATCGTGGGGGTGGTGCTTTGCGGGTAAGCGACAGCACCCTGGAAAATGCCTGTTACCGGGTTCGTTTGAATGGTCAGGGCGATGTGGCCTCGGTGTATGATAAACGCCAGCAACGGGAGCTGCTGGAATCGCCTGTCAGGCTGGCCTTTCTCAAAGCCAACCCGCGTATGTGGCCGGCCTGGAACATGTCGTGGCGCGAGCGCATCCACAAACCTGTGGGTTACGTTGGGGGGAACGCCCAGGTAAGAATCAAGGAGAAAGGCCCGGTGAGGGTGGCCCTGGAAGTCACCCGTCAAAGCCACGGATCCACTTTCCGTCAGACCATCTCCCTGGCTGCCGGTGAAGCCGGCCAACGCCTGACCTTTGACAACAAGATGCGGTGGCAGACCCGCGGGAAAACCCTCAAAGCCGTTTTTCCCCTGAAGGCTCATAATTTTGAGGCCCGCTACAACCTTGGCCTTGGCACCATCCAGCGCCCCAGCAACCACTCACGCAAATACGAGGTGCCCTCCCGCCGGTGGATCGACCTGACCGACACCAGCGGCCTCTATGGCATTTCGATCCTTGACAATGGCAAGCACGGCTCCGATAAACCTGACGGCAACACCCTCCGCCTGACCCTCTTGCACACCCCGGTAGCCAACACCTACCACGACCAGGCCACCCAGGATTTCGGAACCCATCGCTTCACCTATGCCCTCTATGGCCATTCCGGCAACTGGAATAAGGGCGGCACTGAATGGCAGGGACTGGCAATGAACCAGCCCCTCCAGGCTTACAGCGTGCCCCGGCACGAAGGCCCCCTGGGTAAAACCTATTCTTTTGCTACACTCAACAGCGATGAGGTGGCCATTCGCGCCTTTAAAAAAGCCGAAGACGGCCAAAGCTATATTGTCCGTTTGCAGGAGCTTTCCGGCAACCCGACAACGGATCTGACCCTCGATCTGGGCCCCGCCATTGTCGATGCCATCGAGGTGGACGGCCAGGAAAGGCCGATCGGCCAGGGGAACATTGCCAACGGCAACCTGCATTTGGACATGCAGGGGTATGCCATCAGAAGCTTTTCCCTCCGGCTGGAATCGCCTTCGATAGATCTTAAAAACCCCGTCCGCTCCATGACGACCCCTGCATCTCGTCCCGTTAAGTTGCCGTGGAACATGGATGCCGTTAGCCCGGATCAAAATCGCTCTGACGGGGCAATTGATGATTCCGGAAGAACCTACCCCGCGGAAATGCTTCCCCGGGAAATCATCAGCGAAGACATTCCCTTCCGCCTGAATGGTCTGGATGAGGGTCAAAACAATGCCGTGCGCTGCTCCGGGCAGACCATTGAACTGCCCCGCGGTTCATACAACAAAGTGTATATCCTGGCAGCTGCTAAAAAGCAGACCAACGCCCAATTCCGCCTTGGTGAACAACGGGAGACCTTCTCCGTTCAACCCTGGATGGGGTTTGTGGGTCAGTGGGACCGCCGCGTCTTTGCTTCACCTGAACAACGCCATGTTAAAAGAATCGAACCGGGTTATATCCTGCGCGACAACATCGCCTGGTTTGCCACCCACCATCACCGCCCCGGTAAAAATGTGGCCTATGAATATGCTTACCTCTTTAAATATGCCATGGATGTACCGGAAGGAGCCCGAACGCTGAAATTGCCGAATAACCCCAATGTGATGGTTTTTGCCGTTACGGTGGCCGATCAGTCGCATGACCGCGCCCGGCCCCTGAGTCCGCTTTATGATGAGCTTTCCGGCCGTAAGGGTTTTAAACTCGGCAGCCCCGAACATTATGGCGATGAACTCGAACCTTATGCACAGCTCGATAAGGTGCAGAAGAATGATCCGGAAGCTCTTTTTGATCAGATTTCAGGTGGCGATTATGCCAATTTGACTTCGCTGAACGGGGTGACCATGACCTATTATCCTGAAGGGGAGGCCTATACCCGGGCTTCGGTCAGGGGCGAAAAGCTCCTGCTGCAGGATAATTTTGACGGGCAGGGCAAGTCGCTGGGCAGTTTTGATGAGGTGATCTGGTATGACAACGGCGAAGGCCGTTACGTGATGGATCTGCAGCAACCTGTTTCCATCGACAGCATCCGGACCTATTCGCCGGTGTTTTCCCATTATGGCATACCTGTCTACACCGTCTGGGCCACCAACGATCCGGATCCACAGGTGAAAGGCAACCCCAAAGACCATGGATGGACCTACCTGGGGGCCAACCGCAAAGGCAATGTCTGGGGCAAGGCCTGGAACCGCACCACCATCCGGATGCCCCAAAAGGCGAGAAATTTCAGGCACATCATGTGGGTGGCCGACCAAAACTGGCACGGTACCCATTATTTCTTTGAGGTGGATGTTTTCCGGGATGAGTAAGTTTTCGTTGAATGGAGGCAAACAGATCTGTTGAACGGGTGTTGGTGATGGGGACAGGGCATATGGCCGCCCATTGCCCCGGGAAACTTGGAGATGGCCTGATCCTGGGTGCACTGGCTTCCTGGCTTCATGCAAAGGGGCGTGAAGTGCACCTGGTCACCAATCCTGTCGTTTATCCCTATCTGAGGGCAACTTATTCATATGGGATGACGCAGGTGGAGGATGATTTTAAAATTTGGAAGGAGCACCGATCGCTTTTGGCTTGGGCTGATGGATTGATCATTCCTAAACCCGGGGGCGATCGGGCTGTTGGTTGGTTAATTGGGCAGGCTTTAGGTAGTGGCAAGCTGAACCCTTCTGCCGTCCTTCATATGAAGAACCTGGAAGCCTACAACGGCACTGAGCATATCATGCAGCAACTGACCCGGCAGGTGGTGGCTTTCCTTTGGGATGTATCGCCTGATAAGACCCGGGTTGGGCTGGCCGATACCGGCACAAGCCTTAAAGCTGATCCGGGGGGATTGTTGCCCCGGGCATACCATTCACTTGATCAGGTGCACGAACTGTATGATCAGCGCATTCCGGAAAACTTGATATTACCGGTTGCCGGCGATTACAATAAGGCTCTTTCCACCCCTCAATGCCAGGAGGCGGTGGATTGCTTAAGGCCTCATATCTTATTCGCCGGCACCCTTTTTGGGCGCGATCATGACCAGATCGGTCGGTTGAGGTGGTCGCTGAACCGGATTGAACCGCATCAATTGATGTGCCTTTCGATGGCAGCGCTTTTTGAGGCGGCTATCCATGCAAAGCGCATCATCAGTGCCGACAGCGGCTTGCTATGGTTGGTGACAGGATTCCTTAACGACCGGGTGCTTCGTGGCGGGCTGTCTGAAAGCACCTATCCGGAAATCATCGTTGTCCATCAGGGACACCAGGCCCGGGTACCCGCCTTTGAAATCTGGCATCCCCTGTTGGCTTATCCCGGCAAACTTAAAGTTGCCGGCAGCTCAGGGCAGTCACTCCAGGATGTTTTATGAATCCTTCCCGTTTTGTTTATTATTGGTATGGGGCCCACATTATAAAAATTTTTATTTAATATTGGCCCCAAAATGGAACCTGATTTTTCGGGCCGGTTCCATTTAATCAGCCGGCGCTGGCAGGGCAGGTTTCCCTCTAAGTCCGGGGTAGCGTGGGTTGATGCTATGCCATCTTCATATAGTTGGTATACTGGGAGTTGCCGTTCGACCGCCCTCTATTAATTAAATTTTTGTTAATTCAACTTAAAATTTTTAAAAAATTTTATATATATTTGAATTGTTATAAAATTAATTTAAATAGTATGCGACCATGAACATCTTCTTTTGTCGAATTGCTCAACCCAACTTTTCGGATCCTCGATTACCGGCTTTTTTACCCACCAATGCCATTCAGGATCCCAACAGTCACTTTATTTTTAAATAGCAAAATTTCATAACCATGAAGAAAAGATGCTTATCCTGGGCCATTCTCGCGATCTTACTGATGAGTTCGCAGGTACTCCAAGCCCAGATTGAGATTCAAGGAACGGTTAAAAATACCAAAGGAGACCCTTTGCCCGGGGTGAATATTGTGGAGAAGGGCACGAATAATGGCACCACCACGGATATGGACGGGCAATTTTCTTTTACTGTATCCAATGAAAAGGCCACAGTGGTTTTTTCATTTGTCGGCATGCAAACGATTGAGAAAAAGGTAGGCGACCGCCGAGACTTCCAGATTGTATTGAAACCCGGGAGTTCAGAGTTGGATGAAGTGGTGGTTGTGGGATATGGCACACAGAAGAAACGGAGTTTAACCGGTTCCGTTTCCGATGTGGATGCCGACGAGCTTGATGAATCATCCTCTCATAATTTAAGCAATAAGCTGGCCGGTCGGTTACCGGGTCTTGTTTCCAGGCAGACCAGCGGTGCGCCGGGTTCAAGTGGCGCTTCCCTGTATGTCAGAGGTATGAGCACCACCGGCAACAACCAACCCACCGTTTTGGTTGATGGCGTACAGCGTGATTTGAGCAATGTAGACCCCAATTCCATCAAAAACGTCAGCATCCTGAAAGATGCCGCATCGGCGGCTGTTTATGGTGTTCAGGGTGCCAACGGAGTGATTCTGGTCACCACCAAACAAGGTGAAAAAGGGCAAGGCCCCCAGATCAGCTTTGAAAATTCGGTGGACTTGACCCAAAACACCCGGTTCCCTGATTTTCTCAATGGCCCGGATTATGCATACTGGCATAACAAAGCCCGCGAACTGGATGGAAAGGAGCCTGTTTATTCGTCGGATGCCATTGAAAAGATTCAACAGGGGCATGATCCCCAGGGCGTCTACGGTGATACCGACTGGCTTGATCGTTTGTTCAATGATTTTGGAATGAATTCGCACCACAGTTTGAGTGTGCGTGGGGGCAATGACAAAGTCCAGTATTTTGTCCTGGGCGGTATGCTGAATCAGAATGGCATCATCGATCATGTTGATTTTACCCGCTATAACCTGCGCTCCAATGTGGATGTGAATGTCACCGAAAACCTAACCACCTCTTTGAGTCTTGCTGCCCGTCAGGAAAAGCGGGATCGTCCCTATTTGGGGGTTCAGCCCAATGGATGGTTAAACCTGGTTTACCAGGCCATTAAGGCCAAACCCACCATCCCGGCATATACCAATGATGGTGAGCCGGTTGGCTCCGACCTGGGTTGGGGCAATGCCAATCCGATTATGGCCCGCGACAATTCCGGATATTATAATTCCACGCGAAATATTTTTCAAAGTTCATTGAACATTGATTACCAGGTGCCTTTTGTGAAAGGCTTGTCGCTAGAGTTTATGGGCAGCTATGACCGCGATTATACCCGCACCAAAAGTTGGAAAGAACCTTATAAGCTGATGGTTTACAAGGAGGGAAGCGATCAGTATGTGGAGCAGTGGGCCAGCCATGCCTCGGGCGGCATCAATTCGCTGAGTGAAGGTTTTGCCGATTCCTGGAGAAGAACCCTTCGGCCGGCCATCCGTTTTGACCGGTCTTTTGGTGCCCATGATCTGGAGGTGCTGGCTCTTTATGAGCAGAGCAAACAAGTCTACGATGATTTCAGTGCTGCCAAGAGAGCGTTTGATTTAGGGGCCATTCAGCAACTGGAGTTTTCCGATGAAGTGGTGCCCAACTCGGTTACCGGATCGAAGGCCATTTCTGTCAGGGCCGGTTATGTAGGGCGTATCAATTATAGTTTTGATGACAAATACCTGGTTCAGCTCTCAGGCCGCTATGACGGTTCGGCCCGGTTCCCACAGGATAAGAGATGGGGCTTCTTCCCGGCAGCTTCTCTGGGTTGGCGTGTATCGGAAGAGCCATTCTTCAACGACCAGTTTGGTTTTGTAGATCACCTTAAGTTGCGGGGTTCTGCTGGCCAGATGGGCAACGACCAGATCGGTAAATACCAGTACCTGCGTTCGATGCAGATGACCAATAACCCGGCCTACTTGATCGGGGGATCGCCGGTACAGGCCCTGTATACTGGAGCAGTGCCCAATTACAACATTACCTGGGAAACCGCCACCACCTACAATGCCGGATTTGACCTGGATATGTGGGAAGGTAAACTGGGCGTTGAATTCGACTGGTTTTACAAAGTGACCACCGACATCCTTCAGAATATTGGTGGCGTGATGCCCCCCTCCCTCGGTGGCAACTATCCTTCCGTGGTGAATCGCGGCATTGTTGACAACCGCGGCATTGAGCTGGTGCTGTCCCACCGCAATAAGATCGGAAAGGATTTTTCCTATCGCCTGCGTGGAAACTTAACCTACAGCAAGAACCGCCACATCAAGACCGACGATAGCCCCAATATTCCTGACTACCAAAAGCGTGTAGGCAGGCCCCTGGGCGGCCGACTTGGTTTTGTTGCCGAAGGCCTTTTCCAGAGTGAGGAAGAAATACGCAATTCCCCCTTGCTCAAAGAAAATGTCCGCCCTGGTGATATCAAATACAAAGACCTCAATGGAGACGGCAAAATTACCTATGAACAGGACCGCACCTGGATCGGTAAAAGCAGCATCCCTGAAGTGGTATTTGGTTTCAACCTGAATGCGGCTTACAAGAATTTTGATCTGAGCCTTTTCCTGCAAGGGGCTGCTCGTACCGACCTTGCCCTGAGTGGTACCTATGGCTCAGGCATTGAGGATAATACACAGTTTACCCGTCCCTTTAAAACCGGCGGCAATTCCCCCTATTACCTGGTGGAAAACAGTTGGACCCCGGAAAACCGGGATGCCAAGTTTACCCGCTTAAGCACCGAGTATCGCTCCAACAATGCTTATGCCTCCACCTGGTGGATCCGCGATGCCTCTTATGTGAGGATCAAAAATGTGCAACTGGGCTATGAACTGCCCAAACGCTTGTTAAACCGGTTCAACATCGAAAAGCTCCGGGTTTATGTTTCAGCCGATAATTTATATACTTTTAGCAGTTTGGATTATCTGGATCCGGAGTCGCCCAACGTACATAACGGGTATTATCCTCAACAAAGGATCTTCAGTTTAGGTGTGAATCTTAGTCTTTAAAATCATCAATCATGAGAAAGCTAATCATAAGTTTGTCAATTATAACCCTGATGCTGGGTGTAACGGCTTGCCAGGACTTTTTGGATGTGACCCCCAAGGATCGGTATTCCGAAAAAGTGGTCTGGGAGAGCAAAGAAAATGTAAAATTGTACCTCAATGGTTTTTATGCCATTGCCCGTGATTATGGTGGCTTCGGCAGCCGGAGCCTGGGCAGTCAACACCATCTTTCTGATGGATTGTCGGATATACTCAAGTATTCCTCATCGGTCCCGGGTACGGGCACGCCCAATTATGTAACGATGGTACCCGGGCAGATCAGCCCCGACCAAAATGCCCTGAGTGTTTGGACCAATGCCTATGAACGGATCCGGCGCATCAATGAATTCCTTGATGGGTTGAATAAGTATGGCGATAAATTTTCGAAGGAACAAAAGGATCAGTTTAGGGCTGAAGCCCGTTTTTTCCGTGGCTATCTTTATTTCTTGCTGGTTAGGAACCATGGCAGTGTGATCCTTCTGGATGAACTGACCTCTGATCGCAGCCATGAGCGCAGCCCTGAAAGCGCTTGCTGGGATTTTGTGGCCCGGGATCTGGATTTTGCTGCCCAGCATCTGCCCAAAACCTGGCCGGAAAGTGATAAGGGTCGTGTGAGCAAGGGAGCAGCCTATGCCTTTAAATCCCGTGCCATGCTCTATGCCGAAAGATGGCAGGCAGCGGTGAGTGCAGCTCAAAATGTCATCGATATGAATCAGTATGGCCTGTTAAATAATTATGGGGATGTATTCAAGAGCGCTGATAACCAGGAGGTGATTTTTGCCGTGCGTTATCAGGCCCCCAAATTTGCCCACGATTTTGATGAGCGGTATGCCCCTTCCGGCGATATCCCAGGCCGGGGCGGTCAGGCCGGTCCTACCCAGGAACTGGTTGATGCCTATGAAATGGCTGATGGTACGGAATTTAACTGGGATAATCCCCAGCATGCCAATCAGCCCTACCAAAACCGGGAACCCCGTTTTTATGCTTCCATCCTCTACAATGGCGCTTCCTGGAAAGGCGATACCATTGAGACTTATGTGGATGGGGAAGACGGTTATGTGGAATATGGCACTTCCCCCAATCCAGCCACAACCGTTACCGGTTACTACATGAGAAAACTCCTGGACGAAGACAACAAAGATTTTGTCAACAACAAGAGCGATAAGCCGTGGATTGAGCTTCGCTATGCAGAAGTGTTGTTGAATTATGCCGAAGGCAAGATTCAGCAGGGTCAGATTCAGCAGGGAATGGATAAGGTCAATATGATCCGAAATCGGGTAGGACTGCCCGCTGAATCGGCTGCCAATAAAGAAGAGGCCATGAAAATCTTTCGCCATGAGAAAATGGTGGAAATGGCTTTTGAAGGACATCGCTACTGGGACTTGCGTCGTTGGGACCTTGCCCATGAAAAGCTCAACGATGTGCGCTTTCACGGAATGAAGATCACCCGGAATCAGGATGGTTCATTCTCCCATCAGATTGTGGAGTGCGATGACCAGGACCGGTATTTTCCTGAGAAATACTACCGTTTCCCGATCCCTTCCAGTGAAATAGCCAATAATCCGGCGATTGAACAAATTGAAAACTGGTAATATTAAATCTGCCATCCTATGAAACGATACATAAGCATAATAATGGTTCTTTGGGCAGCTTCCGCGGTGCTGTTTAATGGTTGTGAACAGCCGCAGTATCCGGAAGCCAGCGGAGAAAATCAGATCTCAGATATCAGCGTGCTGATACCCGGCACCGATGCCAATATAGACCCGGTGGAAGAACCACCCTATGGCGATTCCATACATTTTAACGTGCCCTATCATTATCCCATTGAAAATGATGAGGTCACCGATATTTCTCAACTCAAGGTTGAAGCCAGCATTCCCAACGGGGCTGAAATCACCCCGGCCCTGGGGATGATGGACCTGTCCAAACCGGTTAATTTAAAAGTAGAGGCAGCCAATGGTGATGTAAAAGAGCTCGTGCTCGATGCCCGTTTGAAGAAAAGTTCCCGCAAGAAGATCCTTTCATTTGGTATTCCTCAATATGATATCAAAGGGATCATTTCTGATTCGGTCATTTCATTCGTATTGCCCTATGGCTTTGATACCACCCAGCTGGCCAGTGTGAAACCTTCCATCGAGATTTCACCCCGGGCCACCATTTCACCCGATACCAGTGAACCCCAGAATTTCAATGAGCCGGTTCAGTACACCGTTACCGCTTATGATGGTTCACAGCAGGTATATACAGTGGTTCAGCGGGAGCCTGAAGAACTGGATTATGGCATCGGCTATACGCGAAAGGTATGGAGCAAATCGTTCTCCGAGTTGAACTTTGGAGCCCATATTGAGTCTGCACTAGCCATATCCGGTTCTTATATGATCGTGCCCAATAAATCGAATCCCATCAAATATTATGACAAAGAAACGGCTGAACAGGTAGGCACCCTGGATATGACCGGGTTCAACGGCATGTGCTTCCAGGTGGCCACCGATTCGATGGGTAATATCATTGCGGCCAATTATGCCGGTAAATATGGCGCTTCGGATTTTACCATCTACACCTACAGTGATGTCAATGCCCAGCCGGAGCCTTTGTTTACCATGAGCGATGTTTCTTCGGATGTGGCCATGGGCAGGAAAGTGGCCGTTAAGGGCAACATCAATAAACACGCCATCATCACCGTGCCGATGTCCTTTACCAATAAGGTTTATCGTTGGGTGATCGATAATGGTCAGGTCACCTCCGATTCGCCCCACATCTATACCTATTCCCCGATGGAATCCTGGACATGGCTGTGTAAAGCTGAACCCACGGGCCCCAACCTGAATGATCCTTTTTTCCTGGTTGAACCCATGAGCAAGGTCGTTTCCTGGATTGAGGATGGCTCGGTGGTGAGTATGAGCAAGGACAATTTTGGTTGGCTGAGTGCCGATGCCCGGTATTTTGAGTTTAATAATGCCAACTATTTAGCCGTCGTCGATGTGGCTGAAAATTATGACACCCAGTTTAAAGTGTTTGATGTAACCGATAAGGCTGATTTCACTAAAGCTCCCGGCGACCAGGGATACGGCGATTTCAATGTCTTCACCAGCGATAAGATATCGTGCAACACCGATAACTTAAACGCCACCACCGATGTAGTTACAGAAATGGCAGCCAACGGAAAATCGATATATGTGTATATGTTGGTCACCAATGGCGGAATCGCCAAATACGAACTGACCAACATGGATCCCAACTCCCTCCAGTAGGGTTGATTTTCTTCAGCCGGTGCCCTTTGGGTACCGGCTGTATGGTGTTCTTGTAAAAATGAATAATATATTAACGATGATGACCAAAATGATGAAGAATAATTTGCTGGTCTTGGTGGTCCTGGTTGGCTTGTCACAATTGCTGATGGCTTGCAGCGGAGATGACTACCAGCATTTTGACGACTACGATCCGGATGACCAAAACGGAGATACCACTTCGGTCGAGGAGAAGCCCAAATACCTTTGGATCGACGCATCCGCTAATTTTAAGCGGTTTAGCCACAAAGATTCCATCGACCATTATCTGGACAAGGCCAAGGATGCCGGCTTTAATAAAATTGTGGTGGATGTCAGGCCCATCGCTGGCGACGTGCTCTATAACAGTTCCATTGTAAAAGAGCTTACTTCCTGGCAGGGATATACCCGGGACAACAGCTGGGATTACCTTCAAACCTTCATTGATAAAGGCCATCAAAGGGATTTGCA
This sequence comes from uncultured Bacteroidota bacterium, assembly GCA_913055635.1. GTDB lineage: Bacteria > Bacteroidota > Bacteroidia > Bacteroidales > UBA12077 > JAGXLC01. The sequence continues at coordinate 47,433 of CAJXLK010000003.1, forward strand.
GGTGTATGCCTCGATGAATGTTTTTGTCGGAGGCCACAACAGTTATGATAAAGGTGTGGTGTACCGGGATTCAGAGATGGGCGGATATACCACCATTCTGAACCGTCCGGAAGGAATGGTGGATATCACCAATGTCTCCGATAAGTATGGAATGTTCTTCAATCCGGCCCGTGAGGAGGTACAACGCTATTGCCTGTCTTTGATTGAAGAGGTGGTAAAAAATTATCCCATTGACGGGCTCATCCTGGACCGGGTGCGTTTTGACGGGCTCAATAGTGATTTTAGCCAGTATTCGCGTTCCAAATTCGAGGCATATATTCAGCAGGATATATCGAACTATCCCGGCGATATTTTCTCCTGGACCCGGCAGGATGGCGAACCCCAAAGAAATTACGGAGATTTGTATCCCAAATGGCTTGAATGGCGGGCGAAGGTTGTTTACGACTTTTTTGAACAGGCGCGCACTGCCGTTAAAGATATCGATTCCGACGTCGACTTTGGTACCTATACCGGTGCTTGGTATCCAACCTATTATGAGGTAGGTGCCAACTGGGCCAGCCAGAATTATAACCCGCAGAACGGGGATTACACCAATTGGATGTTTACCGACAGTTATAAAGATTATGGCTACGCAGGCCTGTTGGATGTGTATATGGCGGGGGTCTATTTTTCTGATGTCTATGGCAGTGGCTGGTATACCGTTGAAGGGGGGCTGAACAATGCCCAGCAGGTTACAAAAGGTGATGTGCCGGTTACCTCCAGCTTATATGTAGATGTTTACGACGAGGCTCCCGCTGATATGACCCAGGCCGTTGAATTGAGCCTGAAAGAGGCCCATGGTCTGATGGTTTTTGATATTGTCCACCTGATAAAATACAACTATTGGGAGGAAGTCAAAACAGGCATAGACAACGCTACTGAGCAAGAAAGTCAGTAATACCGGTTGAACCCAAAGATATGGCCATGCAACCGGTTTTCCGAGTTGAGCACGTGAGCATTATCTGAGACAATCGCCTGTCCTTTCATCGAATCGAGCAAGACAGGCCCATTTTCAACCCAAAAAATCTTGATCATCATGATGAAAACAAATAGAACCTGGCTGGCTGCTTTGAAGGGCATTTTAATCTTTGGAATCCTCCTGCAGGTTTCCTGTTCCCCTTCCAATCAGCAACCCCAACGGGAAAAGTCCAGTTATTTATGGTTTGATGCCCAGGCCAATTATGAACGTTTGAGCTATCCGGATTCCATCGATCTTTATCTGAAAAAAGCCAGTGAGGCCGGGTTTACCGATGTGGTGGTTGATGTAAAATCGATCATGGGGTGGACCCTTTACCATAGCGATTATGCCCCTTACATGGGTCAGTGGAAAGGACATTCCCGCTCTGAGGATTATGATATGCTTGGGATCTTTCTGGATAAGGCCCGGAAATATGACCTGGGGGTTCACGCCTCGATGAATGTCTTTAGCGGGGGCCATCTGGAGTATGAAAAGGGGATCATTTACAAGAACCATCCTGAATGGCAAACCATGAACTATACCCCCGAGGGCATCAAACCCATTAAAAAGGTGGAAACCACCTACAATGGCATGTTGAACCCTGCCCTGCCTGAGGTGCAGGACTATGAAATGAAGATCATCAAGGAGGTGGTTAAAAAGTATCCCCGCCTGGAGGGTATTGTTCTTGACCGGATGCGCTATGAAGGCATTACTTCTGATTTTAGCCCCGCCTCGAAGAAAATGTTTGAGCAGTATGCCGGAATCCAGGTAAAAAGTTACCCGGAGGATATTCTCTACTGGGAAAAGGATCAGGAGGGAGAGGCTCAATGGAAGCGGGGCCCCCATTTCGATAAATGGCTTGAATGGCGGGCCAGTGTGATTCATGATTTTGCCAAACGGGTACGCAAGGAAATCAAGTCGATCAATCCCGATATTGTTTATGGCGATTATGTAGGGGCATGGTACCCGACTTATTATGAGGTCGGTGTGAACTGGGCCAGCCAGGATTATGACCCCTCCAAAGATTATGACTGGGCCACCCCTCAGTATCAAAAGACAGGTTATGCTGAATACCTGGACCTTTTTATGGGGGGGTTGTATTTTAAACAGGTCACTGTTGAAGAAGTGCGCAAGATGAATCAAGAAGAGGTGGAAGGCCGAAATGAGCCGGGTATGTCCCAGAAGCGGGCCGATTGGTATTCTGTTGAGGGTTGTGCCGAGTTGGCCAATGGGGTGTTAAAGGACGCCGTCCCGTTTATGGGAAGCCTTTACGTGCAACAATATAAAGGTGATGAGAAGCAATTTAAGCGGGCCGTGGATATGGCCATGAAAAAGACCGATGGATTAATGATTTTTGATGCCGTGCATCTGATTAACTATAACTGGTGGGATACCATGGAAAAAGCCATCAAGCAAAACAAGGAGTAGGGTTAAGTCAAGGCCTGGTCATTGGGTGTGCGCAACCTTTTGGCCAGGCTTCATTTTTCAGGCATAAATGGCTTGATACAGCCGGATCAAATGAGGCAGGCTATATGATTGAGTTTTTCAATCCTTAGAGGGGTTGGGAAGGATCACTCAGATATTTAATCCGGGAAAAGCCGTTTTTATCCCCTTAATTTAAATCGGGTTGATGCTCAGTTTCATAAAAATATTAATAAATTTGATAATTGTATCTAAATTTTTTCAGTTATGGAATGGGATAAAATATTTAAGGAGATAGAGGGGAAAGGCACAGCGGCCCGACAGAATGCTCAGAAAAGGGAGATTATAAGTCTTTTGGCGAAAAGCTCTGCTGAGATGACCATACCTGAAATCTGCCGGCGAATACAACTGAGTATTCCCACGGGCACCAAGCTGGTCAATGAACTGATTGCTGATCAGGTCATTACCACCACCGGCAAAAAGGAGACCGGCAACGGGCGCAAACCCATTATGTATTCTCTGAATCCCCATTCCTTGTATTCGGTTGGTGTGGAGATCCTTATGCGACGCATCAGCATAGGGATCATTGATTTGAAGTTCAATACGGTTTTTTACCGGCGCGATAAGAATTTTAGGCTTCAGGATAACGAGGAATCGCTGGCCACAGTGGAACATTTTATCAAGGAGAGCATTGAAGAGGCCGGTATAGAAACATCGCGTATACTGGGTCTTGGCATTGGGTTGACCGGCCGGGTGAATATTCAAACCGGCATTGCTTATAACTATTTCCTTTTCCTTCAGGAGCCGCTTTCTCAGTATTTTGCCAAAGCCTTTTCCAAGCGGGTTATTGTGGATAACGACACCCACATATGGGGCCATGCGGAACAAATGTTGGGTCGGGCCCGCGAAACTTCCAACGCCTTGGTGGTCAATTTGGGCCGGGGCCTGGGCATGTCGATTATTGTAAACGGGCAGATGGTCAATGGGGTTTCCGGTTTTGCCGGTGAATTTGGGCACATGCAATTCGGCGGTTCCGATAAGCTATGCATATGCGGTAAAAGAGGTTGCCTGGGTATGGATGTATCGGGGTATGCCCTGGAAGAAAAATTTAAAATGAAGATTGAAGAAGGTGAAACTTCCATCCTTACCCGTGAGTTGGAGCTGGATCAACTCCGTTACGATGATATACTGGAAGCCGCTTCCCGGGGGGATGCCCTTTCGATCACCCTGATTCAGCAAATGGGCAATCAACTGGGCAAGGCCCTGGGCAATATTGTGAACCTTCTGAATCCCGAAGTCATTGTGTTGGGGGGTAAATTTGCCCGGGCCGAAAGTCTGCTGGTCGATTCGGTCCGCTCTGGCATGATCCATTCTGCTTTGCCCAATCCCATGAAAAATGTAACCCTCGAACTCTCTAACCTGGATGAGAAAGGAGGCGTTAGGGGGGCCGGTGCCATGGTATTCAAACAATACAGCCTGATTTGATCCTGCCCGGTACCACCATGTCATTTGTATTTCCTTGTTTGTTGTTTTCTTTCCCAAAAAATGCAAGTTATGACCCGTCGTGAGCACAGCATTGATGCCCTCAGGGGACTGGCTATTGTGGGGATGGTCCTTTCCGGCAGCATCCTCCATGGATTGCCCGGTTGGATGTACCATGCCCAGGTTGGGCCTCCCTCTTACCAATTCACCCCGGATGTGCCTGGTTTAACCTGGGTAGATTTGGTTTTTCCTTTTTTCCTCTTTGCCATGGGTCTGGCTTTTCCTTTTTCGCTGAGGCGAAACCTGGAACGTGGGGTGCCGCGGAAAAGACTGGTCGTTAAAGTGCTAAAGCGGGGCCTTAAGCTGGTGTTTTTTGCCATTGCCCTGGCCCACCTCTCTCCGCTTCATTACCCGGGAGCGGTTGGATGGCCTAAATGGTTTATTGCATTGCTGGCTTTTGGCGGTTTTTTTATGGCTTTTTGCCGGTTTCCCAATATGGAACCCCGGCGTTCAGACCGCCTTAATGTCTTTGGCTACCTGTTTTTGGCCGGGCTCATCATTTTTCGTTCCCTGGCCTTTGATATTCCCTTTGCTGCCCATAACCATGACATCATTATCTTGGTCCTGGCCAATATGGCCTTCTTTGGAGCAGTCATCTGGTTGTATACCCCCCATAACTGGTTGGCCCGCCTTGCTCCTCTTCCCCTTTATTTTGGCGTTCGACTCACCCACGATATCTCCGGCACCTGGAACCAGGCCCTGTGGAATTTTGATCCCCTTGGATGGATGGGCCAACAATGGAGCTGGTTGCACGAGCAGCTTTTGGCTGTGGGCATTGATACTTCCCAGACCATCTTTTATCACCCGGAATACCTGAAATATTTTTTTATCGTCCTGCCCGGATCCATCATCGGTGATATCCTATACAACCATTTTCAAACCCGATCCCGTTCGGCTGATCACCCCCATTCAATATCCCGCTTCAAAGGAGCAGTTATTATAACGGTACTGGCGGTTTTCCTGAACCTGGTCGGATGGTACGCCAGGTACCCGGTATTTACCCTGCTGATCAACCTTGGAGTTGGCCTGGGCCTGATGCACCTGTTGAAGCACCCGAGAGATCACTTTTCTAAAGCCCTCTACCTGATCAGCCTGTGGAGTGTTTTCTGGCTGATCCTGGGTACCGTCTTCGAAGCTTATGAGGGCGGGATCAAGAAAGATCCGGCTACCATGAGCTACTTTTTTGTCACTTGCGGACTGTCCGGTTTTCTGGTGATTTTCTTTAAGCTGCTCTACGATTATTTTGAGAAAACCCGGGTGCTGCACTACCTGGTTTCGGTCGGGAAAAATCCAATGGTGGGTTATGTGGCCTCTTCCTTTGTGATTATGCCCGTGGTTTATTTCCTGCAACTCCGACCGTTTTTGAATTCGATCAACACCTACTGGGAATGGCTGGGGCTGGTCAGGGGATTGATCGTTACAGGGGCCATGGTGGCATTGGTGACTTTTACCGTTCGACGCAAATATTTATGGAAGACCTAATCGTGGAGGGTGATGGGCCGTCTTTGTTTTTTTACGGTGGAAGCCACTGGCCAATTGGTTTGTGGTGTTTTCCCGGCCGGCAGATGGGCAAAGCCTCAGGTTGTTTGTGGCCGGTGAAGCCGAAGGGACCTTTTATTAAATGGGACGCCCGGGGAATGAGGGGATGGGTTCTATTGGGCCATAATGCTCTTTAGGTTAGAGCCTTAATGGATATTTTGAAGAAGTATGAAGGGTTATTGATTGTTGAGCGCCATCAATCCAGCACCATATATGCCTGCCATCTCGCCCAAATAGGCTTTTTGAAGTATGAGGTTCTTCTTTTCCATTTTAAATGCGTGTTCCTGGATGGTTTGTTCCGTTTTTTCGAGCATTCCTTCCCATGCCTGGGCAATACCACCGCCTATGACAATGGTTTCGGGGCGTATCAGGTTCAGGATGTTGGAGATGCCAATGCCCAGGGCATGGCCTGAGTCACGCAATATTTGCCGGGCAGGTTCATATCCCCGGGCTGCCTTTTGGGATATTTCGCGGGGGGTGGCTCCGGCCTTCAGCTGGCAGGTCGGGCCGGACTTGTTTTGTTTGATTTGTTCGGCCAGCAGGCGTTGCAGTCCGTATCGGCCGGCGTAGGTTTCCAGGCATCCCCTGCGTCCGCACCGGCATAAAGGCCCGTCATAATCGATCACCATATGTCCGATCTCGGAGGAAAACCCGTTCAGCTCCAGGATCTGGCCGCGATAAACCAGGGCCCCTCCTACACCGGACCCCAGGGTGATCATCAACATGCTGTCGGTACTTTTTCCGGCCCCTGCCCAATGTTCTCCCAGGGCAGCCATGCTGGCGTCATTTTCCAGGAAAACCTTTTGGGTAACCCTGGATTGCAGATGCTCTTGTATGGGGTAGCCTTCCCAACCGGGCAGATTGGGGACTTGTTTAATGCAGGTCTTTGCTTCATCGAGGATGCCGGGCAGGCCTACTCCCAGCCCGGCAATATCCTTTGATGTGAGATGGCCTTCAATCCGGCTGAGGATCTCATCCAGGGTCTGACCCGGGGATAGCCCCAGGTCCATGGGATAACGTTCTATATGCAACAATTTTCCGGATGAACCGAGGATGCCCATCTTGGCCTCGGTCCCTCCAATGTCCAGGCCCACATAATACATAGAGATTGGTTTTAATGGTGAAATATGACAATGTAAAAAGCAGGGGGAGCAGGTGGCTCCCCCGCTGAAATTAGCATATGAAGGATACGGGTCGGGGGTTATTGCGGATGGCTCTCCAGCTCATCCTTGGCTTCTAGCAACCTGCGTACATCCCTGATGTGTTCGGTGAACTCTTTGTACGACATATCCTTCATATAGATAGAACCGAATGCCCGCCTCAACATGGGATTGGGGTTTTTGTAGAAATAATCCTGTCCCACCAGGTGGGTGATTTGATCATGTTGTTCAACCCATATCTTCTGTGCCAGCTGACTGAAGGTGCCATCCAGCTCATAGCTTGGGAATGAGGCCGACTTTTGGCTGACAAAGCAATTGTTGAACATGTTGTGCAGTGTGGCGAAAGAATTCAGCGACAGGGGGATGATCCGGTCGGCTTCAGTGGGTTTGAAACGCGACCATACATTGCGGTAACCCCAAATCCGCAGATTGATATCGGGGTGATTGGCCACGTACTGGTCAATGGCCTCGGACAGGGCAATGAGGGTCTTGTAATGGGTGTCCGGTCCGCTGCCTTCCGGATCCAAAGCCAGGGTAATGATCGAGGGGCGCAGCTGTTCAAAAAGATCCAGCAGGGGTTTGACGTCTGCCTCATAATCGGGATACTGCGGGAAAATATCATCCGAATAGAAGCTTAAGCGCATATGATGTACCTGGTCCTTATTGATGCCAAAATGGGCCCATACCAGCTCTGCTTCAAACTCGCGCAACCAGCTTTTTACGTTTTGTATCAGTTCGGGGACCTTTCGTCCGGGTTCCAGCTCGGAGAGTATATGCAGGATTTCAATTACGGACTTTTCCACCCGGTCAAAATGATCGGTGGGTTTTTCCTGCAACAGGCGCCGAACGATGCGGGCCGACTTAAACAATTTCTGGGTATCCGGGTTTTGTTGGGAGATGCCGCGCAGGTACCCGGTAATGTCTTGCTGTCCGCGGTTGTAATCTTTAAAGCCGTCAAAGCTGTCGAGCTCCTGCAACCGCCCTTCCTTCAAAAAGCGCAAAACATCCTCCATACACTCTTCTACATAAAAATTGGTAACGGCGGTGAATCCGCTGGTACAGTAACAAAAATGGTTGCTGTTGGCCGTCGAACGCACCAGATGATGCAGGAACGGGAAATAAGCCAGTTCAATGTCATCATGATGGGGGGCTGTATGAAGGATGGTCTGATTGTCGGGGGTTTTGAGCCCGGCTTCAATTTTTTGGATCAACCGGTCGTAGGTCTGTTGCATAAGTTGTTCATGCCCTTGCCCGGTAATTTCAGCCGCCAGCTTCCAGTGGCCGCATTCGGTTTCCTGTTGCCGGGATGATAGGGCATGGGGCAGGGATAAGCCGGTTTTCATGGCCCCCCGGATGACCAGGTCATCGACCAGGTGGGGCTGGGTAAGGCCCTTTTTATAGAGTTTTTTGGTGGTCTCGTGCGAAGTGGTCAACTCCTTGGTGGTGCTCTCTGTGATGTAAAAACGGCTGTTCTGGAGTTGCTGGAGGCTGGTGGCCGGATATTGCAGGGACGGCTCCCGCTCAATGGCATCGGCCACCACCCCGCTTTTCGACTGGCCTGCTGCAATGATGATGGCCACCGTATCAGGATTGTAGGTGATGGTCTCCAGGCCCATGGTCACCACGGCTTTTTTCTTGACCAGTTCAATGCCGCCCAAATCACTCGCCGCTGCCGCCTGGGTCTCATAGTTGATGTTGGTTAGCCGGGTGGGGGAGAAATGGCTCGACCCCTTGATGTTGAAGGCCACATGCCCGTCAGGACCGATGCCCCCCAGGAAGAATCCAATGCCGCCCAAACTGCGGATCTTTTCTTCATAGGCCCGGCAAAACTCATCATAAGCCTCAATGGCCCTTTTGCGCAGCAAAAGCTTTTCATCCGTCGGCTTTTCACTGCGTAAATCCAAATCAACCGGGTCGTCATTGAAAATCTCCTGCAGCGTCTTTTTGTTATTCAGGATCTTCCGTGTCTGTGGGTCCAGATTGAAGGTGTCGATCATATGGGTTTTGGCCGGGTCAAAACCAAAGCCTTTGATGTAATAGTTCTTGACAAAATAGTAAAAAGAACGTTCATGATCCGGTGGAATGGGAAAGAACTCATCCAGCTGGAAGAAATGCAGGGAACTGAAATCGGGTTTCTTCTTCGGGTCAAAGCCAATTCGGGCCATCAACCCGTTTTGTGTTTCCTGTTGCCAGTTGTTCAGATAGTATTCCATCCATTTGATGAAAAATTCAGGGGTTTTGCCTGTAGGCAGGGCCACTACGCCTCCCGGGTTCAGAATGACCCATTCGAGAAAGCGCAAAGCTGTAATCTGGCCAAGCTCGACATAGTTGTCGACAATTACCGTAGGTATTTTCCAGTGGGCTTCATTGTGTTGACTGAGGTGGTTCTTTTGGGCGAAAAACGCCTCTACCTTGCTTTCGGTGTTATAATGCTGCCTCATGAATAGTCCTCCTCCTTTTAATTTTATATAACAAACCTACAAAAAAACGGGAATTTTTAAAAATATTTATTATATTTAACTTTATTATTAATTGATTTTATATATAGGTGCCGGCGGGTGGTGTGTTTAAATATTTGTTGAATAGATATTTATGACAAAGTGGTTGTTTTGAGGGTTCTTCCGTCAATTAAATTTTATGGCCTATAGCATGGTTATCGCCATTTATTTTGGGCAAATTCTGCTTTATTAAAAAAAATATTAATAAAATGTTTTTAATTTAATAAATATTTTATAAAATTGTCCAGTCAAATGATCTTCTTTTACCAGGGAAAATTCATGAAGCTTCCTGGGATGAGAGAGAGGATGTCAACTTCAGCAACAGGCTGAAACGCAAAGCAGACAATGAAAACACAAATACGTTAAATAATAACCCACAATCAGCTTTTAAATTTTACGCACTATGCAGGCAAGATCTATCATATTACGGAGCCTATCCATTATGCTGACCCTGCTTTTTTCGGTAGCGGCAGCAATGGGTCAACAGCGGGAGATTTCCGGTGTTGTTTACAATGCCAGTGACCAGCCCCTTCCTGGGGCCTCGGTGGTGGTAAAAGGTACCCAGGGAAAAGGGATGATCGGGACCGCCACTGATGTGGATGGTCAATTCACCCTACAGGTGCCTGCCGGAAAAGATACTTTGGTGGTTTCTTATACTGGTTATCACAAAAAGGTCGTTCCGATTGGCCAAAAAGATCAGGTACGTGTGGTTTTGCAATCGGCCACCAGTGAGCTGGAAGAAGTTGTGGTAACGGCCATGGGCATCAAGCGGGAAGAGAAGGCCCTGGGTTATTCGGTGCAGGATGTTCAGGGCGAAGAGATGGAAAATGCCGATAAGATGTCACCCCTGGAAGGCCTCTCTGGTAAGGTGGCTGGTTTGAATGTGGCTTCTACCGGCAGTGGACCCGGTGGGTCGGTGAATATTTTGATCCGGGGGATGAGTTCGATTACCGGCTCAAATGAGCCGCTGATCGTGATTGACGGGGTTCCCATCGATAATTCCGGGGGCGCTTCCGGCACCGCCTATGGCGGATTTGATTATGGCAATGCTGCCAGCAACATCAACCCCCAAAACATTAAGTCGATCTCTGTGCTGAAGGGGGGGGCTGCTTCGGCCCTTTACGGCTACAGGGGCTCCAATGGGGTCATCATGATTACCACCAAACAGGGTTCGAGCCAGAAAGGTCTGGGCATCCGGTTTAATTCATCGGTCTCCTTCAGCAACCCGGTGGTTAGGCCAAACTTTCAAAGCAAGTATTCCCAGGGATCATCGGGCTCTTTTGAGCCCAACAGTTTCAGAAGTTGGGGAACCAAGATGAACGGACAAACCGTAACCAACTTCCTCGATCAAAAGCAACAACTTACCCCGCGCTCCACCCATCCATATGAAACCTTTTACAATACAGGCGTTTCCTACGACAATTCGATCAGCATCAACAAACGGGGCAAAAAGAATGGCATCTATTTCTCAGCCAACTGGACTAAAACACAGGGTATTCAGCCCCATAACACTTTGGACAAAAAGAACCTGACACTGCGTTACGACAGCGAGGTTTCCGATTTCCTGACCTTTGATGCCAAAGCCAACTACATCAACCAGCAGGCGGATAACCGGCCTAACCTTTCGGGTTCACCCGATAATCCGGTATATTTGATGGCACAGTTGCCCCCTTCGGTGCGTTTGAGCCAGCTTCAGCCTTACCAAACCGTTGACGGTTATCCGGTGTTATGGACCAGTGAATATACCAAAAATGAGGAGGGCAGCGTTCAGTGGCGGAATGATCCCCCTGCCTTTGCCACCAGCCCCCTGTTGCAGAATCCCTACTGGGCGGTTAATCTGAACAACAACCACGATACACGCCATCGCCTGATTGGTTTTGGCGAGATGAACCTTGATGTGAAGGAGTGGTTTGCCTTGCCCTTTAGTTTGAATGTAAAGGGCAAAGTGGGCATTGATTATTACAATGATACCCGTGAACGTTTTACCGCCCATCGCACCTATTATAAAGCCGATGGCAAGGCCACGATCAATGAATCCAAATCGCAGGTCCTGGAGATGAATTATGACCTTCAGGTTACCGCCAGCGACCGGTTTGGCTCTTTCAGCACCGAAGCATCGGTAGGGGCCCACCTGCGGCACAATCAAAGCCGCGGCATTTATACTTCTTCGGAATCGGGCCTGATCAATGAAGACGGGCCTTATGTGATCCAGAATTTCAACAATCCCATTACCAATGATGGCATTTCTGAGCGGGAAGTGCAATCGGTTTATGGTTTGTTTAATGTGGGCTACAACCAGATGCTCTACCTCGATTTTACCTTGCGCAACGACTGGTCGTCCAATCTTTCACCGGACAACTGGTCTTATCTTTATCCATCGGTGAGCATGAGCTGGTTGGTGCATGAAACGGTGAGTCTTCCCGAAGCCATTGATTTTCTCAAAGTACGTGGCTCATGGGCGGAGGTAGGCAGCAGCGGTGATCTTTCTTCATTCCGCTACTACCAGTATGGAACCAATCCCAGCCAGTACCGCGGGTTGCCTTATGGAAGCATTCCTTCAAACCGGCCCAATCGTTCCATTCATGCTGAATATACGGTTTCGAAGGAACTCGGGTTGAAGGCCATTTTGTTGAACGATCGGTTGAACCTGGACTTTACTTATTACCAGACCGGCACCCGCGATCAGATCCTGAACAGTCCTTTGCCCCCTTCTTCCGGCTTTAACCGCGGGTATATCAATGCCGGTTACATCAATAACAGCGGCATTGAGGTAAGTGCCAACTATCGGTTGATTGATCAAGCGAACTGGAATATGAGCATTGGGGGCAACTTCACCCGGCAATGGAGTGAAGTGGAAGAGTTGGCCGAAGGCCAGGATATCCAGATCATTGGCGAAGCGGCCGGGGTAGTGACAGCGGCCAAAATGGGGCGGCCCGTTGGTATGATCATGGGCACTGCTTTCGCACGGAATGACCAGGGCAAGAAGATCATTGGAGATGACAACCTGCCCAAGATTGCCACTACCCAGGAGGGAGCCCTCGATTATGAGCGGGTCATCGGCAATTCTTTCCCCAAGATGTTGTGGGGCGGGAGCATCAGCCTCTCCTACAAAAATCTCCAGCTGGGGCTGAGCCTTGATTCCAAGCTCGGCCATGACATGTATTCCCTGACCAACCGCCGAGGGGCAGAATACGGCACCTTTGCCTACACCACTGAAGGCCGCGACGAATGGGAACGGGCCAAGGAAATTTCTGAAACCACCGGCGTGCCCCCACAAGACGGGTATATGGTACATGGGGTGAAAGATGGCAAGGAAGGGGATTATCCGGTGGATCCCCAAAAATATTGGGACCGGGTTGCCCGTATACATGAGGCCTTTGTGTACGACGCCTCCTATATCCGCCTGAAAAATGCCAGCCTGACCTACCGCTTTGACCTGAGCCAGGCCGAAAATGTGCCTTTTCAGGATTTATCGGTATCGGTCTTTGGCAATAACCTGTTTTATATTATGCGCCATACCAAAAATATATCCCCCAGATCTTCTTTCGGCTCCAGGCGCACGGGCATAGAAATGTATGCCCAGCCTGAGCTTCGGAATTATGGGATGAAAGTGAGATTTTCATTTTAAAACCAATTAGCCATGAAACCGTTTTATTCAATTATACTGTCTGCTTTGGTGATTCTTGGTGCAATGGGTGGGTGCACCGAAGATTTTCAACAGATTGACAAGCCCAAAACCACCGCTGCTGATATTGATTCAAAATATTTATTTACCCGTTCGCTGGTAACCGGGTCAGGTATCAGTGTAGGGGTATGGCAGTATCAGCATCAGTTGCGGGGTTCGGTCTATGCCCAGCATTTTACCAACATCAATTCGGATTTTACCACGGCCAATTTTGAGCCTTTGCCCGGCAATACCATTTGGGAGTGGTATTATGCCCGCAAATATTTTGCCCCGCTCAATCTGAATCATCAGGTGCTCAAGCTTGCGCGCGGGGAGGATAATCCCATCAAAACCGGTGTTGCCCGCATCTGGAATGTCTATTTGTACCAGATATTGACCGATCAGTATGGGGATATCCCTTACTTTAATGCTTTTGAAAAGGCCAAGCCGGCGTTTGATCCTCAACAAGAGATTTACGCCGATATGCTCTCCGAGCTGGACCAGGCCGTTGAGCAGATCAAAGACAACCGGAACAAGGGATATGAAGGCCATGGTGAGGCCGATGTCCTTTATCAGGGCAATTTGGATCAGTGGATCCGTTTTGCCAATACCCTGACCATGCGCCTGGCTCTGAGGGTTTCCAATGTGGCCGAACAGGAGCTGACCATTCCCCACCTGGAGCGCCTTGATGTGGGTCAAACCATGCAATCGGTGGATGATGCCGCCCGTATACTGCCCGACCCCAACGGGCCGACCTATCATGTTAAAAATCCCCTCTCCTATGTTTCCCAATGGAATGAAATACGGGTGAGCCAAACCATGATGAATTTTCTCAAAGGCTATGATGATCCCCGGTTGGAAGTCTATGCCAATCCCAACGAAGCCGGTGAATATGTAGGGTTAAGAAATGGTCAGCCTACCGATAGTTTGAGCTTAAGATACAACAACCATTATGTTCCGGATTATTGTAACATAGGGTCTTATTTCACCGGCAAGGAGACCCCGCATCAATTACTGACCTATGCCGAGGCGTGTTTTCTGAAGGCCGAGGCCGCCTATAAGGGTTACATCAGCGGAAGTGCTGAAGACTTTTACAATCAGGGTATCCGCGCCTCCTTCCGCCAATATGGCATCACCAACACCGATACGATCGAGGCCTATCTGCAGGGTTCTGCCAGTTATGATCCGGCCAACGCGCTGAAGCAAATTCACCGGCAGCGTTGGATTGCTCTGTATCCCAATGGCCGGGAAGCCTGGTCTCTGGTGCGCCGGACCGGACACCCCCAGATGATGGAGCCTGTTTATACCTTCTCCGGCAACCAGGAGATGCCCCGAAGGGTGCCCTATCCGACGGCCGAACGTCGATACAACAAAAAACATTACCAGCAAGCCGTCAGCCGCATGGGCGGAGACAGCCAGTATACCCGGGTTTGGTGGGATACCCAAAACCCATGAAAAACAATCTGTTGAATCGAAAAATAAAATCTTCTGATGCACCTCATCAATTAATCTATTATGAACTCTAAAACCCAAAAGTTATGAAAAGAACAAGTTTAAGTCTTTTAACCGGATTGTTCGTCTTTCTTTTAGCAGGAATGGTTTTTACTTCCTGCGAAGAGGATGACGGAACAACCCCTAAAGCTGAAATCACCAGCTTTGCCATTGTAAATGCCGGTGCTGACGGCGAAACAACGATTGAAGGCACCATTGAACAAACTTCGATTACTGTTGGTGTGCCTTACAAAACCGATCTCACCCAGTTGGTACCCCAGGTTGAGCTCACTAAAAATGCAGAAGTTACCCCCAGCAGCGGGGATACTCTGGACTTTTCAGAGCCCCGGAATTTCGTGGTCACCAATGGCGACCTGGAGAATACCTACCAGGTGACGGTCAACAAACAAGACCCGACCGGACCGGTACTGAAGGCTCTGGATGTGACCAGCGTTACCACCCAGGATGTTTATGATGACCAGATTGATCAGGGCGCAGCCACGGTTAGCGTGACCTATAATGAGCTGCAAAGTTCCACTGCGGTCCTCAAGAATGTTGAGGTAGGTCCCCAGGGCGCTACCTATACCACCTCCAGCGGAAGCGATACGGTGGACCTGGCCAATGAGCCTGCCATTAAGGTTGGTTACCAGGAGGACACCATGTCCTATACCCTGACATCAGAAGTAACCCCCGCCGGATTGGATACCAGTTCCGCTTCCATCATCATGGATATGACGGCAGCTTCCCAGTCGGTTCCCACCGGCATCCAGACACAGGATTCCAGAGGCGCTGCTTATAACGGTGATTATGTATTTGCTGCTTCCCTCGAGGATGGCAAACACATTTACTATTGGGAAGTGGGCAGCAGCGTGACCGAGCGCCAGGAGCTGGCCGGTATTGACTCGGTTTCAGGCGGAACCTTCCCTGTTTCTGATGTGCATACCGTTGGCGATGCCATTTATGTCTCCAACATGGTGATGAACGCCGGAGGCGTCTTTAAAGTTTATAAGTGGGACAACGTTGATGATGACGATCCTGAAGTGGTCCTCCAGTATGAAGTAGGCCAGGAGGAACGCCTCGGTGATGCCCTTTCCATCGTCGGCGACCCCACACAGGATGGCTTCATCACTTCTCCCAACTTCCCCGGTTTTGGCGGCGAAACAGACAACAACAAATTCTACGTATGGCACGCCTCCGGAGGTGAACTGACTTCAGAGCCTGAAGTATGGGATGTCCAGGTTGAAAGCGGAAGGAACCTGGGTCAATATGGTAAGATGAACGCCATCCCAGGCGCCGATGGCATGTATGTTGCCTCTGGTGCCGAAATGGGCGTAGCTGTGGTTAACAGCAACGGAGAAGGTGTTTATGAAGTGCCCACCAGCTTAATCCCATTCAGGGCACAGGACCCCACCATCTTTAAATACAATGACGGGGTGTACCTCTCCTATGTCGTTAACCAGCGAGCCTGGAACGGTGCCCGTTATCAGATCGTCAACATTACCGAAGGCAGCGATCCGGTAGCAGGCCTGAAGAACCTCAGCGCTGCCAATATTAACGACAAGATCGTTTATTCCAAGAAATTCAGTGGCGGTGAAAATGTACAGACCATTAATTCCGACAACGAAGTGGTCTTTGATGAAAATGGCGATCCCACCATCTTCTCATTTACCGTTACTGACGGTTTCCTGATTGAAAAATTCACCAAATAAACCTTAGGTGGTGATTCAAAAATGAAAGAAGGAGTTGAAAACTTTTTCAACTCCTTCTTTCAAATAACTTATGAAACCCCCATCCAGTAACCTACACAACAAGGAAATGAATAAAGCATGCAGGTTCCAGGGTGAACGGTTCGAGAACCATTGAGGCTGATTCGCTAGTATACTGATTTACAATCGATAATACATTTTATGTTGATGAAAATGATGATTCCATTTCAGCGGATTTTTGGCTTTTTCTTATTAATGGGTGTCCTTTTTAGCGTGGGTTGCGAGGAACAAGCACAGGACCAAAGCAGTGAAATCCCATTAAAGATCAAGTCCTTTCGTTTTGAGCAATTGGATCCTACAGTAGAAGGAAAGATTGATTCGGTCAATAAAGAGATTCATGCCAGTGTTCCCCATACGGCCGATATAACACACTTAACCCCCACCGTTACTTATACCGAAGGCGCCCGGCTTTCCCCGGCTTCCGGTTATGCTTACGATTTTTCTTCTCCCCTTGATTTCACCCTTACACAAGAAGATCGTTCGGTGACCTACACCGTTTTTGTAGATACTGCCGAATCGGATCAAAATGAATTAAAAAAATTATTGTTCCCTGATCTTTATTTAGAACAAAAAGTTCAGAATCAGGACATCACCCTTACCGTACCTTACGGAACGGACCTGACACAG
Source organism: uncultured Bacteroidota bacterium (assembly GCA_913055635.1). Taxonomy (GTDB): domain Bacteria; phylum Bacteroidota; class Bacteroidia; order Bacteroidales; family UBA12077; genus JAGXLC01. Next base: position 64,139 of record CAJXLK010000003.1, read on the forward strand.
GTCAAGACCCGATTTGTGGTCAGCGATTATGCCAGTGTGGATCCGGCTTCAAACAGCCAACTGGATCTGACTCAACCCCTTGAAATAACAGTGACTTCAGAAAGCGGAAAAAAGCAACAATATACCCTGAGCGTTGAACATCGCCCCCAGCAAAAGGGCGTCCGCGCTTTTTGGGTGCCTGCCCCGTGGCATTCGCCATTCCTCAAGAGCTATGAAAACATCAAAGAGGGGGTTGCCTTTGCCGATCAGCATAATTTTAACACCTTATATATCGTGGCCTGGTCGATGAATAAAATATTATATCCCAGCCAGACCCTAATGGAGCATTCTTCTTACAGCTCCGTACAGGAGAGTTTATTTGGCGATTATACTGGTGGATCCGGCGATCCCCTGAAGGATGTCATCTCGGTGGCCCACGATCATGGTTTGAAAGTGGTCCTTTGGTATGAATATGGTTTTATGGCCAATTGGGGGAATGCACCCACTCCGGAAAATAATGTTATTTTAGCCGAGCATCCGGGTTGGGTTGGCATCAACAACCAGGGACACCCGGCCAATTACAATGGCACGGATTACTATTACAATGCGTATCATCCTGAAGTGCGCGATTTTATGACCAGTATGGTGATGGAGGCAGTAAGGAATTATAACATTGACGGGATCCAGGGCGATGACCGCATGCCGGCCATGCCCAGGAACGCCGGGTATGACACCACCACCGTGCGCCTGTATAAGGAAGATCACAATGGCCAGGCGCCGCCGGATGATCCCAACAATTCGGAATGGGTAGAATGGCGGGCCAATATATTGAATCAATTTTGGAAGCAGTTGCATGATTCGGTCAAAACGGCTGATCCCGGGTGTGTTGTAGCATGTTCGCCCAACCCTTACCCGTGGGCTTTTGATAACCTGATGCAGGACTGGCCTGAATGGCTGGATCAGGGTACGGTCGATCTACTATCTGTGCAGTGTTATCGTACTTCCCTGCCCTCTTATAATGCAACCATTAATGAGGTGCTGTCTTATTTCAACAGCCATGGCAGTGGGGATAAAAGCCGGCTTGCACCCGGCCTGCTGGCATATGGCTCTGATGGGTTGACCGACCCTGGTTTGCTGGCCGATCAGATTGAAGCCAATCGCGCAAGGAATATACCAGGAGAAGCTTTCTTCTATGGCCATCCCTTAAGAAGAGATACGATGCAACATTTGCTCAAAGCCAAATATCCCGGTGAAGCCAAATTGCCCGCGTTTTTTAAGTGAATGAACAAGATGACAAACCCACAAGGAAACCGTTAATGCCGATGCGATGAGGGAATTGAATTTTTTTGCAATATTGATCTTCATTGCAATGATGGGATTTGGGAGTGGCTTGAAAGCTCAAACCCACGAAAAATCTCTCGATCAATATGTTACAGGATATAACCGGCCGGTGCGGGGTGTATGGCTGACCAATGTCGACAGCCGGGCCCTATATTCCCACGGGCACATCAAACGTGCCGTTCATAGGTGCGATCAGTGGGGCATCAATACCATCTTTGCTGTGGTATGGAACAAGGGCATGACCACCTACCGCAGCCAGGTGATGAAAGAGCTTACCGGAGTGGCGATTGACCCCCGGCTCGATTCGGCTGACCCCGGGAGGGATCCACTGAAGGAGTTGATTGCCGAAGCCCATCAACACAATATGAAGGTCTTCGCATGGTTTGAGTTTGGGTTTGCCGCTTCTTACCAGGCACAGGGAGGTGAAATCCTGAAGAAAAAACCCGGGTGGGCCCTGAAGAATGCCCAGGGCGAATTGGTTACCAAGAACGGCTTTGAATGGATGAATCCCCTCGATCCAAAGGTTCAGGATTTTATGTTGTCGCTGATCGGTGAAGTTGTCCGCAATTATGATGTGGATGGCATCCAGGGCGACGACCGTTTACCGGCCATGCCGGTGGAAGGGGGATACAACCAGGAGATTGTCCGCGCTTACCGCCAGGCCCATCATGGACAGGACCCCCCCGATGATTACAATGATTTTAGATGGGTGCACTGGCGGGCTGAGCAACTGACCAGTTTTATGAAAGCGCTTTATCAGCATGTCAAGTCCATCGATTCGGAATGTATTGTCTCGATGGCACCTAGTGTTTACCCCTGGAGCAAAGCCGAATACTTACAAGATTGGCCCCGCTGGGTGAATGCCGGCTATGTGGATATGGTCTGCCCCCAGGTCTACCGGAAGGATTCAGCCTATTACCGGCAAACCCTGAAGAAAACACGTCAATATATCCGTCCCGGCAAGCGCCATCTGCTGTATCCGGGCATCTTGATTAAGTCTGGCAATTACCGGGCATCACCTGATTTTTTCCGGCATATGATCCGTCAAAACCGACAACACAATATTCCGGGAGAAGTCTTCTTCTTTTATGAAGGGTTGAGCGATTATTCCAAATACTTGAAAACAAACTACAAAATCACAAATTGATATGTTACAGACAATACAGGGAATAGCGTTACTGGTGGTTTTTATTGTCATTACCCTATTGATGTCAAAGCGGATATGGCCGGCCATGCTAGCCTTGCCAGTTTTGGCCATTTTCATCTCCCTGATTGCAGGCATTCATCTTCAGGATATATTTAAATATGTCATTGGCGAGGGCACCCTGATGCTCACCCAGCCTATGGTCATTGCTATGCTTGGCGGGGTTTTGAGTGTGTTGATGCAGAAAACCGGCATTGCTGAAGGATTCATTAAGAAGGGAGCTGAGTTGGCCGGGGATAAGCCCTTTGCCATATCGGTGATCATGTTGATTTTCATCATTCTTTTGTTCACCTCTCTTGGTGGATTGGGCGCCATGATTATGGTGGGCTCGGTGGTGCTTCCGATTTTGACCTCGGTCGGGATCGGCGCCCTCACCGCCGGTGTGATCATGTTGATGGGGGTCAATATCGGGGGCATGTTCAATTTTCACAACTGGAGCCTGTATATGAATTCACTGGATCTGACCAAAGAACAGGTTCAGCGCTTTGTCTCGGTGATGGTGGTTATTGCTTTTGTGGGGGCCCTGGTTTATTTGGCGATTCAGCTTTATCGCGACGGGTTTGATCTGAAGCGCAAGAAGATGGCACGGAACTTCGCCCTTTTGGTTATTATTGGCGGGGCCATTTATTTTGCCGTCAAGCAATTCGCCGGACCATCCGTGATGGAATTCATCAAGTCTGTAGGCAGCGTGCTGCAGACCGGGTTCTATTACATCATTCTGGGTGGCATCATCGCCATCTTCGCCCATGCGGGTTACCGGGCCTTACGGTACCGCAACCGCGATGAAAATCCCATTCACTGGTCAGCCATCTTTACCCCCATCATTCCGCTTTTTCTGATCCTGGTGTTTGATATGAATTTTGTTGCGGCTTTTGTGTTGGGCATCGCTTATGGTTTTGTCATCACCTATAAGCGGGAACATGTTACCACGCTTCTGAAATCATTGGTAGAAGGCTCTTATGTTGTTTTACCGGCGGTGATTCTGATGTTTGGTATTGGCTGGGTTCTGGTTTCAGTGCGTGGCCCCGATACCATGCCTGAGGCCGAGATGCTGGCTCAATATGGTACTGATACCTGGCCGGTTCGGGATTTGTTGGTGCCTTTCGTTCAGAGCATTATCCCCACACAGGGATGGCAATATGTGTTGGTTTTCACCATACTGGCGCCCCTGGCGTTGTATCGCGGGCCCCTGAATATATGGGGCATGGGCTTTGGCATTGCTTCGGTGCTTTTGGCCGCGGGCATGCATTCGGGCGCCATCCTTGGTATGCTTTGGTCAGTGGGCCAGATCCAGGCCATCTCTGACCCCACCAACCTCCAGAACGTCTGGGTCGCAAACGAGATGAAAATAGAGGTGCAGAAGATTCTGACCAATACCCTGCCCTATTCCTGGATATTTGCCTTGTTAGGATTGATCGCAGGTGCAATCATGTATTTCTAAGAAAAACAGAATTATGAGAAAAGTAAAAGTAGGTATTGATGTAGGCGGAACATTTACCCATGCTGTCGCGGTGGATGTTACTTCGTTTGATATTATCGGAAAGGCCTGTGTTCCGACCACCCATGAGTCCAGGCAGGGGGTGGCTGAAGGGGTGATACAGTCCATGTATCAACTCCTTGAGAACGCTCAGATCTCTCCGGAAGAAATTGTCCTGATTGCCCATTCCACCACCCAGGCCACCAATGCCTTGCTGGAAGGGGATGTGGCCCATGTGGGCATCATTGCCATGGGTCAGGGCATGGAGGGGCGTTTGGCCAAAAAGCAGGCCCGGATGAACGATATATACCTGACTTCCGATAAATTGTTGCCGACTTCTTTCCGTTTCCTGAACGATGCCACCCCGGTCACCGAAGAGCGGGTCAGGCAAGCCATTAAGGAGTTGAAGCAGGAAGGGGCCCAGGTGATTGTGGCCAGCCAGGTCTTTGGTCCGGAGAACGACGACAATGAAAAGATGGTGGTGCGTGTTGCCGAAGAAATGGGCTTCATGGCTACTTCGGCCTGCAGCCTATCCCAGCTTTATGGGTTGAAGATCCGGACCCGTACGGCCGTGGTCAATGGCTCGATGATGCCCAAGATGATGGAGACGGCCAACCTGACCGAGGAGGCCGTGCGTGAAAGCGGCATCAAGGCGCCCCTGATGGTGATGCGCTCGGATGGCGGCATCATGGATATTGGCGAAATGCGTAAAAGACCCATCCTGACCATGCTCTCGGGGCCGGCCGCCGGTGTCGCTGCCGCCCTGATGTATGCACGCATATCCGATGGCATCTTTGTGGAGGTCGGAGGGACTTCCACCGATATTTCCGTCATTAAAAACGGGATGCCCCAGGTTAAAACCGCCCAGATCGGTTCCAACCGGTTGAGCGTTAAAACCATCGATGTCCGAACCATCGGCGTTGGCGGAGGTTCCATTCCCCGGTTCGATAAAAACCGGGTGGTGGAGGTCGGCCCGCGCAGTGCCCATATCGCCCAACTCGCCTATTCAGCTTATACCAACGAGGAAGATTTTGACGATATTGAGCTGGAAAAAATTCAACCCCGAAAGGGCGATCCCAAAGACTATATGAAAATCGCCAACAACGGCACCAATTATACCCTCACCCCCAGCGCCGCATCCTATTATTTGGGGCTGGTTAAAAAGTTTGGCCATGGCCAGGCCAATATGACCGCAGTGACCCGTGCAGTTGATGCAGTGGCGGGCAAACTTAAAATGAGTGGCCGGGAGCTGGCCGACAGCATTTTAAAGTATTCTTCCCACAAAATTGAAGGCATTGTCAAAAAGTTGATTCGTGAATATAAACTGGACAAGAGCTTTGTGGTTTTGGTCGGTGGAGGCGGGGGCGCCAGTGCCCTGGTGCCCCATGCTTCCAACCATATGCAATTGGAGCATCAAATTACCGATAATTCCGAAGTCATCTCTGCCATCGGCGCTGCCATGGGAATGATCCGCGATACCGTGGAACGCAGCATTTTTAACCCCTCCGACAACGATATCGTGAAAATACGCCAGGATGCCTCTGAATCGGTTATTTCTATGGGTGCCGAACCCAGTACCGTGGAAGTACACGTGGAAGTGGATAACCCCAACCGCAAAGTCATTGCCGTTGCCACCGGTTCGAGCGATATGAGCTACCGCGAACGCCATACTGAGGTAACCGAAGATAAACTCAAAGAAATTGCGGCCCATAACCTGAAAACCCAAAAAGAGCATATTCAGATCCTGGGCCAAACCAATTTGCTCAATGTGGTGGGGTACGAGAAGATCAAATCCCACTTTTTTGGCCTGATGAAGGAGCGGGAACAACCTGTGCTGATCATGGATCATGAAGGGGTGGTTAAACGCAAATTCCCCGATATCAAGGTCCAGGCTACCACTGCCGATGGCGTTAAAGGCGTCATTGAGGAATTGGGTGAAGAGTTGCGCTCATACGGCGATGCCGGTGAGCTGATTCCCGACATCTATGTGGTCATCTCCGGAAAGATCATCGATTTGTCGGGATTGCTGAATATATCGCAGATTATTTCCCTGGTGGATTATGACCTGAAGGAATTCGCCGGCGATAATCCGGCAGTGGTGCTGGCTAAGAAACAGCGATGATCGGAAAGCAATGATTGGATCGTGGTGATTGCATCTGTTTTTTTAATCTGAAAGAAAAGCCATCTTATGCCTAAAATATACGATACCATTATTTGGGGAGCCTCCCTGAACGGTTTGGAAAAAGCAGTCCGATTGCAAAAGGCGGGTCGGGATGTGCTGATATTGAATAAATTTGGTTTTCCGGGCGGAAATTTCACTGAAGCCTTGTCCTGTCTGTCCGATTCGTCTGAATTTGCTGACCCGCCTTTTCGTCAGGACTTCAAAAAGCGTGTTGAGGCCTTGAATTTTGGGGTTCTTTATGAACAGAACCAGCAGGTGTTGATGCATCCGGAGGCCCTTAAACGGGTTGGCTGGGATATTATTAAGGACAATGGCCTGCAGGTGATTTTTCACCTGACGCCCCTGAAAATCCAGGAGGATGATGAAAAGGTTGATTTCACCGTTTTTGGACGGGAGGGGGCTTTTACGTTTTCAACCCGGGAACTGCTTGATATGTCGGATAACCGTTTTTTATCGGCTTTCCGGGATCAACCTGATCGTTACAACAACCAGATCCGGATCAATTGTTTTTTTAAGGACTTGACCCCGGAGATGGAAGATTATTTTGGTTTTGAGACGGTTTTGGAAACCCGGGCCGGCCATTTCACCCGTTTTGTTCAATCCGGTGTTGCGTGGGATGACATTGAACAGCAATTCAACCGGGCTTTGGATGAACTGGCCCTGGGAGCCTGGAAAAAGTTTGGGGTGCGGATGTTGATCATGCCGGTATATCCGGAATTGGCACTAAAAAGCCATTGAAACATCCAATGGAATGATTTTTCGCCTATAAAGGAAAGTGAATGATGGGGTATGGGGTTGTACCGGGCCCGGAGAAAAAAATATGACAATGAGAGTGATGGTCCAGATTTTAGAACAGATAAAAGGTCGGTTGATTGTATCGTGCCAGGCAGAGGGTGCTTCACCTTTCAACAGTCCCGAAGGGGTGGCCATGTTTGCCTTGAGCGCTCAGATGGGAGGAGCTGCCGCCATTCGCAGTGAAGGGTATGAGAAAACCCGGCGCATTATACAATCGGTTGATTTGCCTGTGATTGGCCTTAAAAAATCGATGTTTGACGATCAAACCGTGCGGATTACCGGGTCTTTTGAGGAGGTCAGGCAACTGGTGCTTTCGGGGTGTGATATGGTGGCCGTGGATGGCACTTTTCGCAAGCGGGAAGGGATGAGCGGCCCTGATTTTATTCGGGCCGTCCGGCAAAAACATCAGGTTCCCATTATGGCCGATATTGCCACCGTTGCCGAAGCAGAAGCTTGCCGGGAAGCGGGAGCCGACTGTGTTTCGACCACATTAAGCGGGTATACCCCGGAGACGGCCTCTCATAAAGGTGCTGGCCCTGATTTGGAGCTGGTCGGGCACCTCTCGGATAAATTTGGCGCTCAGATGCCGGTGGTGGCCGAGGGTCGTTATCATACACCCGCGACTGCCGCGCAAGCCATCAATAAAGGAGCCTGGGCAGTGGTAGTGGGATCCGCCATTACCCGTCCACATTTAATTACAAAATGGTTTAAAAATGCAATTGAAGGATAATTACGAGGTGATTATAGCCGGAGCTGGAATAGCCGGCGTTTCAGCAGCAATAAAGGCAGCTGCCGGGGGAAGCCGTGTGCTTTTGATTGAACATTACCCTTTTCTTGGGGGGATGTCTGCGGCTGGAATGGTTTCCCCCTTCATGAAGTCTTATGCCGGTGATCAGGAACTGGTAGAAGGGGTTTATAAACAAATTGAGAATCGGCTTCGGGAGGCCGGGGCGATGATCGATAATGGTTATTATGCATGGGCCTTTCGCGCCATTGCCAATGAACTGATCTGGCAAAACGGCGGAGAGATTGCCTTTAATACCGACGTGGTGGATGTTCAAACCGATGGGCATCAACGCATTGAGTCGCTTATGTTGGCCACCGGCAGCGGCATGAAAAGGGTGGCCGGGCAGGTTTTTGTAGATGCCACCGGCGACGGCCAGTTGCTTGTTCTGGGAGGCTTCCCCTGGTTGAAGGGAGATGAACAAACCGGCAAGATGCAGGCCCTGACCCTGTTCTTTAGGATGGGTGGCATTGATGTGGAAAAAGTGGCTGAATATACCAAACACCATAAGGAGGATTTTTTGGAGTGGATGGATTTTAAGTATGATTTTAGCCGGATCATATCGATTGCCGGCTTTAAAGGTCCTTTGTACCGCGCCCAGAAGGAGGGTCGTGTGGATAAAGCCCTGGAATATATCTTTTTCACTACCTTGCCGGCCACAGGCGAGGCTTCCTTCAACACCACCAACATTGTGGGGATTGATCCGTCTACCTCTTCTGAGTTGACCCGGGCTGAAATGATTGGCCATCAGCAGGTGGCTGAGGTGGTGGATCTTTTGCAGGAGGAAATTCCCGGTTTTGGTCAGGCTTTCCTGGTAGATACCGGCGTTCAGGTGGGTGTACGTGAAACGCGGCGGGCCCAGTCGGATTATATGATGAGCGGCGATGATGTGATGAACCAGGCCCGTTTCAAAGAGCCGGTTGCCCGGGCTTCCTATGGCATTGATATCCACGATCCGGAAAAAGGACAAAGCCGCCTTGAACACCTTCAGCGGGAGGCTTATTATGAAGTGCCCAAAGGTTCCCTGATGGTGAAGGATGCTGAAAACCTGATGGTGGCCGGCCGATGTATTGGCGCTACCTGGGAAGGGCACAGTGCATTGCGGGTGCAGCCGACTTCTTCGGCTACCGGCGAAGCCTGCGGAGCCATTGCCTCGCTGGCCGTTCAAAATGCCCAATCCATCCGGCAGGTCCCTTATGTACAGTTAAAACAAAAAATACGCTTCAACCTGGAAAACCATTGAAAAGACCTAAAACCATCAATATTTGGCATACATCGATGGCATACATCGATGGCATACAAAACTCCCTTATAACAAGAGGGGTATCAGAAGGAATATCTAATGGCTCCACCGGTTTTGACGAGGGAACAGCCTTGAAGGGCATGATCTGCTGAATTTGAACCGGTTTCAAAACGAATCATGAATTAAGATTATCATGCAACAGCAAAAAGATATATTATTTGGCACCGACGGATGGAGGGGGGTGCTGGATGCTGAACTGAATGTTCAGAACGTAGAACGGGTTGCCCAGGCTTTTTCGGATTATATAACCGAAGGGGTTACCCATACCCCCCAAATAGCGGTTGGCTATGACGGGCGTTATCGTTCGAAGGATTTTGCGGTTGCCTTTTCCGGGGTGCTTGCCGGCAATGGCATCCGGGTGCTGCTTGCTTCGACCATTGTCCCAACACCGGTGGTGGCTTATCATACGGTTTATCAACGCTGTGATGCCGGGGTGATGGTGACCGCTTCTCATAACCCGCCCCAATACAACGGCATCAAATTTAAGTCGCCTGCCGGGGCACCTTTGATCACTTCTGAAACGAAACGGATTGAAGCCTTTTTGGATGAACACCAACCGCGCCGCTTGCCCGGGGAAGTCGATGAAGTGGATTTTTTAACGGATTATAAGACTCGGTTGGGGCAGCTGATTGATTTTTCCGCCATTTACCGGAGCGGTATGAAAATGGCCATTGATTCCATGGCGGGTGCCGGAGGTCATCTTTTAAGCGAATTGTGCTCAGCCCATCATATTCCGGCCAGCGGCATCTATCAGCAGCCCGCGCCCGATTTTGCCGGCCGGCAGGCCGAGCCCATTGAGAAGAACCTGCAGCCCCTGGCCCGTTTCCTGAAAAACGGCGATTTTACACTGGGCGTGGCTACCGACGGAGATGCCGACCGGCTGGGGGTCATGACCGAACAAGGCCAATGGATGAACGTTCAGGAAACCATTCTTTACCTGGCTCAATATGTGAAAACCCAGCGGCGCTTACCCGGGGGGCTGGTTAAAACCCTTTCGGTCACCGACAAGATGATTGCCCTGGCCAAACAGCAACAGGTGGCTTTTAGGGATGTACAGGTGGGATTTAAATATGTGGCTGAAAGCATGATGGATATTCAGGCCGCTTTTGGAGCTGAAGAGTCCGGTGGTTTTGGCTTCGGAGATCACCTGCCCGAGCGCGACGGTATATTTTCGGCTTTGCTTTTTGCTGAAATGCTGGCCAATTCAGGGCATTCCAGCCTGTCAGACTTCATTGAGGCCAAACGCAAGGAGTGGGGCCCTGTCTACTACGACCGGGTGGATATGCAATATACCGGTCAGGACCGCTTTCAGTTGCTACAGAATTTGTACCATGTCCCGCCAGTGCAGATTGGCGATTTTCCGGTGAAGGAGCTCCTTCACCATTGCACCAGCCGGGGTGTGATCAACAGCCTGAAGTTCTACCTGGAAGGTGAACCCCGGTGGCTCTTGATCCGCATATCAGAAACAGAACCTGTGGTGCGCATTTATGCCGAGGGCCGAAGCTTTGCGGAAGTTAAACAGCTTTTAGACGAAGGCCGCCAGCTGATACAAATGCCCGGCAAAGGAGATGGATGACTGCTGATGATGGACAAACTTGTTATAAGCCAGGGGAATATGGCCTGTATAAAGCAAGAAAAAAATATTCAAATAGATCAATCAATATGTGAATCGGAAGTAAGGATTTGAGGAAGCCCATTGGCAATAAACAATCAAGAAAACAAAAGCAATGAAGAATTTATAAGCAACTATGGTTGAATCTGTTGAGCATATATTAAAGAGGTTGAGGCAGGATGGACGGGAATATGCGGTGGTGAGCAATCCCTCGTATATCTTTCCTCCCGAAGAATATTATCCTTTGGCCCGGCCTGTTAAGCATGTAGAGCATTTGAAGGCGGTGTTGATGGATATGGACGGCACCACGACCACTACCGAGGAGTTGTGTATCTATGCCCTGGATGAGATGGTGAGGCGCATGAGTGGTGTACCTAAGCGGGAAGCATGGCAAGGATTGGATCGCGAGCGGGATTATCCCCACATCATTGGCAACAGCACCACCAAGCATGTGGAATACCTGATTAGCACCTATGAAGAGATGCTGGATGAGGATGCTGCCCGGCGTGAGTTTCTCCGGGCTGCGGTTTGGACCCTGACACAGGGCAGAGATGCCCAGAGGCGGCAGGAGGTAAGACAGAATTTGATCAATCTTGGCCTGTCGCGTCTGATAGACTGGATTGAAAATGGGGGCTCCGATGAAGATGAACTGATGGCTTATGCCGGTCATATGCCCGCCATGTCATTTGGCTGGATGGTAAACCTGGGCATTGACATTTATTACCAGGTTTATCATCAAATGCTGGCCCTTTTGAATGAAGGGCAAGGAGAGGAATTGCGTCAGCACCTTTTTGGATCTGAGGCCAAAGACAGGCACCTGATTGCACCCATGGCGGGCATACCTGTTCTTTTGCCGTTGCTGAAGGGATGGCTGGGCTCATCTGCCCCTTTGGTATCCAGTGAGCTGATAGACCACTATCAACATTCCCTTGGTCGCGAGCTATCAAAGGAGGAACAAACAGAGGCAGTCAGGCGGCTTACTTACCTGGCGCGTTACTTTGAGCAGTATCCGGTGAAGGTAGGCCTGGTTACCTCTTCCATCCATTATGAGGCGGATGTGGTTATCCAGGAGGTGTTCCGGGTAATCCGCAGCTTTCTGGAATCGGCCCGGCTGCCCGAGCAGAAGAAACAGTTCCTGATGGAACGCTTCAATGACTATCGCCATTTTTATGATGCCTTTGTTACGGCCTCTGATTCCAGTGAGATCAGGTTGAAACCCCATCGTGATTTATACAGCCTGGCCCTTCACCAGCTTGGCCTCTCACCACAGCACTTTGATCAGGTGGTCGGCTTTGAGGACAGCCAGAGTGGTACAGTGGCCATCCGTGCAGCCGGCATCGGCTGTTGCGTGGCCGTGCCCTTTGCCCAATCTTCAGGCCATAACTTCGAAGCGGCTGTCCATTCACTTCAGGGCGGCATCCCCGAAGCCCTGCTCCATCATCAATTATTTATGAACCTGCAAGCAAAACAGAAATTACATTATGAATAAGTACAGCAACGATGTGTTTCACGTCATTTCCAATACCCACTGGGACCGGGAATGGAGACTGGCTTTCCAGCGTAACCGGCAAAATCTGGTCGATATGATCGATTCAGCCCTGGAAATACTCGAGAATGAGCCTGAATACAGAGCCTTTCACCTGGACAGCCAGTCGATCGTTCTGAAAGATTACCTGGAGATCAAACCGCAAAATGCCGAAAGGATCAGACGCCTTGCCCGTGAAAAGCGTTTGCTGCACGGACCCTGGTACATCCTCCCGGAAGAATTTCAGGTGGGTGGGGAAAATCTGATCCGCAACCTATTGCGGGGCCACCAGGTGAGCAATGAATATGGCGGGGTGTCTAAGATTGGCTACTCCCCCTTTTCCTGGGGTCAGATTTCGCAGTTGCCCCAGATTTATAATGAATTCGATATCAACCTGATTATGTTTTACCGGGGCATTAATGCCCAGGACAGTCCTCAGGCCGAATTCATCTGGCGGGGGCCTGACGGCACCGAGATGATCTCTTCCCGCTTTTCTACTTTCCCCCGGTACAACTTTTTCTTCTACATCTACCGGCCGGTGGCCCATAACGAAAAATTTTCGGATACCCGCCAGCAATGGGATGAGGATACCCTCTTTCATCTTGCCGACAACCTGCAGTACGACGAGGATTATACCATCATTTCACCCCACACCGAATACCACCCGGAACACATAGAAGAGCAGACGCGCAAGCTGATTGATGATCAGTATGAAGATTTTACCACCCCGCACAGGGTCTGGATGGAAGGTCATGATGCCTCCGGTCCCAATATTCAGACGGCAAGGATCATCAAAGACATCCGCGAAAGGATGCCCCACGTCCATGTTAAGCATTCCACCCTCGAAGCGTATGCTTCGGAGCTGTACCATTCGGTTGACCGCAATGCCCTGAAAGTGGTGGAGGGCGAGCGGCGAAGCGCCCAAAACAACTACCGTTGCTGGAACCTCTACGGATATACCACTTCAGCCCGCATGTACCTGAAGCAAATGAATTTTGATGTAGAGCGTTGGATTCAGTATTATGCCGAACCCTTCAATATTTTTTCCTGGCTTTTGGGCCGCGACATCAACGATCAGTATCCCGAGCAGGCCTGGGAATTTTTGATTCAGAATTCGGCCCATGATTCCATTGGTGGCTGTTCCCTCGACCGCATCCATGAGGACATGGTCAATCGCTATAAACAGTCGTTGGAGATCTCCAGGGGTTTGTTTGAGCGGGCTTCTTCCTACCTGGTGGGTCAGTTGAATACCACCCGGTTCCCGTCCCTTGAGGGGGGCCAGGAGCAGAACGGCATCTTTTTGACACTGATCAATCCTTTGAATGATCGCCGTACAAGAATCGCAGAAGCTTATGTGGATATCCCTAAAGAGAGCGATCAGGGGGATTTCCGTTTGATGGATGCCGACGGTGTGGAGCTGGATAAGGAAGTGCTGGAGCGTTCAGCCTTTATGCCGGTGGTAGAGCAAATGATCAACCGGCCCAAATACCTGGAGATGATGCGTTATCATGTTCTGATCAAGGCAGAAGGAGTGCCCCCTTATGGGCTGAAGGCTTATCATGTTCAGCCGGCTGTACCTGGTGCTGAACAACCTTCTCAGCAAGACCGGGAGCTTTATTTGGAGAATGCGTTTTTGAAGGTGGAAGTCAATGACGATGGATCGCTGAACATCACCGATAAGAAGCAGGGTGTTACTTACAACCGCACCGGCTGGTTTTACGATGAGGGAGAAGCCGGGCAGGCCTGGATACATAAGAAGTATGGCCTGGAAGTCAACACCCTGGATACCAAAGCCCGTTGCACCCGGAGTTTTTCTTCCCGGATGAAAAATGAGATCACCATAGAGCACAAAGTGGAACTTCCGGTGAACCTGGATGAAAGGGGCAAAGATCAGCCCCGGACAGCTACCACCCGCATTGTCCTTCGCATTGCCCTGTTTGCAGATACCCCCTACCTCGAGATGAACGTGGAGGTAGATAACCACTCGGAAAGCCACCGCCTGCGAATGATGTTCCCCTCTCGCCTGCAAGCCACCCACTCCTATGGCGAAGGCCAGTTTGATGTGGTGGCCCGTAGCCTCGAGCGGCCTGATACCTCCGATTGGGTGGAACAGCCAATGTATGATTTCCCCATGCACCATTTCGTCGATTTGACCGACGGAGATAAAGGCATGGCCGTTCTGGTGGATGGGCTGAAAGAATACGAGGTGCTGGACGATCAACACAACACCCTGGCCATTACCTTGCTGAGGGGTTTTGAGTATAAAATCAATCCGGCCGCCCCGCAGGATTATACCGATCAGAAGGGATCTCAGGTCTTGGGGAAAACCTCTTACCGCCTGGCTTTTTACCCACATCCCGGCGATTGGCTACAGGGGCGGGTCTACCCCGAAGCCTTTGCCTTTAATTATCCCCTTCGCCTGGCTCAGTCCGGGCCACTCTCTGGAGAGCAGGGCCCCGAGATTTCTTTTATGGAGGTAACCCCGGAGCACTTGGTGATCAGTACCCTGAAAAAACCGGAAGATCCTGATTTCCCGGGTTTTGTGCTTCGCCTCTATAACCCCACCGATCAACAAGTCGATGGTAAAATTCAGCTGGGTGTCAAACCGGCCGATGTCTGGCAGGTTACCATGGAGGAAAAATTCATACAACGCCCTGCTGTCCATCACGATGGTACCATTCAGGTGCAAGCCGGTGCCAGGAAAATATTGACCTACAAAATCAAGTACTAAAAAACGAAAAAGGGAGCAACGATGCTGAAAAACGATTATGGCTATTTGACCGAGGATCACAGGGAGTTTATCATAACCGACCCCCGGACGCCCCGTCCGTGGTTCAACTATATCTGGAATGAGCAATACCATGGTTTGGTTTCGCATGGGGGGGGCGGATTTTCCTATTTGGAGAGCCCGCGGGATAACCGCATTTCCCGTATGCGTTACAATACTTTGCCATGGGACCGCCCCGGGCGTTATATTTTTCTCCGAGATATGGACGATGGCGAATACTGGTCGCTCAGTTGGGCCCCCACCATTGAGAAAAATTATCAGACCTATGAAGGCCATATCGGACAGGGCTATACCACTATCGTGACCCGTTATAAAGGGATCCGGGCCGAGCTCACCTACTTTGTTCCCCGGGACAATAACAGCGAGATATGGAAAGTTCGGGTCCGGAATGAGGGCCATCGCAAACGGCACCTCCAGGTGTTTGCTTTTCAGGAGTTGATGATGGGCAATGCCATGAATGATTTGATCAATCAGCCCAATGACAAACATTTTACTGAGGTGCATTTCAACCGGGAAAAGCAGGTACTGGAAGCCACCCGCCGCTACTGGGTGCTTAACACCAAATCGGCCAGTGTGGAACAGCCCAACTTTTCCTGGCATTACTATGTGTATTTTACCATGAATCTGCCCATCAAGGGTTTTGACAGCAGCCTGGAACAATTCATTGGTAAATGGCGTTCGGAGGCCAACCCGGAAGCTGTTGAAACCGGGCAGATGGGCAATACAGAAATAACTGCCGGCGATCCCGTGGTGGCCCTTCAGAGTCAGCTCAGTATTGAACCTTCCGAAGAGCGTGATTTTGCCGTTTTCATGGGTATAGCCCCCAAGGGAAGGCAATCGGCTTATGATGAGTTGCGCATTGATCAATATAAAAGCAATGGATTTGTCCGGGAGAAGCTCGAGGAGGTTCAGGCCCACTGGGACCATCTATTGTCGCACGTTAAGGCACAAACACCCGATGAGTCGTTCAATGCCATGATCAACGTATGGAATCAGTATCAGACGGCTGTTACCTTTGATATGGCAAGAAATGCAGGGTATTACCATGGCGGGTTGCTTTTCGGAACCGGATTGCGCGATCAGTTCCAGGATATTTTGGGAATGGTCATTCCCCAGCCGCAACGGGTTAAAGAGCGTATCCTTCATGCCCTGCGCTATCAGTTTGAGGATGGTTCCACCCTGCATAACTTCTTTAAGCTTACCGGTCATGGGGAAAGAACCCACCATAGCGATACCCCGCTTTGGATCCCCTTTGGCCTGGTGGAATACCTGAACGAAACCGGCGATATGGAGATCCTCAATGAAACCGTTCCCTTTTATGACGGGGCAGAGGCAAGCGTCTATGAACATATGGTAAGGGCCCTGGATTTTGCCATCAGCGATACCACCGAACGCAAATTGCCCAAAATACGCAAAGGCGACTGGAACGACACCCTCGACCACATCGGCCCGCAAGGCTACGGAGAAACCCTCTGGGGAGCGATGTTCCTGAATTATGTCCTGGACAAAACCTTTGAACTGCTCGATTACATGAACGATACCGATGTGGAGGAAAGGTGGTCCCAGGCCTATCAGGAAATTGCACGGGTCATCAATTCCATTGGATGGGACGGCCGTTGGTACGTAAGGGCTTTCTGTGACAATGGCGACGTGGTCGGATCAGACATTAAAAAACAGGGCAAATTGTTCATCAACACCCAGTCATGGGCCGTTATCTCCGGTATAGCCCCTGAAGAAAGGGCCAACATGGCCATCGACCAATGCTATACCAACCTGGAAAATAAAACCGGCATGCAGATTTGTTGGCCCCCCTATCGGGAAGTAGAGGACGATATTGGCCTGATTTCACGCTGTGTGCCCGGGAAAAAAGAAAACGGGGCGGTCTTCAATCACGCTTCTGCCTGGTTTGTGCTGGCCTCGGTCATCAATGGGCGGATCGAAGACGCCTGGCGCATCTATCGCAAAATGATTCCTTTTAATTCTTCCGCCAAGGTGGGCCTCGATCGATACGATACCGAACCCTATGTCTATTCCGAGTATGTAACCAGCCGGGAGCACGAAACAGAAGGTCAGGCTTCCCATTCCTGGCTGACCGGTTCCAGTGTATGGATGTACCGCATCGGGCTCGACTGGATACTCGGCCTGCAAACTTCCCTCAAAGGCATTACAGTCAATCCCCACATTCCCGCCCAATGGGATCATGTGGAGGTGACCCGCAAATTCAGAGGCAAAACATTAAATATTTCCATTTCCAATCCTGACCAGGTGAATAGCGGAGTCAATCAGATGTGGGTGAACCAGCAAAAGTTTTCTTCCTCCTGGATCAACCCGGCCGATTATGAAGATTCGGTCCTGGACGTCCAGGTTGTATTGGGTTCATAAAAGTGGGTCAGTAAGCCGCCGCAGGTTTTAATCCATCCCGCCCGGTATGGCCGGACAGGCCATATTGGCCGGATGAATATACCCTGTGGCGGCTTCTGTTTTATACCCTCCAGAATTTACTCCTGCTTTTATCCTGGCTGGGCTGTCGTTTTTTTATTTTTGCGGGCGTCTGTAAAATGAAAAATGTGTGATCCTATGACATCCTTGTTCATTGGCGATTCCATTACCGAAGGTTTTCCGGTTCAGGAATTGTTGCCGGCGAAAAAAGTCATCAACCGTGGAATATCCGGTTCATCCAGCAGTGATATCCTGGAGCGCATGTCGTCCGAATGGTTAAAGGAAGATCCGGATCAGGTATTTATTTGTCTTGGAACCAACGACCTGGTTCGGGGTGCCGATGATGATTCCATCTCAGCCAACCTATCAGATATCATTACCCGGGTGGAACAGTATAGTTCCCAAACTCCCCGCGTTTACCTGACTTCGTTGTTTCCCACCCATTCCGATCCCGTTCGCACCAACCAGCGGATTTATCACTTGAATACCAGGATACACCTGCTTTGTGAATACCATCAACATCATTATCTGCATCTGAACGTGTTTTTTCAGGATTTGAGCGGGCGGCTCAGAGAAGAACTGACCGATGACGGGTTGCACCTGAACCGGCAAGGCTATGAATTGTGGGCCCGGCTGATAGAACCTTTGGTTTAACCCTTAAGTCGTGCCCCTTAACCTTTTTCTAAGTTTAGCGGCTCCTAGCCTTTAAGCTGTTCTTAGCGCTTGAACTGGTCTATAGGCTTAGGATGTTCTTAATACTTGGTCGCTTTCCTGGTTCTTAACCCCTTCGTTGCATGTTAGTGTTGGCGGCTCATAAAATCCTCGATTTGGCTGACGATGTTTTCGGCGGTGTAACCGAATTCTTCGTCCAGTACTTCGGCAGGTGCCGAGTAGCCGAAGTGGTTCATTCCGAAGACTTCGCCACGACTTCCTACCAGGCCTTTAAGGGTAACGGGCAATCCGGCAGTCACTCCGAAAGCGGGCAGATCATCGGGGATGACCCTTTTCTGGTACTCGAGGGGCTGGCTTCTGAACAGGCCTTCGGATATGGCTGAAACCAGCCGGGCATGGATGTGTTTGCGGTGGTCCAGGATTTTGGCCACTTCATAGAGCATATAGACTTCCGAGCCGTTGCCAATCAGCACCAGGTCGGGCTCTTTTTCGGGTTCGTAAAGGATATAGGCACCCTGGCTGGCCTTTTGTGCTTCTTCCAGGCGGGTTTGGTTGAATGCCGGAGGCAGGTCCCGTGTTTTTTGGCGGGTGAAGATCAGGGCAGTGGGGGTGCTTTGGTTTTCAAGTGCGATCTTCCAGGCGGTCACCGTTTCGGCTCCGTCGGCAGGTCTGAGGGCGGTAATGCTGTTTTGGCCCGAATGGTTGCGCACCTGTTCGAGCAATCGTATTTGAGCTTCCTGTTCGATGGGTTGGTGGGTGGGGCCATCTTCACCGACGCGGAAGGAGTCGTGCGACCAGATGTAGATGATGGGCAGTTCCATAAGCGAGGCCATTCGTACGGCCGGCTTCATGTAATCGGAGAAGGCAAAGAAAGTGCCGCAAACCGGTATGATGCCGCCATGTAACGCCATGCCATTCATCACCGCTGCCATGGACAATTCAGAAACCCCGGCGTTCAGAAAAGCCCCGGAAAAATTGCCTTTGACAAACGGGGTGGTCCCTTTCAGAAAACCCGCCGTCTGATCACTTCCACTTAAATCGGCCGAAGCCACCACCATGTTCTCAATCCGGTTCACCAGCCGGGAGAGAATGTATCCGGAGGCTTTGCGGGTTGAATCATTTTCCGTGGGCCGCATGTTTTCCACGTCAAAGGCGGGCAGCTCCAGGCTCAAAAAACGCTGCAATTTTTTGCTCAGCTCAGGGTGTTCCTTTTCCCATTGTTTTTGAGCCGATCGGTGAAGTTGAACCTGTTGGCGTTTTTGTTCATTGATGTGATCGAAATAGGCTTTAACCTCTGGCAGGATGCGGAATGGATATTGGGGATCGCCACCGAGGCTGGCAATGGTTCTTTCGAATGAAGCCCCTGCCTTGCTTAGTGGCTTGCCGTGCAATTCAACCCGCTTTTCAAATGAGGAATCATCCTTGGCCACGGCGCCCCTGCCCATGATCGTTTTGCCAATGATCAGGACAGGACGGTCTTCCTCCTCATTGGCGGCCTGCAAGGCCTGGCGGATCTGATCGTGGTCATGCCCGTCAATACTTATAACCCGCCAGTTCCATGATTCATAGCGTTTGGCTGTGTTTTCCGTCGAAACCTCATTGGTGAAGGTCGACAACTGCACTTCGTTGGAATCATAAAACATGATCAGGTTGTTCAGGCCTAAGAAACCTGCCATGCGGGCTGCCCCATGCGATATTTCTTCCTGGATGCCCCCGTCTGAAATCAGGGTGTAGATCTTATGGCCCATCCATTCGCCAAAGCGACTTACCATGAATTTTTCGGCAATGGCAGCCCCT
Source organism: uncultured Bacteroidota bacterium (assembly GCA_913055635.1). Classification (GTDB taxonomy): domain Bacteria; phylum Bacteroidota; class Bacteroidia; order Bacteroidales; family UBA12077; genus JAGXLC01. Next base: position 84,037 of record CAJXLK010000003.1, read on the forward strand.
ACTGCAAAAGCATGGCCCATGCCCAAGGGACCCGAGGTGTTCTCAACCCCCCGGAGAATATCTACTTCAGGATGTCCCGGAGTGGGGCTCTTGAGCTGACGAAACCCCTTGAGGTCCTCCATCCCGTAAGTGCCCACCATTGAGAGGGTCGAATATAAAAGGGCCGAGAGATGGCCCGGATCAAGAAAAAAACGGTCGCGGAACGGCCAACCCATATCGTCGGGATCATATCTTAAAAATTCAGCATACAAGATATGCATGAAATCGGCAGCACTCATGGCCCCGCCGGGATGTCCCGACTGGGCCCGCTCTACCATTGCGGTGGAAAGAATCCTCAGGTTGTCGGAAACTTTTTGTGTGATGTCCGACTGTACAGTGGTTGTGGGCTGAAATTGACCGGAGCTTGAATACATGAGTAGGTGGCTTTTGTTAACCACAAAATAATGGTTTTTCTCCTGATCGACAAAGAACAAAATCCATGTTAAAAGGCACTGTTTTCGAACGTTGGATCATCACACCATTTCCTATAACATGAATTTTATCAACATTTTTTGTTAATTGCAATCCCCATGTAATCCACTTTATGTAAGCATTTGGTAAGGGCGGCGAAAGGGTTACCGCCCCAGGTGTCTTCGTGCGTATGGCATCACATTGGCCGGGGGCCGGCGATGCTTTAACTCATCGGCCATAAAATTCATATACGGGGCGATGTGCCCGAAGAAATGCTGATAGCCATTGCACAGGTAATTTAACCTTTTGCCTGGCTCATCCGTCTCGATGAGCCTGTTCTTGGGGCATCCGCCCCTGCATACCGGCCGGTATCTGCATTTTTTGCACTTTTCTGGAAGATCCGATTCCTTCCTGAAACCAAAATTGATCTGCTGTTGCGATTTCATCAGATCGACCAGGGGCGTCTCGAGGATGTTTCCCAGGTGGTTTTCATGATAGACAAAATGATCGCAGGAATAAAGGTCCCCATTGTGTTCGATAACCGCAGTATCCCCACATGTTCTGCCGAAAACGCACAACCCCGGATTTTGATTGACCCAGTTGGCCAGGGTGGCATCAAAGATCTGTACATAGTGTTCTCCAACATCCCGGGTCACCCATTCGTCAAAGATCGTGGATAAAAACCGGCCATATTCCAAAGGGTTCGTTGACCATTCTGTAACCGTCCCGCTTGTGGAAGAATCAGGTGATATCATCCTCAGGGCCTGATTATCTTTTGGTTCGGCCATTTGTTCTACAATGGGTATGAATTGCATGAACCGGCTGCCGATGGATTTGAGAAACCTGTATACCTCCAGCGGATGCTGGCTGTTGTGGTTGTGTACCGTGGTTAGGGTGTTGAACGAGGCATGATGCGCCTTAAGTCGTTCAATGCCCTTCATTACCCGTTGAAAAGTACCGTTTCCCCTTTTATCCCGCCGGTAATGGTCGTGAAGCTGCCTTGGCCCGTCAATGGAAACCCCGACGAGAAAACCATTGGCAGCCAGAAATTGCCCCCAGTCATCATCCAATAACGTGGCGTTGGTTTGAAGGGCATTTTCAATGGTCTGTCCCCGCTTTTGATACTTTTTTTGGTAGTAAAGGGCCTTTTCAAAGAATTCCTTCCCCAGTAAGGTCGGCTCTCCTCCCTGCCATACAAAGGTAACCACCGGTGAATCCTGACTCTTTAAATATTGCCGGGTGAACGACTCCAGGACTTCATCCGCCATCCTGAACGAGGCGGTTCCTTGATACAGTTTCTTCTTCTCCAGGTAATAGCAGTACGTACAGTCCAGGTTGCAGACCGGCCCCACCGGTTTGACCATCACATGATATACCGCAGTACCATACTTTTTGTGGGCTTCTATAAAGGAAACATCCATGCGGGATTTTTTTTAAACTGTCTCAAAGATACAAAATGTTCAGTAAGGGCCCTATCCGGGCCTTTTTTGACCTCCCCATGGAAGACAGCTCCCTCGGTCAAAGCCAATGATGTTGAACGATATGTTTGGGATTTTTTATTTGTTTGTGATTTTTTATTAATTTCGATTTCCAAAATTAGCGTTCACCCAATAGAAAAGCTGTTATTTATGCCCATTGACCGGGTTTGGATTGAAGATGGATGCACGGCCTGTGGCATTTGTGAGGAAATTTGTCCCGAAGTCTTCGTCTTGGATGAGCGGGAAGAAGTAGCGGTGAGATCAGATGTAAACCTCAGTGCCTACGAAGAGGAGATTAAGCAAGCCGCTGAGAGTTGTCCGGTTGATGCGGTGGTGGCTCAGGAAACCTGAAAGGCGCTCCGGCTGGGGCAACCATACAGGGATGTGCCACCACGCTGATTGAAATCATGCCTGTTATCAGGAGAACTTTTCGTTCTGTTATTTTTATATATGTAATTTTAACCTTAAACCTTCAATAAAGAAAGGAGTATTACTATGGCTATTAAAAAAGTATGGATTGAAGACGGTTGCATATCAGACGGTATATGCGAAGAAATTTGCCCTGATGTTTTTGCTATGGACGATGACGATCAGGCTTATGTAAAACCTGATGCTGATTTTAGCGCCAATGAAGAGTGCATAAAAGAAGCAGCAGAAGAGTGCCCCGCGGAAGTAATTCACTATGAAGAGGAGTAGTACACTCCCTCGTTGATGTTATCCTGCGAGGTAATTCAACCCTGCGTAAGGTAAAATTTGAGAGGTATCCCGCTTTGGATGCCTCTTTTTTATTTAAATCCATTATAAATACTTCGTTTTTAATAGGAAGCCCCATCCCCTTAACCCCCATAATACCTAGCAAAGCACTTAAATCTTATTTCTGGTGAACCCGTTGACGGGCCTCAAGCAAAACAGAGCGCCAAGGTTTCCATCTTGCAACGGACCATGATATTTCATAATTTAGATTGTTGGACTTTAAAGGCCGAAACTATGAATAAGCATGTCCTTGCCCTTTTGATTATTCCTGCCGCCATGATTTTAACTTTCAGTTTTATGGTTCCTCCTAAAGAAGGGGGTAAGATGGGGGATTTTGAATACAAGGATTTTGATAAACCCGATTATTGTGGTTCATGCCATGACGATTTTTATCAGCAGTGGACCCAGTCGATGATGTCGAAGGCCTACACGCATCACTGGGATGAGATTGAATATTTCAAGTTGGCAGTGCCCCATTCCAGGAAAGATCCGGAGATGGAGGGAGCTCATGAAGGCTGCAACGGTTGTCATGCCCCGCTGAGCTATATGGCCGGGGATGTTCCCCCGCCACGGCCGGAGGAGGGTTCACGGGCCAATGAATCGGTTTCCTGTGAAGTATGTCATTTGATTAAGGGCATCCGGGGCGATACGGCCTATAACCACAATTACATTGTTCAGCCCGGTTTCACCAAATACTCTTCCCGCAAGGGCGAAAAGAGTTCGCCGGAACACCAGATTCAGACCACCGAACTGCACAGCAAGGCTAAGTTTTGCGGGATTTGTCACAATGAAAAGAGCCCCTATGGGGCCTGGGTCAAGAGTACCCAGCTGGAGTGGGAGAACGGGCCCTATTCGGATGAAGGCGTTCAGTGCCAGGATTGCCATATGACTAAGGCCAAAACCAAAACGGCCAAGATGGGAGCCACATACGATGATGCCAAGCTTCATCTTTTCCATGGCGCCCACGATCCGGGCAAACTTAACGGTGTGGTCGAGTTGCGCGTTCATCCCAATACCCGCGAGGCCATGATGGGCGATCCGGTCAAATTCACCGTGGCGTTGTTCAATCAGAAGACCGGCCACAAATTCCCCACGGGCTCTGTAGAAGACCGGATCTTATGGCTTCATGTGGAGGCCAAAGACTCGGAAGGCAATGTTTATCACCTGCCGGTGGATAAGAAAGGCTTCGACGGCGAGCAGTATACCATTGCCAGTGATGCCAAGGCTTATCAGGACATGGGGTTGCCCCTGGGTAAGGAAGATTTTGACGGGGTGCAGCGGGAAGATGTGCCCAACGGCGACCGCATTTTCCGCATGCCCTTCTTTGACCCGAAAGGCCGGATGACCATCATGCAGTGGAACACCAAGTCAACCGGGGTCGATTACCGCATCGGCCCCCGCGAAACCAAACTGGAGACTTATACCTTTAATATTCCTTATGATATTGCTCCCGGTGAACTGAAAGTGACCGCTGTGTTGAATTATCGCCTGCTGGTCAAACCCGTGGGCGAACTCCTGGATGTGCCCGAAGAAGAATACGCCGTCCACGAAATCAACCGGCATTCAACCCAGATAACCGTGATACCTTAGACAATGAGCAATAAACAATGAGCAATGAACACTGAGCAATGAGCAATGAACAATTAGCAATAAGCAATAAACACTGAGCAATGAACACTGAACAATGGGCAATGAACGCTGAACAATGGGCAATGAGCAATTAGCAATGAACAATGAACTCTGAACAATGGGCAATGAACAATTAGCAATAAATACTGAGCAATGAACAATGAACAATGAACAAACAGCAATTCAATCATTATTCACTCATTCACTCATTTAATCATTATTCAATCATTTAATCATTCAATCATTAATTATATCATCTATGAAAAAAGCATTACTCATCACCCTATTCACCGTCATCGGGTCCATTTTATTGACCGAGCACTGTCAGGCGATTCCTGCCTTTGCCAGGAAATACCGGATCAGCTGCAACACCTGTCATTCACCGAGTGCACCCAAACTGAAGGATTTCGGCGATGATTTTGCCGGACAGGGCTTTAAGCTGGAGGAGTATGAATCACCTGGCTATTATGTGGATGCCGGCGACGAAAAACTTTCGTTGATTCGCGACTTTCCGCTGGCCGTAAGGTTGGATGGATTTGTTACCTACAACAACGGCAATGGCAAGAAAAGCGATTTTGGCGCTCCCTACCTGATGAAGCTGCTCTCGGGCGGGGAGATTTCTGAGCACCTCTCTTACTATTTTTATTTCTACATGAGTGAACGGGGCGAAATTGCCGGGGTAGAAGACGCCTACCTGATGTATGACAACCTGTTCAACTCTGAGCTGGACATTATGCTGGGCCAGTTCCAGGTGTCTGATCCCCTGTTCAAAAGGGAATTGCGGCTTTCACTGGAGGATTATGAATTGTATACTTCACAGATTGGTCTTTCCAGGATAACCCTCAAATATGACAAGGGGGTGATGATGACCTACGGATTTGAAACCGGTACGGATGTGGTGTTCGAAGTGGTCAACGGCAATGGCATAGGCCATGCCGGTGATTTTCATATTTTCGACCAGGATAAGTACAAGGGTTATGCGGGGCGTATCTCACAGAACATCGGCAAGTATTTGCGGGTAGGTGGTTTTGCCTATCTGGGCAAGGAACGCCAGGCCAACAACATGGATCAGTCCCTGACCAATGAGGTGCAGATCTTTGGCCCCGATTTCACCCTCAACATCGATGACCGCTTTGAAGTCAACTATCAATATATGGTCCGCACCGACTCGGAGGTGTTTCCCGCCGGCAATGTGGCCCTGAATAATACCATGGAAGATGTCAAAACCAGCGGTATGCTGGCCGAGGCCATTTACAGCCCGCAGGCTGCCCAGAGCGACTGGTACCTGCTGGGAATGTACAACAAGGTGGAATCCGATTTTGACCCGGCCGACTACGAATCAGCTACTTTTCACATGGGTTATATGTTGCGAAGAAACGTCAGGCTGGCCGGCGAATACACCTATGTGATGAACGGCCATACCGAGAGTGACTTTGGCCGCTTCAGCCTGGGCTTCATTTCCGCATTCTAGGGGAATAACCCTGGTTTTCGTTGAGTAAAATCAGCTCTGAAAAGACGACACGCTTATCGCTATCAGACTTCTTTATACTTCAGGAACTTTATGGTTATACCACTAGTTCAGATAAAACCTGTTCGCCTTTTTTCCGGATTCCTGTCCTGAGGCAGGAATCCTTCATTTTTACATTTTACTTTGCCTGGAGTTCCCCTGTAAGAAGTGGATGGTTCGTGCTTTTGACTTCAAAACAAAAGTTTGCAGGGGGCTTCCCGCTAAGGCCATACCTAAATACAGGACTCCATGTAAAACATCAATAATTTGAGCATGTTAAATAACCCTTATCACTATGAACAAGAATGCTGAATCTAAAAAAGATATACCCCGGGTTTATGACCAGATTGCTGAGGAATACCGCCATCGCATCACCCGGCCTACCGACTACATCAATTGTTTTACGGCTTTTCTCCCGGATGGTGCCCGCATACTGGATGCCGGTTGTGGCATTGGCACGGATGCCGGCTATTTGAGCCAATCGGGTTATGAGGTTGCCGCCATAGACTTGTCCCGGGGCATGCTCGAAATAGCCCGTACTAACCATGAAGCGGCTGTTTTCTATGAGCAGGATCTGCGCTACCCCGATTTTAAACCCCATAGCTTTGACGGGATCATCGCTTCCTTTTCCCTGATTCATATCCCTAAAGGCCAAATCCCTGGTGTTTTGAAGAAATACCATGAATTGCTGGTGAACCGAGGAATCCTCTTTCTGGCTATGCAGGCCGGAGAATCAAGGGAACTTTACCTTAAAGAGCCCTTTAAACCCGATGAAACAACCTTTTTGAATGTGGTTTCTGAAGAGGAGATCCTTCACCAGCTCCATCAGGCAGGTTTCGATGTGGTGGAACGCTACGAAAGGGATCCCGATGAGGACCAGGAATTCAACTTCACCAAATTGTTCCTGTTGGCCCGGAAAACGGAGAGCTGAGGGGCTGATAAGCTTAGCCCGGGTGCTTTTTGTTTTTCAGCCGCATAATCTAATTTTGTGTCAATGGAATGGATGGCCCGGCGGGTTCGCCGATGACCATGTGGAGATTTTGTTTTTCACTCGCAAAACCTAATTTTATGGCTCCCTTTGATGGATTCAAAGGCAAAGCATTCGCCCCGACCAACGGGCATGTGATTCCAGACGGTTATGAAGAATCCCATTTCGATGATCGACGCGCCAATTCCTCTGGATAGCCAGGTATGGATGATCCCAGACGGCCGTGAATGATCTCGTCTTGATGATCGACGCGCGAACCATCGCGGCTAACCAGGTATGAATGATTCGGGACGGTCATGAATGATCTCATTCCCCGGTCTAAAAACAATTGAAATTATTCAATCCGATAAAACCCAGCTTTCATGAGTAAACAGGAATTAACCCCCGAACAGGTTGAAAACGTCAAGCAGTTTCAGAAAAACGAGATCACCGAATACCACATCTATAAGCGTCTGGCAAAGAGGATAAAGGGCGACAATGCCCGGGTAATTAAAGACATAGGGGAGGACGAGCTGAGGCATTACAATTTCTGGAAATCCTATAGCGGGGAGGAAGTGAAACCCAACCGGTGGAAGGTTTTTAAGTTTTATTGGATTACCCGGCTATTTGGTCTGACCTTTGGTATCAAGCTCATGGAAAACGGCGAACAGGGCGCCCAGGAGATGTACCAGGAGGCTACCCGTTATATACCGGAAGCCGAAAGCATTGTCAATGATGAAGACAGCCATGAGGAGAACCTGATTGGCATGATTCGCGAAAAACAGCTTGACTACGTAGGATCCATCGTGCTGGGCCTGAACGATGCTCTGGTTGAGCTGACAGGAGCCCTGGCCGGTTTGACCCTGGCCCTTCAGAAAACCCAGCTGATTGCCATTGCCGGTTTGATTACCGGCATTGCCGCTTCTTTTTCGATGGGCGCCTCCGAGTACCTGTCCAACAAATCGGAAGGGAAGGATTCGGAAGCATTGCCTTCCTCCCTTTATACCGGCTTTGCCTATATCATCACCGTCTTCATTTTGATATTGCCTTATCTGGTGCTTGAAAACTATTTCATATGCCTGGCTGTGACCCTTGCCCTGGCCATCCTGATCATCCTGTTCTTCAATTATTACATCTCAGTGGCCAAAGACATGAATTTTAAGAAACGCTTTCTGGAGATGGCCATCCTGAGCCTGGGTGTTGCTGCCCTGACCTTTGGCATCAGCTACTTCATCCGCCTGTTTTTTGGGGTGGACGTTTAGGACTTGTTTTAACGGGCGCTGTCCATTTATTGGTCATGCCACGGCCAGGCAATCTGTTTTACCCCAATTCAGGTTGCTGCTTGCATGCCGCTTTTTAACCCGGCCTTAGATGATTAGCGGGCTCTTCCGGTTCTTTTTTGTTTTTTTTGAATGCACTCCCATTGTATGCGAGCCGTTTATGCGATTGTTTGTATTTAGATTTTATTTAAATTATTCGAATTAAAGCAATTCAATTCCGAAATCCATCAATACGGCTTACATTTGAAAAAGAGGTGAGGGTCTTTTATGAATGTTGGATGCCTCTGAGGCCAATGCGCATCTTGAAGAAAATAAACTTTAGGTTAAGGAAGGTGCCTTGAGGGCCAAAAACTGAAAAGCTTAAGATTGTATAAAGCATAAGTCATTCAAGCAGCGCGTCTCTGATGAAAAGGGTGCTTTCCAAAATCAAGCCTCCGGATAAGTGGAAGTTGCCGGTCATTATTATACTGGGGATCTTTGTCGGATTAACGGTATACATTTTTTATATTTCCAAGGCCCATTCCTATCTTTCAGACCGGCCTGAAGCATGTGTAAACTGCCACATCATGGCTCCCCAGTATGCCACCTGGTCGCACAGTGCCCATCGTGAGATCACCAACTGCAATTCCTGCCATGTTCCCCATGATCATTTTTTCAATCATTACTATTTCAAGGCGAAAGATGGTATGCGCCATGCCACCCTGTTCACCTTGCGCAAAGAGCCTCAGGTGATAGAGATCAAGGAGGCCGGGGCAGAGGTGGTGCGGCAAAATTGTATTCGCTGCCATGAGCAGCTGATCAAAGATCCGGGGCTTCTGACTCAAAGAACCCATCATACCATTGAGCAACGAACCCGGCGCAAATGCTGGGAATGTCATCGCGAGGTACCTCATGGAAGAGAAAACAGTTTGTCCCTTACGCCTTTTGCGCGTGTTCCTGTTCCGCAAAGTCCCGTACCTGAATGGCTGAAGCGTATTATGGAGGAGCAGGAATGATGTTCATTTTTGTTGTGATTTGCCCGGATGGGGATGGGGTCTTATGGGGCTTAATGGTCGGGTTAACAAACTTTTTAGCAAAAGGTTAAAAGGGGATATAGCAAGGGGATGAGCAAATGGCTTAGCAGTCAAAGTAGTGAACGGTTTAGCAAATGGCTAAGCAGTCGATATAGCAAGGGGTTTAACAAATGGTTTAGAAGAGAATCAGGCAAACGGTTCAGCAAATGGCTAAGCAGTCGATAAGGCAAACGCTTGAGCAAACGGTGCAACAGGGGATTTGGCAGACGGGTGTTTGAGGTGGAGCCATATTGTGTTAAACGTTTAAGAAGGAGGATGAAATGGTCTTTTAGCAATTTATATCATCAATCCGTTAAACATCATTGATATGAAATCTATTCGACAACTCATAAAGGAAAAGCCCTGGATAGGATGGTTGATTTTTTTGGTTACCGTTGTAGCGGTATTTTTTCTGGGGCTGTTGTCTTCTTCCATCATGGAGAGGCGGGCTGAGGCCAATTTTGCTTATCAGCCCCAGGTTGATCATGGTCAGTGGGAACCCCGGAGTGAGATATGGGGAGAGAATTTTCCCCGGCAGTATGAGCGTTGGAAAGCCACCAAAGATACCTCTTTCCACACCAAGTACAACGGCAATGCGCCCATCGATATGTTGAAACGCAATCCGCGGCTGGTGATCCTGTGGGCCGACTATGGCTTTTCCAAAGAGTATAATCAGTCGAAGGGGCATGCCTGGGCCATTCATGACATCCGCGATATATTAAGAACGGGTGCCCCGCTCGATGGTCGTAGCAGCCCGATGCCCAATACCTGCTGGACCTGTAAAAGTCCGGATGTACCGAGGGTAATGAGTGAGATTGGGGCTGAAGCTTTTTATGAGGGTTCGTGGGAAGAACGCGGCCATCAGATTGTCAATCCCATTGGCTGTGCCGATTGTCATGAAGCGGAGACCATGAACCTGCATGTGCCCCGACCGGCCCTGGTGGAAGCCTTCAAACGCAACGGAAAGGATATAGAGGAAGCCACCCACCAGCAGATGCGCAGATATGTCTGTGCCCAGTGCCATTCCGAGTACTATTTCAAGGGCGAGGGCAATTATTTGGTTTTCCCCTGGGATAAGGGCCGCGAAGTACAGGATATGGAAGCCTACTATGACGAGCGCAATTTTTCGGACTGGACCCACGGCATCAGCAAAGCCCCGATGATTAAGGCTCAGCATCCCGATTTTGAGATTTTTATGCAGGGCATCCATGCCGAACGCGGCCTGGCCTGCGCCGATTGCCACATGCCCTATACCAGCGAGGGAGGCCAGAAATTTACCGACCATAAAATTGTCTCCCCCCTCAAATATATCGACAAAACCTGCCTGGTCTGTCACCAGGAGTCTGAAGAGGAGTTCCGGGAAAATGTGTATTCTCGTTTTGATAAAGTCAAAGCCAGCCAGTATGAACTGGAAAAGAAACTGGTGCATGCCCATTTTGAAGCTCAAAAGGCCTGGGAGTTGGGGGCCACCAAAGAACAGATGGAACCGGTCCTGATGGATATCCGCCATGCCCAGTGGCGCTGGGGTTATATTGCCAACAGCCATGGTGCTCCTTTCCACGCCCCCATTGAGTGCCTGCGGGTTTACAATACGGCCATCGGCATCGCCCAGGATGCCAGGCTGAAACTGTCGCGGATCCTCTCAAACCTGGGCTACAACAAGGAAGTACCCGTGCCTGATATTTCTACCAAGGCCAGGGCGCAAGAGGTGGTTGGCCTGGATATGGACAGGCTCGACCGGCAAAAGGAAAAATTCATCGATCAAGTGGTGCCGCAATGGGAGGAAAAAGCCCGGGAAAGGGAAAAAAATTACAATGTGAAAGAACTGGATAACTAAACAAACCTGTACCAGAAACCTGCTCAACAGGGCTATGTATATGTTAAGCATGTGCCTTTTATGGCGGTCGTTCTGATAAGAATAGACTGTGGTGCAATGCGGTGCTGATTAATATACCTCAAAAAGTCGTTGCTCAATGAAACCCGCGTGCATGGACTTAGACAGCAAGGCCAGGCATTAAACCTGCGGGTTCCATTTTGAAGCTTTTGCTGAGCGGGTTAATCCTGCCGCATTTTTTTGCGGATCAGTTCGATGGCTTTCTGCAATTGAGGGTCGTTCCCTTGGAGGCGGTCCTTGAAGGTGTTGTTCACCCGAATATCGGGCTTCACGCCGGTCATTTCCAGGTCTTCCCCTTCCAGGGTATAGCAACCCCAGGCCGGAAGCCGTGTATAGGAGCCATCCACCAGCCGTTTGCCGGAGGTGAAAATGATCCAGCGGTAGGTTTCCGTACCCACCACCGTACCCAGGTTGAGCGCTTTAAATCCGGCGGCGGTCATTTCAGCATCGCTCAGGCTGTGTTCATTGACCAGCATCACAATGGGTTTGCCGGAAGGGGCAAAATTGGGCTGGGGCTCCATGCTGCTTCCCCGGAATTTCCACTGCAGATAGGGCCGCTGGGAGAGGAACTGCAACACATCATCGTGTACATTCCCACCCCGATTATACCGCAGATCAAGGATTAACGCCTCCCGGTGCACCGTTTCAGTGGTCATCTCAATCAAAAACTCCTCCAGGCTGGAGGTGCCCATATCCTTCATATAAACATAAGCCACTTTGCCATCCGTTTGCTGATCCACTTTCTTCTGCTTTCGGGCAATCCATTCATCATAAAGCAGCCCGTTGAAGCGCCCCGATGAAATGGGATGCACCTTCACCTGTAAACTATCTGTGCCCCGGGTGAAGGTCATGGTCATTTCCTGCGGGCGCTCGGCAAAACTGAAACATGCGTTTCGGTTTTGTTCAGGATGAACCGGTTCGCCATTGACAGCCACCAGACGGTCGCCGGGTTCCAGCTTTCCGTCGGTCCGGTCCAGCGGCGATTGAGCTACGATCCGCTTTACCTGCCAGGGATGGTTCCGGTCAAAAACGATGCCGGTGGCCGCCGTCTCCAACGAATAATAAGTCTCTTCCTTTTCCCCCGAAGAATAAAAACCCAGGTGGGAGGCATTCAACTCACCCAGCATGTCGTTAAAAAGGGTGCGCAGGTTATCTCGGGTGCGCACATGGTCCAGGAAAACCTCATACTTCCGGCGCATCTGCTTCCAGTCAACCCCGTGAAAATCTTTGTCGTAAAAGTTTTCCTGAAGAATGGCCCAGTTTTCATAGAACATCTGGTGAAATTCATGGGCCAGTTTTTTGCTGAAACCGTGTTGGATGTCCATTTTTTCCAGCTCGTTGCTGCCGGGTTTGATCTGGTGAATATTGCCTTCGGAAAGGGTATAATAGTTTTTTCGGGCTTTTACAATGCCCTCGAAATCCTGGTCGCTGATCTTATGGGTGGTGTTTTCGGCGAAAGGCTTGATTTCTTTTTTCCACAGTCCATAATCCCCGTCATGGGTTGAGCCGAAGAATACCAGGCTGTGGTCTTTTTTCCGGAACACATAGGGATTGAATTGTTCCGGGGCTTTAACTTCAAGTTGTTCCCATCGCCGGGAGAGTTGTTCCAAATCCAGTTTGATTTCGGGATTGAGGCTGTCGTTTTGTTGGGGGTCTTCAAACATTTTTTGGTATTGATCGTATTCGAAGGCCTTTTGAAATTTATACAGGGGCAGGCGGTATATTCGGCTGTTCTCAGTGCCTCGTGGGAAGGCTGCCTGGTAGCGGTCGCTGGCCAGATAGATGTATTTGCCGTTGGGCGACCAGAATGGCTGACGTTCGGTGACCCCTGAGCGGGTGAGGTTGTATTTGTTCGCGTTGTTCAGGTTATAGATGAATACATCCTGTTCAAAATTGCGGTAGGCCGTATAGGTGATGAACTGATCATTGGGGCTGAAGCGGGGTCGGGAGCCCCTGAACCAGAAATCATCTTTGACCAGGAGCCGCGTATTGAAATCTTCCAGGTTCATCAGCATCAGGCTGTCTTTGCCCTGAATATAGGCCAGGCGGTTTCTTTCATGGTTCATCGACATCAGCCGGTGGGTGCTGGTTTTGTTGGTCAATTGGCGGGGGGCACTGCCCTTTGCTGCCGAGATGGTGAACAGGTTGGCCCAGCCCCGCTGGGTTTGGGTGAAGACCAGGTTTTTGCTGTCTTGCATCCATTTGACTTCAATAACCCGTTCACGTGGATTGGTGCGGAGCTCACGGATGAACCTTCCTTTGTGGTCTGAAACAAAAAGCCGTCCCCGGGCTACAAATGCCAGCTTTTTGCCGTCAGGGGCCGCATCAAAGGCGGTGATGTTGCCTTTCACCTGGCAATCTTTGCTGGTAGTCAGCTCATCATGGCGGAGAAGGTCGACCGCCAGGGGCCGGGTTTGACCACTTGAGACATCGTATATATGGGGTTTGTAAGATTTGCAAAAAACGATTTTTTCTCCGTTGGCACTGACCCGGGGCCTGCCTATTGAAGCGGAAAAGCCGGTGAGCCGCTCCTTTCCCCCATCTTCGAGGGTGTAGAGGTTGTATTCGCCATTCCATCGATCGCTGGCGAAAAACACCTGCCCCTGCCGGTCAATGGTGGGCCATAAATCTTTTCCCTCAAAAGTGGTATGCTCACGGTACTTGTGTGTTTGCAGGTTGTAGGATTTAATGTCGGGATTGTGCGCACCCCGATACTTTTTGCGCTGGGGAAAGCGATAGCTCTCCCATGATTCGGTGAAGTAGAATGTGCTGTCACCGGGATGAGGCGCCAGGTGATGGGGGGTGTTGAAATAGTTGCTAAACATGCGCCGTGGCGTGGACCCTTCCCGCGCAACCTGGAAAGAGGCAAACTGGTTGTATCGCTCCGAGGTGAAATAAATGGTTTGACTGTCCCATGACCAGTTCTCCGGATGATCGGCGGCATCATGCCAGGTGAGCTGCCGGATCTCACCCCCTTCCACCGGCATGACATAAACATCGGCATTGCCGTTTTTGGTGGCTGAAAAGGCCAGCCATTGCCCATCCGGAGAAAAACACGCATGACTTTCAACCCCTTCCATAGCCGTTATCCGGTAGGCGTCTTCCTGGTTCACCCCGGTGCGCCACAGATCATTTCCGTAGGTGAATACTACCGTCTCCCCATCCGGAGAAATGCTGGGATCGGTCATGAAGTGTATGTTGTTTTCGTTTTGAGCCTGGGTTGCCAGAGCCGCCATTAGCAACATCATGAGCCCGGCTGTAAAAGAGGGTGTTGTCATAGTCTTCTGATATTTAATGTTTTTTGTCTTTTGGGTTTTTGGAATTGTGCTTGAGTCAAAGCGATGTTTTGATGGGGCACTTTATATGAGTTTTTGATGGGACATTGTTAAGGTTGTGTTCGTGTCATAAAAGGGCGGGGTCGGCCCCGGTGTTGGGTGGGTTAGCCATTTGAATTTGTATTGCTTCTTCATTTTATCTAGGTTAGATGTGTTTTGGCAGGGGTGGTTTAAATCCGGATGGCTTATAATATGGTTCCCCGGGGAAGTGTTTGACAAATCGAATAAAAGTGATATTATCGGGTGAATGAATAAATTTTTGTTGTCATGAAAAAATCTGTTTACCTGTTTGTCTGTATGGCCAATATGCAGCGCAGCCCTACGGCCGAGACAGTTTGCAAAGGGTTGGCCCGGGAAAGCAACCTGCCGGTTGAATGTGTTTCGGCAGGACTTTCTCCAATGGCTGTACAGCCCGTTAACAAGGATTTGGTCCAAAAAGCCGATTTGATATTTGTGATGGAGCATTTTATGAAAGAGGTGATCATGCGCGATTATGATGTTGAAGCGGGGCGTATACTTGTTTTTAATATTCCCGATGTTTATGAGCAGGATGATCCGGTGCTGGTCAAACAACTGCGGGATGCCATGGAACCTTATTTCCGAAAGGGCGCGGAAGGATCATAAATTGACCCCGTAAACGACCCCGCTTAGCGGGGTCGGAATGAACCCCGCTTAGCGGGGTCTAACCCGAAATGAACCCCGCTTAGCGGGGGTAGGAAGCGAGTGGGGTATGTATGACCCCGCTTAGCGGGGGTAAAACCAGGCGGTATGACCCCGCTTAGCGGGGTCGGACCAGGATGCCAACAATAATCCTTGGCCATGATTATGTTGGATTGATAAATAATCATTAACTTGAATGCTAAATGCCGTGATCATTTTGAATAAGCCTTTATACGAATGAAGTATGCTGTAGATCTGGGCAGGCCTTTTGGAATAAGGGTATCGGTCCATTGGACTTTTTTGTTGATCATTGCCTGGGTGATTTTCATTGATCTCCAGCAAGGCCTTGATCTGCAACAAATTGTTTTTTCCGTGTTGTTTGTCCTGGCGATATTTGTGTGCGTGGTTTTGCATGAGCTTTCTCATTCACTGATGGCCCGGCGTTATGGGATCAACACCCGGAGCATCACCCTTTTGCCCATTGGCGGGGTGGCTGATCTGGAAAAGATGCCGGACGATCCCCGGCAGGAGTTGGCTGTGTCTTTAGCCGGCCCCCTCATGAATATTGCCATCGCTTTGGTGCTTTGGCTGTTTTTGGCCATGACCGGTGGGCTTGACTTTGAACCCTCCAATTTCCAGGAGATCAACCATTCCAATTTCCTGCTGATTTTGATGCTGGCCAATCTGATGCTGGCCCTGTTCAACCTGATACCGGCCTTTCCCATGGACGGCGGGCGGGTTTTCCGCTCCCTGCTCGCCCTTAAGATGGCACGCGACCAGGCCACCTATGTGGCCATGAACATTGGCAAGATGTTTGCCTTTTTTATTGCCCTTTGGGGCCTCTATACCAACCCTTTCCTGATTTTTATTGCCATTTTCATTTATATCGGGGCCCAGCGCGAATACGAGCTGGTGAAGTATTCTTCCGTCCTGGCTGGTTATACGGTTGAACATGTTTTGATGCATGAATACACCCCCCTGCATCCTGATGATCCCATCAGACGGGCCGTGGATATTCTGCTGGATGGCCCCGAACAACGCTTTATTGTCACGGAAGCCGGAAAAGTCCGGGGCATTCTTACCCGCAATGATATCATCCAGGGATTGACCCGCTATGACCAGCAGGTGGCCATCCGTAATATTATGAACACCGGGGTGACCACTTTCTCCCATGATACGTCCCTGGAAAAGGCCTATGAGCAGATGAGAACCCAGCAAATCACCATGGCACCCGTATTAAAGGGTGAACAACTGGCCGGGATCATCGATATGGACAACATCAATGAATTCCTTATGGTCCGCAGGGCTCTGCGAAGATGATCAACCCTTTCAAAGCGGATGAACCCTTGCAAAAGGTCTGGAAAGCGTCAATCTTCAAATTTGGGGTGGATTCAACCACCATCATCCACTGGCAGGGTTTACCCGCTCCGATATAAACCATCGCATTTTTCCTACAAAATATCCGGCTCCTGTTTTTGATTTAACAGCTAAACTTGCTATCTTGCTGATTTAGACATTGCCCGTTCCATCCCGTGCGCGTGTCATTTACTTCGGGGGTATGGAAAGGAACAAAAACGGACAAAAATCTATTAAAACCTAAATATTACAATATGAGCAACCTGAACCGAAGAGCCTTTTTGAAGACCTCAGTTCTTGGAGCTGCTGGTGCTTTTGTTGCCAACCGCCTGACCGGTGCCGAAAAGATTACACCGGTTGGCCGGGAGATGCAAAAGGGAAAAGTCATTAAACGGCAGTTGGGCAATACCGATATTGAACTGCCCATTGTCAGTTATGGGGTAATGGAGGCGAAAAATCCCAGCCTGATCAAGGCCGCTATGGAAACCGGTTTCCAGCATTTCGACACCGCCCATGTCTATCAGCGCGGCAACAATGAAAAAATGCTGGGAAAGGTCCTGAAGGAGTATCCCCGCAAATCGTTCACCATTGCTACAAAAGTGCCACCCGAGGAAAAAGACCGGGAAACGGGCCATCTGAAAAGCGGAACCACCAAGAAAGCTTTTCTCGATAAGCTCGATATCAGCCTGGAGCGGTTGCAAATGGATTATGTCGACATCCTTTACGTGCACAGCATTTCAGCCAGGCAGGCGGCCCTTTATGAGCCCATCCTCGATGCCCTGAAAACAGCCAAGAAGCAGGGGAAAGCCCGCTATATCGGCCTTTCTACCCATAAAAATGAACCCGAAGTCATCCAGGCTGCCATCGATAGTGGTGTGTATGAGGTGATTCTGACGGCTTACAATTTTAAACAGGACCACCGCGATCAAATGAATAAGATGATCGCCAAAGCTGCCGACGCCGGGATCGGTATTGTGGGGATGAAATCCATGGCCGGGGGAAGCCTGGGGAAAGATGCCGATAAACCGGTGGATTTCAAGGCAGCCCTGAAATGGGTGCTCAATAATCCCAATGTCCATACCACCATTCCGGGGATCATCAATTTTGAGCACCTCCGTCAAAATTTCTCGGTTATGGAGCATCTGGAACTGACCCCGGAGGAAGAGCGCTTCCTTTCCATGGCTTCCGCAGAAAAAGGTTTGTATTGCAATGGATGTGAAACCTGTAAGGCGGAATGCCGCAAAAACCTGCCCATCCCTGAAATGATGCGGGCTTATATGTATGCCTATGGATACCGGGAAATGAAAAAGGCCAAACAAGTTCTCCAGGAGCATGACATCCGCGATAACCCCTGCAGCGATTGTTCCATCTGTACGGCAAGGTGTGTTAAGGGATTTGACGTTCCTTCCAAATTGGCCGATATCAGCCGGATATCAAAAATGCCTGATGATTTCCTTGTTTAATCCAAATTGATTGAGACCATGAACCGACAACTATTTAAACATGCCTTGTTTGTAAGCCTTGCCCTTTTGGTCATCGCGGCCCATTCAGCCCGCGGGGATGAGAAAAAGGAAAGGCTTTTTCCCGCCATGGATGGCTGGGAACTGCAAATAGGCGATAAGGTTTATAACCCCGGTAACCTGTGGAATATCATCAACGGGGCGGCCGATGCCTATCTGAGCTATGACTTTCAAAAGTTATATACGGCCGAATATTTCAATGACCAGGATCAGCGCCTGAAAGTCTATGTCTTTCAGCACAGCAGCCCGACCAATGCTTTTGGGATCTACTCCCAGGAAAGAAATCCCGATTATGATTTTGTCTCAGTAGGGGCCCAGGGCTTCAAAGATCAGTACGCCTATTATTTTATTACCGGACCTTACTATGTCCAAATATCCACCAATGCTGAAAAGATGGGTTCGGCCATGGATAAGTTGGCCCGGCAAATCGACCACAAACTGAATACATCGGATCAGTTGCCCGGGCAGCTTGAGCTGTTGCCCCAAAAAGGGAGAATGAAGAATACAGAAAAATACATCGCAGCCAATTATATGGGTTACAGCTATCTGAAGTCTGCCTATGTGGCCGATTATAAGCGTAAAGACCAGCGTTTTAAGGTCTTCGTCCTGGCTCCCGACAGCCAGCAATCGGCCGGCGACATGCTTTCCCGTTACCTGGATTTTTTGGAGCATCCAAAGGACAAAAGACACCAGGATGTCATCCAGGTGGAAGATCCCTATAACGGCAGCATCTGGCTTTATCCCCATGATAACTATCTGGCCGGTGTCATTGGCGGCAATGAGGAATTGAAAAAACAATACATCGAGCTGCTTAAAGCAAATCTCAAATAGTTTTACTATCTTTATCATTGCCTTTGTTTTTTTAGCTTTTTTGCACTTTTGGGCTGATGTTTACCATGCTGCTTTAGTTGGGGTGCGGAAGTAAACCCGCATTTAGGTGCCCGCCTGAAAAGGAAGGGGACTATGTAGGTGGTTTCCTTGATGAGGCAGTCGTCAACAATGAGTGGATGTTCCCCGGTCTTTAGATGGTGCCTGCTGCATGGAGGAACCTGGCAACAAGGATATGAATGAAACAGGTGCTCTTTATTGAGTGACAAGAATTAGTTCAAGGGTGGGTTAAGCAATCAATTGTGAATTCAGTTTGACAGGTTCATCCCTTTTTATCAATACTTTATCCGTATAATGGGGCAAGCAGAATTGATACAAACACCACAGCCCGGTACCTATCATATTTACCGGGAGGGAGATTTTTTGGACATTACCCTGAGGGTACCTTCTCACTGGCAGGGGCGGGCTTATCTGCGCACCAGCTTGTTTGCCCCGAAACATAAGTTGCGTGAAATCATCGATTATACGGAGCAGGGTTCTCCCAGGCGTTTCCAGGAATGGGGCGATTTTCAGATGCAGCGCGAGGGCTCGGATACCTTTGTCATCTCTGTTCCCCTGGTGAGTGTGGGATTTTTTGAAGCGAAAGCTTTTTTCCTGCCTGAAGGCGAATATGAGCCCGTGTGGCCCGGGGGCGATAACCTTTTTGTCAAGATTGAACCGGCCGATTCGGTCATCAGCAATTCTATCTATTCGGCATTTGTGCGGCTTTTCATAGGCGAGCAGGCCATAAGCCATATCCGCAGGGAGCTTGGCCAGTTGGGCGATGTTAAGAACAAGGACTATGCCCTTATTCCCGATTCAGGAAAATTCAGAGATTTAGCCCAACAGGTCGACTTCATCGTTGATACCCTGGGCTTTGACATCATTATGCTGCTGCCGGTTCATCCTACCCCCACCACCTATGCCCGGATGGGCTTGTTTGGCAGCCCCTATGCCGCCCTGGATTTTATGAATGTTGATCCGGCCCTGGCTGAGTTTGATAAGCTAACCACCCCCATGGAACAGTTTGGTGAATTGATTGATGCGGTTCATGCCAAGCATGCCCGGATTTTTATGGATATTCCGGTCAACCACACCGGCTGGGCCTCACAGCTTCAGGTGCACCATCCGGAATATTTCGTCAAATCTTCCTCGGGAAAATTTGTCTCACCCGGTGCATGGGGTGTAACATGGAGCGATTTGGCCAAGCTTGATTATGACCAGCCCGGGCTTTGGCGATATATGGCCGAGGTGTTCCTGTTCTGGTGCAGTAAAGGGGTGGACGGTTTCCGTTGCGACGCCGGTTATATGATCCCTCCCGAAGCCTGGCTCTATATCACTGCCCGGGTGAAAAGGGAATATCCCTCCACCATCTTCCTGCTCGAAGGCTTGGGCGGTAAGGTTTCCACCACCGAGAAGTTGCTCACCGAATGCAACCTGGATTGGGCCTATTCCGAGATGTTTCAAAATTATGACCAGGGCCAGATGGAATGGTATATTGACGAATATGCCCGCACAACTTTCTCCAAAGGGCCCCTGGTGAATTTCTCCGAGACCCATGATAACAATCGCCTGGCGGCTGTCTCCCATGATTTCTCCCGTCTGCGCAACGCCCTGACGGCCCTTCTCTCCGATACCGGAACTTTTGGCATGTCTTGCGGGGTGGAATGGTTTGCCCATGAAAAAATCGATGTGCACCGCCTAACCAGTATGAATTGGGGCAATCCGGATAACCAGATCTCCTGGATCCGAAAACTCAACAACATCATTAAAACCCATCCGGCTTTTCAAGCCGGCAGTTCGCTTGAAAAAATTCATACCAGCCATACCAACAGCATTGCCTATAAGCGCTATTCACCCGATAAAAAGCATACCCTGATCATCCTGGCCAATCTGAATGACCAGCCCAACGAACTGTTTGTCGACATCCGCTACAGCCGCGAAATGTATGAAAATTCGCAGGATTTGCTCTCTGGAGAGGACCTGGTCTGGAAAAACTGGGGCAATGAGTTTCGCATTCAACTCAAACCCCATCAGGTGGCTGCCGTTTGTAGTGATCCTTCCTATCACCGCCAGGTGGTCGACCAGCGGGTGGATGCTTTTATTAGAAAGACCAAATCAGAGCGGCTTCTTAAGCTGCAGGTAATGAAACTCTTCCTCTCTGATGGTTACGAGCTTTCAGAGCAATGGGTGGAAGAGCGCACGGGTGAGTTTGAAGCAGACCCCTATGGCTTTTTCTTTGCCCATTTCACCCGGCGGCCTCCCGTGGTGCAATGGTCGCATCCGCGCGATGTCCGACGCATGGTGATCGTGCCATCCGGCACACCGGTGATGGTAATGGCCGGCCATTATTTTCGTTTCCGCATACGCAATACCGCCAAGGTCATTGAGCATGGGGAGGGGTTTTACCTGCGCGAGGGTCAATACGTGTCCATCATACCGCCCGGGGTTTTTGATACTCCGAACCACAGGTATTATCTGGAGATTGAAGTGTATGACGGGGAAAGCGTCAGGCGTGATACGGGACATTTGATGGTGGCCTCAGCGGGTATGTTTGACCTGCAGGAAACCTTTCACCGGGATGCTATCCGGAAGGATCCAGCACTTTGCGCCCTCTCGGTCAATGAGGGCGGAGGTGTCAGCATTGCCCGGGGCGCCTTTTCTGCCTTGCAAAGCAAATATGATGGGTTGATTGCCGCCAATCTGAACCCGGGTCATCCTGAAGACCGTTATATTATGCTGACCCGCCTGCGGGGATGGGCCGTCTGTAAAGGTTTTTCACGAGCCCTGGGCCCTGAGTATCAGCACCGTTTTGTCCACCGCGATAATACCACCCAATACTACTTTGAAATGCCTGCTGGCGGAGGTTTATTCATTCCCCTTTGGTTAACAATGGATTATGATCACAGCGCCGATCATTTGCGCCTGGTCGTTAAGCGTGAGGCATCGGCCAACGCCTCCACCCCCGCCGATGATGTGCCGGTGAAGGTGATTCTGCGGCCCGATATGGAAAGCCGAAACCACCATCATCTGACCAAGGCTTTTACCGGTCCTGAACAGGACTGGCCCAACCGGATACAGGAGCACTCCGGGGGCTTTGTCTTTGACCGGGAGGATAAAAAGTTGCGGGTGGAGCTTGCCCCGGGCCAATTTGTCCGGGAAGATGAATGGCAGTATATGGTTAACCGGCCGCTGGAGGTGGAAAGAGGCATGGATGGCAATGGCGATTTGTACAGTCCGGGGTATTTCCGTGTGGATCTCACCGGCGGCCAGCAAGCCGTGATGGAGGCTGTTGTCGAGACTGAAGCCATGGAACCTGCCCATTCGCCTTCGGAAACGACCCAAACGGCTGATGTATCGACCAGCGATGATGGCAAAGATATAGCGGGCTTGTTGGCCCGGGGAATTCGCCAGTTCATGGTACGCCGCAACAGCAATCAAACTGTTATTGCCGGTTTCCCCTGGTTTTTGGATTGGGGCCGCGACACCCTGATATGCCTGCGGGGCCTCATTGCCGCCGGTTACGATCAGGCGGCTGAAAATATCCTTGCCGGCTTCGCTTCTTTTGAAGACCGGGGTACCCTGCCCAACGTGCTTCATGGAGCAGATATTTCCAACCGCGATACCTCCGATGCCCCCCTGTGGTTCATAGCCGCTGTTCGTGCCCTTTACCGGAAAAAAGGCAAACCCCTGCTGGACAAGGATGTGGGCGGAAGAACCCTTCATCAGGTGATCACCTCCATCATCCTTCATTACCAGGAGGGTACCCCCAACGGCATTCAGATGGACCCGGAAAGCGGGCTGATATACAGCCCCACCCATTTCACCTGGATGGATACCAATTATCCGGCCGGAACCCCCCGGCAGGGTTATCCCGTCGAGATACAGGCCTTGTGGCATCATGCCCTGGTTTTTCTTTCCGAATTGGAGCAGCCGCCGCAGCAGTGGGAAGCTCTTGCCCGAAAGGTTCAGCAATCCATGGTTCAGTATTTTAAGATGCCCAATCCCGATACCTTGTCGGCCGGGGGGTATTTTTTATCCGACTGTCTGCATGCACAGTCTTTCGTGCCCGCCCATCAGGCCACCCCGGACGACCATATCCGCCCCAATCAGCTTTTTGCCATTACCCTGGGGGCCATTGATGACCCCGACCTGATGGCTGGCATCGTGGCCGTTGCCGAAGAGCTGGTCATTCCCGGGGCCATCCGCAGCCTGGCCGACCGCCCCGTTCAATACCCCCTGGCTGTCCATCACCGGGGCCAGCTGCTGAACAACCCCCATCATCCCTATCAGGGCCACTATTCAGGCGATGAAGACTGGCAACGCAAACCGGCCTATCACAATGGCACCGCCTGGACATGGCCTCTGCCTTCCTACTGCGAAGCCCTGTGGATTACCTATGGCCACCAGGCCCGACAAAGAGGCGCCGATATCCTCTCGGCCTCCATCCAAACGTTTAACCACGGCTGTATTGGCCATTTACCCGAACTCCTCGATGGCAATTATCCCCATCATCAGAAGGGTTGCTTTGCCCAGGCATGGGGGATAACAGAGTTCTTCCGCGTCGCCCGCCTGCTCGGTCTATTCCCTGAAGACTACCCCGCTTAGCGGGGTAAGCTACGAAGACCACCCCGCTTAAAAATAACCCCCGCTTAGCGGGGTAAAAAAAATATCACCCCGCTTAGCGGGGTTACAAACCACTTAACTCCGATTTAACCCAACCCCGTTCAAATTCAAACCCACCTACCCAAAAGCACTCCGCAGGGTTATCTATAACGGGGTTATGTGCTGGAGAACCATAAACCAAAAAAATTCATTTTCAGGTCAAAAAAAATCTCCGATTTCTTAATAGTTAAAAAATATTGTCTTAATTTTATGCCTGCTTTTCTCCATTAATTTTGTTTCCGATCCTCTTTGCCGGACCTTGATTCTGCTTCTTGCAGGAATACTCGTAATCCTTGATTATTGACTATAAAATTTATTAAAAGATGCGTACACCAACAAAAACCAAAACCAGCACAAAAGTTGCTCGTAAGCGGGTTACTTTCCGGCTGAAAGCACAGCCGGGCAGCGATGTTTATTTAGCCGGTGATTTTAACAATTGGGACCCCACCAGCCGGAAAATGAAAGATAAAGACCACAGTGGCAATTATACCCTTACCATGCTGCTTAAGCCGGGAGAATACCAGTATAAATTTATTATTGACGGCCACTGGAGCATTGATCCTGAATGCGAAGATTGGGTGCCCAATTCGATGGGCTCTTTGAACAGTTTGATGATTGTCTGATCCGGTATCCTCCCACCCAATTGCTCCTGCCCGCATTTTTGGTGTGGGTAGGTTCATGTGTTTATGTTGTGGCTGTTTTAAATTCTGAAATCTGATCTTTAATTAAGCCAGGGTAAGAGGTTATTGAAACCGCCATTCAATCCGCGTGCATTTGAATGTGTTTTTTTTGAGCCCATTGGATGCGGGTTCAACCCCAAAATGGTGCTATGTTCCTGAAACATGGAGGCACTATTGTTCACGAAAAATTTGGGTTTTTCTCAAAAAACCCGGATCCTCCCAAGGATCTTGGGATAATATAGGCGATTTTTTTGATACCTCAGCCCATTTTTGTACCTTACTTATCCCGATGTTCTTTTAGGGTTTTTACAGGTCGGTTCGGGCGTTGCCATTTTGTGCGAATATCCGGGTGCTCATCTCCAGCGAGCCTTCATTTGTGGAACCTACATGCGGTGAATCTGCTTTCGTGCCTCCGCTAAGCGGGGTAGTGGTTCAATGAGTTGACGACCTCGGAGATCGCTTTCGTGCCTCCGCTAAGCGGGGTAGTGGTTCAATGAGTTGACGACCTCGGAGATCGCTTTCGTGAACCCCGCTAAGCGGGGTAGTGGTTAAGCGGGGTAGTATTTTAGGTGCCCCGCTAGGGGGGATAGTGGTTCAAGGATATTTTTATTTTAACAGTGAAAACAACGTTTGGGATTGATTAACTTTGCAGGTTATTGTTTTTTATTTTTTCAATGATGAGATATGCATAAACTGAAGATTTTTAATGTAGCGCCCAAGATTCCGGAAAACATCAAATTTCTTGAAAAACTCTCAAGGAATCTTTGGTGGACGTGGAGTTCCAATGCGCAGAATTTGTTCCGCAGGATCCAGCCTTCGTTGTGGTATGAATGCGAGCGCAATCCCATGGCCCTGTTGCTTTCGGTAAGCCAGGAACGGCTGGAGGAACTCTCTAATGATGAAGGCTTTGTTCAGCACTTGAATGAGGTTAAATATCAATTTGAATCTGATGTAGAGCAACCAAGGTCCAAAGCTGATCAACAGGGATGTGTGGCTTATTTTTCCCTGGAGTACGGACTGCATGAAAGCATCCGTACTTATTCTGGTGGATTGGGCGTTTTGGCCGGTGATCATTTAAAGACCGCTTCTGATCTGGATATGTGTTTGAACGGGGTGGGATTGTTTTACCGGGAAGGCTATTTCCGCCAGCATTTGAATAATGAAGGCTGGCAGGAAGAGAGCTATCCGGCCAATATGCTTCAACATATGCCTTTTCAGAGGGTCATTGATTCTTCGGGCAAAGATTTGATAGTGCGGGTGAACCTGCCGGATGGGTTGTTGAAAGCAGCTGTATGGCAGGTTGATGTAGGACGTACGAAGTTGTATCTGTTGGATGCCAACATACCGGACAACAAACCGGAACACCGCGAAATCACTTCCCGTTTATATGGAGGCGATCGGAAGATGCGTCTGCGGCAGGAGTTGCTCTTGGGCATTGGGGGATTTGCCGCCCTTACTCAAATGGGCCTTGAACCCAAAATCTGTCACATCAATGAGGGGCATGCGGCCTTTTTGAATATTGCCCGGTTGAATCATATTGTACAACAACATGGCATCAGCCTGGATGAGGCCTTACAATTGGTGCCAAGAACCAAGGTTTTCACCACCCACACCCCGGTGCCGGCGGGACATGAATCCTTTAAGATCGATCTTTTACGGCCGCATCTGGAGGCAGTGATGGAAGAATTTGCCCTCGAGGTCAATGATGTTTTTTCTCTGGCCCAGGTTGAAGAGCCGGAAGAGACCGAGCAGGATGATCAAAAGGAGATGTCCATGACGATTTTGGGCTTGCGCACCTCCTCTTTTTCCAATGGTGTCAGCGAACTGCACGGAAAGGTATCAAGGGATATGTGGTCGCACCTTTGGCCCAATCATGCGGTGGAGGAAACTCCGATACATCATATCACCAATGGGGTGCATCTATTGAGCTGGATCAGTGAGGAGATTGCCTCCCTTTTGGAGCGATACATCGGCAGCGGCTGGGATCACGGGCTGTTTAACGGCGGTGAAATACGCGCGCTCGATGGAATACCCGCTGAAGAGCTCTGGCATGCCCATGAGATAGCCGGATCGCGCATGATCGCCACCGTTCGAAGAAGGTTGCAGGAATCCCTCAAGGCCAATAAAGCCCCGGGTTATGAAATCTCTAAGGCCGAAAACGTACTGGACAACAATACCCTGACCATAGGGTTTGCCCGGCGCTTTGCTACCTATAAACGGGCTACCCTGATATTGCACGATATAGAAAGGCTGAAGCGTTTGATCACCAATGATGAACAGCCCATTCAGCTTGTCTTTGCCGGAAAAGCCCATCCGGCCGACGAAGGCGGAAAGAAGCTGATCCAGCAGCTCTATAACCTCTCCAAGGATCCCGAAATGGGCAACCGGATCGTTTTCCTCGAAGATTATGACATGTTTGTGGCCGAACGTATGGTCCAGGGAGTGGATGTTTGGCTGAATAACCCCAGACGGCCCAGGGAAGCCAGCGGAACTTCCGGAATGAAGGCCGCCCTCAACGGGGCCATCAACTTTAGCGTGCTTGATGGCTGGTGGGCTGAAGCCTATAATGGAAAAAACGGATGGTCCATCGGCAACGGTGAAGTCTATGATGACCTGAATTATCAGGACCACATCGAAGCCCAGTACCTCTATAATACCCTGGAAAATGAAATCATTCCCCTCTATTACCAGAACAAAAGCGGTAACATCCCCGAAGAGTGGGTCACCAAAATGAAGGAGTCCATTAAAACAATCCTTTCTTATTATTCCAGTCACCGCATGGTCAAGGAGTATCTGGATTATACCTATATGCCCGGGGTGAAAAATTATGACATGCTCTCGGCCAATAATTATGCCCAGGCCAAAGAATATGCCCGGCGCCATACAAATCTTAAGGAACACTGGGATAATATCAAGATCTACCCCCCAAAAGCCGACAGCGATTTAAGTTCCCTTCGGGTGGGCGACCGGTTTAAGGTTATGGCAAAAGTTTTTCTGGGCAGCATTTCCCCCGAATCGGTCGATCTGGAAGTATACTATGGCCCGGTTGGCCCGATGAATGTTATTGAGCAGTCCAATAGCATCCAGATGGATCTTGTTGAGCGGAAAGAAAAGGGGTATTATCATTATGCCAGTGAGATTGAATGTGACACCGCCGGCAGGTATGGGTTTACCGTGCGGGCCGTGCCGAAAGACCGGGTTTGGAAGAATATCATGCCGGGAATGGTGACCTGGGCGGAGATATGATCGGTTCTGTGAAAAACTTTATGGCTGTAGGTTTTAGCCATGTCCGCAGTTGCTTTTGGCTTCGCGGAAACTTTGGCTCAAAGCCATTTTTTGCTTTGCATGGATATTCATAATGGCATGTATCACACCTGACTTTTCTCCGGTGAAGATTTAGCCACATGCTGCCATTGCTTATCAATGGATTGATTTGCAATGGTATAATGTGTTTTTCCTTTGAACCCGTGTACATTACTTGAAACAAAACAGGGGGGAGGCACTGGCTTTTACAACAAAACGCTGCAAAACATGCGGGTTCCATGGCAGAGGTTACCTAGACCAACGAATCATATGTTATTATTATACTGAAATACAAACTGTTAATTGAATTTTATTCGAATGAACGAATATCTCCAACAGCAAGTTCGAGCAAAAGACAGAGCGCCTCAGAAGTTGAGGAATCCACGGATATTGATCATCACCCCGGAGATTACTTATCTTCCCCGGGGAATGGGAAATATGGCCAATGTTTTAACCGCCAAGGCCGGAGGTATGGCGGATGTTTCCGCTTCGCTGGTCTCTGAACTCTACAGCCTTGGGGCGGACGTTCATGTGGCCCTGCCCCATTACCGGCGGATGTTTAACATTGACATCGGCCAGCTCATCAGCGATGAATTGCGTATTTTCCAGGAAAAACTGCCGGATTCGCGGATTCATCTGGCTGAAGACCGCATTTTTTATTACCGCGATTCCATTTACAGTGGTTATGGGGAGGAAGCAGCCAATATTTCCCTGGCTTTTCAGCGGGAAGCCATCAACAACATCATCACCACCGTCAAGCCTGATTTGATTCATTGCAATGACTGGATGACAGGTTTGATACCTGCCATGGCCAGGCGCCGGGCCATTCCTTGTTTGTTCACCATTCATAATATCCACACCCAGAAGATCAGCCTGGCCCACATTGAAGATCGGGGCATTGATGCGGCTGAATTCTGGCAAAACCTTTACTTTAGCTGGCCCCCTGCTAACTACGAGGAGAGCCGCGAGCGCAACCTGGTCGATTTGCTGGCCAGTGGCATCTTTGGCGCGCACTTTATCAATACGGTCAGTCCAACCTTTTTGCGTGAGATCACCGATGGATGGCATAATTTTGTTCCGGATCCGATCCGCCAGGAGATCATTAACAAGGAACATGCCGGTTGTGCTTTTGGCATCACCAATGCCCCGGATAAGGTCTTTAATCCCGAAGAGGATCCCAATCTTGAGTTTCACTACAGCTATGATGCCCCCATGAAAAACAAGACCCGCAACAAAACCGTGCTGCAGAAAAAGCTCGGGCTCAGTGAGGATCCCGAGGCGCCTTTGTTTTTCTGGCCTTCCCGGCTCGACCCGGTCCAAAAAGGCTGTGACCTGCTGGCCCATGTGCTGTATCACCTGGTGGCTTCCTATCACGAGGATAACCTGCAAATGGTTTTTGTGGCCAATGGCAGCTACCAGGAAGTGTTTCGTAATATTGTGCGGTTTCACGACCTGTTCGACCGTGTAGCGGTATCTGCCTTCGATGAGAAGCTTTCCCATCAGGCTTATGCCGCCAGTGATTTTGTGCTGATGCCTTCCAAATTTGAACCCTGTGGATTGCCTCAAATGATCGGGGCTCTGTTTGGCAGTTTGCCCGTAGCCTTCGATACCGGTGGGCTCCATGATACCGTGGAACACCTCAATGTGGAGGAAAACCGTGGCAATGGCTTCTTGTTTGAGGTTTTTGATGCCGGAGGGCTGGAATGGGCTGTCGATCAGGCTATGCAGTTTTTCCATTCTTCACCCGAAATCAAAGGGCAACAGATTTCCCGCATCATGAAGGAAAGCCGCGAGCAGTTTAACCTGTCTCAAACCGCACATAAATACATCAGCCTCTACGAAAAAATGTTGCATCGACCCCTGGTCGTATAAAACCATTGACGAGGTTCTAAATGTATGGTTGACCATTATATTGGTATGGAAGTGATCAATGAACCATTTAAAGAATGATCCCCTTCTTCGCCATTGAAAAATCAACCAACATTTAGCTTTGAATCTAACATTCAGCGTTTAACCAAAATATTTTGCTTTGAAAAGAAAAATCCAATTAACTGAAGATCCTTATCTGAGGCCCTACCTTGACCTGATCGAGTCGCGCAAAAAAAAGACCGAGCAAACCCGTGATCAACTGACCCAGGGGAAGATGTCCCTGAGCGATTTTGCTTCTGCACATGAGTATTATGGACTTCACTTGCGTGATGATGGCTGGGTTTTCCGGGAGTGGGCCCCCAATGCCCGAAAAATATACCTGATTGGCGATTTTTCGGGCTGGGCCTGCCGTGAAGAGTTCAGTCTCTCGCGCCTGAATGATCAAGGCGACTGGGAGATTACTTTTCCCGCCGATCGGCTCAACGACCATGACCTTTACCGGCTGAGGATTTTCTGGGATGGAGGGGAAGGCGACCGCATCCCGGCCTACGCCCGTCGAGTGGTAAAGGATGAGGATAGTGGTATTTTTAACGCCCAGGTATGGCTCAGCACCTACCACTGGCAAAATCCCGATTTTGAAAACCGCCATCCCTTCCTCAAGATCTATGAGGCCCATGTGGGCATGTCCTCCGAGGAAGGACGCATTGCTTCCTACGACGATTTTCGCCTCAATGTGCTTCCCCGCATTGAAAAAGCCGGTTACAATACCATCCAACTGATGGCCGTTCAGGAGCATCCCTATTATGCGTCTTTCGGCTATCATGTGGCCAATTTTTTTGCCCCTTCCTCCCGGTTTGGGACCCCCCAACAGCTGAAACGCCTGATTGATGAAGCACACCAGCGAAATATCGCTGTGATCATCGACCTGGTCCATTCCCATAGTGTAAAGAACGAGGTCGAAGGTTTATCAAAGTTTGACGGGACGGAATACCAGTATTTTCATGGGGGTTCCCGGGGCTATCATGTGGCCTGGGATTCGCGTTGTTTTGATTACGGGAAAATTCCCGTGCTCCATTTTCTCCTGTCCAATACCCGCTACTGGCTGGATGAATTCAACGTCGACGGGTTTCGCTTCGACGGCATCACCAGCATGTTGTACCTGCATCATGGGGTGGGGTATACTTTTACTTCCTATGATGATTATTTCAACCACCATGTGGATACCGATGCCTATGTTTATCTTTCCCTGGCCAATGAAGTGATTCACCAGGTCAAGTCTACGGCCGTCACCATTGCCGAGGATATCAGCGGCATGCCGGGCCTGGCTTATCCCAACGACCAGGGAGGGGCTGGTTTTGATTATCGCCAGGCCATGGGGGTGAGCGATTACTGGTTTAAGATGCTCAAAGATATGCGGGATGAAGACTGGAATATGGATGGGCTGTGGCATGAGCTGACCAATAAACGGCCGGAAGAATCAACCATCAGCTACGTGGAATGCCATGATCAGTCGCTGGTCGGGGGCAAGACCCTGATTTTTGAGTTGGCCGACAAGGAGATGTATACCGATATGATCCGTTCCACCCGCAATATCATCATCGAGCGGGCTGTTGCCCTGCACAAGATGGCCCGCCTGGCCACCTTTGCCACTGCTTTTGGGGGCTACCTGAATTTTATGGGCAACGAATTTGGCCATCCCGAATGGGTCGATTTTCCCCGTGAGGGCAATAACTGGTCTTACCACTATAGCCGCCGCCAGTGGAGCCTCAGGGATGATCAACAGCTGATCTATTACGCCCTGGGCGAATTTGACCGCGATATGATGCAGCTTGAAGACCGGGAGTTGCATGGCTCCTTTCCCGAACCCCTTTACCGCCACAATGACGATAAAGTGCTGGCCTTTAGAAGAGGCAGGTATATGGTGATTTTGAACTTTCATCCCCAGCGCTCACTGGAGGATTACCCCATCCCTGCCTGGACCCCGGGCAAGTTTAAACTGCTTTTGGATACCGATCAACCCGTTTACAACGGATTTAACCGGATCGAGCCTGATCAGGAATACTTCACCCTTGAAGGCGACCACCCTTACATTCAGGTTTATCTGCCCAATCGCTGCGGGTTGGTCTTGGAATATCAGGGCTAGACCGCTTCGGCTTTCTTTGCCGGATAATTCGGCTTCCCCTTGAACCTGGCCAGCTTATACCTGGCCCATTGGAACGGTTGAACTCGTCAGGCGGCTTTGGTTTTTTTCGGTGGATAATTCAGGTCGCCTTCTGTCTTGGAAACGATGGTGGATATGGTTGAATCGCCGGTGATATTGACTACCGTGCGAAGCATATCCAGCGGCCGGTCAATGCCCAGTATCAGTGCCAGCCCCGCTGCAGGCAATCCTACACTGGAGAGGACGATCACCAGCATGATGATGCTTCCCCCGGGTACGCCCGGTGTACCGATGGAGGAGAGGGTGGCCGTCAGCACAATGGTCACCTGTTGGGCCAGGGTCAAATCAAGGCCGAAAACCTGGGCGATGAAGACTGCTGCAATGGCCTGATAACAGGAGGTGCCGTCCATGTTGATGGTGACCCCGATGGGCAGCACGAAATTGGAAACGGTTTTGGAAACCCCCAGCTCGTTTTGAGTCTGACGCATGGTCACCGGCAGGGTGGCCGCACTACTGCTGGTGGTGAAGGCAAACATCTGGGCCGGGAAGATGGCCCGGAAAAAATGCCCATACCTGACCCCCGCTATGATCCTTATGAAGAAGGGATATACCAGGAAGATGATCAACGCCAGCCCCAGAATCACCGTACCGGCATAATTGGCCAGTGCCACAAACAAATCCGAATCCCCCGAAAATTCAACGATCAGTGCCGCCAATAGGGCGAAAACCCCATAGGGCGCAAAGGCCATGATGAAATCAATGATCTTCAATATCACCTCGTTGATCCCGTCGAAGAAGTCTTTGACCGTCTGAATGTTTTTCGTGGGAATCATCACCATGGCAATGGCAAAAAGAATGGCAAAAAAGATGATCTGAAGCATGTTCCGGTTGTTGGAGGCGGCATTGACGATGTTGTCCGGAACCATGTCAACCAAAAACTGCAGGGGCGACTGCTCCTGGACTTTTTCGGCGGAAATCTTTTTTTCCTTGATGTCCACTTCATAGCGTTCCTGCAGTTCGGTCTGTTTTTCCTCGGGGAAGGTATCGCCGGGTTGAACCATATTAACCAGCCCCAGCCCAAGAGAAGTGGCAATCAGGGTAGAAACCAGATATAGGCCGATGGTTTTAAGGCCCATTCGGGATAACCTTGAGATGTCGGTCAGGCTGGAAATGCCTTTTACCAGGGATACGAAGATCAGGGGAACGGCGATCAGCTTGAGCAGATCCAAAAAGATGGTCCCGAAAGGCTTGATCCAGTCAAGGGTAAATTCTTTTAATCCGGTAAAAACTGCAATCAGGCCCCATATTACACCCAGGACCATTCCAAGTATGATCTTCGCCCACAGGGGAATGCGTTTAAGGTTCATAAGGCTGGTTTTTGATTGATTTTGCCACCAAAAATATAATAATCGTTGGAATAATCATATTTTAACCCCGCTTAGCGGGGTCATCTTTCCGGAACCCAACCCCGCTTGAGTCCAACCCTTAGCGGGGAGCTTAAAATTTAGACCCCGCTTAATTTAGACCCCGCTTAGCGGGGTCGGGTCCCGGTAAAGGCAGGTTAATAAAACTCTGTTTAATAACCCTCGCTAATTGGAGTTGGATGGCAGGGGTATAAACTTATCCTGCTTAGGGGCCTGTCTTACCAGTCCGCTAAGCGGGGTGTTCGGAAAAGCAACCCCGCTTAAAAAGCTACCCCGCTAAGCGGGGTCATGAGAAGCGGGATTGTTATCGCACCCCGCTAAGCGGGGTCATGTTCGGGGTCTTCGGCCGGGGCTGTTTCCTGCTGAATTTCAATCGCTTCTACTGCCGCGCCAATGATCCCTGCGTGGTTCTGTAAGTAGGCTGGCAGAACCCGGGTTTTGACTTTGTGGAGATAAGATTCGTATTTTTCAAATTTTTTGCTGGCTCCCCCGCCTATGATGATCAATTCAGGATAAAAAAGTTTTTCCAGGTGATGGAGGTATTTGCCGAAACGCTTGGCCCATTTCTTCCAGCTCAGGTCTTCTTTTTTCCGGGTGGCATCGGAGGCCCATTTTTCGGCAATTTTATTCTTATAGTGAAGGTGGCCCAGCTCGGTGTTGGGCAGCAACACCCCGTTGGTAAAAAGGGCTGTGCCCAGGCCGCTGCCTACGGTAACCATCAGGCCCACGCCTCTG
This sequence comes from uncultured Bacteroidota bacterium, assembly GCA_913055635.1. Taxonomy (GTDB): domain Bacteria; phylum Bacteroidota; class Bacteroidia; order Bacteroidales; family UBA12077; genus JAGXLC01. The sequence goes on from CAJXLK010000003.1 coordinate 117,622, forward strand.
AGGTCCTTGCCGTGGCCAAATCGCATTTCGGCCAGCCCAGCCGCATCAGCATCGTTGATGACCGTCGTCTCGCACCCGGTGGCTTCCTTCAGCAAGGCCGGCACATCGGTTCCGATCCAGCTTTTGTCTATGTTGGCCGCTTTTTGAACAATTCCCGCCTGTACCGGGGCCGGCATGGCCAAGCCGATCCTGCCTTGATAGTTAAAATGCTCTGCAATGTGCTTAATGGTTTGAGCAACTGCAAACGTGGTGGAAGGCTCAGGCGTTTGAATGCGGTGACGCTCAGTGGTCAGCTCTCCTGTGCGGGTGTCTATTAAAGCACCCTTGATGCCTGAACCGCCAAAATCAATGCCCAAGCGAACATATTCCTGGTTTGACATAACGATTGATGTTGTTTAGACGTTGGAAATTTATAAAATTTATCCAACCGATCTGGAATGTTGGCCCTTTAAATTATTTACCTTTTTTTAAGATGGTGAACCCCCCTGCCGGTCAGCGTATTGATCTTTTACTGGATTTTACCGGTGAACCTTTCTCAGGCTGATTGGTGACCGAGGGTGTCAGTGATCTTCTCCCTGATTTTTTCCGGGGTGATCGGCTTGGCCAGGTATCCGGCAAATCCGGCATCAAGCACTTTTTCCCGGTCGTTGGCCATGGCATAAGCTGTTTGGGCTATAAAGGGTAAATTCGGCTTTTTTGCGGTTATCTGCCTGAAAACCTCCATTCCGTTCATATCGGGTAGTTTAAGGTCGAGCAGTACCAGGTCCACCTGGTGGTTCAGGCAGAAGCGGATGGTTTCCTCGCCGTGGCTCAGATGGTGGAGGGTAAAGTGAAATCCTTCAATTTTCAGTGACCGCATTAGTTCTTTTATGTATACCGCATTAATGGGATCATCCTCGACCAGCAATACGTGATGGGTCTTGTTGGAGTGGATTTTTGCTTCCTGCTGTTCTTTTTGGCTTTCAGTATTCCGGGAAAGGGGTTGAGTGAGGGGGATGGTGAATTCAAACTTTGATCCTTCACCCGGCTGGGAATTCACCCAAATTTCTCCGCCCAGGAGTTCGGCAAGGCCTTTGGAAATGGACAATCCCAGACCGGTGCCCTGTTGGTTGGGATTGGGCTGATTGGAGCTATCTACCTGGGAGAACCGTTCGAATATCTGATCCTGTTTGGCTTTTGGAATGCCCTTTCCGCTATCCTCCACATAAAAATGCAGTTGTTGACCTTCCACTGTATAGCCAAATGTGACCCTGCCCTGGCGGGTGAATTTAAAGGCATTGGTCAGCAGGTTGTTGAGTATTTGTTGAAGCTTGGTCTTGTCGGTGGTGATGTAACTGGCTTCATCGTTCAGCCCGTTGCGGCAGGCAAAGTCAATTTTGTTTTCCCGCCCCCCGGGGGTATACAGGGTATAGGTTTCGTTCATCATCTGGTTCAGCGAAAAGGTTTGGTGGTTCACCTTTTGCTGGCCGCTCTCGAGCTTGGCGATGTCGATGATGTCATTGATCAGGCCGAGCAGCTGGTTGGCTGAATTGTTGATGATATTAAGGAATTCCTGGCGTTTTTCTTCGCTCACCTGTTTGCGCTTGAGCATACTGGCAAATCCAATGATGCCATTCAGCGGGGTTCGGATTTCGTGGCTCATATTGGCCAGAAAGGCCGATTTCATGCGATCGTTCTCCTCTGCTTTTTGTTTGGCCTGAACCAGCAGTTCTTCGGCATGCTTACGATCACTCACATCTCGGGCTACCGCAAGTACGGAGGTCAGCTCATCCTGATGGTCATATAAAGGGCTTACTGTGATTTCAACACTTACCCGTTGCTCCTGCCGGTTGATGATTTCCATTTCGTAGACATCCCCTTCACCGTCATTTTTAAGGTTTTCAATGATCCTGCGGGCTTTTTGATGATATTCGGGGGCCAGTATATCGGTAAAATGGAGTGAATCGGCAGCCTGCCCGCCAAATCCGGTCATCTCCCTGGCTTTTTTATTGCTGTCCTGATGATAGCCGTCGGGATTTACCAGGAAGATGGCATCTTCAGCGCGATTAAAGATGCTGCGGAACTTACGCTCATTGCTCCGTAGCAAACGCTCGGCCATTTTGCGGTTGCTCACGTCTTTTGAAATGGCTATGAAACCGATGGCCCTTCCACTTGCATCATTCAGCCTGCTTACAGAGGCCTCAATATCGATCAACCGCCCCTGCCCGGTTTGAATCCGGTAACCAATGTTTTTAACCGTTCCCTCATTTACCACCCGGTTCATGTACTTAATCGCGATGTCCCGGTCTTCATGATAAATCAGATTGAAGACATTGTAGCCGATCAGTTGGGCCTCATTTTCCGATTCATACATGCGCAGGGTTTGCTGGTTGCAATAGGTGATGGTCCCCTGTAAATCGCTGATAACAATGGAATCGGGTGAAGATTGAATGATCTTTTTCAGGGCTTCAGCATAACGGTCGCCCTTTGTACTGGGTATCTGATGAAGGTCGGGAAATTCCTGTTGCCTTTCCTCTGTTTCATCGCGCGAGACCAACTCATCGCTCCCTTCTGCCTCCTTGCTGAAGGTGCCTTTTAAACCCTTTTTATGATCGTTGACGGTGAGATGCTGGATTTTCCACTTGAGCTGCCCTCCATCGCTGCAGCTGATATACCCCTGCTGTACTTCATTGCCCCCGGGAAAGCTTGATATGGCATGATGCAGCTTGCCTGCGGCTTTATCCGCCTCACCAGGCAACACCTGCTTCGGATCGGTATGCTTTAATGGACGGGCATAGTTAAAAAGCTTGCGGAAGGCCTGGTTCGTGGCAATGATTTGTTTTTCCGCATTCAGAATCATGGTGGCTTTTTCATGCGTCTCCACCATGCTTTTGAGTAAATCTATCCCGGTTGAACTCAATTTCTTCTTGTTAGAAAATGGTGTATCCTCTGTTGTGCAAATCCTCAGGAGAAATTTATCCTGATCACAAGCCCTGCAATCCCGTTTTAAAATGCTCCGGTTGAATAACCTGACCTTTGAACCCTCATGCTTTATTAATGGGTCTCATCTGAAGGTTCCCGAAAGTGGCTTTCTTATCCCAATAACCTTTGTTATACGAATGATGAACATTTATGTTCTAAAATAGCAGCTCTTTTTGTATAATTGTTTGTATGGTGTCAATCCCAATAATGCCTATCCTTTTGCTAGTGAACCCACCTCGATTTTGTTCAGTAAAATCGGCTCTAAAAAGATGACATACTCATCACCATGAGACTTATTTATACTTCAGAAATTTTATGGTTATAACACAAGTTGCTGTTATCATGCTTCCATCTTAAGGTATTTGTTATAAAAACCCCGGAGTTTACAAAAATTATAATTAGTTGGTATATGGAAATGGAGTGGAAGCATGATTTTGGTCATCGGTGATTTTACGGACATTTTGATCCACCAAAGTGTGGGAGGGGTCATCTTCCTGAAAAAAGGGGTTATCTTCCTGCCCGGGAGGCAGGCTGGGGGGATTATCGGGGCAAGCCTGGGAGGGTATTTTAACTCATTTCAAATTAGCGATGAACTAAAAAACAGGGGCGGGCAAAGGTTGTAAGTTTTGTTAAAAATCCTGATTTTTAGGTATTGAAAAGGACATGGGTCGATTTCCGAACACAAATAAGTAAAAAAAGGTTTTATGGCGGTGCATTCGGCAATATTTAAAGGAAGTTTGATAGAATACTAATGACAAGGGGATTGAAGGTTTTACGATGAAAGGGATGAATAAATTTGATAAATCGATGGATATACAACGGGAGCATAAAGACATTCGGGAGGGGGTTTCTTTGGAAACGGGTCAGCAAGGGATGTCGCCTATGAAGATGGCTGGCTACTGCCGCCATTATGCCATGTGCAAAATTGACTTTTTGGAAACCGGGGTTTGTGCGCCTGGTTTGCGTCATGGTTTTGTCAGCTATTATCCGCAGGGTCGGATGGATTTGTATGCGGCGCTTCAGCGGGGTAAGGTTTCCCTGACCCGTGGAGCGGTTCACATTGCTGAGACCTGCAATCTGTGTGGCAAGTGTGATTATCAGTGCCATTTTGTTACGGAGATGCGGCCCTTGAGGGTCATGGAAGCGCTCCGGCAGTATGTAGAAGCAAACCGTAATCATATAGAGGAAGGTGCTGCGGTGGATGCGGTTTACGAGGGTTTGGCCGCCATAGTTGGAGCGGAATGGTGCAGCCGGGATCCTGCCATATGTGTAGCTTATAGCTCAGATCCGGGTCCGGCCACCCCACAGACCCTGCCGTCTTATGTTGCCTTGCCGGGCAACCGACAAGAGGTTGCTGCCATCATGAAGCTGTGCCAGCAGGAGGGATTGGGTTTTGCCGTTCGGGGCAATGGTTCCAGCGTAATGGGGTTTGTGATGAGCCATGACCTGGTGTTGGATATGTCACGGATGAAAAAGGCGGAGGTGGATTCCGGAAGGGGTTTGATCCGTCTTGGCGCCGGGGTTACGGCTTATGAAGCCCAGAAAAAGGCTTATGAACATGGCTGCCGGGTTCAGGCCGCTGAGCCCTCGGCGATGATTTGCGCCAATTTAATGTGTTCGGGCATCTTCTCCACCTATTCGCATGCTTTTGGAATGGGTGCTCAGAATGTGGTGGATGCCGAGTTTGTTGATCCCCACGGCCGTATTTTCAGGCTCAGCGAAAAGGATGCTCCCAATCTCTTTGCCTATCAGCAGCGGGAGGTTGAGCTACCCGGGATATGTACGGAGGTGGCCTATAAGATGTATCCCCGATTGCCTGATGAACGCGGTTTTCTGGTGCCCTTCGATCATTTTGACACTGCCCTGGCTTTTATCCGTGAAGCAGGGCAAAGGCGGATCGGCCTTGCCGCCGGCCTGTTGGGGGGTGCATACCTCTCTACCTTTTTGACCCCCACCTCTCAAATGGCCCAGCGCATTAAGGATGTGCTGCACCGACAAATGGGCATTTCCTTCTTGGTTCAAATGATCGGGGACCAGTACAATGAGGATGCCGTACGAAAAATGGGATACCCGGTGATCTCCCAGCGCATCTTCCGTACCCTTATGCTTTCCCTGCCCAGCCTTGGCGAAAATGAGGTTTTGATTCATATGAACGAAATGATGCCCGGGGCTTCCTTTCACGATCTCCTGTCCGATAAGAAAATGGAACCTTTGTTGGAAACAATCCTTCAACCCGACGCCCAAAGTATAGCCGATGCCGTGCCCGGCGATCTGTCCGATTTTTATTACCGCCTTTATCAGGATCCGCGGATGACAGATCTGGTATGGCTGAATGATTTTAGAATCATTAGCTCCCGGATGGGGCGCGAGAAGCATGTGGTGGCCTGGATCGTCTATGTGCCCCTTGATCCCCCCGGGGTGGTCAAAGCCATCAACGCTGATTTTGATGCCATTGCAGCAAAGTGGAACATTAAACATGATTATGGCTTTATTACACCGGTCGATTTTGGCAAAAGAGCCGTCTTCGAGTATGATTATTACCTTGACCAGCAGGATGAGGATGAACGCATGCGTATGCTGCAGGCGATGAAAGAAACGGCCGGGATGATTGGGCGTTATGCCGGCGAATATGATTCGGTACGGTGGATCAAGCATACCCTTTATCAGGGTTTTGCCCGGATGGAGAACCTGCTGTATACCTGATGATATCAAATTGAGTGATGGTCTGCGTTATGATGTGGGTTGAAAATTCGCATGTAAAAATGGGTTTCAAGCCTCTTTGGGAATATTTTCAGGTTTTTTTGAGTGGAATGGATGGGGATCGAGATTTGCAATTGAGTGTCTGTCAATTTGAGATAGGGCTAAACGATGTCTTTATTTTTGATTACCGGTGCCACCGGTTTACTGGGATCACATATTGCTGCAGCCCTTTTGCAGGGAGGTTATCCTGTGGTGGCCCTTGCCAGGGGCAAAAATGGTTTAAGTGGCGAGCAACGGGTGCTGCGTCTTAAAACCCTGTGGCTGCTCAAAAAAATGTTGCTCGACGAACTGCGTTCAGGGGGGCAGAGGGCGAAAGAATTGGGGTTTTTCAATATCCTCAGGATCAATTGTTTATGCCGATTTCCATCGAAAAGGCCCCGAATGGCGGAATCAACCTGATCCCCGTCGATTACTTCACCCGAGCCTTCCTGGCTTTATTCGGCCGCAAAGTCAACCACTCTGTCTATCACATTACCAACGCCCGAAGCGCTCCAATGGACGAGATGATCGCTTATACCAGCCGTTTTTTCCAACTCACAGGCCTCCGGACAATCATTCCCCTGCCCGGTCAAAACCCATCGCGCAATGTCCTGGAAAGCCTTTTGGATAAATACCTGGGTGAATACAATCCCTATCTCCGCGATGAAAGGGTTTTTAATATGCATACCGCCAGAAGGTGCCTCGAAAAGGAAGAGATTCGGTGCCCCGATATGAATTATCCGCAGTTCGAAAACGTGATGCAGTATGCCCTTCAAACCAACTGGGGCAAACAAATCGGTTTTGATTAAACCCGTGCAATGAGCCTTCGTCTTGGGTCATCCCCCGGCCATTTGCCGGTTAGGTTCTGATCCCGGTCTCTTCCAAATTCCCGGGCCCTTCATGCTACTTAATTGATAACTTTTGTCTAATTTTGAATTTCAACTGATTAATTTTATATGAACCACTCCGCAGGTACCCTTCAACGCGTAGCCTACTTTCTGATCGTGGCTGTTATTACCGTTTATATTTTGATCATCGGCCAGTTTATTATTGTTCCCATGATCTTTGCCGCCCTGTTGTCGATTATGGTTCAGCCCCTTTGCAATTTCCTGGAAAGGTACATCAAATGGAAGGTTCCTGCGATATTGCTTTCGTTTTTGGCCCTTTTAATCCCGGCAACCGGCATCATCATGTTTTTTTCCTATCAGATGGGCGAGGTGATCCGCAACATGCCAGCGATAACTGAAAACCTGCAGCATACCTCAGATTTTGTCTTTAACTGGTTGAATGATACGTTTGGCATCACCCGGGCCCAGACCTGGGAATGGCTGCGGTCGAATTTTTCAAAAGTACTGGATTCTCCGCTTCAATTTTTTCGGGGCGGGCTGACTTCCTCCACCGCCTTTTTGATCAATTTGTTCATGGTTTTGATTTTCATGTTTTTCTTTCTGTTGTATCGGGGAGGCATTAAAAATTTTATCCTGCTTCAGTTTAAGCGGGATACGCGCAGACAGGGAGAAGAAATTCTTTTCCAGATCCAGCATTTGGTGCGCCGTTATTTATATGGGTTGTTGAGTGTGATCGTTATCCTGGCCGTGCTTAACAGCATTGGATTGTTGATCATCGGGGTGGGGTATGCTGTTTTCTGGGCCAGTCTGGCTGCTTTTCTGAGCATTATTCCGTATATAGGAACCACCCTGGGTGGCCTGCTGCCTTTTATGTACAGCTTTGCCACTGCTTCTGACTGGTGGCAACCGGTGGCTGTGGTGGGTCTTTATTTTGGCGTCCAGCAGATCGAGGGCAACCTGATCACCCCTTATGTGGTGGGTTCCAACGTGAAGATCAATCCTTTTTTTGCCATCATCTCCCTGCTTGTCGGTGGGGTTATATGGGGGCTTGCCGGTATTGTGCTGGGAATTCCCATTGCTGCCATTGTGAAACTGATCTTTGACCATGTGGATGCCCTCAAACCCGTAGGGGCATTGATGAGCAGAGACCTCCACGAGAAGGATGAGGAATTTCTTCAAAAATGGGATGATGAGCGTTACCGCCTTTCCAGCATTTTCAGGAGTGAGAAAGAGGGGGATAGATCCAGTGGCCAATGACAAAGTCACCGACCGGCAAAGAAGTGTCAAAATTACGGGGGTGTCTTAAAAGTCTTTATCAGGATAAAATTAGGGGATTAACTTTTTAACCCTGTTTTAATGGAAGAACCAACACACATGCGGCAGCAAGTGATCCGTGATTTTTGGCTTCGCCTGGACAACGCCGCCAAGATGTATCCGGCCATTTTGAACAAGGAATTTACCACGGTATTTCGGCTGTCCGCCGTGTTGAAACAGCCGGTTCAGATTCGTCCTTTTTTAAGGGCGGTGGCCCAGGTGGAACAACGGTTCCCTTACTATAAGATGCGTTTGAGGCGTGGTTTTTTCTGGTATTATCTGGAGCACAACAGCATTCCGGTTCATGTGCAACCCGATCATGGGGCTCTTTGTCGGGGGTTTCAGAAATTTGGCGACCACGGCTTGCTGTTCAGGATATTGGTGCGGGGAGGTACGATCAGTGTAGAATTTTCACACATTCTGACCGATGGAAAAGGCGCCCTGGAGTTTCTCAAGTCCTTGTTGGTGACCTATTTTTCGCAGACGGGCATTTCCATACCTGCCTCGCTGGGGTATCTTCAACCTGAAACGCCGATATCCGGACAGGAGCTGGAGGATTCCTTTCAGCGTTATTTTCAGAAGGACCTTCCTGATATGGGTCCGATGAGCCGGGCTTTTCACCTGCCCCTGAAGCTGCCCCGACCCGCTACCTTCAATGTGATGACCGTGTCCCTGCCCATGGATAAGATCAAGGAGCAAGCCGGCCACCGGAGAGTCAGCATTACCGAGTATTTGATATCGGCCTACTTATGCGCCCTGCAAAGGGTTTACCAGAACCTCGATCGCCCCCACCAGCGCAGACAAAACAAGGTCTTACGCATCCAGGTGCCCGTCGATTTGCGCCGGATATTCCCTTCGCTCTCCATGCGCAATTTTACCCTTTTCGTCTTGCCTGAAATCGACCTGCGCCTGGGATATTATTATTTCGATGAAATTGTTAAAAAAGTCCACCACCAAATGGAACTGGAGAAGGATAAAAAGGTGATCAGCCAAACCATTTCTAGAAATGTGGGCAGCGAGAAAGATCAGGTATTGCGGAGCGTACCCCTTTTTATTAAACGTTTGATCCTACAAACCCAGTATTATTCAAGGGGCGCCAACCTCTACAGCGGAGAGCTCACCAACCTGGGCAAAATCGATCTGACCCGCCCGCTTAATGATTGGATCGAGGCCTTTGCCTTTATCCCTCCTCCTCCCAACCGCGCATTGAAAGTCGACTGCGGAGTGATTGGCTTCCGGGATCAACTGATGTTGAGTTTCGCAAATATCACCCGATCTCAAAGCCTGGAAACAGCCTTTTTGAATGTTTTAAACCAGGATGGGATCCCCTTTGAAATCCGGAACATTTTTTAAAATAGATGTTTATGATCTGCAAAAACTGTGGCGTTGAGCTGGAAGAGCATATGAATTACTGTCCTTTGTGCGGGCATCCGGTGGAAAAAGGTCCTATGAAATCGCCTGAACCCGTGAAGGTGGAGGGTGAGACGGGTGAAAACCGTACTTATTCCAGGATGTGGCAGTTGAACATCATGCAAAAACGAAAACTGATCTGGGAAGTCATTACCCTGGTCGTGCTTTCAGGAATCCTGGCCGTGACCCTGCTGAACTTCATTTTCGACCAAAGCATTACATGGTCAGTTTATCCATTGATTTTTGGTTTGGGCATTTTTGCTTACGCTTCGGCTTTTACTTTTTTGTATGGGAAAAGGTGGTGGCAAACCCTCTCCAGCTTGATGATCACCTTTTTAATCCTGTTTTTTGCCGATTATGCCGATGCCCGGATCGAATGGGCTTTCGACCTGGCCCTGCCCCTGGAATTGGCACTTTACATAACAGGCCTTGTGCTGTATTTCGCTGCAAGAAAAAGCCAACACCTTGGTTTTAATCTGATTGCCTATGTCTTTATCGCCATGGCATTCTTGCTGATCATGATCGAGGGGATCCTTTCTTTGCATCGCCACCAATATCTGGCGCTTGACTGGAGCCTCATCGTGCTGATCTCTGTCATTCCCGTGGCAGCAGTGCTGCTTTACATCCATTTCCGTTTAAGGACAAATCCGGACCTGAAGAAATTTTTTCACATCTGAGGGCTCTTCCCAGAATATACCGGAAACTACTGGAGATTGCTGTAAATCACCGGAATCCACCGGAAATGATGGAAAAGTATTTAACGGGGCGTCTGAAAAGGCTTGATAAGTAGGCTTATATATTAATTGCCATGGCCTGTTCACAATAGGAATGGGCATTGACATTTTGGAGCGTTTGGATATATCTGAGGGGGAGATTTTATGACAATCAACCCCGATTTAGAATTTAACCAAACAACCCGTATTGAACATCATCAAAGATAAAGGTTGATTTTTTGTTCCAGTTCGTCGATGTCGATGGGTTTTCTCAGGTAATCATTGGCGCCAAGTTCCATGGCTCTTTTTTCGGATTCGCTGTCCTGCAGGGCCGTTAAGGCGATAACCGGGACATTTTGGGTTTGTTCATCCTTTTTGATCCGGGAAAGAAATTCAAAGCCATCAAGGGCTGGCATCATCAGATCCAGAACAATCAAGTCGATGCTGTTGTCATATAAAGTCTGAAGGGCTTTCTGGCTGTCGCTTTCCAGGATGTAGTCAATGGCGCTGTTGTCTTCAAAAATAGACTGTACAAGGAAAAGCGAAGTTTCCGAATCGTCTACCACAAGTATTCGCCGGGCCATATGAATGAAGGGTTTTAGGGTTTACTGGTTATGGTTGACACAAAAATAGGAAAAGTAAGATCATGTGCTCGATTTTTTTTATATTACTCTCGAATAATTTGACTCGACAAACAGGTATGTTGACCTGGAAAAGAATTTGAACAGGCAGAACTGTTGACCTGGAAAATGATGCATACAGGCAGGTCGTTGATTATAAGAGTGCTTTTTACAGGCAGATATGTTGATTTGGAAAAGGATTTTTACAGGCAGATATATTGACCAGGAAAAGGATTTATTATGAGCAATGGTAAGGTACCGGACTGCCGTGATATCTGGCATGAGATGGGATTGACCCCTGAAGAGAAACAGCAGGTTGAGGACAACAGCAACGAGGTGGTTTATTCGGCCGGTGAAACGATCATCAAACAGGGCACGTTTGCCTCGCACATTTTTGTTTTAAAAACGGGTTTGGCCAAAGTGGTCAGGGAAGGGGAGAATAACAAACGGCTGGCATACAGTCTCCTTGCTCCACCCGCTTTTTTTGGTTTTTCAGCTTTGCAGGCCGAATATTTTTATTTTGGAGTGGAAGCCATGAAAGATGCTTCTATTTGTCAGATCCGCAAGGAAATGATCAATGGAATCATTGATCATAACCCCAAGGCGAACCGTTATTACCGGGATTGGTGTGGCCGCCAGAACCGCGAGTTGTTTACCAAGCTGGAGATTACCAGCACAAGGAACAACCATGGGAAACTGGCTTCCACGCTTTATAGCTTGTGCGGGGAAAAATATGAAAAGGAGGGGGTTTTTGAGGTCATTACCCGGAGGGATTTGGCTGAGCTGGCCTCTATATCCCGTGAAAGCGCCAACAAGATTCTGAAGGAGCTTGAGAATGACCGCATCATCGAGATCAACCAGCGCAGCATTGAGATCAGAAAACCGGAACTGCTTCGGCGGTTGAGCCTGATTGGCTGAGGTTTTTTAAGGTTACTGTATACGGGAATCATTAAGCAGGAAACTGGATGTAGTAATGAAGGTTGTTTGGCGATGTTTGCTGTTCCTGTTGAAAATTTAAAGAAGGTGTTTTAAGAGGGTTTTAATCAGGTCTTTTTGATCGATGGGTTTGGCAATATAGTCGTTGCATCCGGCCTGCAGGGATTGATTCCGATCTTCCTGCATGGCATAGGCCGTTTGCGCGATGATGGGCAACCTGATGTCTTTTTCCCTTATCCGGCGAATGATTTCCAGGCCTTTGACATCGGGCAACCGCAAATCCATCAGGATGAGATCGATTTGTGGGTTTTGGCTGAGTTGTTTGATCACTTCACCCCCCCGCTGACACATCAGGATATGGGCATCGGTGGTTTGTAAAAGTTCCTGCAGATAGGTCTGGTTCACCGGGTCATCTTCAACCAACAGAATGGTTTTGTCTGACCAGTCGGGCTGCAACTGTTCTTTTTCGTGTTCGGCTTCATCAACCGCTCCGCCACGGCTCTCTACCGGCAGGGTGAAGTAAAAAGTGGTGCCCCGTTGGGGTTGCGATTCGAGCCATATCTTTCCCCCCATCATCTCCACCAGGCTTCGGGTAATGGTTAGGCCCAGTCCGGTGCCCCCATATTCAGGGTGAATGGGATCGCCGGCCTGTTCAAAACGACTGAAAACCTGGTCAACTTTTTCTTTGGGAATGCCGATCCCGGTGTCTGAGACGTAAAACAAAAGGGTGCCCGCGTCTTTTTGTTTGTAGCCAAAGCGGATGCTCCCTTTCTCGGTAAATTTAACGGCATTGCCCAACAGGTTGAAAAGGATTTGTTTGAGGCGGTTCACGTCGGCTGTGATCCATGAATCTTCTCGGGGCTGTCCCTGTTCGAGGTAAAGGGAGATGTGGTTTTTGTTTTTATGATGCATTTCGGCCTTATGGGTGTCGTAGAGCTGATTCAGCATGTCGTTCAGACAAAAAGGAGCAGGGCTGAGGGTTAACTGGTCGGCTTCTATCTTGGAGACATCCACAATGTCATTGATGATTTGAAGCAGGTGGCGGGAAGAATCATGGATGATGTCGAGGAATTTTTTGAGTTCTCCGGGGCCATACTGTTTTTTTTGCAGCATGCTGGCAAATCCCATGATGCCATTCATGGGGGTTCGAATTTCATGGCTCATATTGGCCAGGAAGGTGGATTTGAGGCGATCGCTTTCTTCGGCTTTTTTCTTGGCTTTTTCCAGCTCTACTTTTTGTGCCCCCAGGCGTTGATTGATCTGCTTCAGCTCGTCATTGGAAACCCGCAACTCTTCTTCGGCGGCTCTTAATTCACGGTTTTTCTGGTGAAGGACCTCTTCCGCCATCTTTCGCTCGGTGATGTCGGTCATGAGGCCTTCCAGGTGTGTCTCGCCCGGATTGCGTGAGGGGACCATTCGTCCCTGTTCCCATATCCAACGCTCATTCCCCTTGCGGGTGTGAATCCGGTATGTGATCTGGAAAGGCTGGTTTTTTTTGAGGGCCTTTTGAACGCTTTGCCACACATGTTCCCGATCATCAGGATGGATCAGATCTTCATACATGATGTGGCCCTGGACGATCTCTTCAGGTTTGTAGCCGGTTAATCCGGTGCATCCCTCACTGATGAACTCCATGGGCCAACCCCGCTCGTTGCTGCAACGATAAGCCATGCCCGGGAGATTTTTCATCAGGATACTGAGCTTGCGGTGATTCTCATAAAACTCATCTTCCCTTTCCCGCAGTTCGCTGACATTGCTGATGACACATATTACCCCCCGAGGCGCCCCCTCTTGATCCAGATAACGATAGTAAAGGTGCTCCAGGTACACCTCTTTGCCACTGGGCTGTTGGTAAGAAGCCGTTACCTTGCGCATTTCTCCACTCAGGGCCTGCTCTATATGCCGGGTGATCTCCCGGTCGAAAAAAGGCCGCTCCTGCCACTGTGACACCGGCGTGCCCACCAGCTGGTGATGGCTGGTGTGATGAAATTCCAAAAAAGCCTGGTTGGCATAGAGAAAATGATGGTCCTTGTCGGCTGCAAATGCCGGTTCATCAAGCTGATGCAGAGAGGCCATCGCCATGCCAAAAGCCGACAGCTCCTGATAAGACGCCAGGGCCTTTCTTAAAGCCTGGTTCTCTCTGACCAGTTGTTCATAGGAGGGGGAATCCATTATTTCAGGGTTTTGGGGGCTCTGCAACAGGAAATCCCTGCTACCGACAACAGACTGCCCTTTCTTAAAGCTATCGTTTGCTAAAATATAAAGATTTTCATCCAAATCATGAGGCCGAGTGAATATTATGCCCAAGATTTTGTTTTTATTGGGCGAACCATTTGTCATTCATCCCACCCCATGAAAGCCTGGATGCAGGAACCTGCGCAACAAAGCAGTGCATAAAAGCATGCGGATTGAATAAGCCATGCCGCTAGGCAGCATTTTGTGGTTCAGCATTCCATTTTTGCAACATTCGGTTTTTCAGCATTCCGTTCAAATGTCCAATTAAAGATTCATCCTGAAGAGAAGGGCATCACCTGAAATCCGTTGCTGTGTCGCTGGCTGGGGATACCCCGTTTTCAGGATGAACGGGAGAAAATTTAAAGGAGGAGGAAAAAGCAACCTGATCCTGCCCGAAATGACCGTTTCTGAGTTTATCCCTGCAGTTTGAAAGTTGGATTTTGTCATTCCGTTGGCGGATCAGGTTGCTGGATAATCAGAAGTTTTCAAAATTTTGATCTTCATGATCCTGGTTGCCGGAAAGGTTTAGGTTTACACCCTTCTGGCCGTGGGTGTTGCTGTTATGGGCCTGGTTGTATTGGGATGGTTGTTTTTGCGTGTTTGTTGATGCCTGATGTGCAGATGGGTTGGCTGCAGGCTGTTTCTGCCCCGTTTGATTTGGCTTCTGTCCGGTTTGATGTTGTTGATTAGCCGGTTGCTGTTTGTCGGCTGTTCCGGGTTGAGCCTGGCCGGTTTGTTTTTGTCCACCTGTTTGTTTAGCAACTGTTCCAAATGTGGAACCCGCGCTTAAGCTTTCCTGGTTGTTGACCTTAAAAAATGCCACGGTTTGGCTCAGCTGTTCAGCCTGGCTCGAGAGCTCCTCTGCACTGGTGGCCAGCTCTTCGGAGGAAGCGGCATTTTGCTGGGTGACCTGGTTGAGCTGTTGAATGGCATTGTTCACCTGATCGGCGCCACTGCTCATTTCACTGCTGGCACTGGTGATCTCTTTGACCAGCTGAGAGGTTTTCTCAATTTCAGGAACCAGCTGCTCCAGTTTGTTGCCGGCATCTTCGGATATTTGGACGCCTTCTTTGGATTTCTGATCGATTTCATCAGCCGCCTCGGACGAGCGTTCGGCCAGCTTGCGGACTTCAGAAGCCACTACGGCAAAGCCTTTGCCGTGCTCACCTGCCCGGGCTGCTTCCACCGCAGCATTCAGAGCCAGCAGGTTGGTCTGGTAGGCAATGTCATTGATGATGGAGATCTTCTCGGCAATCTCTTTCATCGAACTGGCTGATTTCTGGGTGGCATCATTCCCCTCGCGGATGCCATCACTCGCCTTGCTGGTGATTTTTTCCGTCTCCTTGGCATTGTCGGAATTCTGTTGAATGTTTGAGACCATCTGTTCCATCGAGGAAGAAACCTCTTCGGTCGAGGAGGCCTGTTCACTGGCGCCCTGGGAGAGTTGCTGCGAACTTGAGCTGACCTGTTCACTGGCCGAGGTGATGCTGCGGGCCCCGGTTTTGATGTTTTCGACAATCTCCCGGAGCTTATCGACCATCTGATCAACCGCTTCACTCAGTTCACCAATCTCATCATTGCGGCGGATGTTCGATTCAACCTCCAGATCCCCGTTGGCCACTTTTTGGGTGATTTCCTTCAGATCCTTCAGCGGGCTGATCATGCGGTTAACGAAGAATACCAGTATCCCAATGCCCAGTACCGTTAATATCAGCCCAATGATGATTTCATTGCGCATCAATTGATTGGCATCTTTTACAATCAGCCCCCGCGGAATGCTTACCCGGACCTGCCAGGGGGTATTGGTCTGGCCCAGTTCCATGGGGACAAAAACCTTCAACTTGTTGTTGTGGTTCCACATTTGCTGGCGGCCATCCTGGAGGGCTTGCATCTGCTGGGACGCCTGTTGGTATTTCTGGGTGATTTTTTTACCCAGAAGATCCGGGTTGTTAGAGTTGGCCACATATTTTCCATTGTTGGAGACCACTGCCAGGCCGGCCTGGCCCTGATAAAGGTCATGCTTGTTGACCATACTCTGTACAAAATCAACGGCATAGTCAACCCCGGTGATGCCATAAAAAACCCCGTTGTGCATGATCGGAGTCACCAACGAAACCATCAGCACTTCCTCTGATCCCACTTCATAATAAAAGGGATCAAGTACCACTTCATTCCTCCGCTTTTTGGGCAATTGATAATAAGCCCCTGCTCCCGCTTTTTGATAATCCTTCAGTGGCTCAAGACTGATCTGGCCGTTGGCGTTGCGTACCCAGTAAGGAATGAAACGCCCCGTTTCATCATGGCCCCGGGTGTTCCTGTATTTTTGGTCCATCCCGTCAAAGGCATTGGACTCCCATCCGGTGTAAACCCCCAAAAAATCCTCATTTTTCCTGATGAACGACTCCAGCATGCCATTGACCTGCCGGCGCGACAACTGGAGCGAATCCCTTGCCTTAATTGCTGAAAAACTCTGAGCCAATGCCCTCGATTCATCCAGGGCATGCTCCAGTTCTGCCTTTACCTTTCCTGCATAATCCTTGGCCGATTCTACCGCCAGCTCCTCCGCATCCTGAACCGATTTTTGACGGGTCTCCATTGAACTGTAGGCAATCAATATCCCGGCGATGAGCAGAATGCCCACACCTACCACTAAACCTAACTTCTGACTGATCGATCGATGTTTTTTCATAATGGTTAACAATTACTCGTTTTATGCATTTTTTCCGTTACCCGTATACGTCTATTCGGTCTTGAGTTTGGATCCTGCCGCCTGTAAATTGTCTTCGGAACTAAGTATTCTGAGCTGATCAGAAAGTAAAATTACCCGTTTTGGTTTATGTGTCAGATTATTAATGTATTATGAAAGAGGCCCTGCTTTTGGCTTTTCCACCCGGGTTGATCCGGATTTTACTATTTCGCTGAAATTATGTGCAATATATGGGTTTCAAAGCCAACCGAACAAATCGTTTGATCCGTCAAAATATAGCAACCTCATGAAACCATGCGCGTAGGTATTAACCGACTGTAGATTTATGTCGTTGTTTTGTTCTGATCCTTCGGGCAATGGTTGGGCCGATGCATAGCACAGATTTATCTGGTAATTGTCTGTAAGATTTTTAAGAAAGAAAAAGACGGATGAAACCTGCATCCAAGGACTTACACAACAAGGACATGATTATTCATGCAGGTTCCATACGGCCAATATATTAACAAAAAAAATAACCGTATGAAAAGGAAGGATAGAGACCGCTCTTATAAATGGAATTATTAATGAGTCAGGGCATACGTTGAGGCAAGATGATCCTGAGGGGAACTTCTATAAACACAAATACCTATTGTTTTCTGTATTGATTTGAAATATTTAATGATTCGGGTAACCTATGAAGTCGATCTTTAAGAAGCTCTTTTTTTACAAAATTGATCCCCTGCAAGATTATGAATCGGTTTTAAACCGGGTGATTGGCTGGATACTGATCATATTGGTTGTTATTGGGGTTCCGGCTGTGACCATTGGCGTTGTGGAGGCTTTAAGGCTTGGTCAGACCGGTGCCGCCCTGGTCTATTCCGCCCTTTTTACCCCGATGTTGGTGATGGCTTTGTTGAGAAACAGGATCAATTACCGGATAAAGGCAGGGGTGACCCTCTCCTGTTTGTATCTGCTGGCCTTACATAATATGGTTCTTTATGGATTCAGCGGGGCCGGTATTCCGCTTTTCCTGACCGTCATCATTCTGGTAACCATGTTTTTTGGTTTTCAGGCCGGTCTGTTCACCATTGGGTTGACTTTGCTTCCCGCTTTAGTGATCGCTTATTTGATGGTGAACGGGCAATTAAGTGTAACGGTCGATTTGAAAGCCATTACCCAATTGCCTGTTTCGTGGATAACCGCCCTATCCATCCTTTTCTTTTTGGGGGTGCTGGTGGTGATGAGTTACAGCTTTGTACAACAGAATCTGTTCGATACCATCCGCCTCACCCGAAGACAGGCCCAGGCCCTGCGCCAATCCAATCAAAAACTGATCCGGGAGATTCGTGAGAAAGAGGCCATCGAGCAGAACCTGAAAAAAGCCAAGGAAAAGGCCGAGGAAAGCGACCGGCTGAAGTCAGCTTTTCTGGCCAATATGAGCCACGAGATCAGAACCCCCATGAACGGTGTGATGGGTTTTGCCCATTTGTTGGAGAATCCGGATCTGGACCGGGCTACCCGGATCCAGTATGCAGAGATCATTCAGCAAAGCGGCCAGCGGATGCTTGATTTCATCAACAGCCTGTTGGACATTGCTATGATTGAATCCGGCCAAACCAGCCTGCATTATAAGGAAACCTCTGTTAATGCCCTGCTTGATGACCTTTATTCGCTTTTCAAACCAGAAGCCGAGAAAAAGAATCTTCGTCTCAACTACCACAACAATTTGCCTCCTGAGGCCGATTATATTTATGCCGATTCGGCCAAGCTCAACCAGATCATGGCCAATTTGCTGCAAAACGCCATTAAGTTTACCCGTCAAGGTGAAATTGTTTTTGGATGCGAAAAAGGCACCCAGGGCATTCAGTTTTTTGTAAGCGATACCGGGGTAGGCATTTGCAGGGATATGCAGGATAAGGTATTCGAGGAGTTTCGGCAGGCGGGTATGAATTATACCCGAGAAGACGAGGGGGCCGGCCTGGGTTTGAGTATCTCAAAGGCCTATGTGGAGATGATGGGCGGAAAGATGTGGGTTCATTCAGAACCGGGTGAAGGCAGCATTTTTTATTTTTCCCTCGATTCAACGGTGGCTGAGCCGGCTTCCTATTCCACCAATACCGGTTAACCAACATTTAGCGTTTAACCTGCATTGATAGGGGGGAGCTCAGTTCAGGCTTCTCTCTTTGAGGGAATGATGATGGAGGGTGATGTTTTTTTATTGATGCGGCATTGTCCCTATTGAAAGGCTTCTTTGTTTTATTTTCTGCCCTCCTTTGTATTTTGACCCTTCTTTATATTTCGGCTCCTCTTTTTTTCGGCCCTCCTTTGTATTTTGACCCTTCTTTATATTTCGGCTCCTCTTTTTTTCGGCCCTCCTTTGTATTTTGGCTCCTCTTTATTTCGGCCCCCCTTTGTATTTCGGCCCTTCTTTATTTCGGCCTTCTTTGTATACCCCTTCTTGAACCCATTTTTCTCAAGGCTCCGAATATTTGGATTTGTTATTTGGAAGGCTTTTGAGGGGTATTTCCCCGAGGAAGGAAGGTATAAATTATATTCCGGCTCGTTTTTACTGGGGAAAGTGCTGGGAATGATTATCTTTGACGCTAAATAACAGGCAATTCATGCATTCGATTTCTAATTCGGGACCAAAAGATGCTACAAACGGGAGAAAGCCTTTACAGAAGATGTTTGGCCGGGTTCCCCGTCATTATGATTTTTTGAACCGTTTGTTGACTTTCCGTCTGGATGAACATTGGCGCAACAAGGCGGTAGGTCGGATTCTCTCGGATGATCCTGTCAGGGTGATGGATCTGGGCACGGGCACGGGAGATATGGCGGTTCGGTTGGCCCGTAAAAGGCCTGGCATGGAGGTGGTGGGCTATGATTTCAGTGCTCCAATGCTGGAAGTGGCCCGCCGGAAGGCCAGGCGGTATGGACTGAATAACCTGCAGTTTATCGAAGGCAATGCGGCCCGCATGCCTTTTGAAGAAGCAAGCTTTGATGTGGTTGGTATATCTTTTGCCTTTCGCAACATTACCTTTAAGAATCCTCATACCCGGTATTACCTGAGCGAAACCCTCCGTACCCTCAAGCCAGGGGGGCGGTTTGTGATTGTTGAGACCAGTCAGTCCCGGTCACCGCTTATGCGTTATCTTTTTCACCAGTACTTCAGGCTGGTGGTTTCCGGCCTGGGAGGTTATATATCCGGGGCCAGGGGAGCCTATCACTATCTGGCCTATTCGGCGCGGCATTTTTATACCCGCGAAGGGCTCACCGACCTACTTCTGCGGCAAGGCTTCATCGATATCCGCCATCAACCCCTTTTCTTTGGCGTTGCTGCCATCACCACTGCCACCAAACCTTGATCTGATTAAATCGCTCCAGCGCTTTCCCTTCCGGGCTTTTTCCCTGGAACAATCGTTCCCCTGTTGTGGTTGCCTTCACTTGCGCTAATAGGTTGTTTCGGGTTTTGGAATATTTTTGTATGCGCCGGTGTTTTGTTTTTCGGTTCTTTACCTGCTGTTGGTTGGCCGTTTTGTTGAGATGCGCATCTCGCATAAGCTAAAGAGGGCCTTAGCCTTCCTTTGCCGCTTGATGGCTATTCTTCCCTCAGGATGCTGGCCGGGTCGGCTCGTCCTGCCCGCAGGGTCTGGTAGGCCAGGATGATTCCGGTCACCAACAGGGCCGCCATTCCGGCTGCGATGAAGATCCACAGCGCCAGGTGGGTTTTGTAAACATAGTTGTTCAGCCAGTTCTTCATCACCCAATAGGCCAGAGGCCAGGCCAGCAGGTTGGAGATGATGATCCAGCGGCTGAATTCGCCGGACAATAAGGAGGCAATGTGGCGGGTGTTGGCGCCCATGGCTTTGCGGATGCCGATTTCCCGCATCCTTCGGTCAACACTGAAGGCAGCCAGCCCAAACAATCCCAGCAGAGAAAGGAATATGGCCAGGACGGTGAAAAGCGTTACCACTTGCTTGACCTTCTGTTCCCCCCGGTAGAGGTTTTCAAATTTCTGATCCATAAATGCAAGCCGGAAAGGCCAGTCAGGGGCTGCTTGCTGCCAGGCACCCCGCAGCTTGTTCACCGTAGCCTCCAGGTCACTGCTCTGGAGTTTGACCACAATCTCAGGATAACAGGAAGGATAGCTGTTGTGTTCCATGATGAAGGCAAGAGGGGGCATTTTGCGCTCCATCGACAAAAAGTGGATGTCCTTGACGATCCCGATGATTTGCTTCTTCTTGTTTTGATAAAAACCGGTGAGGGTTTTTCCCATCGGATTATCCAGACCAAGGTGCCGGGCTGCCGTTTCATTGAGAACCACCCCCTGTTTGGCTTCCCCTTTAAAGTCTTTTGTAAATCCGTGGCCTTTGAACACCGTGGCGCCTACCGTTTCGAAATAACCGTAGTTGACGCTGATCAGTCCGAGTTGCTTTCCTTTGCCGGAGGATCCCAGGGATTTGAGCCGGGTAAAATTGTTGATTGGGTGGGGTGGGGCACTAAAAGTGGAGGATAGGCGGCGCACTTCCGGATAATTATTGATTTGGCTGGTGAACGCTTCAAAGCGGCTGCCCATTTGTTTGTTGTAAGGGTTTTTGATGATGGCAACCTGTTCCTGCTTTACGCCCAGGTTTTTATTTTGAATGAAGTGGATCTGTTGGTGTACTACGATCGCTGCGATGATCAAAAAGACGGATATGGCGAATTGAAGCAGCACCAGAAGTTGTCTGAATTTCAGGGTGCCCCGGGCGTTGTTTTTGCCCTTTTTACCCGGGCCGGTCCATGGGCCCATGGACCCTTTCATGACCGAAAGCGGCCGGGTTTTGGAGAGCAGCAAGGCGGGGTAGCTTCCTGCAAACAGGCCCATGAGCAGGATGATTCCGGCAATGGCTGCAATGAAACCCGGGTTTTTCCAAATGCCTGTTCCCAGGCTTTTCCCGGCCAGTTGGTTGAACCAGGGCAGGGCCAGCTGCGTCACCAGGATGGCCCCTGCAGCTGCCATCACGGTGAAAACAAATGATTCGCCCAGAAACTGCCAAAGGATTTTGCCCCGGCTCGCCCCAACTACCTTTCGCATGCCCGTTTCCTTCGCCCGGATGCTCATCCGGGCAGTGCTTAGGTTCATATAGTTGAATCCGCCAATGATCAGGATGAATACCGCCAGCACCGAAAAGCCATATACCACCCTGGCATTGCTGTGGCGGGCCATGTCGTATTCAAGATCCGATGAATGCAGGTAGATTTGGCTCAACGGCTGCAGGTCCAGGTTAAACGCTTCGGCGGATCTTTCACCCCTTTGATCAAAATACAGCCGGTTGATGATCTTTTCTGCCGCCCGCGGATTGGCCCCTTCTTTGAGCTTGAGGTAAAAGTAGCTGGCCTGAAATCCCCAATGGGTATAGGCCATTTTATTTTGTTGTTTGATGCTGGAGAGCGAGGCCAGAAAGTTGACCTGAAGATGGCTCTGCTCGGGAAAAGGCTTCAGTATGCCGGTAATTTCATATTGCTGGTTTTGATCCACCCGGAGGGTTTGACCGATGGGGTTGGCCTGACCAAAATATTTTTTGGCCATTTGGGGGGTGATCACCATTTTATAGGGACCAGCCAAAGCTTCACCGGGATTGCCGGTGATCAACTCCAGCGAGAGGATCCGGAACATTTCAGGTGACGTATAATGGATGGAGGGTTCGGCAAACAGTTGGTTTTCATGGCGAACCACCGGATTGCGATCGCGGTAAAAAGAAGCCAAAGATTCAACCTGGGGTACCTTTTCCTGCAGATGCTCCTCCAGAATACCCGGCAGGTTCGCTCCCCCTCCGTTGCCTTCTTTATAATCCTTGATGATCCGGTAAACCCGTTCACTATCCTTGTGGAAGGCATCGTAGCGAAGCTCATCCTGTACATAGAGGAAGATGATCAGAAAACTGGCCAGGCCAATGGTCAGGCCCAAAAGGTTAATCACGGAAAACAACCGGTGGCGGCTGATGTTCCTGAGACTGGCTTTGATGTAATGTTTGAGCATCCCGGGGAATTTTTGGGGTTTGGCGTATCAACTGAAGTATTCCCAAAGACGCTCATCTTATCTGACTGCTGCACCAGATTTTTGGCTGCCAGCGATTTTTTTGCCCGATCCTTGTGCCTTGATCACCGGCTTTTTCTGTCCTGTCTTTCCTCCACTCCCGTTTCAGAATGAAACAACTCCCTTCTCCATCCTTCCTTCTACTCCCTCCTTCCTTCTTCTCTCCCTACTTCTTTTCTCCTTACTTCTCCTCTCCTTACTCCCTTCTTCTCTCCTTACTCCCTACTTCTTCTTCCTACTTCTTCTCTCCTTACTCCCTACTTCTTTACTCCCTACTTCTTTACTCCCTACTTCTTCTTCGCTTCTCCCACGAAAATGAAGTATTTGCGGCGTTTGTTCAACAGCAGGATGTTGATCTTCACCTGCATAAATATAAAAATTTTGAATTTCAGATAGTTGAACCAGGAGCTGAAATTTCTCCTTGAAATCCAATGCCCGAAACCTTTGTAGCCTTTTTTGATCGACTCGGTGATGTCTTCCTTTCGGTTGACCACCAGGTTGTTTTCCTCGAAGGTTTTCATATAGTGGCTTTCGGTCCAGTGGTGGAAGTTCATCTTTCTCTTCCAGCGCTCGAGGATGCCGCGGTGCTGGTAGGAACGGGAAAGGATGTCGGCAATCAGAAAAGTTCCGTTGGGCTTAAGTACCCGATGAATCTCCTGCATGAATTTGTGCTTTTCCGGGTAGTGGAAGGCGCTTTCAATGCACAACAACACATCCACTGAATCATCGGCGATTTTTTCCAGTTGCTGGGCATCATCCACCATGAATTCCAGGTTGTGGTGGGAGCCGTTGATGGAATGGGCCAGCTCGATGTTGTTTGAGTTGATATCCACCCCGGTCATTTGGGCCGGATTGTAGTTTTCATAGATGTAAAGGCTCTGAGTGCCATTTCCACAGCCCACTTCCAGAACATTCTGGTTATCCAGCTTCTCCACATGCGACAAACAGTGACGGGTCAGATTGACCTGTCGATCTTCCAGTGATTCATTATGCTGCCTGAAAAAGGGGTAATGCAACATGAGCAGCTTGCGGAACAACTGCCGGTAGGTCTGGTTGATCGAATGGTAGTAATCCTGCGTGGAGTTTCCTGTTTCTATGAGCGTTGAGTTTGCCATAAAAAATTGTCTTAATTTGTGGGTGGCAAAACTATAAAAATTATGAGATGACCAAGCCTTCTTTAAGGGTCAGTTAACCAGTGTGTTATTTATAATTGGTCTTTGGAATGCCCGTAAAGGGTTGAATTCATGTGGTGGTCTTGCTTTTGTAGGTGTTTGTCTGAAATTGGGGTCGATTTTAATTTTTATTGTATCTATATTGTTCATAAATAATTATTTGGGGTTGCTTTTGCCGAAGGTTATCTTCTGAGGGGTTGGGTTGTTAGAAATTAAAAACCGGAGCTAATCCTTATCATTAGCAGGATTGTCGGCCCGGTGATATATCTCACCTTTAAAAATTTAATGCTTCTATTTAGTATCCGCTTATGGTTCGGATTTATTGAGCGCCAATAGAGGCTTTTTCAGTCTTTTCCTCCTCAACCCTATGATGAGGGTGTGGATTTTCTACCCCGCTAAGCGGGGTTTTTTTCAGCAAACCAGAGCGAAAAAACCGAGCCTTTATTTGGTTCGGAATGTACCGTAACCTGGCCGTCGTGTTGGTGCATGATCTGGCGGCATAGGCTGAGACCAATGCCGGAGCCACTTTTTTTGGTGGAATAAAAGGGGATGAAGACCTTTTCCAGGTCATTTGGCTCCAAACCCTTGCCATTGTCAGCGATATCAATCCGCAGGTGGCTGTTTTCGCGGTAAGCGCGAATGGTAAGCCGTGGAGAAAAAGCTTGTTGGGGGGGATTAAAATCGCTAAATGCTTCCATGGCATTGGTGATCAGGTTGATGATTACCTGTTCCACCTGTTGGTGGTCTGCCTCCAGGACCATGCCGGACGGGTTTACCTGCAGGGATGAACGGATGCCTGCTTCATCCAGTTTGCTTCCCATCAGATCCATTACCCCCTGAAGCAGCGATTGTACCGGTATAGGTGTCATTTTGGCTTCCGGGATGCGAATCAGCTGCCTTACATCATTGACAAAATCATATAAGCCCGAACTTCGCCTTTCAATAGCCCTTAATGCCCGTTTTAGCTTGTCGGCACGCTCTTGATCCACTGGCTGGTTATCGCCCCCCAAAAGATGCAGCCCGGTCTCGGTAAGTGAGCTGATAGGGGTTACCGAATTCATGATCTCATGGCTTAGCGTACGGATCAGTTTATGCCAGGCCTCAGCCTCTTTTTGCTCCATTTCCCGGCCGATGTCCTGGAAGGTGACCAGGACAAACGACTGATTCATTAATCGCAGGCTGTGGCGAATCGCCGAGATGTGGCTTTGAAGGCCGTTTTCATGGGTCAGGCTGAAGACCGTTTCTTTGTTTCCTTCCACCTTGAATATGTTTTGATGGAAAGTTGGTGCATAACGGCGGAGGATATCTGTGGAAGCAGTCTCGGCGGGCAAATGAAGAATCTCCCGAGCTGCCGGATTTAAGATGGACAAGCGGCCCTGCTGATTTTCAAGCAGGATGCCGACCTGGGCCTGGTGAACCACAGTCTCCAGTAACTGGTATTGGCTTTCACGCTCCAGATGCGCTTGCTGGATCGTTTCCAGTATCCGGTTGTACGTCTGGCTGAGCTGCCCAAACGAATTTTTTTCGAGTGAAACATTCCGGCTGGTGGTGTTTTGATTCTCAATGGCCTCTACAAAATGGATTAATTGGCGGTTGGTCCGGTTTACAAACCGGGTCAACTCACTGATCTGCCCTGCCACAACTATGCCAAGGATAAGCAATGTAAACAGGCGTTGCTGTGGGGCCCATAGTAGATTGATCAGCAGAAGGGCGGCAAAAATCAACAAAACCCGGATGATGACCCCCAGTGTGAATTTATTGTAAACCATGTTTTTTGAGTCTTCTGTACAGGGCGTTTCGATTGATGCCCAACTCCCGGGCTGCCCGGCTTATGTTGCCCCGGGTTCGATCCAGTGCCTGAAGGATCAACTTTCGCTCATTTTTTTCAAGATTCAGGTCGTCCTCTTCTTTCAAAGCCTTTGGAGCCCGTGAGAGGAGTGAGGGATCAAGCTGGGGTTTGTCGCTGAGTATAACAGCCCGCTCCAGGACATTTTTCAACTCCCGGATGTTGCCCGGCCAGGAATGTTTCATCAATTCCCCCCTGGCGCGTTGGGTAAGTTTTATGCCCGGTTTTCCGTATTTTTTCCCCAGTTTATCCAGGAAATAGCCAGCCATTTCGGGGATGTCTGCTTTGCGTTCGCGCAATGGAGGCACGCGGATCTCAAAGGTGTTGACCCGGTAGTACAGGTCCAGGCGGAAGGCTCCCGTACTGATCATCTGATCAATGGGGCTGTTGGTGGCAGCGATCAGGCGAAAATCAACCGGGAGCATCCGGGCCGAGCCCACCCGGCTGATCTGCCGGTTTTGAAGCACCGTTAGCAGCTTGGCCTGCAACGGGTCGGGCAGGTTGCCAATTTCATCGAGAAAGACCGTGCCCCCGGAGGCCAGCTCAAACCGCCCCGCCTTGTCAGTTTTGGCATCTGTAAAAGCCCCCTTGACGTGGCCAAACAACTCACTCTCAAATAGACTTTCGCTAATGGCCCCCAGGTCTACCGGCAGAAATACCTGGCCCCGACGGTGCGAAAGCTGGTGAATGTGGCGGGCGAGCAGCTCTTTGCCCGTTCCGTTTTCGCCGCGTATCAGTATGTTGGCCTCTGTGGGAGCTACTTTGGCCGCCATCTCTTTTAAATGCCCTATGGCCGGAGAAGAACCGATGAAATCGTCGAATGCCCCGTTGGTCTCTGCTTGCAGGGTTCGTCGGGTCGACTCAAGCTTTTCGTTTTGCCTGAGCGATTCACTGTAACGCCTTGCCGATAAGGCCGTGGCCAGGAGTTTGGCATTTTTCCAGGGTTTGACCACAAAATCAAATGCCCCTTTCTTCATGGTTTGAACCACCAGTTCCGTATCCCCGTATGCTGTGATCGGCACCACACTGATGTAAGGCCTCCATTGCCCGATGTATTCCATCCATTCCAGGCCTTCTTCCCCCGTATTCTTCCCCCGGCTGAAGTTCATGTCCAACAGGATAACATCCGGATCTTCCCGCTGAATCAGCTCCTTCAGCCCCTGCGGATGAGTCATTGTGTGAACCTTCCCAAAATGTTCCTCCAGAAGCATCTCGGCTGAAAGCAGTACCTCTTCATCATCGTCGATCACCACAATTTGTCCCCCTTTTTCGCTCATTAGCCTCTTATTGATTTGATTAAAAATACATATTTTTTCTGTAAATTGCTACATAAACGAACACCTAACTGCCTCAAAACCGAACAGCTGAAAGGACAAACAAGGATTGGGGATTTGTTTAATCCGCTATAAGCCAGTGATTTGTCTTGTATGGTACAGGACTTGCAAGGGTTTGAGAAAAACAAGTCTTATGTTACGCAATTATTTTAAATCAGCCTACCGGAGCCTCATGCGAAATAAAACCCATGCTTTGATTATCATATTGGGGCTGGCGGTTGGTTTGGCAGCGGTGTTCATCATTGCCCTGTTTCTTGAGCATGAATACAGTTTTGATCGTTTTCTGAGGGATTCGCAGAAGATCACCCGGGTGGTGAGTATTCATGAGCGCGATGGAACCCGTTCGCCCTATACTTTTGAGGATATAGCTGCTGAGACCCGGGGTAGCATCCCCGAAATAGTGGCTGCCACGAAGTTTTACGCCTACAATACCCTGCCGGTATATCGTGACGACATCAACACGGGTAATTTTCGGACCCTTTACAGCGACAGTTCTTTCTTTGATGTTTTTTCCCTGGAGATCGTGCAAGGCGACCCCCTTGGTGAACTTGGCAAACCGGGCACCGTTGTGCTGACGCGCAGCATGAAAAAGCGTATTTTTGGTTCTGACCCGGCCATCAACCAGGTGTTGCGGATGGGACGTAAAGATTATGTGGTGCGGGGCATTATGCAGGATATCCCGGCTAATTGTCATTTGCAGTTCGATGCCCTGATCTCCTTTAATTCTTTAAGTTCGTCATTCCGCGAAGACAATGCCATCGATTATCCTACCTATTTTCGCTTTCGGGAGGATCCGGGGCCGGAGGTCCGAAAAAAAGTGGCCCGTTTTGTGGCCGGATGGGTCAATGAGAAACTTGCCCCCTACGACATATCCATCCGGGCTGAATTGCAACCCCTCGAAGCCATTCATATGAGTACGGGGCTGAACCGGGATTATGCCATCAAGGGGGATCAACAACAGATGGTTATCTTTTCGGTGGTGGCCCTATTCATTTTGGTGATTGCCGTGTTCAACTTTTTAAATCTTTTTACGGCCCAATCTGAAGGGCGGTTGCGCGAAGTGGGCATTCGCAAGGTCATAGGCAGCAGGCGAAGTCAACTGATCCGCCAGTTCCTCGGTGAATCTGTCCTGATCGGTTTGTTGGCTTTTATGGTTGGCATGCTCCTGGTGGAGACCTTTCTGCCGGCTTTTTTTGGTTTATTGCAGGTAAATTATGAGTTTTCCTATGCTTCCTCCTGGGGGATGGTTTTGGTTTTTTTGCTTTTTACCCTGGTTGCAGGCATGGCCTCGGCGTGGTATCCGGCGTTATACGTGTCTTCTTTTAATCCGGTGCGGATTTTCCAGGGAAGCATGCAGGGAGGGGGGCGCGGCCGTTATTTGCGGACCGCTCTGGTGGTGCTCCAGTTCACCCTTTCGATCGGATTGATCACATCGATCATTACCATTTACAGCCAGGTGCAGTATATGAAAAACAAGGATGTGGGTTTTGACCGGGAGCATGTGGTGTATTTGTACGGATATACTTCAAAGATTGAACAGCAGTATGAGTCGGTCAGGGCCGAACTGCTTCGCAATCCGCGGATCAGTGCGGTGACGGCTTCCATGACGATACCGGCCAGCGGCCGGAGCCAGATGAATATGAGGCGGCCTGAACAAAACCCGCAACAGGCTTTCGAGTGCAAGGAGAACCGGGTTCAGCCCGGTTATTTGAACACCTATGGCATTGAGCTGTTGAAGGGCCAGGATTTTACGGCTCCCCATGATAAGGGGGATATATTGATCAACCAGGCCGCTGCGCGTAAACTGGGCTATGATGATCCCCTGGGCAGGGAGGTCATCCTGTGGAAGCGGAGCTGCCGGATCATCGGGGTGGTCAAGGATTACCATTTTCGTTCGCTGCACCGTGAGATTGAGCCCCTGGTACTCAGTCACTATTACGACATCAAACAGGCCATCTCGGTGCGGGCAGCCGGTGGTTTCGATCAGCCCTTGCTGAAGCATATCGAGGGCGTTTTTCAAAGCTATGATCCGCACTGTAAGTTTCATTACCAGTTCATTGACCAGCGTTTTGCCAGCCTTTACGGGAAGGAAGAAAGGCTGAGCACCCTGATCCTTATTGCAGCAGGCCTGGGCATTTTGCTGTCGGTAATTGGATTGTATGCTTTTGTTGTTCTGATGCTGAATAAGCGCACCAAGGAGATGGGCATACGTAAGGCATTCGGGGCTGCTTCGAAGGATGTCTCGGGGGTGGTGGTAAAAACCATTGGCCGGTGGATTCTGATCGCTGCATTGCTGGGATGGCCCCTGGCCTACATTTTTTCTTCCGGCTGGCTCGGGCATTTTCCTTACCGGATTGACCTGCAGTGGTGGATGTTTGCCGCCTCAGCCGGATTGGTCTGTTTTCTTGCGGCGGTAGCCGTGGCCGGCAAAATCTGGCGCCTGGCCCGGGTCAACCCTTCCGACATCCTCAGGTATGAATGAGCTTAGACCCCGCTTAGCGGGGTCCCCCATTTTGAACCCCGCTAAGCGGGGTAACATAAAGGGGGCTTAAGAAGGGGGTTAACCCTGACCCCGCTAAGCGGGGTCTGTCTTAACGCACCACCTTGACATTGTTGGCATTGGGTCCCTTTTTGCCTTTGATTATCTCAAACCGCACCGCATTGCCTTCACTGACCTCCTCCATCAATCCGCTGACATGGAAAAAAATGCTTTCCCCGTTCTCAGCATCCCGAATGAAGCCAAATCCCTTCGACTCATTGTAAAAGGTAACGGTTCCCTGGTGAACCCGGTTGGACTCTTCTTCTGAACTGCCTTTGGGAACACTTACCTCAATGTCTTCGGCATTGGTCTCTTCTTTTTCTTGCTCTTCAGGAGGCGTGGAGCTGATTGAACCATCCTCGTTCACATAGGCAATCATGTCGTCGAGGCTGTTTGATTTTTTGTTTTCTTTTCGCTCTTGTCGTCGCTTTTCCTTGTCTTTCTTCTTCTTTTCCTTTTTGCTTCTGACTTCCTTTTTTTTGTTGGTCTCTTGTGATCTGCCCATAAGCGTTGTCTCCTTTGTTTTGGGGTTAATGCTCATCCCGGCCTTTCCGCCAGCCACTGCCCGTATCCTCACTATAAGGTTATTAGAAGGCCCGGAAAAGGGCCGGAAGGATAAGCCGATATAAGAAGGATTGAATCATCAGAGCCGCATCAACTAAGAGCAGGATGGAAGGTTTAGCCAGAGGAAGCCCGGATTTTCAAATCCCTGTCTGTACAAAGGTACGATTATATTATTGGAATCGCTAACTTTTTAATGCCCAATATTAAAAACCCCCATGCAGGCAACTTCTCAACAAGGAGATCCAAAAAATATGAAGGATATGCATACTAAATGTTTTTTCCAGGCGGGATTCAGCCTCTACTCATTAACAGAGGTTCAATTGCCAGGCCTCTTTCAAGGTCTTTCCCGGGGTGCCATAGAAAACCGCTGCACTCAGCAGGGTGCAGCGGTTCCATTTCAATCTTATCATTACGGATCAACCCGAGGAGCAATTGAAGACCCAATCACTGGTTTTAAAAGGTGATCACCAGATAATTTCCGGCCCGCCAGAATTGCTCCTCATCGGTGATGGTCAGTGTGGTTTGTCCCTCTCCTGAGGCCTTCAGTTGATAGGCCTTGTCGGGTTGGGCCGTGACCATCTCAACCTTCCGCTTTTTGGCGTTTATCTTAATCTTTCGGTCATTGGGGATGTCAAACTCTTTGAAATCCTCCTGGTTGAACTGTGGGTTCAATACAGGGGTTTGACCCAAAAAGCCCAGAAAACCGCCTTTTTTGATGATCACTCCGTTCTCCTCCAGCTCTTTTTCCGGACCCACTGCAATATAGGCCGTGTTCATGATTTCATCTTTTTTGCGCAGCGATTCGAGATAATCCTGGTTTTCTCTCTTTAGCCTTGAAATCGTCGAATCCCGCTTTTCCATCTGGCTGGCCATTTTCTTTACCTGGTTGACCTTGGCCTTCAGGTCTTGGTGGATGGCCTGGATCGAATCTTCATGGTGATCAATTTTTTCTTTCAGCTTACTGGCCTGCTTTTTGTATTCAACGGCCTGGACCCTTGCACTACGCAAGTCCCCTCGCAGATCAGAAGCTTTCTTTTCATTGACCCTGACCATTTCCTTGATTTTCATAAGTCGGTTTTTGATTTGATCCCGGGGAAGCTTGGCCAGGGCAGCCGAATCCACCTCACCCTTTCGTTGAACGATCTCTTGCAGACGCTGTTCAATCTGACTGTTTAGCTGATTAAGCGCCTTGATGGTGGAATCCTTCTTTTCGATCTGTTCGGTGAGCTGCTGGTTCTGCTGACGGAGATTTTCCAACTCCTCTTTATTGCATCCTGTTGAAAACCCCATTATCAGAGCTAAAAGGATGATGATTGTATTCCTTGTCTTCATCTTGATTTAATTTTTAATTTAACTTGAATATCAAAATGTTACTGTTTGAGGCAAACAGCTATGATATGTATGTGTCTCAAATATAATCATTTATTTTTATCTTATTGCAATCAGTGAACGTTTGTATGGGGACTGTATTGTTTGATCCTATAAAGGAAAGGGTTTGGTATTGGGAGAATTTTTCAAAACAAAAAAAGCTTTATATCTGGGGCTCATCCTGATTGCAGCGGCAGATAGCAATTGTAATTTTAAGCAAGTCAACAGAGGGTAGGGTGATGGTTCAACAGTTGAACCCCGCTCGGGGTTAGTAAGCGGGGTTAGTCTTCACGGTTTGACCCCCACGGTTTGACCCCGGTTTGACCCCGGTTTGACCCCGCTTAGCGGGGTCTCTTGGCAGTTTGACCCCGGTTTGACCCCGCTTAGCGGGGTCTTTTGGCAGTTTGACCCCGCTTAGCGGGGTCTCTTGAACAGGGTTTGTTATCATGTAGTCGGGCAAGGGCAAAACCTTACAGATAAAAAAAGACTTTTTTGTCTTATAATCTTCTCGATAAAAGGCCGCGTTTGAAGGGAGATTTCACCTTTTATAACATCCAATGCCTAATGGAAGTGACCTTTCAATAGTTCTCGCGCCTGATACGAATTGTTTATTTAATAAATGAAGCGTTTCGTCTTCTGAGAGGTCCGGTTTATGTAAAATGTTCACCCTTCCAAAAAAATTCTTCCTGCGTGCCTTTTTTCTACAATTTTTTTCAGTAATTTTACTGTAAGAGATGTAAAAAAGCTGACAGTTAGTATTCTGTGGAAGTTTAATAAGGCGTTGAGGTAGTTTATAAGGGAGCGTTAGGATACATCAATGGGTTGGGATAGAAGGAATTGTTAGGATACTTCTTTGAGGTAGCATGCGATTTTGAAGCGGGGGGCAACTTTTGGGGTTCCCCTTTTTTTTGCCGGTCTGTGGTTAATTCAGGTTTTAATGGTCGTGCTTCGTAATTTGTGCGGTTCAACAGCCCACCCACGCCCCCGTGATCTTGAAACAGGAGGGCCGGCAATGTCTGAGCAGGCAGCCTGTGCCATTAAGCGGATGCTGATTTTTTCAACCTCTATATGTTTTTTCTACTAACCTAAATTTTACTGTATGAGAAAGACTTTTACTGTATTGTTTGTTTTATTGACATCCTTATCCTTTGTCCAGGGGCAAGGGTATGATGTTGAATCCGCAAAGGCGGATAGCATTGAAGACTACGATGGCAACAAGTATTCGGTGGTTGCCATAGGCGAACAGCAATGGATGGGAGAGAATTTGCGGGTGACCCATTACCGCAACGGCGATCCCATTGCCAATGGGGCTGGCATTGATATTGCATCGGGTGAGCGGGGTTATTATCTTTTCTATGATAATGAGCCTGCCTATGCTTCGGATTACGGATTGCTTTATACCATTGATGTGATTAAAGAGGAGCGGCGGGTATGTCCTGACGGCTGGCGGCTTCCGAGCCATGCCCAATGGAAAGTGCTGGATATGCAGCTGGGGATGACCTGGAAAGAGGCCAACAATTGGGGCGTTTGGAATGGCAGCGATGAAGGGGGGCAACTGAAGGCCACCGGGACCGACTACTGGGAGCTGCCCAACAAAGGGGCAACCGATGAAAAAGGTTTCTCTATGCACGGTGCCGGCTCATGGAATGAAGGTTTTTCTGGGCTGCGTGAAACCGCTAGCTTCTGGACTTCAACCTTATTGGACCACCGTTATAAGATAAGAGAATATAATTTCAACCGGGCCAAAACGTATCATAGATCAAGTTTTCGTGGTGGCCGGAGCATCCGGTGCATTCGCAACCATTCGGACCAGTCGCCACCAACTATCCAAACCGGAGGTGTGTCGGATGTTCAGCCTACATCGGCTGAGGTAACCGGCGAGGTTACCGGTGCAAATAATGCCACGGTGGTGGCCCGGGGCATTGTCTATGGGATAAGGTCCGAGCCTGTTGTTGAGAGGCAGATGGATTTTTTCTTTACATCGGATGGTGAAGGAACAGGTTCTTTTACAGGGGAACTGAGCGATCTGCGGCCCAATACCAATTACTATGCCCGGGCCTATGCGGTTAATGCCAGTGGCATCAGCTATGGCCAGGAGGTTTCCTTCCAAACATCCCCGGGCGATGTTCCTCAAGTTGGTGATGTGATGCAGGAAGAGAAAAGTAAAACCGGCCTGAGCGTTGCGGCCAGTATTTTGGATGAAGGCGGAAGCAGCGTTTCCTCCTGCGGATTTGTATGGAGCAAAACGGATGCCCCTACCCTGAAGGATCATGTTGCAGAAGTCGGCTACGACAGCCAAATAAGGGCGCAAATCGAAGACCTTGACCCCAACACCTATTATTATGTCAGGGCTTATGCCGTTAATGAGGCGGGAGTTGCTTACTCCTCTTATTCAGCGGTCATGCAGACCCGGCCGGTGAAAAAACGCCCGGAAGTTTCCGGGCCAGTTGTTGACAATATTACCAAGACCACAGCAGCTGTGGAGGTTGAGTCGGTCAAAAATCATGGATATGAGATACTGGATAAAGGCATTGAATACAGATGGCAGGGCAAGACAAAGACAATCAGTGCCGGTCAAGCCAGCGAAGCTTTCACTATTGAGCTGAGTGATCTTTTGCCCAACCAGGAGTTTCATGTACGCGCCTATGCAGTGAGTGAAAATGGTAAGGCTTACAGCCCTTCGGTGGCCTTCAGCACCTCCTTTTCCACCGCTGATCAGGCCCTTTCGTTCCTTCAAAAGCAGATCTACGACAAGATGTATGCTTATGAGAGAGGCGGGCATGACGATTTTGGCATCAAGGCTTTCGATTTGACCAATGATTTGATGGGCGAGGATATGGCCATCGCTACTCAGGGATACGGATGGTTTACCCCTCACTATGGTTATAACGAGCACAAGCTCGATGACAGCCAGTGGAAAGCTTCGATCTGGGATCGTTATTATAAGAGGATTAAACGGGCCAACCGGCTGCTTGCCGATATAGGTCAGGTGGCAGGTGATGCGGAGGCCAAGGAGAAAATTCGGGGGCAGGCCCTTGCCATTCGTGCCTTCACCCATTTCCACCTGGTGCAGGTCTTTTCGCATGCCTATGCGCATGATCCTGGCGCACCGGGTATACCTTATCTCACCAATGAAACGAAAGGAAGCTTCCCGGAAACACTTTACAATCGAGAATTAAAAGAAGGAGATGCTTGTGCAGCTGAGCCCAGGAAAGTCCGGGGCCTGCTCCAGTCGAGCCGGGATGGTTTGAATCTTCCGGATAACCGCAAAGGAACGTCCGACATAATGAAAAGGGGTACCGTAGAGGATGTATACACCCATCTGGCCAACGATTTGGACCAGGCCATTGCCCTGTTGGAGGGTCATGGCGAACAGTCGGACCCGTCCCGTATCGATGCGGCCGTAGCCCATGGGTTGCGGGCAAGGGTTGCCCTGGCGGCCGAAGACTGGCAGCTGGCTATAACCCATGCCGAGCAGGCCGTAACCATCAGCGAGGCCCAAGGCAAAGAGCTTTATAGCCCCTCGCAGTATACTGCAAGTGCCTTTAATTCGGTGCAGGCCAGTGAATGGATGTGGGGCTCCGACATCGGTTCGGAAGACAATACTGCTTATGCCTCTTTTTACAGCCATATGGATGCCCGGTTTATGAGTTATGCCTACCTGGGCCTCCAAAAGCTCATCACCCAGGAGCTTTATAATTCCTTTCCTGCCAGTGATGTGCGAAAAGACCTTTTCATTGCTCCCGGTCAGGGAAGTAGATATCAGCCGGATTACTGCCAGATGAAGTTTCTCACACCGAACAGTGGGTCTTTTGCGGGTGACTATTTGTACATGCGCCTGTCTGAGATGTATTTGATCTGGGCAGAGGCCCTGGCTCATGCCGGGGATGACGGTTCAGCCCAGCAAGTGCTCTACGAGCTGATCAGCCAGCGCGATCCCCTGTATACCCAGTCGAGCCAAACCGGCTCCGCCCTTCTGGATGAGATATTGATGCACCGCCGGATGGAGCTTTGGGGAGAAGGCCATCGGGTACTGGATATCCGCAGGCTGCAGCAGGATTTGAGCCGCCCCTTAGATGACAACCATAAAACCGCGCTGGCCCAGGTTTTCAATGTGCCCGCCAATGACGACCAGTTCCTGTGGACCATCCCCTACCACAGTTTGCTGGATATTACCGTGGAAGCCGGCGGCAGTGTGCAGGCAGACGGGGAAGCCTACAATCCGCCCCTGTTGATTGCCGATAACGGGCAGGTGATGCTTCAGGCTACGGCCGACCAGGGATACGTGTTCCAGAACTGGCGCCGCGATAGCATGATCATAAGCAATCAGACACAGTATAGTCATGAAATGGGAACTGAAGATGATTCGCTGAAAGCCTGTTTTGCTGCTGCGGATGCTGCCCTTTACCAGCTGAACCTGGAGGCCGGACCAGCTCAAGGTGGTACTGCTATGGGCAGCGGTAAGCTCACCGCGGGCGAACAAGTTAAGGTGGTTGCCCTTCCCGCCAAGGGATACCATTTCGTTGAATGGACCGACGGGGCTGGCAACCAGATCAGCACCGATACGGCTATGGTTTACGCCATGCCCGCTGAAGATACCACCCTGGTGGCCCACTTTGAAATGGACCCCGGTAAAAATCCCCTTGCCCTTGAGGCAACACCCTCCGCCGGTGGCGAAATATACGGATCAGGCGTTTATAAGACCAATGAACCCATCTCGGTCTCTGCCATTCCTGCCCCCGGATATGACTTTGTTAAATGGACGCATAAGCAGGGGGCAGAGGTAGAAACCAACAAAGGCTTCGTTTATCAAATGCCTGCTGAAGCAGATACCCTCGTGGCCCATTTTACCGAGGAACCTGATACCAGTATGCTTGTTGTTAAAGCCAATCCGCAGGAAGGCGGTAATGTTGCCGGTGCAGGCGAATATGTGGAAAACCGCCAGGTGACCCTGACAGCCACACCGGCAACCGGGTACGAATTCGTTAACTGGACCGGCCCTGATGGCAACCAGGTGCATACCGATTCCCTCTTCACCTATACCATGCCGGCAGAGGACGATACCCTGACCGCCCATTTTGCCCTTAAAACCTACCGCGTTACCTTCGATGTGGACAATCAACAGGGTGAACAGATAACCAGTGCCGTGGTTACTTTTGCCGGACAAACCAAGCCGGCAGGCGAGTATGTCTTTGAAGACATTGCACCGGGTCAGTACGATTTTGCCATTGCCGTCGATGAGTACGCCGGGGTATCAGGCACCCTTCAGGTGGTCGATCAGGATATTACGGCCCATTTTACCCTGGAAAAAACCGCCACGGGCATTGCCGGAACCTCCAATGTTCAGCTCTCGATTTATCCGGTACCCGCCTCCGATCAATTTAACGTCGAGTCGGACCAGCCGATCCAACGAATCCAGCTGATCGATATCCGCGGGCGCATGCTGAAAGATGTTCAGGCCGATGCTTCCCTTACCCGACTTGATGTAAGCGGGTTGGCCCCGGGCGTCTATTTTTTGAAAGTACATACTGCCGATCGGGTGATCAACAGAGAAGTGCAGATTGGTCGCTGATCGCTTCCCAAAAAAGGGGCAGGCCGATTCAGGCCTGCCCCCCTCTTCAGGTCTTCCCGCCTCATTTTCTTTTATACTGTTTTATTTTCTTTCTTTTCTGCGGATTTAAGGAACCGGGCCAGGCGCACATTGGGTTTTGGTTGGGCTGTTTGTTCCGTTATTTTTTACCTGAACCACAGGCTCGCTTGAGTTCATAAGCGAGGTCTCATAGCCGTTTGTTCCATTATTTTTTACCTGAACCACAGGTTTTGCAGTAGAGCATCCGGAGGGGTTGATAATCAAGGATCTGGAAGTTCACCCGTTCATTCCCGGTGAACAGCCTGCACCATTGCTGATCCGATAGCTTTTTGCGGGCCCGGATGATCTCCCGGTAATAATCAAAATCTGCATTTTTATTGTAATTGCCATAACGAATGATCAGCCATAGTCTGTAAGCCCGGGGTTCATAGAGCGGCTCTTTGGTTAAGGGCTCCAGGACCTTCAGGGCATACTCCCATTTGCGGAAGCTGACAAAATAGCGGGCAAACTTGATTCTGTCGCGGCGCGAGAGGTTTTTAACGGGATAATGGTTGAAGATATAGCGTAGGGAACGTTTGGCAGTTGTTGTATAGGGATTTTTGCGGTAGGCTTTGTTGGCCCGGGCAAAATGGTAATACAGTTTCATGCTCCGGTAATCTTTAGGCGGCACTTTGCCTTTGATGTAGGAGATGAAGTGCTGCAGTTTCCTCAGGTCTTTTTGGTCGTAGAAGACCGAAGCCAGGGTGTTGATTTGGTTGATCTGGTAGGTTTGGTAGTTAAATTTAACGTTGGGGTGGGTATTGTCCAGGCCGGTGAGGTATTTCAGTCGTTTAACCCTTTCGGGTTGGCTCATGGTGTCGGAGCCAAACTGCAGCTGGAAGCGGTATTTGAATTTTTTGAGGTGGTCCAGTGGGTCATTCCGGTCTTTGTGTTTTACGGCTTTGTGGCTCAGCACGACCGGCAGGGTGGCAATTTTTGCAAACTCCACCTTACCGTTGCGGTGTTCCTGCAGCAGCCATTTGTATATTTGGGTAAGGCGGTCCATCAGCTTGGGATGGAGGTTTTGGCGGGGCCGCTGATATTGGGTTTTCAGTGTGCGGTACACTTCGGTGTATTCGCCGATGGCCAGTTGGTGGATGTTATCGGGGGTTATCCGGGTGAAGTAGCGCATGATGACCCGGACAAAACGCTGGGCGTCCAGCAGCCTCTCCATTGCTGCTTTGTTGGCCGGTTGGTTTACGAACCT
The DNA here is from genome assembly GCA_913055635.1 of uncultured Bacteroidota bacterium. Classification (GTDB taxonomy): domain Bacteria; phylum Bacteroidota; class Bacteroidia; order Bacteroidales; family UBA12077; genus JAGXLC01. Next base: position 155,822 of record CAJXLK010000003.1, read on the forward strand.
GCGGATGCGTTTTTCGTCCAGCCCTTTGAGGAAGGAGAAATGGTTTTTATCGAGTTGCCTGGAGAGCTTTTTCCAGTTTTCCGACTGGTGCCTTTTGATCCGGATCGAGTCCTGGTTATTGAGTCCCAGCAGCTGCACCACGTTATCGGCCCGCTGGCGGAACAATTCCTTGTTGTTGGTTTCGTGGCCTTCGATGCTGGCGTAGGCATCTATGCGGACCAGGTCCACCTTCAGGGTTGAATCGTTTTGTATGCGGTAGAGCGATTGGAGGCTGTCGCGGGGGATGTGTGTTTCATTGGGCTCGAAATAGACCCTTTCTCGCTGGTAATGGGGTGTGAGGTTGGGGATGTACTGGAGGGAATCCCAGTTAAAGTGCAGGGGGAGGGGATCGATGCTCTCGCGGTAATGCCAGAGTCTGCCATTGACATGGAAGAAACGGTGCACCCGGCATATTTTGTTGTCCTGCAGGGCCAGTACATTGATTTCATAGAGCTGGTCTTTGAATTCGTCCAGGCTGCCCAGGTAGGGGAAAAATTCATCCGGGGGACGGCCATGGTCGTCTTTTTTGAAGAAGAGGGTATTGAACATGTTGCGGCGGTAGCGGGGTTTGCGTATTTTTCCGTTGAAGGCGCATCCGCCGTTGCTGCGCCTGGGCAGGGCTTCATAGAGACAGGTGTCGCAGCGGTAGTAGGAGAAAGGTACGATTTCGAGGACCAGTCCGTCGCGGCGCTCGTCAAAAATCCGCTCGGCCCGGTGGTATCCACCCCAGAGCATATAGGCTGAATCCCGGTTGTGTCGCAATTCCTGGTTGCCAGCGGGTGTAAGCCGCTGGTATTCCTGGCAGGCTTCACAGTCGGGTTCGTAGGTGATGGCGAAGTCATGCCTTTTGTGGGGGTAATAATAGTGGGGATCGGTCACCTGCCCCCCGTTGCGCATAATATGGCGGCGCAGGCGGATGTTTTTTTTCAGCCGGTCGAAAAAGTTGTTGGAGCTATTCAGGCGGATTTCGGACACATCGCCCCGGGTGCTTTCCCTGCCCGAACGGCCCCCGATGTTATTCGTGTGGCTTGTGTTGGCTGATTCCGATCCGTCCCGGTCGATATTGTCCCGGTGCGGCTTTTGATAGGGAAAATATTTCCGGCTGGTTTTGTCGGGGATATAGCCATTACGCACCATCCCGAAGGTCTGCACGGCATTGACCGCATCATTTTTGCGGTTGTAGCTAACTGCCATCCCTGTGATGCGGTAGCCTTCGGTGATGATGTTCTGGTAGTGGGGCGGGCTGTTGACCCATCCCTCGGCCAGCTGCCGGGCAGCCTCCCGGTATGTGCGGATCCGCCCCGTCCTGCCCGATGCCAGGCGGGTCTTGCGGTGGATGTAAATCCGTGCCACATTCTCGCCCGTACCCGGGTATCTGCCGCCATAATACTTGATCCGCAGGTCCGGGGTGGCCTTGCGGTCAACATCCTGCACATGCCCAATCTTTGATCTGCCCCTGAGGTAGAGGGCATGATCCTTCGCCGCCCGGTACAGGATGCTGTCGTTATATAGCCTTTCCAAATTATGCGCCTCCCGGACGCTGTCGATCATCAACTTGGTGTGGTGCTCCAGCAACTTCGCATTGAAAGCCTGCGGATCAATAAC